>NZ_JBHMVA010000017.1:0-81624 GCF_042436675.1 Quyinboa ferrireducens | reverse complement strand
AAAACCAATAAGGCTAAGCACTAATTTAGTGTAAAGCATGTGCTTATAACTTTGTAAACCATGTGCTTTAACAAACACAATATGAAAGGATTTAATCATACAACAGGAAAATATGTAAACATTGAGAGTGCGGATATTTATTACGAGGTAATTGGAGCTGAAGATTTCCCTCCATTATTGGTTCTGCATGGAGGCTTTGGTAATATTGAAAATTTTAATGATATAATGCCTGACCTGCTTAGCCAATACAAGATTATCGGAATTGATTGTCGCGGGCAAGGTAAATCTACTCTTGGTAACAGGGAATTGACCTACAAATTACTTCAGAATGATATAGAAACAATTTTGAATCATTTAGAAATAAATGAGTTAAATATTTTGGGTTTTAGTGATGGTGGAGTTATTGCTTATAGACTTGCATCATTTTCGGATTTAAACATTAAAAAACTCATCACGATTGGTTCCCGATGGCATGTAAAAAATATCCAACCGATGAAAGGAATCTTTTCAAAAATTACAGGGGAAATTTTAAAGGAAAGGTATCCTTCAAATTATGACATTTATGAAAAAAATAATTCCGAACCGGATGTTGACAGACTTGGTAAGGAATTGGTTAGATTATGGCTTGATGAAAGCAATTCGGGATACCCAAATGAAGAAATTAAAAATATTTCGTGTCAAACACTCCTTCTGAGAGGAGAAAATGACCCAATTATTTCCGATAATGACTTATTAGAAACATCTGAATTGATAAAAAAATCGAAAGTTATGACTATTCCAAATGCTAATCATGTGGTATTTAAAGACCAAAAAGAAATTTTTCTATTGACAATTAAACAATTTTTAAAAGAATAAAAACTACCGCCAACGAATTGTATATGGCAGGCGGGTGTTTTAGCAGTCTGACAAGTCATACCTCGTGCCGACTTTCCTGCGGATCTGACAGGATTTCTTTTCGAAATTCCGCCCGACCACATACAAGTGACCGTAGCATACATAAAAACAAAAACGTATGAGATTTTTTTTAATCGTTATATTCCTTATAATTCAACTTTCCAGCTTCCCGCAAAGCAATTACGATGCAAATTTTAAAAAGACCGTTTCAATCATTGAGAAGAATTATATCGGATATCAATATATAAGCAATGGAAAGCTGGATTACTACAACTATTTCAAAACAAACCTGCGAGACACCCATCTGAATACGATCTCTGATTTAGCAAAAAACATAAAGCTTTACATGGATTTTTTTGAAGACAGACACCTGTATCTGACGATCTCCGATTTTTACAAAAACGCTCCCATAGCAACTGACACGTTTAAATGCGCATCCATTGATACCCATACCTACTATCTGAAGATTCCGGATTTCGATAACCAGGCTGCATTAGACAGCCTGTTAAATTGTGCCATAGAAAGGGATTCTATGTTACATTTTGAAAACCTTGTCATTGACCTGAGAAGGAATGGCGGGGGTAAAAATTTATTTTACCGACGTCTGCTCCCGTTAATTGCAACAAATGATATGTATACGCGCAGGTATGAATTATTGGCAACAAAAGAAAACTGGGCGTCTCATCAAACAAGAAATAAAATGGGAACTCTTACTGAAAAGGAGGAAAACAAAATTATAGATGCACCCTGGCAAAAAAGCCATCATAACTTCATTACTGAATATAGCCCATCGGGTGTTAACCAGTATCCCAAAAGAGTAGCTGTTCTTGTTGACAGAAATACAGGCAGTTCTGCGGAAAAATTTGTTCTTTGTGCTAAACAAAGTTTTAAAGTTAAAATCTTTGGAGAAAATACAGCCGGAGCCGTTGATTTTGGAGATGTCTGTGTGAATGAAATCATTAAAGACTCTCTCTATATTGTTTATCCAACAACTAATGTGTATGATTACAAAATAAATGGTGTTGATTCACGAGGCATTGCACCTGATTTTTATCTGCAACCAGAAAACCAGATTGAACAAATACTGAACTATTTCGAATATTGGAATTGAAAAAATTACGCATGTTATCACGCAATAAACCGCAAAAAACAACGGTTTATGATTATCGCAATACCGGCTATGACTTCATAGTCTGTTACCCACTCCACCAGCTCTTCAAATTTCATATCGCGGTGCTGGCTTGCATTTTCAGCATGGCCATTTAAAGTCGTTTTTATATACCAAAGACAACCGGTCCGGGTATGTTTAATTATAATACCTCCTCTTATGTCCTTTGCATTACATTTTTATGTATTTTAGTCTCACCGAAATGAAAAGAACCTGTATCTTTTGGATACGCTCTGATATAACCTGTAATGCAATATTATTTTAAAATAATACTAAAAATAAAGCAGATAAGAATTCGGCTCAATCCTATTAACCGGAACATAAAACCGAATAATTGTAGGTATATATATTAGTTGCCAGTAATTAAAAACCAACGATTATAAACTCAACTATGATTAACAAAATGAGAGAAACATTAGGACTAATAATTGGACTTACTTTATTGTTTTCATCATGCAATAAGAAACATGAGGATTTTGAGACATTATCAGGAAAATCAATTTCTAAGGCAGAAATAGACAAATACATCAATAATCAAATGGATTCCTTAAATATTAAAGGAATGGCATTTGCATTAATAAATAATGGAAAAATTGTCTATGAAAACTATTATGGAATAAAGGATGTGAATACAAAAGAGCCTATTGATTCGATTACAACTTTTGAAGCGGCATCAATCGGGAAGTCAGTTTTCACCTTTTTTGTGATGAAACAGGTTGAAAAAGGATTGTTGGATTTGGATACTCCCCTTTATCAATATTTACCATACCCTGATATTGAACAGGATGAAAGGTATAAATTGATTACTGCCCGAATGGTATTATCGCACACTTCAGGATTTTGCAACTTGAGATGGATAGAACCTGACTTAAAATTGAATATTAAATTTACTCCCGGTACTGATTTTGAATACTCAGGAGAAGGATATGATTATCTCACAAAAGTTGTGGCTCATTTAAACAACTGTAATTTGTATAATCTTGATAGCTTATTTCAGGAAGAGGTTGCAACACCATTGCAACTGGAACATTTCCATTTTCAGATAAATGACTACTTAAAATCCAACTTAGCCAGTGGACACAATGGGGACAGTATTATTTTTAATCCATGGGTGGATAAAAGTATTTTTTCTGGATCTGGCAGCCTGCACACCGATGTTCATAATTATGCAAAGTTTTTAGCAGCTATTCTTGAAAACAGAGAATTGACATCTGAAAGCTACAAGGAGATGTTTAAAGAGAATTTTAAATTCAAAGATGAAAATTGGTACACAGAGAACCTGGGTTATACTGCCTGGAGCCTTGGATTTGGGATGATCCAGTCTGACCAAGGAACAAACTATGCCCATATAGGTAATAATTTGGGCTATTCAACAGGATTTGAGATAAACAGAGAGAAGAAATTTGGATATGTATATTTTACAAATAGTAACCAGCGTAATGAATTGCATAGAAAACTTGAAAAATTATTATTGAAATAAGAATAACTACTGTCAACAATGTATATACAAAATAGGCGAAACAGTAGTAAATTCTAGGGGTATAGCCCGCTTCAACTTCTCAACGGTTTGATAGTTTTGAAGCCCGCAATCGCCTACTTTGCATATACTAAACGTTGGTGCAATTAAAACCGGCTGCCATTTTGAAATTTGAACTTTGAATAAATGAATAAACAGACAAATATCCTCATAATAATCTTTTTTATTCTTATTTCAGGAAATATTCACTCTCAAAATTATTCAAAAGAGTATTTTATCAACATTGCAGACAGTGCTTTAAATAAAGCAATTGGAAAGAAATATGTCAATTATTATGTGATAGATTCGACTTCATTAATTTATACCGATTTAAACAAAGTAAATTTTTTAGAAGTTGATACAATAAAGACATTCAAAAATATCTTTCTTAAATATTTTTTACAAATCCCAAAATTACAGGAATTACAAAGTACTCTTTTTATAAATATAGATGATAGTTTAAAATGTAGCATTTTTGATTCCGGTGTACCTGATTTTATAAAAAGGAATAAAAATTATCACGGCATTTCAAAACGAAAAGCTAAAAGATATGCTTTAAAAGCATTTAAGAAGAATGCTAATAAAATAGAGTTTACATTAAAACAAGATGATAAATCCAAAAAACTCATATGGGAAGTCCATAATATACTTTCCGAAAAAACTGAGGATAATTTAACAATAACCAAGTATGAAATTGTCAAAATTGACACATCGAATGGAGAAATAATATATAGTGGATTTGGTAATACCGCGGTAGTGAATAAATAACAGCACCCAACACAGTGTATTGCAGCGGCTAAAAACAAGACAGTTAATATTTCAGTCAAATGAAAAATGAAACACAGGGCGAAAACAAAGCAGAAAAACCGGATTTGCCTGTTCTGACCTTCACTTCTACGGAAGAGTTTACGTCATGGTTGGCAAAACACCATAAAATATCAACAGGCATTTGGATGCGGATTTACAAGATAAAATCCGGAGTACCTACAATAACCTATGCGGAGGCACTTGATGTAGCATTATGCTATGGTTGGATTGATGGACAAAAAAAAACGTATGATGCAGGATCATGGCTTCAAAGGTTCACACCAAGAAGACGCAAAAGCATCTGGTCTAAAAGAAATCGCGAGCATGTTGAACGACTTTACAAATCAGGAATGATGCAGGCAGCAGGCATTAAAGAAGTAGAAGCAGCAAAAGCAGATGGAAGATGGGAGCAGGCGTATGAATCCTCCGGCACCATGGTTGTCCCTGAGGACTTTTTAAATGAACTGGCTAAGGATAAAAAGGCAGAAGCGTTTTTCAAAACACTCAACAAAACCAATATTTTCTCAATTGTATGGCGACTGCAAACCGCTAAAAAACCTGAAACCAGACATAAAAGAATGAAGGCAATTCTTGAGATGCTAAAGAATGGTGAGAAATTTCATTCCTAAACTAAATAGCAAAAAATGTTATGGATAACGCATAGAATTCCAGATGAGAACTGATGTAATATTAAACATTTCGAACAGACAAGAAGGCAGGAGCTAAGATCCTGTCATGGGTGTATACGGTTTTGTTTTATCCTGCAAATCCATATTCCGTATGCCGTCGTTTTCGGCTTGACTATCTGCACTTCCTATAATTGTCAACAGCACAACAACATACCATGGGAACGTTAGCTTTAACATTAAAGAACCGATTATATACTTGATAAATTGACGAAAATAGTATAAATTGCGTCAACAAATTGACGGTATTATGAATTATTTAGTCAGAGACTTATCTGAGAATATAATTAAGAAGTTACAATCCAACAAAGTTGTAATAGTTTTTGGCGCACGAAGAGTTGGAAAAACTGTTCTTGTCAAAGAATTACTTGAAAAAATTGACGAACCTGTGCTATCCTTAAATGGTGAGGATATTAACGTCCATGATAAACTTGCAATCAGAAGTGTTGAAAATTATAAGCAACTGCTAGGTTCATACAAATTTCTTTACATTGACGAAGCTCAGAAAATTCCTGAGATTGGCTCAAAACTGAAAATAATGATTGACGAAATTGAAGACTTAAAAATAATCATCTCTGGCTCTTCGTCTTTCGACATTCATAAGGATGCAGGCGAGCCATTGACTGGAAGAAAGTATTCATTCAACCTTTATGCACTTTCTGAAAATGAATACAATCAAATTGAAAATAACTTTGAAAAAATTGATAAGGTAAGAGAAAGGCTAATTTTGGGTAATTATCCTGAATTACTACAAATACCTGACCGGGAAGACAAAATAGACTACCTAAATGAAATGGTAAGTTCATATCTCCTAAAAGACATCCTGGTTTATGAAAACATAAAGAACTCACAAAAAATATTTAACCTTTTACGGTTAATAGCATTTCAAATTGGAGGCGAAGTGTCATTACAAGAGTTGGGCAAACAACTCGGAATCAGCAAGAACACTGTAGAAAAGTATCTTGATTTATTAAGCAAAGTTTTCATTCTTCATAAAGTAGAAGGATTTAGTCGAAACCTAAGAAAGGAAATCACAAAGAATTCCAGATGGTACTTTCTTGACAATGGAATAAGAAATGCCGTGATTGCAAATTTTAACCCCATTGAATCGCGGAATGATGTTGGAGCACTTTGGGAAAACTATATGATTAGTGAGCGACTTAAATATCAAGAAAACAATAGACTTTCATCTAATAATTATTTCTGGAGAACTTATGAGCAACAGGAGATTGATTGGGTTGAAGAAAGAGATGGTTCTCTTTTTGGTTATGAATTTAAATGGAAAGAATCAAAAGTTAAGATTCCAAAACAATGGAAAAATGCTTACCCCGATTCGTCATTTGAAGTAATAAATAGAGACAACTTTGATAAATGGTTAACATAAAAATACTAAAACCAACACACGGTATAGTTGTAAAAAACAGTGCCCGATAAATTGAAATAGTTTCGATTTATCTGACTCTCTTTAACCTCCCCTTCTACTTCCTTTAAAAATTCATCATCAAATCCCTCGTCTGCATTAAACAATACACACGTTTACAGCGTTAGTATTGCAATAGTTTACCCTTTATATTATTGTCTCCACTTATCTCCTTTGCATTTAAAACTTCTGATCTGCGGCCTGGCTGCTGGAAGCAGTATTGCAAACATTTTCTCTGAGAATTTTCTTTAAATAAGATAATAGTGAAACGCTGAAACAATAATAAACACAGAGGCAATGAGAAAACTGATTTCATTTATGCACATCTCGCTGGATGGCTTTGTAGCCGGACCTAAGGGTGAGATGGACTGGATTACGGTGGATGAAGAACTATTTGATTTTGTCGGCAAACGGATAGGCAAAACGGATACGGCCTTATACGGACGGGTCACCTACGGGATGATGGAAGATTACTGGCCTACGGCAGCCGATCAACCCAATGCCACCCGGCACGACATTGAACATTCGGCCTGGTATAAAACCGTGCACAAAGTGGTGCTGTCCAAAACACTGTCCGGTTCAGGCTCACCTGACACAACGGTGATCAGCGACAACCTTGTGGAGCAGATTACAGCCCTGAAACAGTCCGGTCCCGATTCTGGAGATGGTAGCGAGATCCTGCTCTTCGGAAGCCCGTCAGCGACGCATGCGCTGATGCAACTGGATTTAATTGACGGCTTCTGGTTGTTTGTCAATCCGGTGATCCTGGGTCATGGCATCCCCTTGTTTGCAGACATCAAAGCAAAAATAAAGCTGAATCTGGTGAGTACGAGGCAATTTATCAACGGAGTGACGGAACTGAATTATACCGTAAAACGCCCCTGACACTTAACAGAACCGGATCAACAGAGATTAAAGAATATATACAAGTGCTAATACATCAAGGTTTCATTATGTGTCAATTAAATATTCAAGTGACTCAGTTTTTAGATGCATTAAACCATCCAATGCGACATGAGATTGAACTTCTCCGGGAAATAATTTTAGGTTCAACAGGCGGCTTAACAGAAAACATAAAATGGAACGGTCCTAAATACACGTTTGATCAGCAGGACAGGATAACCATGAGAATTCAACCACCCAAACAGATACAATTGATCTTTCACAGAGATGCTAAAAAACAAGAGCAACCAAAAGATAGAATTATTCAGTCACAGTCAAAACTTTTAGTATGGAAAGAAAACGACAGAGCAGTTGTAACGTTCAAAAACAGGTCTGACATTGACCATGGAAAAAAAGAGCTGTCAAGCATTGTAAACGAATGGATATTAAACACGAAATAAACGAATTTAACCATGTCATTTCAAGCGTACTTAGACAATATTCAGAAAAAAACGGGGAAATCACCTGAAGACTTTAAAGATTTAGCCACTCAGAAAGGATTTCTGGAGAATGGCAAACTGAAATCTGATGTAAAAGCCGGACAAATTGTGCAATGGCTGAAAGATGATTTTGAACTCGGACACGGACACGCCATGGCTATTTATGCCCTCTTTAAAGGAAAGAAGATTTAAATACCGGAATTGTAGTTCTTATACTTAAATATGAAGATGTATTATACGAATGATTAGTATCTTTAGAAATATCCGCAAAAAGCTGGCTGCCGAAAACAAAGTAATGGCTTACCTGCGCTATGCCATTGGTGAAATTTTACTGGTTGTTATAGGAATTCTAATAGCGCTGCAGGTGAATAACTGGAAAGAAGACATAAAAAATATTGAGCTCGAAAGAAACACGTTGGAAAACATAAGGTCGGATTTGGTTTTACAGCAGGAAATAATAAACGAACAACTTCATTTTGAAAAACTTATGATTGCTAAAACCGACACTGCTTCCCTGTATTTGTCATCTTCATTACCATTGGAAAAACTCAATTCCCTCCTGGAAAATTTATCCGAACGACGGACTTTTATTGCAAATAAAACAAGTTATATCGGCATGAATAAAAACGGAGACAAAAAGCTTTTAAGAAATTCCGAACTGCAAGACGCAATAGCGCGTTATTATCAACAACTGGATTACATTACACAAGTAATAAATAATAATAATCTATTCATTGTCGATAGACAGTTTGGCACATTTTTTTCCAATAATTCTTTAAATATCAAATTAACTGAAGATGGAAAAATTGATAATAATCAGAAACTCATACCCGAAAAACGGTTACAATTAAAAAATCAGCTACAGGTAAGAAAAAAGGTATCAGAAAATATTTACAGGCTTTGCCATGAACAACAGGAAACAACTCAATATTTAATTCAACTTATTGACAATGAACTTCATTAACACAATTTTCAATTTACAATGACTACGTTTTTCAGAAACATCCGACAAAAACTGGCCGCCCAAAACAAAGTTGCTGCCTACCTGCGTTATGCCATTGGCGAAATTCTGTTGGTGGTCATTGGAATCCTCATCGCCCTTCAGGTTAATAACTGGAACTCCATCAGAATAGAAAAAAATAAGGAATCTGTTTACCTTAAAAATATTGAACGCGATTTAATAGAACAACGTAAATCAATTGATGATCAGCTGAAGACTGAATTAGTTTTTTCACAAATGGCAAAATCAATTTTAACGTATTATAAAGAATTTCATAAATTCAATGTTGATAGTTCTTTTACATCAGCCATTGGAGGCTTATGCGACCGAAGAACTTTTGTAAAAATCAATCCTACTTACACTGAACTGCTCTCCTCAGGAAATGTAGACATTATAAGCGATAATAAATTTAAAGGTGAACTCATAAACTACTATCAGGAATTAGAACGTTTAGAGCTGATAATCAATAAAAATAATAATTTATTTACGGATGCCGTTTTTGTACCCGGTGTGATGAGGTTGAGTGAACTTCAAACGTCTTCTGTTTATGATGACATATTAACGTCGAATTTACTGAGCCAACATGTAAAAGATTCGTTGGAAAACTACATCCGGTTAAACGAAAAAAATTTAAAAGCGATTACCGCTTCCCAACTGGAAGATCCGGCAAATCAACTGATCATGATAAACTTAATAAATTACAGATACATTACGGCAAATATTCATTACGCGTTTCTATTACACCAAAAAGAAAAAACACAAAATTTAATCGATGAATTAAAACTAATATTACGAATATTCAAATAAGTCTGTCTAATGAAAAGAACAGGAATTTTAATCCTGATTTTTCTAATTGCGATTAGCGGAATCAGTGGTCAAACCAGCCAAAAAATCGGGCAACAACTGGTGGCTTTCATGCATACCCTGAATGCTGATCAGTTACAAACCGTCAGTTATCAGTTTAGCGACACATCCCGGACAAAATGGACAAACCTTCCTGTTGGCCTGGCAAAACGGCCGGGAATCAGATACGGTGATTTGTCAGAACAAAGCAAGATTCAATTTCATCATGTGCTTACAACCCTGTTAAGTTCACAGGGCTATTTAAAGATCACGGGCATCATGATGCTGGATGATATTTTAAATGAAGTTTATGAAACGGCCTACAAAAAGAAGGAGATCAACGATGAAGCAATAAAGTATATACGGGATTTGAATTGGAAGTATGGTAATTATTACATCGCAATCTGGGGCAAACCGGGAGGCACAAATCCCTGGGGATTTCAGTTTACGGGCCATCATATTTCCATCAACGTGTCTGCCCTTGGTGATAATTTTTCGGTTACACCATTTTTCCTGGGTACTGATCCCGCCGAAGTTCATACAACGAAGTACGCCGGGCTACGTGTTTTAAGTAAAGAGGAAGACTATGGGTTTCAGCTGATCAATGCCCTTTCGGAAGATCAGCAGGCCATTGCAACCCTGAGCAGGGATGTTCCGGCTGATATTATCACCAGTCCCAACAGTTCACAGCGCTTAACAACTTACGAAGGGATTAAAGCGAGTGACTTGACGTCGGATCAACAGGAATATTTGAAGTACATCGTTACAGAATATATGAATAACCTGGAGCATGACAAGGCACGCGAATATCTGGATAAATTTTACAAGACAGGTTTGGACAGCATCTATTTTGCATGGATCGGAAGCTACGTTGCCCAAAAGGCTCATTATTATGTGATCAACAGCCCGGGCTTTATCATTGAATTTGATAATATGGGGTTTCGGCAAAACGGAAATCATATACATTCGATCTGGCGGGAAAAAGGAAATGATTTCGGGGAAGACATCCTGAAAGAACACTATCTTGAGGATCATACCCATTAATCTTTTAACGGGTCATTTATGTTCCTCTTCTTTAAAATATCCAGAGGAATAAGGCTGGCGGTTATATCAGCTATGCCATTGACGAAATTCTTTTAGTAGTTATTGGAATTTTGATTGCATTGCAGTTAAACAACTGGAATGAACAAAGAAAACATAAGAATGATTCACTTTTACAATAAGTCAGTATTAAACAGTTTACTATGATGAAAAAAACGCATATAATTATCACAATTCTCTTCATAACAGTGCAATCTGTTTTTTGTCAATTAACCCTGGAGAACGCTGTAAAAATTGATAGTGTAGCAAAAAAACTACACGAAGAAGGAAAACTAAATGGTGGTTTGTTAGTCGCAGAAGGAAATCAAATAATCTATGAAAACGCCTTTGGATTGGCTGATAGAAATCTGAATATCCCAAATTCTCCTGAAATGCGTTTTTGGGATGCCAGTATTGGAAAAATGTTCACAGCTATACTTATTCTTCAACTTGCAGAAAATGGTAAGCTTCTTTTAACAGATCCGATTTCCAAACATCTGCCCTGGTTCAAGCATAAACTAGCAGACAGTATTTCAATTCATCATCTTCTCAGTCATCGTTCAGGATTTCAAAGTAGAGTTTATGGGGAACGAGAAGTAGCTGAACATGATGAAAAAAGTCAGAGGAGTATTCTTGAAAATAAAATTGCTAAATCGGAGCTGGCTTTTAAACCGGGAACAGCATTTTTATACAGCAATACCGGATATGTCTTGCTATCGGAGGTGATAATGGCACACCTGGGAAAAGATTATAACGCAATTTTGCAGGAGCATATTTTTAAGCCACTCAACATGAACGAGACCTACTGGTCTTCCCCCATTTACGGCCCATATATGCCAGTGTATTATTTAGAAGATGGAAAAGCACTTCTTCCTGCCAATGAACTGGATTTTACAGGTCCTGGCGGAGAAAAGACCACGCTACGTGACTTGCATAAATTTATGCAGGCTGTTGGAACAGATAAACTTATTTCAAAAGAGTCCTGGACTCTTGCTTTTAAACCTCATTCATTACCCGAAGAAGCGAAAAGCCAATGGGGTCCGCATCAGAGTCCGTACGGGTATGGATTTAGCCTGATAGACCTTCCTTATACCAATAATGAGATGGATGCAACAGTAAGCCATGGTGGTGCAGGTAAAGGAACTTCAAGTTATGCACTACGTTTTTTAGAAAAAAACCGAATCGTTATTCTATGGAATAATGAATACAAAAATCCAATGCTTTTTGAGCTGTATATGGCATTGTCCGAATTAAGTTCAAAATAAAACCGGGCCCAACACACTAATCGTGCATACAGTTTTACGACTTGTAAATCTTTTCTCCGTGTGTAGTCGTTTTAGGTTTGAATATTAACACTCCGTATGGCTATTTATTCAATAATAAGTGATATTTTTTTTGCATATATTACAACAATAAAGAATGTACCATGGAAAATAAATTTGTGGCCTATTTTTCAGGAATTTCTCCTCTTTCAAAAGAAGAGGCGGAAGCCATCGCTGAAAGCATGCAAACGAAGAGATTCAGTAAGGGTGAATTCCTGATAAAAGAAGGACAATTTTCAAGCAAAACCTATTTTATTCTGGAAGGTTGTGTAAGAGAGTACATCCTGACAGAAGGTGAAGAAAAAACGACTAATTTCTTCACAGAAGAACAATGGGCCATTTCATTAAATAGTTTTACCCCGCAAAATGCTGCAACGCATAATTGGATTTGTGTAGAAGATACTTTGGTTGTTGAGGGAGACGAACAGCAAGGTCAGGCATTATTCAAGCGCTTTCCCCGATTTGAAACGATATCACGAACCATTATGGAGGCTGCCTTTGCTGAGCAAAGAGAAGCTTTGGCTTCTTATTATACAGACTCGCCTGAGCAACGTTATCTGAAACTGTTAAGAACAAGGCCTGAATTATTCCAACGAATTCCCCAATATCATCTTGCAAGTTATATTGGGGTAAAACCGGAATCTTTAAGCCGTATCAGAAAACGGATTGCCCTTGATAATGATTAGCCTGTCTTAGTACTGATTATTTAAATCCTTTTGTTTATTTATCAGCCAAATACTTAGCGTTATCTCGAATAATCCACCAGGTATGGCTGACTGAAGACCTATTTAACATCAGTTTATTATTGAATTACTGCTATTTTCTGAGTCTGCATTGACAAGTTCATTTAGTGAAATCTATCAAACCGTAATGACCACATTTCCTCTTTTATGTCCCATTTCTACATATTCATGTGCATCAGCCATTTTCTCCAAAGGGTAAACCCGATCAATTACTGGCTTGATCTTCTCCTGTTCAGCCAAAGTTTTCAGATTGATAAAAGCGTCTTTTGGAGTTAAAGGAGTTCCCTGATCGATGGATATATATTTACCGTTCGGTGTAAGTGCTTTTTTGCTCTTTTCTTTTAGCGTTGATGATTTCGAATTCCCAACTGCATCTATGACATAATCATAGGTTTCCAACTGATCTTCTGCGTTGCTCGAAGTATAGTCTATAAGTTTATCACTGCCCAGCGAATGAACCATTCCAAAGTTTTTACTGCTACACACGCTTGTTACTTTAGCTCCTGCATTTTTTGCCAGTTGTAATACCATAGTGCCTATACTTCCTGAAGCTCCATAAATCAGAACTCTGTCTCCGCTTTTTAAAGATGTCTTTTTTAACAAATGTGTGGCCAGTAAACCACCATAAGGTATGGCTGCCGCTTCTTCAAAACTAAGGTTTGTTGGCTTTAACGCAAGATTCCAGTCCTCAGGCAGGCAAATGTATTCAGCATAAGAACCAAAATGGCGTTTTGTTGGTGAAACAGAACCATAGGCAAAAACCTCATCTCCTATATCGAATAACGTGACATCTTTCCCTTTTCGTTCTACAACGCCGGACGATACCATTCCTAAAATGGAATTTTTGGGTTTTCCAAAGCCGAATATCAATTGAACCATAAACCTGGCAACAGGTGATGCTTTTAATCCACGAATAAGAACATCGCTGGTGGTAACCGAAGTTGCATGTATCTTAATGAGTACTTCATTATCTTTTGGCGATGGCTTTTCCACCTCATTCAAAACCAGGTTTTCAGGTGAACCGTACTTTAAACATTCTATAGCCTTCATAACTTTATCTTTTAATTTATTATTATGAAAACAAAATTATCCACGGCGTATTTCAATTTCATTGATCTGGGTTAAGAAGTGAAATACCTTGATGGTTTTTATTACAGATAGAAAAGGAGTGACTTATAAAACTATATCGAAAAACACGATGATAACAGGCTCCGACGTATGATATTATATGATTTCGCCTAACGTTTCAGACGTGCGGCCTGGATAAGTTTTTCTCTCACGTGGAGATGTTTTCTCCGGCCTTGTTTTACATTACCATATATTACCCGGGTGGTGCCCCGGGCTAAGTAGTTTTTGCCCTTCAGGCAAATAAAAAAAATTTAATTCCACTGGTTGGTCACACGCTCCTGCCTACTGCATTGTATGATTTACAACAACTAAACCGTCTGAATAACATCACTATATTTTAGGTAAAAGTGTACTGTTTTCTTATTTTTGTTACATAAAACCTGAAAAAATGAAAAAATCCGGATTATCCCTTTTACTGGTAATCATCCTGTTAGGATTAAGTGCCTGTTCCGATAACAATGAATGTTGCAGTACACCTGCCAAACAAATCTTTAAATTCAAAGATGGCAAGGAATACCTTGTAAACAATGTATATGTATTACTTGATAAAAACAAAGAAAACATGGTGGCTTATCCTGGGCCGAAAGATGTCCAGATGGAATACCCGGCTTTCGACATTTATAAAGGGTACTACCTTGAACAACCAAATTACGGCATAAACACAGCGTATACAAGCATATCCATTTCAGATTACATAAACACTCCGGATAATTTCACAGCAGAAATGCTTGAAGCGGCCATAATAGAAAAAGATCCTTATGAGGAATACTACCTGGATGAAACCGGTTACTTACTTAATTTGTGCCCGGAATGCGCTGAAAAAGACACACTCTGGTCAGCATTGGACTCCCTTAAATTTCACAATCTGGTGGATAATAATGAATTGGAAATTTATCTAAAGCGTGTTAGATAAGGACATCAACCCACGTTAGTCGCAGGCTCCGGTCTACTCCGTTATATTGTCTCATTGGTTGGTACAGATTTCTATCCGTAGCATATAACAAATCACGGATCTGAAGACCTTGTATTATTTTAAGGGAATGTTTTAAAGCTGCTATTTTTAATTTACTTTTTCAAATTAAATACCTTCATCTGATCCTGGTATCTTACATACAATTTGCCATCGGCAATAACGGGGTGAGTGAACTGCTGCTGACCGTCGAACACTTTAAACTTACTGATAATATTAAATGCTTCTGCAGAAGGTTCAACCAGTGCCAGTACACCATCATCACCATAGCAATACAACATATCATCAGCAGCAATAATGCTGCCGGTTTTCAGGCCCCGCTCCTGCCAGTTGGTCGTTCCGGTCTCCAGATTTACAGACATCCACGTATGTTTTTTATTGGAGATACCATACACATTGCCATCCAGTTCAACGGTTCCGCCAATTTGGTTATCAAAAGCCTGATTGTACCATTTGAGTGAAATTTCCGAAGCATCGTCATTCAGGTTAAACACCCGGGCACCTTCACCGTAAGGCGATGAAATAAACAAAGCCCCGTTTTTATAATATGGCGAAATACAATTATCAGTCCAGTTCTTGTAAGAATAAGCCGTCCACAGGGAATCACCGGTTTCATAGTCCACACCAATCAGGTAATGCAGGGTCATGGTTGCTACCACCTTCCGTTTGTTATGTTCAAAATATACGGCATTGCAATATGCACTGACATCATTTCTACCCGGTGCTTCCCATACCACAGAACCATCCTTCTGTTTCAGGGCCACCAATGCTGTGGTTTTCCCGCCGGGTGTAAAAATAACGACATCATCCACCAGCAGCGGCGATTCGCAAAAACCGAAATTGGGCGGTTCTGCATTAAACCTTTCACCAATATTCAGGCTCCAGAGGATCTCTCCTTTTTGGGTATTCATACAGAATGCCTTACCCTGACCGGACAACATGAATAATTTATCACCTTTTACAACCGGTGTACTTCTGGCGCCCGGGAAGCTGTTTTTATTCCATTCCTTGCCATAAGCCACATCCCACACCTGTTGCCCGTCAAGCGTGTAGCAATACATATGACCCGTGGAATCCTGCATACCTGCTATAAATATATTATTATCAGTTACAATGGGAGAAGAATATCCGGTTCCCAGGCCACCGTCGATTGACCACACCAGCTCCGGGCCTTCTTCCGGCCATGTTTTTAACAACCCCCTTTCATCATAAACCCCGCTTCGGTCCATTCCCCGCCAGTCGTAAATGAGATTATTTTTAGCAAAACCAACTGTGCACAGCACCAGTAAAAGTGTTCCGGAAATCAGTTTTTTCATTCTTTTCAGTTTTATTCAGCCGCTTAAAATAATAAAAGATTTTAAGCTACAGATTAAGTCGGTTAAATTTAGGATCACTCTAAACAAGCATGATTCTCTATACACTTATCGCTCTCTTTTAAGTATCCAATAAAAATTCGTTGCAAAATAATCGGGACTTTTTATGCTCAAGCATTGCCTTCGCATAGCTTCAGCGAAGCAAGGCCGCATGGGCGTTTCGTTTTTGCCTTCAGCTGCAAAAACGAAACAAAATAGCCATAACTTCCGATTAAGTTAGCTGAAATTCTTATTTACCCGGACACTATTGATTTTTAAATTAATTATCAGTTTTGATCAAATCATTCAGTTAATCAAACGCATTTTACTAATTTTACACCAAAATTTTTTTACATGTTTTCAGGAATAGTTGAAGAAGCAGCAGAAGTAGTATCGCTGAAAAAAGATGGAGGAAACCTTCATATCACCATGAAGTGTTCCTATGTAAACGAGTTGAAAATAGACCAGTCCGTTTCTCATAATGGAGTATGCCTGACTGTAGTGGATCTGACAAATGAAACATATACCGTTACGGCTATTCAGGAGACACTGAATAAATCCAATCTCGGACATTTAAATGTAGGTGATAAAGTAAATCTTGAACGCAGTATGATGATGAATGGCCGTTTGGATGGTCATATTGTTCAGGGTCATGTGGATCAGACTGCGACCTGCGTTAGCGTGGAAGAGATGGATGGCAGCTGGTTTTTCACTTTCGAATATGAATTTGACAAGGAAAAAGGCAAACAGGGTTACATCACCGTTGAAAAAGGTTCAGTGAGTGTGAACGGCGTAAGCCTGACTGTTGTAAATTCAAAGGATAATCAGTTTTCTGTAGCCATCATACCTTATACATATGAGTATACCAATTTTCATCAGATTAAACCAGGTAGTGTGGTCAATCTTGAATTTGATATTATCGGGAAGTATCTGAGTAAGATGATGCGTTACCAGTAATATTAAGTGGCAACAGGATACTGAAATCTGTTCCCTCACCTTCTTTTGAGCTAAGGTTTAGTTCACCATCCATAAGGTCAACAAGGGCTTTTACAATAGATAAACCAAGACCGGTGCCACTGTGTTTTCCGCTGAAAAAACTATCGGTGTGAGCCTGGGTAAACCGTTCGAAAATATCCTTCTGTTTCTCCGGAGGTATGCCTATTCCGGTATCGGTAACCTTAATACTGAGTTTATCTTTTATTTTATCAGCTGTAACCTTCACAAATCCTTTTTCGGTGAACTTCAGTGCATTATCAACAAGATTGATGATAATCTGACTTAAGCGCTTGGAGTCCAGCCAGATGTCTTCCTTACATTCCCATTTTATCTCAAATAAGAGATCCACATCGTCAGAAATTTTATCCGTTCCGTTATAAATGGTTTGAACCTGCCTGAATAACCTGCAGAGGTCCACATGTTCAGGAATCAGCTTAAGTTGTCCGGCTTCCAGTTTTGAGATATCAAGAATATCGTCAATGATCCTGAGCAGCTGGTTACTGCATACTTTTATAACGGACCTGTATTCTCTCCTTTCATTATCACTTAAACCTTCCTCATTAAGTAGCTCTGTAAAACCAACAATTCCATTCATGGGAGTACGTATTTCGTGGCTCATATTGGCCAGAAAAGCTGATTTCAGACGATCAGCAGATTCAGCATTCAGTTTTTCGGCATTGAGTTTTTTATTGGCTCTTAACAACTCATCGTTTTTTTCCCTTATTTCTCCACGTGCAAGAGAAATACGTGAAGCCATATTATTAAACTCCTCAAATAACTTACTGAATTCAGAATTTGGATTTTCATGTATCCGGTATCCCAGGTTACCTTTCTTTATTTCAACTACCCCTTCTTTTAATCTTTCCAGAGGACTGCTGATTGTACGATAGGTATGAATAAGGAGAAATATACCCAACGTAAATATTACAACCATCCACCCCATCCACAATGCATAATTTCTATTGGTATGTGCAATGACATGCCTTACAAATTCATCAAATTGTTTGTGGTATCTGGTATTAATGTGTCTTAAAAATTCACTGAATTCAATAGCCGTTGTCCTGAAGTCTATTCCAGCTTTAATTCTTTGCGCTTCAGATGTTTCAGGCTCACTGATTTTCTCATTAAAATCTTCGTATTTACTGATAAAGTTGCCTTTTCTCATTTCAATTTCCAATGCAAGTTTATCATAAAATACCTGATCGGTATAGTCAAATTTATAAGACGGCATGTAATTCGCAAACTTGTCAGACAGCTTGTCCAATGCTAAAGTAATGGTATCTTTTTGGGTTTGGAGATTTATACGATCTTTCTCCCAATTATTACTGTATCTTATGCTCTGGGTCAGTTTATCTATCTGAGGTACAATATTATTCACATCAGACAGTAGCTCGGATGTTACTTTTACAAGACTGACATCGCGTTCCATTAATACATTTAATTCCTCCTTTACGTCCCCGCTTCCTTTAAGCACAATCAGTGTCATTGCGGCTACCAGAAGAATGACCGGCACAAGCATTAGTATTAGTCTGTATTTTACTTTCATACGCAATATTCAAATCATTTGGGGAGCAAAAAGAGAATACCAACTGTAAAACTAATTCTATGGTGAATCAATTATTTTATTATGCTAAACGTTGTTTTAATACCTCAAAAATCAAAATTCCGGCTGCGACAGATACATTTAGTGAACCAACGGTGCCAACCATCGGAATAGAAACCAAATGGTCACATATTTTCAGTACATCCGCAGAAAGTCCTGTATCTTCCGAACCCATAACAATTGCAATGGGAACGGTCATATCCCCGGTATTAAAAACTGTATCTCCTTTTTCTGAGGCACCAAGTAGCATTAACCCGGATCCTTTTAAAAACTGCAAGGATTTTGTCAGGTTTCCTGTTCTGCAAACCGGAATTTTATGTAAGGCTCCGGCAGATGTTTTAATGGCATCGGCATTGATGACCGCGGAACCTTTGGATGGAACCAAAATAGCATCCACACCGGCACATTCCGCTGTACGGGCAATAGCACCAAAATTCCTAATATCTGTAACTCCATCGAGAACCAGAATGAAAGGCACCTTCCCTGCTTCGTATAAACCGGGAATAATGGTTTCAATGTTGTGATAGGTCACTTCCGAAATCCATGCGACAACACCCTGATGATTTTTCCGGGTAATCCTGTTTAGTCGTTCAACCGGTACTTTCTGAACCGGTACAGTACTTCCTCTGAGGGCACTGAAAAGTTCCGATGCAAGCTCTCCTTTCAAATCGCGCTTAATCATGACCCGGTGTATTTCTCTTCCGGCGTCTATCGCTTCGATTACGGCACGAATGCCAAATATGTAATCCGGGTTTGCCATTGTATTTTATTAACGTGAATAGCGGGTTTTATTGTCTCAAAATTAGACTAAGGTGTCTAATAAATCAATTATTGAAGCCTAACGTTTGTTAACGTAGTATATTTTGTGTTATAGTTTGCCGTTGAGATCATCCAGTTGCAAAGATGCTTCCTCCCATTCTCTCATCACTTTCTCAAGCTCTTTTTCCTTCTTCTGAAAAAACGAGTAAAGCGAGGTGTCATTGATATTATCCGGATTTGCAAGCAGCGTTTTCATGTGCTCAATTTCTCCTTCAAGCTGAGTGATCAGATTCTCATATTCCTTAACCTTTCTTTCTGCATAGCTGATCTGTTTATTCAATGCTTTGCGCTCTTCATAGTCATTTACCTTCTCTGCTTTCTGCTCCGGCTGTAATGCTCTTGCTGTTGTTTTGTTTTTTCGTTCCAGTTCCTGCAACGACTCCATCTTCTTGCGGTGCAGAAATTCATAAACCGTACCCAGGTGTTCTTTTACTTTTCCGCCACCGAATTCGTATAGTTTGCTACTTAATCCATCCAGAAAATCCCTGTCGTGAGATACCACAATGGCTGTGCCATCAAATTCATTAATGGCCTGCTTCAACACCTCCTTGGAGCGGATATCAAGGTGATTGGTCGGCTCATCCAGCACCAGCAGGTTAACCGGTTCAAGCAAAAGTTTAATCATGGCAAGCCTGGAACGTTCGCCTCCTGAAAGAACCTTCACCTTTTTATCGATATCCTCACCTCTGAACATGAAAGCCGCCAGAATATCCCGGATCTTTGTCCGTACATCTCCAACTGCCACATGATCAATTGTTTCAAAAACAGACAAATTTCCATCCAACAGGTCGGCCTGATTCTGCGCAAAATAGCCGACTTTTACATTATGGCCTGTTTTAAGTTCTCCCCCCATGCCTTTCAGGTCACCGATAATTGCTTTTACCAGGGTAGATTTCCCTTCCCCGTTCTTACCAACAAAAGCCACCTTGTCTCCACGCTCAATAATCAGGTTTACCTTGTTGAGTACAACATGTGATCCGTACCCTATTTTGTAATTTTCGGCTTCAACCACGATGGTACCTGAACGAGGTGCTGGTGGAAATCTCAGATTCAGGGCACTGTTATCCTCCTCGTCAATCTCCAGAACATCCATTTTCTCCAGCTGCTTAATTCTGGACTGAACCTGAACCGCCTTCGTAGCCTTATATCTGAACCGTTCTATAAATGCCTCGGTATCCTTAATCTGCTTCTGCTGATTTTCGTAAGCACGTTTCTGTGTCTCCCGCCGTTCCTCTCTCAGTTCCAGAAATTTACTGTACGGCACCTTATAATCGTAAATACGCCCCAGCGTAATTTCTATGGTCCGGTTGGTGACATTGTCAAGAAATGCCTTATCGTGTGACACCAAAACAACCGATCCGGGATACGTCTTTAAAAAGTCCTCCAGCCACTGGATGGACTCAATGTCCAGATGGTTGGTCGGCTCATCCAGCAACAGCATATCCGGCTTTTGAAGTAACAGTTTTGCCAGTTCAATTCGCATACGCCAGCCACCGGAAAACTCCGAGGTAGGACGATCCAGATCTTTAGCTACAAAACCCAGCCCTGTCAGTGTTTTTTCAATATGACCTTCAGTATTTTCCCCACCAAGAATATTATAGTGTTCAGACAGATCCGTTACTTTGTGAATAATATCCAGGTATTCCTCCGATTCATAGTCTGTACGAACAGCCAGTTGGTGATTGTAATGGTCAATCTTATCGCGCAATTCCTGCAAATGACCAAAGGCCGTAGCTGCCTCCTCTCGCACAGTTTTTCCATCCTGATGCACCATATGCTGAGGCAGATACCCAAAAGTAAAATCGTTGGGAACAGATAAAATACCGGTTGTTGGATTCTGCTTACCACACAAAATTTTGAGTAATGTGGTCTTCCCTGCGCCATTCTTCCCTACCAGTCCAATTCTGTCTTTTGTATTGACCAGAAATGAGATGTCCTCGAACAGCGCAAACCCACCGAATAATACACTTATCTTATCAACCGAAACCATAATCTCAAAATTTCGACAAAGATAAAATTTTTTGGGTCATGGATGGAATGAATAAATAGTGCGACCGAAAGCAAATTATATTCGTAACTTAAAATCATTGTTGTCCGGCTAAAAATCTATATAACTTAAAGATTCTTCGCTTCATTATACTTTGCTCAGAATGACAATCTTTTAGGTTCATCCTCCAGCCTAACAACCAGCAAATATCTGTCATTCCAAGCGAAGCGAGGAATCTATGATGCTTTAACCCGGCAACAGTAATTCAAAATACTTATGCTATCCTGACTCAAGCCTTTTATTGTGAATTTGAACAAGTCCAGGTTTTTTTATACTTAAACCTTAAATTTTTTCGTTCCTGATAATACAAACCTGTTTAAAATGAGGATAGATATGAAAAAATCTTCCAGACTAACCATTTTTCTGATTATATCATTTACAGTATTTTACACTGCTATGCCACAGATAATACATAAAAATCATGGCATAAGTCAGTCAACAGGCACCGTTGGTAACGGCAAGCTGACTAACGGATATAAACTTCCCTACAAAGGAGATAACTTTAAATATTACAGCTTTTTTGACTATTACATTCTAGGGCGTTGTTATATTCACTCTGATGTTTACCGAATTACCCTCGATTCTTACGCTGATCTGAGTTCCGGGTGAAGATACTTTTAAATGATATACCGTGCGGAAAATCCAGTATTAACATGATTTATAATTTCCTTTAAATAACGCTTTATTCCAAATCTTATTTAAATTTATAACTTTACAACTCAAACGATAAAAGCTGTATGGCAAAAATTAAAATCAAAAACTTTGGTCCAATAAATCATGGAGTAATTGATAATGATGGATGGCTAGAATTTAAAAAATATACATTTTTTATAGGTAATCAAGGAAGTGGTAAAAGTACGGTTGCCAAAGTTATCTCGACATTATCATGGCTAGAGAAATCGATAAACAGAGGCGATACTGAAAAAGGCAACATATCCTTTTTTTCTTTTAAACAATATTTCGATTATCAAAAGATTAAGAAATATTTTAAAGATAGCACCTATATTGAATATATTGGTGAAAGGTATCATATTATTTACAATGAGCAAAATCAAGATTTTCCTCTTTTTAATAAAATTGAAAATATAGATTTTCATGTTCCCAAAATCATGTATATCCCTGCTGAAAGGAATATTTTAGGAACCATGAATATTTTTAATTCAAAAGATCTCCCTGAAAATTTATTCACTTTTGCTGAGGAACTACTGAAAGCCCAAAAGTCATTAAAAGGCAAAAGAATCAATTTAAATTTAAATGACCTAAAATATGAATATGATGAAATAGATGAAATTTCTTATATTATAGGAAAAGATTATAAAATTGAAATTTTTGAGGCATCAAGTGGGATACAATCATTTTATCCATTATACTTGGTTTCCAAGTATTTATCTGAATCTATTTCAAACAACGAGGAAATAAGCAGAAAAAACATGTCCGTAAATCAGTCCGTAAGAATGAATAATGAAATTGCGGAACTGATGCTAAACAATTTAATGCCAGAGAATGAAAAGAAAACCGAAATTGATAAAATTAGAAACAAATATTACAATAGATGTTTTCTTAATATCGTGGAAGAACCAGAGTTAAACTTATTTCCAAGCTCTCAATGGGAAATGCTAAATATGCTTTTAGAATTTAATAATTTAAATAAATACAATAATATATTAATAACTACCCATAGCCCCTACATAATCAACTTTTTACCACTTTTTGTAAAAGCTTATAAACTATATAACAATCCTAAAATCGTAGAGTCATTTGATAAAATTAGCTCCATAATAAAAAAAGAAAGTTGCTTAAACCCAAAAGATTTAGTCATTTATGAATTCAACGATGTAGATGGTAGCATTAAAAAACTGGAAAATTACAATGGATTACCTTCAGATGAAAATTACCTAAATGATTATTTAGGTGACTTAAATGAAAAATTTATACAACTTTTAGAAATAGAAGAAAAATGCCTGTAAATTTCTTTAACGAAGAATGTAAAACTGTTTCAACTAACCGAGAATTTGGGTTATGTGATGATAATCTTCGTCCATATGCCTATATAAAAGAAGATGGACAAAATTCTTGGGAAGGAATAGTAATTAATGAGAATAATTATCAAATTAATTTCTATCCGATAGATAACTGCATAGATTTAAGAAGAGCAGATGGTAAAATGAGTAAAAGATGTGATGGCCTATTAAATTTTAATCAAAATCTAATTTTTGTAGAATTAAAATCGAGAAAGTGGAGGGGAAGTAAATGGCTAAATGATGGAATCGAACAACTAAGATCTACAATACATTCTTTTACAAAAAGTTATAACTTAGCAGATTATCCAATAATCCGAGCATATGTTTGTAACCAGTTTAAACCTCAAGCAAATCAAGGTCATGCGGTAAAATTGGAAAAATTCAAAAATGAAACGGGAATAATATTAAGAGCACAACAAGAAATAGTAGTTTAGACCATTCTGAAACCTCAATGAAATTCATTCTATTTAAATGATTAAGCATACTACAATTACTTTAAAAATTCAGTAATTAATTCCGATTCAGAAGCATTTTATTCAAAAAATGCCTACTTTTAAATCCCTAAAAAGAATTTACTTATTTAAGTTTAAGATTATCAACTATGATTTTTAAAAAACCTGTTTTGCTCCTCTTGTTCATGACGTATGGGCTCTTTAACCTCACCGCTCAAATCGAAAAAGGAACCCTGTTGGTTGGAAGTAAGTCAGATATAAGTGCATCATCCGGGATGACAACAACTACTGGTTCGTTGGATTATTGGCAAACCCACATTTATGTAAACAGTAAGAAATATACAAACCTGGCATTAAATCCGATTATTGGTTATTTCATCGCAAATAATCTGGTCATAGGACTAGTTATTCCCGTTAAATACCAGTCATATAACAAAACTGAAAAGGCCTATTCGGTTATGGGAAAACCTTTTATAAAATTCTACATTGGCAATGGAATTGTAAAACCTTATGCGCAAGTTGCAGCCGGTTTTGGCATATTGGACAGCGATAATGTGTATACTCAGTTTGGATATGATTACAGCGTTGGTATGGGAATCGCATTAAATCAAAGGTTTGTAATAGATATTGGCATGGGATTCGCCTCGCTTAAATACAACGAAGTGGTTAATCAGTATGATATACCCAAAACACAAAAACTGACCGACCTTGGACTTGATTTAGGACTAGTTGTATTACTTTAAATTTTTATCATGGAACCAAATCAACAAACCTCAAAACAATTCTTCAGAACGATAAACATCTTGTTTCTCGCATTGTTTGCTGGACCCTTTCTATTCGCATGTATAGCAGTTTTTATGAATTCAGGCGAGAACCTGAGGTTTCAGTTTTTTAGTTCAGAAGAACCGGTTTTCATTGCTGCCACTACCCTAGCGATTATTGATCTGTTCGTGAGTAGGATCATGTACCGTTATCAGATAAAAAGATATAATAAGGATGATAAGCTTCATGTAAAGATGGCAACTTACCAGACCGCTGTTATTATAAGACTGGCATTGATAGAAGGGGCATCGCTTTTATTAATCGTAAGCTTTTTTCTTTCAGCAAATCTAACTGCACTTATTTTTCTTGGATTAATGTTTATACAGTTTTATTTCTTCAAACCGTCCCGGGAAGAAGCCATCAGGGATTTGCATCTTAATTATAATGAAACGGCACAGGTAAATAATCCTGATGCAATTATTGGACAGGGTGTACCCCAGGAGCATACCATTAGAAGATAACAGTTTGGGACTGAAATAAATTTGACATACTACCTTTTATATTTTAACTTTACATATCTGTATTCAGAATACCACATTATCTGAAACTCTCCGTCATTTTAAGAACCTGCAAATTAAATATAAATGAGTCATTTTTTTCAGCAATGGGGTGAAGCCTCATATACATCATTTTCTTTTTTCTGGATGGCGCTTTGGGCTTTTATGCTTGGGTATGTCATCAGCAGCATGATCCAGATTTTCGTGACCGAGAAACGAATGAAACAAAGCATGGGGAAGCCCGGCATAGGCAGCATATTAAAAGGAACATTTTTCGGTTTCATAAGCAGCTCGTGCAGCTTCTCAGCCTTAGCCAGTACTAAATCGCTTTTTCAGAAAGGGGCCAGTTTTATATCCTCTGTAGCTTTTCTGCTTTCATCAACAAACCTTGTTATCGAACTGGGGATCATTATTTCCATATTCTTGGGATGGCAGTTTCTGGCCGGCGAATATATTGGCGGAATAATGCTGATCCTGTTTAGCTGGTTGCTGGTCAAACTAATCCGTCCTGACAAACTCATTAAAAAGGCAAGGCAAAACCTTGGAAGCCCTGACGAGGACGAAGATATGGAAAAACCGTTCAGCGAAAAAGTCAAATCCATGGAGGCCTGGTCAAAAACGGGCAAACAATATGCCATGGAATGGAAAATGGTCTGGAAGGATGTCACCATTGGATTTACCATTGCCGGCATCGTCTCGGCATTTGTCCCGGATTCCTTCTTTCAGACGCTCTTTATCCATACCGGTGACGGACAACAGAGCTACAGTTTTTTAACGCTTCTGCAACATGTTATTGTCGGCCCCCTGGTGGCTTTTATGACCTTTATCGGTTCAATGGGAAATATACCTCTCGCTGCACTACTGTATGGGAAAGGAGTTAGTTTTGCCGGTATCATGGCTTTTATTTTCAGTGATCTGGTCGTCTTTCCTGTGCTTCGGATCAACGCCAAATATTACGGCTGGAAGATGGCATTTTTCATTCTGCTCCTGCTGTTCCTGTCACTGATTATCACCTCTTTGACCCTGCATTACGGCCTGGATATCATGAACCTGCTTCCGGACGGTTCACAGCAAAAGATCACCGATAATATGGGTTTCAAAATTGACTATACCTTCTTTCTGAATATCGCCTTTCTTATCATTTCAGGCATACTGGCCTGGTTTGGATTTGTAAAAGGTAAACATGTTATGCATCATAAAGAAATGACTCCTAAAAGTCCTGCACTTGAAAATACGCTGAAATACATAGCCTTAGCTTGTTATGTTTGGTTGATTGCCGGTTTTGTAATACATTTTGTCGTATAAGTGCAACTTTTCCAACTTTGTTTATGATGAAACGGAGCCATAAAACCGTATTTTAGCGGAAAGCTAAAAATGAATGAAAAAATACGTCTACATCATAGCAGGAATACTCATCTCAGTTTTTTTTAAAATTTCTGCACAAGACATCACAATTAAACCAAATCCGGTCAAAGAATATCAAACCATTGAAGGCTGGGGCTCATCCTTGTGCTGGTGGGCTCATATGGTGGGACAATGGGACGATGAAGCCAAAATTGATGAAATAGTTGATCTGATCACTTCACCGGATAAGCTCAATATGAACATCTTTCGCTATAATATCGGAGGCGGCGATGATCCCTCCCACTATTCCACGCCGGGAAATCCGGGACATATGGCAGACGGTAAAGGTGTGCGCGCCGAGATGGAAGGATTTAAACCGGGTGAAAATGAACCTTATGACTGGACCGCCGATGCCGGACAACGCAAAATAATGCTCAAAATCAAAGCGAAACGGCCGGATGCCATTTTTGAAGCATTTTCTAATTCACCACCTTACTGGATGACTTACAGCGGTTGTTCTGCCGGAAATAATCCTGCCGGTTCAGACAACCTTAAACCGGAATATTACGGACAGTTCAGCGATTATCTAATTGAGGTCTGCAAACATTACAAAAACACATACGGCATTGAATTTAAAACACTGGAACCGTTTAACGAATCGCTCAGTAGTTACTGGGGTTACCTCGGCGGACAGGAAGGCTGCCATTTTGATGCCTCCTCACAGATTGCCGTGATAAGGGAATTATATCCACGGTTACAGGCATCAGGATTAAATACGGTCATTTCTGCTTCGGATGAAACCAACATCAGTAGTTTTATATATGCCATGAATGCCTACATCACTGCAGGTGACATTATTCCAAAACTGGGACAGATCAATACGCATACCTACAGCGGCAGTGATCCGGAAAGGATAGAAGCTCATAACCTTTCACGCACGATGGGTAAAACACTCTGGCAGTCTGAAACAGGCCCAAGCGGTTTCAGTGGCAGTGGGATCAGCAATAATCTGCAACTGGCTCAACGTATGTTTAGTGACCTTACCATAATGAAACCGTCTGCGTGGATCGACTGGCAGCTGATGGAAGAATGGAATGATAACTGGTGCCAGATGCGCTGCAGCTTTGCCGATGAAACGTATTACACCGTAAAGAACTTCTATGTCAGAATGCAGGTCACCTGTTTTGTGAAACAAGGCTACCGTATCCTGGAGTCAGGAGCACCAAATATTTTGACTGCCATCAGTCCTGATAATAAGGAGCTGGTTATGGTGGTGCTGAACCAAACAAACACAGACCAAAACTTATCAGCTGATCTGTCAGAATTTGGAACGGTAGCTGCTTCTGCGACGGTTTACAGGACAAGCTCATCAGAAGACTGTTCAAAAAAACCGGATCAGGCTATAACAGAAAGTAAACTAAGTTATGTCTCACCGGCTCAAAGCATCACAACCTTTATCGTTCCGGTAACTTTTACGAATTACGCTCAGTTCAGATTAACAGAAGGCATAACCTTCGAGGATCAAAATACGGAGGGCTTTACCGGGACTTCCGTACAACTATCTGAAAATGGGGCAAAAAGCGAACTGAACAGCAGCCGTTTTACGCTCTCAGCAGACGATAATGTGATCAGCTATGAAACCGGACAGAGTTTTGTTACGACACCGGAATACCGCTATCTGCATATCATGACCAGGTCGGGCATTCACAATTCTTCGCAAACGGCAACCGGTGATACAATTTTACTGGAATCAACTGATACCTGGCAGGATCAGGTCATCGATTTTGGCATCAATACTTCATTTTCAAAACTGGTATTTAAAGGTGTTGATCCGGGAAACCCGCTTTTTATAGACAACCTGATCATAAACAATGATCCTGATCCAAGAGGAGTAACTGAGGTGGCTCCTTTTTTTGATTTTGAATCTGCTTCCGGTGTACCTGTAATAAACAGAGTCCCATTCGAAAATGGTTCTGCTGTTCATGTTATTGCAAATTCAGATATCGTTGGGATGAATGTTTCGGGACATATTCTGGAATATCTGTACCCTATGGTGGCAAACCCAACTGTTAGTGAAGACACCTTATTATTTACCCTTTACGCTCCACTGAAAATATCAGAGGCAACCGCTTATTTTCACATGCTGGTTAAGTCTCCTGCATGGAAAATAAATGTTACCATAGGTAATATCAGCAGGGAAGTTTCTGTTACGCAAGGTGAATGGACAGATGTCGTCATCGATATTACGGGATTGTTAAACCAGGTTATCGGATCTGTTCAGATTTCGCCATTGGGATCGGTTAAATTGAATACGATTATGTATCTTGATGATATTACCTTTAATGATAATTCCGAACCCCTTACCTATGTTTTTGAAGCTCCGAAAAACGGTACCTATATCATTTACAGCCGGAACAGCAACAATGTCATTACCGTTAACGAAACTGGTGATGGTCTCATTCAGGATCTTCCTGATGATGGTTCTCAGAATCCGGAACAGCTTTGGGATTTCACTGCCACGGAAGGAGGTTACACTATCAGCAACACCGGTTCAGGTAAAGTGATGACTGATGAAGATGCTTATCTGCTGGCTTTAAACGAACCGGCGCCGGATAAAGACGGACAGGTATTTACCGTTTCTGAAACTGATGGTGGTTATGTAAAAATAGTATCAGTAAAAACAGGAAAAGCCCTTGATGTTGAAAGTGAAAGCACTGCAGCAGGTGCCAACATCGGATTGTGGGATTTTGGTTCAACTAATAACTACCACCGGCAATGGGCCCTGGTTAAAATAAATGGTGCAACGGGATTACACCTCCCTGAAAACGATGGTTTAAATTCAGTCCTTTTAATTTCAGAAAAGGGGAAATTATCGATCTATAACCTTCCCTCCTCTTCAAATTTAACCGTTTATACCATTAACGGAACAAAAATCAGGGAGCTTCAAAATGTGGCTCAAAATATCAGCGTCGATCTTAAACCCGGAATTTATATCACGAGAATACATACAAATACCGGTATTTTCAGTCTCAAAGGGATTGTATACTGACACAAAATTCCGGATTTGCCATAAAATATTTTTTTCTTCTATCGTTTATACTATTGTATTTCCGACAATTAAATTTCATGTACCTTTACACCCTTAAAAGTTTATAAACCAACAAACTCTGAAAACATGAAAAACAGAATCAGAATATTTGGAATTCCCGTTAATCAGAGAAATGTGGTTCGCTGGAAAATTTATATTGACCGTGCCAGGATGTATATCGGTTATATAAGTTTTATAATGCTTGGTTTTGTTTTTCTGAACTCATTTCAGAACGATGCCATCAGGACTTATCTTGATCAGAATAAATTGTGGATTTATCCTGTCATTATGGTTCTGTTTGTCGTTGTATCCTTATTTCTTGGCCGTATGGATACGAAACTTGGTATGCGGCGTGAAGAAATGCGCAACCAGGCGGCAGAAAACCCGGTGACCATGGAAATTTTAAATTCACTGAGAGAAATCCGGGAAATGCAAAAACAGATGATTGCAGATCAGAAAAGTATTGAAAAATCAGAAAACAAAACTAAATAGCGACACGTGCCGGACAAATATTCCAACAAAAATATTCCCAGGAAATATCAGCCCAGAGGATTGACTGTTCTATACGAAGATCAGGATATTATCGTGATCAATAAAATAAATGGATTGTTAACCATGAGTACGGGCAGGGACCATGAGAAAACCGCTTATTCACTTCTTACCGACTATGTAAAAAAAGGGAATAGCCATTCCAGAAACAGGATATTCATTGTGCACAGGCTGGATAAAGACACCTCGGGGATCCTGGTTTTTGCAAAGCATGAAAAAGCAAAACGCTTTTTACAGGATAACTGGCAGGATTTCAGTAAAACCTATTTAGCCGTTGTACATGGCAACCCTGATAAAAAAGAAGACATTATCACATCCTATTTAATGGAGAACAAATTGCACAGGATGTACTCAACGAATGATCAGAAAAACGGAAAATTTTCGAAGACCGGTTATAAAGTCATCAGGGAATCGCGCTATTTTAGTCTGCTTGAGATCAATCTTTATACCGGAACAAAAAACCAGATACGCGTTCATTTATTTGAAGCGGGCCATCCTGTTGTGGGTGACAAGATGTACGGAGAACGCGATAAAAGTATTAAACGTCTGGGATTGCATGCAGCATCACTCACGTTCATTCATCCTTACTCAAAAGAAAAAATGACTTTTGATTCAGAGCTGCCTGTCTATTTAAAATCGTTGCTGAAACAATAAAACCGGAATTACTTCCGGTTTTTGAATCTTATGCCAAACCAACTTCTTTAAGAATTGATTTTTTAGGTTTTACACCCATAATGCGCTTCACTTCCTTTCCGTTATCGAACAGAATCATGGTCGGAATGTTCCGGATGTTATATTTCTGCGCCAAAGCCTGCTGCTTATCCACATTTACTTTGCCAATGGTTATATTGCCCTTTTGTTCTTCAGCAATTTCATTCAGTGTTGGTGCAACCATTTTACATGGCGCACACCACGGTGCCCAGAAGTCCACCAAAACTTTTCCACTTCTGATAACGGGTTTAAAATTCTTGTTGTCAAGAATTCTGATATCCTTACTTGGAGCCACATCCTCCACATTTTTCATTTTTCTGTAACTGTAAGCGATGTACCCTATAATCAAGGCCAGAACGCCCAATCCTATATACCATCCCATAATTACTTATTTTCTTCCAGGTTAAACGACTCCGGCTCTTCGGAAACCAAACCAGCGTTCCCTTTAAAAACCCTTTTTAAAAACGCCCTGAATGAAATCCAAACGTGGATCATCGGGCAACTCTGACTATCAAATCTCATCTGTTTCCACAATTTTAGCGAGTATCTCAGAATACTGAATCAACAGGTATTTTTTCCCTTCAAATTCGGTTTCTGTTCCACCGTAGGTTTTATATAAAACTAAATCTCCAACAGAGATTTCAGCATTTTCAATAGTACTCATTGCCACCACTTTTGCAATGGTTTGTTTCTCTTTGGCCGAATCTGGAATAATGATTCCCGATGCTGTGCGCTGCTCATTTTTATCGTCGGTTACATCGAGCAACACATTCTGATTTACTGGTTGTAATTCTCTCATGTTATAATAGTTTTTGTTTTTATCCCTGTAAGCCTAATAACTCATTTATCCGGGCTTTGTTGAACCCAACAATTATTTCTCCGTTAATATCCGTCTGAGGAACACCCTGCTGTCCGGTTCTGCGGACAAGTTCTTCCGCTGCTTTAGGATCACGGGAAACATCCACATCGGTATATCTTACCCTTTGATTTTTTAGATATGTTTTTAACGTGTTGCACCAGGAACATGTTGGTGTGGAATACACTGTTACCCTTTTTTGCGGTTTCCCTTCCTTTTTTACTTCTGCAAAATAAACAGCATCTTCAAATAATGCCTTATAGTGTCCAGCATTGTTACAGCCTTTCACAACATTCTTAAATGAACCATTCTCAAACTCAAGCAAAGTGGGAACCGAGGTGATACCAAACTCTGTGTGAATATCCCTTACCATTGTCACATCAGCATAATAAAGGTTCAAACCTTCCACATTCTCACTGCCTTCAGCAATATGCCCAAACGCACATTCACTTTGTTCCGTACCTTTTTTGTACAGTAACAGGTAGGCTTTGTCTTTCCCTGATATTGCGTCCTTTAATTCCGAAAAAGAATTGATCTGTATCATAATTCTACCTCCTATTTTTTCCGATCACAAATTTATTTGAATCATAGCATTTCATCAATACTATACCGAGCGATTATAACCGGTTCACATATGAAATTTTACAGGAAAAAAGCTGTAAAATTTCAATTTTATAAAAATGGTTAAAAGCTTTACGACTAAGTACTCTGGCAGAACCTTTTTAAAGTATTTCCTGTTATAGATGTATAACTTACTATGGACTAACACATTGTAAACATAATCTGCACATAAATGGGTACAAAACAACCGGACAATTTCATAAAAGAGGTCATAATTACGCCAATACAGAAATTCACAAAGATTGAAAGTTTTAGTGGGATATTGCTTTTTTCAGCAACAGTTATTGCACTGATCCTGGCAAACTCACCTGTTGGAGAATCTTTTAACAATATCTGGCAATATAAAATCGGGATCAGTTCAAAAGAATTTCACCTGGTAAAGCCTCTGATCCTATGGATTAACGACGGCTTAATGGCCATATTCTTTTTTGTCATCGGGCTGGAGATAAAGCGGGAACTTATGATTGGTGAGTTGAACACCATGAAAAAAGCCTCCCTTCCATTATTTGCAGCCGTTGGAGGGATGATCATTCCTGTTTCCATATATTTATTGTTCAATACATCTCCCGAAACACATAGTGGCTGGGGGATTCCTATGGCTACAGACATTGCTTTTTCGCTGGCAATTCTAACATTACTTGGTAAAAGGGTTCCTGCCAGTCTTAAAATTTTCCTTACAGCATTTGCCATTGTGGACGACCTTGGTGCTGTTCTGGTCATTGCACTTTTTTACAGTGAAGAAATTAAATGGATGCTCTTGCTTTATGCCATGATCCTGTTTGTTATCCTTTTAATTCTCTCCAAAAGAAATCTGTACTCTAATTATCTTTTGGTAATCGCTGGTGCCGTAATATGGTATCTGTTCCTTAAAGCGGGAATTCATCCAACCATAGCAGGTGTATTGCTGGCATTTACTGTACCAATAAGCCAGAAGATTGATATTAAAACATACAACGAAAAATTAAAAGGCATAGTGGCCAGAATTGCACGAACCGAGGACAATGATAAGCCAATATTAAAACACGAACATCTTGACGCTGTGGATCAACTGGAAGAACTGACTGCAAAAGTGCATTCCCCGCTTCAACATTTGGAGCATAAACTGCACAACTGGGTGGCATATTTTATTATGCCGGTATTTGCATTTTCAAATTCCGGGGTTATAATCAGCAGTGAATTTCAACCGGACGTACCATTGATCGGGCAGATTTCTGCAGGTTTGATTTTAGGTAAAAGCATAGGTATATCACTGTTTTCGTGGTTGGCAATCAAACTGGGAATAGCTGAAAGACCAGCAAGTGCTGATTTTAAACAAATCGTCGGAATAGCTTTTCTGGCCGGCGTTGGTTTTACAATGTCCATCTTTATTGCAAACCTTGCATTCAGCAGCCAGATATTATTGCTCGATTCTGCGAAAATTGGAATTCTGGTGGGTTCACTGATATCAGGTATTGTCGGTTATTTACTTTTAAGAAAGTATACATCCAGAGTATAAAACAAGATAATTATGAAACAACTTATATTTTCCATAATTTTTCTATTCTCCTGTTTAAACTTTTTTGCGCAACAGGATTCACTTCAGTGGCTCGATATTGAACTTGCCAACTACGACTATCCCTATCCGTTCAGCCACATTCAGTTGGATATTCAGAATCAGCATCTTCAAATGGCTTATATGGATGTTAAACCTGAACATTACAACGGCAAAAACATCATGCTTTTACACGGTAAAAATTTCAATGGCGCCTACTGGGGCACCACGATTAAAGCGCTGACTAAAGCAGGCTACCGTGTTATTGTTCCGGATCAGATTGGCTTTGGAAAATCTTCCAAGCCGGAACATTTTCAATATTCCTTTCAACAGCTGGCCATGAATACAAAAGCAGTACTGGATTCCATTGGCATAAAACGGACTGCTGTTTTGGGTCATTCTATGGGAGGTATGCTGGCCACACGCTTTACGCTGATGTATCCCGGCAGCGTTGATAAGCTGGTTCTGGAGAACCCTATCGGTCTGGAAGACTGGAAACTTGTTGTTCCGTACAAACCAATTGAATGGTGGTACAACAACGAACTTCACAAAGATTATGATAAAATAAAGGCATATCAGCTCAACAGCTACTATGATGGCAAATGGAAAAAAGAATATGATGAATGGGTGAATCTACTGGCCGGATGGACGCTCAATTCAGATTATAAACGTATTGCATGGAATGCAGCATTAACCTACGATATGATATTTACTCAGCCGGTGCTGTATGAATTTCAGAACATTGAAGTTCCTACTCTGCTTATTATCGGAACACGGGACAGAACTGCTCTGGGAAAACCACTTGTCTCTGACTCTGTGAGAAAGACCATGGGCTTGTATAACAAACTCGACAAAAAAACACAGCAGACAATTCCGGATTGTAAACTTGTGGAAATTCCAAATATTGGTCACTTACCCCATGTAGAGAGCTTTGAAGAATTTATTGCTCCACTGAAGACATTTCTGAAAGAATAGTACGGAGTTGCTAAAGTGCTTTTCTGATCCGAACCAGTTTTTCCAGCAGGGGTTCAAGCAAAGCCAGATCCAACATGTTGGCACCATCTGATTTTGCAGTAGAAGGATCGTGATGCGTTTCCAAAAACAAGCCATCCACTCCTACTGCGATCCCTGCTTTGGCAATGGTCTCTATCATCTGAGGATTACCACCTGTTACCCCTGAACTCTGATTGGGTTGTTGCAACGAATGAGTTATATCCAGCACCACAGGGCACCCGGTCTTCTGCATTTCCGGAATAGTGCGGTAATCTACGATTAAATCGCTGTAGCCAAACATGGTTCCCCTGTCAGTCAGCATCACTTTGTCGTTTCCGGAATCAATCACCTTCTGCACTGCAAATTTCATGCTTGAACCGGACAGAAACTGTCCCTTTTTTATATTAATGGTTTTGCCGGTTTCCGCAGCTGCTACCAAAATATCCGTCTGACGGCACAGGAATGCCGGGATCTGGATCACATCAACATATTCAGCTGCCATTGCGGCTTCATTGGCTGAATGAATATCGGTAACAGTTGGAACATCAAATGTTTCTGAAACCTTTCTCAGTACTTTCAGTGCCTTTTCATCTCCTATTCCGGAAAAAGAATCCAGCCTGGACCGGTTAGCTTTTCTGTATGATCCTTTAAAAACAAACGGAATTTCAAGCTTATCCGTCACCTTTTTGATCGTTTCTGCAATCCTCAGTGCCATATCTTCACCTTCGATGGCACATGGTCCTGCCAGAATAAAAAAGTTACCTGAATCTTTATGTTTTAATTTGGGTATGTTCAACGCCTTACTCATGGTTGTATTTATTTTTCCAAAGGGATTTCATCCGTTCACTTATCTTTGTTTCAGATGCATTTTTCTGAGGTGTATAAAACTGTTTTCCTTTAATCTGATCCGGCAAAAATTCCTGATCCACAAAATTTCCGGGATAGGAATGCGCATATTTATAATCTGCTCCATACCCCAGTTCTTTCATCAGTTTGCTCGGTGAATTTCTTAAATGCAAAGGAACCGGCAGATTGCCTGTTTTCTGAACCAGACTCTGGGCATCACCAATGGCCATATATGCAGAATTACTTTTGGGTGAAGTGGCCAGGTATATCGTTGCTTCAGACAGCACAATCCGTCCTTCCGGCCAGCCGATCCGTTCAATAGCCTCAAATGCCGCGTTAGCAATAAGCAAGGCATTCGGATTAGCCAGTCCGATATCTTCTGCTGCCAGAATCACCAGTCGCCGGGCAATAAATTTGGGATCTTCACCACCTTCCACCATCCTCGCCAGCCAGTACACGGCACCATTGGGATCACTGCCCCGAACAGATTTAATAAATGCTGAAATGATATCGTAATGCAATTCGCCATTTTTATCATACATGGCAATATTGCGCTGCAACTTTTCAATGACCAGATCATCGGTCACCACAATTTTATCATTGAAATTAGCCGATATCAGTTCCAGAATATTCAACAGTTTACGGGCATCACCTCCACTCTGGCGAATTATTGCTTCATGTTCCTTAATCTCCCAATCCAGCTTTTTCAATTCTGAATCCTCTTTCAGGGCGCGATCCATGAGCTTTAGTATCCCGTCATTATCCAAAGGCTTAAGTACATAAACCTGACAGCGGGACAATAATGGAGAAATGACTTCAAACGATGGATTTTCGGTTGTAGCACCAATCAAAGTAAACACACCTTCTTCAACGGCCCCAAGTAATGAATCCTGTTGCGATTTGCTGAAGCGGTGAATCTCGTCAATGAATAAAATTGGATTTGGCCGGTCAAAAAACTGTGACTTACGGGCCTTTTCTATCACCTCCCGCACATCTTTCACCCCGCTTGACACAGCGCTTAAGGTGTAAAACGGCCGTTCCTGCTGATTGGCAATGATCTTTGCCAGGGTCGTTTTTCCAACTCCCGGAGGTCCCCACAGGATGAAAGAACTGATCTTGCCTGATTCAATCATTTCGCGCAACACCGCACCTTTTCCAACCAGGTGCTCCTGGCCGATATAATCGTCCAGAGATTTAGGACGCAAACGTTCCGCGAGTGGTTTTAAAGCCATAATTTAAAATGAAAAACAAAAATACAAATTCCAACTGAATCGGATCAATGATACTTAACTTTTCCAAAGTTTAAAACTTTGGAAAAGCTTATTCACTATCTTTTCAACAAACCGCTTTATGATATTTTTTAAAACTCCCCAATTCATAAACCACTCAGCAAAATAAATTGTTATAATTACATCAATTAACTTTAAAAATTATTTATAATGAAAAAACTTGCCTTTGCATTAGTGGCATTTTTTGTACTGCATCTTTACGCTTCAGGACAAAATGAATTTCCAAACACGATGTTCTATAACGATTCTGTTGGTTCACCAAAAGCGGATTTAAGTGTAATTGCCTGGCTACAGGGACACTGGCGTGGAGAAGCTTTCGGTGGCATAACAGAGGAAATATGGGCACCTCCTTTAGGTGGATCCATGATGGGCGCTTTTAAACTTGTATCAGAGGACAAAGTTACTTTCTATGAACTTGAAACCATATCAGAAGAAAACGAAACACTGATTTTAAGGCTTAAACATTTTCATTCCGACTTGAAAGGCTGGGAAGAAAAAGATAAAACTGTAGATTTCAAACTGGTGAAAGTTACATCTGACAAAGTTTACTTTGAAGGCTTTACTATAGAACGACTAAACAAAAATGAAATCAATATGTACGTTGTTATTGAAGATGACAATAAAACTGCTGAAGTAAAATTTAATTACCACAGGATGACTGAATAATCACGATCCCATTTACCTTTTCCAAAGTCTGAAACTTTAGAAAAGTATCTATCGGTTTTACTTCAACTCAATCGCTACCGGACAATGGTCGCTTCCCATAACGTCGGCCAGAATAGATGCATTTTTTACTTCCGGGATAAAACTTTCGCTGACCAAAAAATAATCGATTCTCCATCCGATATTCTTTCCTCGGGCACCTGCACGAAAACTCCACCACGAATAGGCATCTGTCTTATCCGGATAAAAATGACGGAAACTATCCACTAAACCACCCTGCGTAAACCGATCCATGCCATCAATCTCTTCCTGCATATAACCGGCACTCTTATTATAATTCGCTTTTGGCCGGGCAATATCTATTTCAGTATGAGCTACATTAAAATCGCCACACACTATGACAGGTTTCGTTTCTTCCAGTTTTTTAAGATAATTGAAAAATGCCAGATCCCATTCCTGCCTGTAACCTAACCGCTTTAATTCACTCCCGGAATTGGGGACATAAACAGAAATCAGATAAAATTTATCATATTCTGCACACAAAACGCGGCCTTCGTTATCGTGGTCATTAATACCAATACCTTTCGATACACTTATTGGCTCTGATTTAGAAAGGATTGCTGTTCCGGAATAACCTTTTTTTTCTGCGGAGTTGGAATAAATATGATAGCCTTCAAGCACTGCCAGCGCTTCTGCCACCTGATCATCCTGTGCTTTGGTTTCCTGCAGACATAACATATCCGGATTCATTACTTTTAAATCCTCAAAAAAATTCTTTTGAACAACGGCACGTATTCCGTTTACATTCCATGAGATTATTTTCATAACTGATATTTTAGTCAATATTAATTGTCATCATACAAATATATCAAGCAACTGCTATATTACAAACCACTATTATCCTTAAAGTGTTTAGTGCAGAACCATTTTGATGCTCTTAACCATTCTTAACCCATGTTGAACAAACATCACTGCACACCATATTGTTATAAGCTAAAACAATTGCAATGAATAAATTCTACATCACTTTAATGCTACTATTTACAGGTGTAGCTTACAACGTAAATGCTCAAAAAAGTTTCTATGATTTCAAAGTGGAAACCATAACCGGTGATTCAATCAGCCTTTCACAGTTTAAAGGAAAGAAAATTTTAGTCGTCAATACGGCGTCGAAATGTGGCTTTACGCCACAATATGAAGGTCTTGAAAAATTATACGACACCTACAAAGACGCCAACTTTGTAATCATAGGATTTCCCGCCAATAATTTCTTACATCAGGAACCCGGATCCAACGAAGAAATAGCGAAATTCTGTAAAATGAATTACGGAGTCACTTTTCCAATGATGGCGAAAATAAGTGTGAAAGGGAAGGATATACATCCGGTTTATCAATGGCTGACCACAAAAAAAGAAAACGGTGTTCTGGATACAAAGATCAGTTGGAACTTTCAGAAATTTCTGATTGATGAAAACGGGAACCTCGTGAAAACGCTTTCTCCCAAGACAAAACCTATGGATGAAGAAATTGTTGGCTGGATTAAAAGTTCCTGAAGCGCCATCGCTGTTTATAATTTCATAAAAAAAACCGAAATTCGCATAAAATTTAAATTATGAAGATCGGGATCGTACAGCAGTCCAATACTGTATCAGTTGAACATAACAAATTAAAACTGGCTGAAAACATCAGAACTGCAGCCAAACTGGGCGCACAACTGGTGGTTCTTCAGGAACTGCACAACAGCCTGTATTTCTGTCAGACCGAAGATACTGAAATATTTAATCTTGCTGAGCCAATTCCGGGACCTTCAACTGCTTTTTACAGCGATCTTGCAAAAGAAAATAACATTGTTCTGGTCACATCATTGTTCGAGAGACGTACAGCAGGTATCTATCATAATACAGCCGTTGTGTTCGATATTGACGGATCTATGGCAGGAAAGTACCGCAAGATGCACATTCCCGATGATCCTGCCTATTATGAAAAATTTTATTTCACGCCAGGAGATTTGGGTTTCGAACCCATCAATACTTCACTGGGACGATTGGGAGTTTTGGTTTGCTGGGATCAGTGGTACCCCGAAGCAGCACGTGCGATGGCTCTAAAAGGAGCTGAGATACTGATTTATCCGACAGCCATTGGCTGGGAAAGTACAGATACCGAAGCAGAAAAAGAGCGGCAGCAAACAGCGTGGATTACAGTTCAACGCGGGCATGCTGTGGCAAATGGCCTGCCTGTTGTTGCAGTAAACCGAACCGGTTATGAACCGGATCCTTCAGGGCAAACCAATGGCATACAGTTCTGGGGCACTTCCTTTGTTGCCGGACCGCAGGGTGAACTTTTGTATAAAGCTCCGGCTGATAAAGACGTTATTGAGATTATTGATGTAGATATGAAACGTAGCGAAGACGTGCGACGTATCTGGCCCTTTTTCCGGGATCGCCGGATTGATGCATTTAACGATCTCCTGAAGCGTTTTGCTGATGACTGATTATAATAACTACTCCTCTTTCAGCTTTTCAATCGTATAACGTTCATAATTGTCTCCCGTTCCTCTCCAGAAAGTGAGTTTATCCTTGGAATAGGCATAGGTGTATGAACCTGATAAAATAAGTGACCAGTCAAAATCAGCCGTCCAGACGCATTCATCATCAAACTGAATGGTATAATCATCCCATCCAACCGTTCCGTGACAAATAGCAGGAAACCGATCTGCTTCACTCCCACCTTCAAAAGTAAAATCTTTAATATTTAACGTAATCGCAGTTGTTGAATCGCCACGGGTATAGGAGCCTGCATATTCGCCGTCAAGATCAGGCAAACTGTTTTTTGGATCACACGAAAAAAATACTGAAACCAAAATAATAAAAAGAGGTATTGTATATTTCATACTGCGTTTTCTTAAATGTGTAAATTAAGACAAAAAGCGTTGCATTTAAAACTGATTTTTACGAAGAATTTTTCCAGGCTGATATCGATTCCAAAGTTTTAGTCTGGTTAATGAGGTATATTCAATGATTATATCGAACCACTTAAAACGCTGTAAAAAATGAACAACACGATATGTGAATATAATCACTGCCATATACAAAGCAGAAAGAACCAGAAACCAAATGGTTCCGTTTTCGGTAATAAATCCCGGTAAAGTTATCCCAATCCGCTGTAACAAACCAAGCAGCAGTGTAACCACAGCCGTATTAGTGAGCGTAATTACACCAACTACCATTCCGTGAGCAGTTTCAATGGCCCGTTTTGGACAGGCATTCATGCATTGCATACAACTCTCACATTTCACAGTCCAGAATGGCCGGTTATTAACTAATTTTATGGCATTAACCGGACAATTTTTATAACACAATCCGCAATTATCACAACCTTTTGTAGCCACAAAGGTTTTGGCAATAAAAAACCTTCCTACAAAATAATATGCCAAAGCGACCGGAGTTAGAATCAGATCAACCGGAAGATCGAGCAAGGACCTGTACACCTTTCTGCCTTTCAGTATCTTGTGTGCAAAATCTTCTGTTTTTTTTTCACAACGGTGATGAATTTTCAATATAGCTTTTTCCCGGAGACCCGGATGCAGGGATATCCAGTTTGATGGTAAATCAATGGAACGCATGCCTGCTATTTTATACCCCTTAAGCCATAGCACCAATGCAGCAAGCAACAGGGCAATTCCACTCACACCGGGTAGAAACCACCGATTTAGCATAACGCCCGCTCTCGTGTTCATCAAAAATACATGACAGTCGCCTGGATTACGGGGAAATCTGAAAATGTATTTTACCATCAGTGGTGGATAATTAAATCCATGTGTCGGCGAAATAAACCCGATGTAAGAACCAGGTTCAATGCCTGGAATTATGTGCCGTTCCGATGAACCAAGATTATGTTGAATTACCTCAAATCCCTTTTGAGAAGCAACATCTGAAACCCATCCAGAAACTCTTTTTGCATTTCCTGTTCCCGAAAACCAAAACAGATCAACTCTCTTTCCTTTATAATCCGGTGATGCACTCATTCCCAAATGGTTTAACTTAATGTTCCACAGATTTATAAAGTACTAAAATTAATAAAATTCAGAACTTTTTATACCATATACAGGTTTATGTATCAAATAATCTGTTAACAATGCGTTTTCATACCATAAACAAATCCGTTGTCGTAAAAACGTCTCTTGAAGAAGCATGGGAATTTATACGTAACCCGGAAAATCTGAATCTGATTACTCCGGCAGATATGGATTTCAGAATCGTTTCGGATCTGCCTGATAAAATGTTTAATGGGCTTACAATAGCCTACAGGGTCAAAATTCCGGTTTTAGGAATTACCGACTGGCTCACTGAAATTAAACACATCCGGGAACCTTTTACCTTTGTGGATGAGCAACGTGTGGGTCCTTATAAGTTATGGTATCATTATCATGCATTGGAGGAAGTTGACGATGGGGTAAAAATAATTGACAAAGTACATTACCAGCTCCCTTTCGGCATTTTAGGACATCTTGCACACCTATTATTTGTCAGACGTACACTGATGAAAATATTTGATTTCCGCAATATTAAATTCAAGGAACTTCTTGAAAATAAAGAGCAGTCAAAATAAACGTCAATATTCATATCAACTCCATTCTTTTCTTAAAGTATGCCTGTATTCTCTATCCTCCACAGTAATTTTATGCATTTTAAGCCTGAATTTACCCACAACATAATTTTCATCATACAGGCAATATAGCCTGTCAATTATACTATATAGACTGAGGCTGAATTATACCTGCTAATTTGAAATATCCTTTTTTATTTTTATGTTTAACGTTAACTAAATTTTAACTCATATTTATGTGTTTAGATTAGTGCCAGTTAGGAGAGTTATGGTTTGGTATTAATGTCATTAATGTGCTATAAATTTATATATCTGATGAACGAAAAGATATTTGCATCTGATTTTTCCAGGGCTCCTTTTGGTTATGCAACACACAGAATAATTCTGGACAAACATAATAATCCCGTTGATTATCAATTTATTGAGGTTAATAAGAAATTTGAAGAACTGACTGGCATGTCTGCCAAAAAAATTATTGGCAAAACTGTTACACAAGTTTTACCTGGTATCGCCAACGATAAATTTGACTGGATCAGATTCTATGGCGATATAGCGATCAATCAGACATCCAAAGAATTTGAACAGTATTCTGTAATTTTGAATAAGTGGTACAGAGTCAGTGCATTTTCCCCTGAAAAAGAATATTTTGTAACTTACTTTACAGATATCACGAAAGATAAACAACAACTTGAAAATGACGCACTCATATTAGAATTATCCCGCAGCATGCTGTCCATAAATAACAGGACAATAAACTACAAAGAAATTACAGAAAACCTTCTTAAACTATCGGGAGCTAAATATGCCATATTCAATTTATATTCTGATGATCAGACAAAAATAGAGCATAAAGCAGTCTGCGGCTTAACAGACCAAATAAACAAGGTATATAATAAATTTGGATATTCATTGCAAAACAAGCAATGGAATATTACCCCTGGCAAACTGGCTGAAATTGTAAGTGGTGAAAATCTGAAAAAAGTTTCAATGGATGAACTTGTTGACGGTCAGATTCCTCCCGTGTTATATAAGTCGGTTAATAAAATGCTGGGGCTTGGTAATATCTATTCAGTTCAGATCAGGCACGAAAATACTGTTTTAGGAGACTTTTTATTATTTTATGATAAAAACAAGGACCTTGAAAATACTGAAGAGGTTAAGACCTATGTAAATATTGTTGGGATTGCACTGGACAGGATCAAGGCTGAAGCAGCACGCGAAACTGAACTTAAGAGAAATAAAGAACTCCGTTTTTTTTACATGAGTGTAATTAATGCCATTCAGGATGGGATTTCGGTTGTATTACCTGATTTTACCATTATCAGTGCCAATGATAAAATCAGGAAATGGAATGAAAATGATGAAGTTATAGGCCGAAAATGTTATGATGTTTACAAAAACAAGAATAAACCTTGTAAGTCTTGCGTTTGCACGGAGGCTTTCAGGAGTGGTAAAATTTCGGTAAATGAAATTAGAGGCTTGTATGGGAATATTGATAATTTATATGAAATATCAGCCCTGCCTTTAACTGACCCTGCTACAGGTAAAATTACATCCGTCGTTGAACTCGTGAGAGACATTACTGAAACAAGAAGTGCCCAAAAAGAAATAAAAAACCAAAAAGAAAGGTTACAACACGTAATTGCAGGAACCAATATAGGTACATGGGAATGGAATGTTCAAACCGGCGAAACAGTGTTCAACGAACGATGGGCAAATATAATTGGATATACACTTGATGAACTTATGCCTGTTTCCATAAAAACCTGGAACCATTTTGTTCATCCTGATGATGTTGAGAAAAGTGAGGAGAGCATTCAACGGCATTTTGATGGTAAGGATGAATTCTATGAACAGGAATGCAGAATGAAACATAAAAACGGAAACTGGATATGGATCTTGGATAAAGGCAAGGTAGTTACCAGAACAAGCGAAGGAAAACCTGAATGGATGTTTGGAACTCATCAGGATATCACCGATCGCAAAAATTCTGAAAAAGAATTGCTAATAGCCAAGGAAAAAGCAGAAGAAAGTGATCGTTTAAAATCAGCCTTTCTTGCAAATATGAGCCACGAAATCAGGACCCCAATGAATGCTATCGTTGGCTTTGCATCTTTTCTGCATGATAAAGACCTGAATCAGGAAGAAATCCGAAAATATTCGGAATATATTATTTCCAGCGGAGACCATCTTCTGGAACTGATCAACGACATAATTGACATTTCCAAAATAGACGCAGGAGAGATCAGGACTACAATTGATGAAACAAACCTGACTGAACTGCTTCAGGAAGTATATGGCATATTTGAACCGCAAATGAAATTAAAACAGAAAGAGGGAAACATCATACTTGATGCTAAGATTCCTGAGGAAAATTTTTATGTACTTTCTGATATAGTCCGTCTACGACAAATCCTGTTGAACCTTATTAATAATGCTCTGAAATTCACACACGAAGGGAAGGTTGAATTTGGTTTTGAAGAGAACGGGAATGAAATTGTATTTTATGTACAGGATACAGGTATTGGTATATCGGAGAAGGATCAGGAGATTATTTTTGAACGTTTCAGACAGGCATCCGGATCAACCGAAAAAATATATGGTGGCACCGGCCTTGGTTTGTCTATCGCAAAAGCTTATGTAGAGTTATTAGGAGGCCATATGCATCTTACATCCGTTCCGGGAAGTGGTTCTACATTCAGTTTTAGCATTCCCAACAATAAAGTGGAGAAAGAAGCTGAGGTAACTTCAAAAAAGGAAACGGCTCTGCCGCTTGCATTTAATGGAGAACACATTTTAATTGCAGAAGATGACTTCATTTCGTTCAGTTATCTCAGTGAGATTCTGTCTAACTATAATCTGAAAGTAAGTCGTGCTGAAAGTGGTGAAGAAGCCATAAAATTAATATTGAATGATCCAACGATAAATCTTGTACTTATGGATATTCTGATGCCCGTAATGGACGGCCTGACAGCAACCAGGTTAATCCGTGAAAAACAGATTAATATACCGGTAATTGCACAGACAGCTTATGCATTTGAAAGTGACAGAGAAAGGAGCATTGGAGCAGGTTGTAATGAATATCTTTCAAAACCTATAAAAGAGCCGGTTTTAATAGATGTTCTTCATAAATTTTTAAAAAAATAAGCTACTGTCATGTAAAAATGACATATATACTTTTTTGTGCCTGGTTAATTTGTTATTTTTAAGAGCCTAATAATATTAATATCAATGGCTTTTATTTATAAAATTATATTAAACCCAATAAAAAAGGAGGCTAAAAAATGAGTGATTATCACGAACCCGCTGAATCTCTAAGTGAAAAAGCAAGATCGTTAACCCGTGCATTGAACAGTTTAAAAGAAGAAATTGAAGCAGTTGACTGGTATAATCAACGCTATGATGTGGAAAAGGATAAATCACTGAAAAATATCCTGAAGCACAATATGGAAGAAGAAATGGAACATGCCTGTATGACATTGGAATGGTTACGGCGAAACATGGATGGCTGGGATGAGGAATTAAGAGAGAACCTTTTTAAAGAAGGAGAAATCGGACACCACTAAAATGTTGTATTTATCCTGAAAAAACAAAGGGCAACCCAATGGCTGCCCTTTACTGTAATATTTTATACGATCATCTATTTCACTTTATCACCATCATAAGCCCAGACCAGGTAACCGGCTCCCCACGTAAAACCTGCACCAAACGTTGCCAGGATTATTTTATCACCCTTTTTGAGTTGCTTTTCCCATTCCCACAAGCATAATGGCAATGTGGCAGAAGTAGTGTTACCATACTTTTCAATATTAATCATTACCTGATCCTTATTAATTCCCATATGATAGGCAGTAGCTTCTATAATACGCATATTTGCCTGATGAGGCACAAGCCATGTCAGTTCTTCTGATTTGATATTGTGTTTTTTCATCATGTTTACAGAAACTTCAGCCATATTCGAAACCGCATGTTTAAAGACATGCCGTCCTTCCTGGTAAACGTAATGCTCATCATTATCCACCGTTTCGTGTGATGCCGGACGTACCGAACCGCCTGCTTTCATTTGCAGATGCTTCAATCCGCTTCCATCCACATGTAAATCCGTATCCAGTATACCAATTCCTTCTTCAGTTGAAGGTTCCAGTAAAATAGCCCCGGCTGCATCACCAAATAACGGACATGTAGTTCTATCCTTATAATTTGTAATGGCCGACATTTTATCGGATCCAACCAGGATAACTTTTTTATGCTTACCTGATACGATATACTGTGTTGCAGTATCAAGTCCAAATAAAAATCCTGAACATGCTGCCATGATATCAAAACCGTAAGCACTCGTTAATCCCGCCATATCCAGAATTGTGGATGCTGTAGACGGGAACGGGTGATCCGGCGTTGTAGTTGCACAAACAACCAGTTCTATTTCTTCAGGTTTTGTATTCGTTTTCTTTAAAAGCTTTTTTATGGCCTCGGCCCCCATAAAGGCAGATCCTTTATCTTTATCTTTAAGAATTCGTCTTTCCTTAATACCTACCCTGGTCATAATCCATTCATCAGTGGTATCAACCATTTGACTTATCTCATCATTTGTCAGACGGTATTCGGGCAGATAGGTTTCGATGCCTGTGATAATTGCTTTTAAATTACTCATCTTGAAATAAAAGTGTTTGCCATGAAATAAAAAAAGCCCTAAACGGAGTTAGGGCATATGCTATATAGCCTTAATACTACATATCAACTGCTTTCTCAACAGCCAGTCTACCTCTGTAGTAACCACATTCACCACACACGGTGTGATAAACATGTGATGCGCCACAATTAGGGCATACTGCTAAAGTTGGCATCTCAGCTTTGTAATGCGTTCTTCTTTTATCCCTTCTTGTCTTCGATGTTTTGTGTTTTGGATGTGCCATTTTTCCAAATTTATTTAATTGTTATTACCTAATTTCTTTAAAGCTTCCCAACGGGGATCAATATCCTGTTTTTTTTCTTTTTTCGTTTTGATGATCCGAGATAACATTTCGGCATTACATTCTCCTTTTTTATGAAATTTGGAAATCGGAATGCTCAGTTTAACAAATTCATACACATACGATGAAAGATCAAAAAATCCTTCTTCCCGTGGTATGATTATCACTTCATCGTCAATTTCATTGAATTCTTCTCCATATTTCAGGTAAAGGTTAAATTCTCCCTTAATTTTTAAATCCATTTCATCCAGACACCGGTCACACGGTACATGAACTGTTCCTTTTAATTTAAAGTGCAACTCAAATGTCCGTGTTGTTTTTGTAATAAACAGTATTACATCAACATCTGAATCCGAAATTTCGTCATCATCAAAACACTCAATGAACGTCTTCTCAACATGGAACGTTAACTCCTGTTTTCCGCTTTCCAAACCCTTTAGAGGGATAATATATTCTTCCAGCCTCTTCAAGTCCCCTGTTTAAAAACCCTGCAAAATTATAAAAATAACATCAACAAATAAAAAAATAGTTTCTTTTTTGCTTAAATAGTTGAAATTTACCGCTCAGCATCAGGATTTAAGTATTGGCAATATCACCCGTATTGTTGTTCCCTTATCCAGTTCCGACCATTTCACGAAGATTTTTCCATGGTGATAGTTTTCCACAATACGCTTTGTCAGTGATAATCCAAGCCCCCATCCTCTTTTTTTCGTTGTAAAGCCCGGATTAAATATGGTTTTGAATCTCTTTTTGGGAATTCCTTTACCATTATCCGTAAAATCGGTAATAACAATATCTTCCTTTTGCTTCATTACAATTGAAATTTCACCCACACCTGTTGTGGCATCAATAGCATTTTTAATGATATTCTCAATGACCCATTCAAACAATGGTCGGTTCACTTCTACCGGTATAAACGCACTCTGGTCAATTTCACTTATTATATTAATTTTTTTCGTGGTACGGCTTCTCATATAGGCCAGAGCATCCAATAGCAGAATGGTATAGTTATGTTGTTCAAGCGAAGGCATTGATCCGATTTTAGAAAACCGCTCTGTCACCATATTCAACCGGTTCAGATCCTTTTCCATCTCCGGGATCATCTCCGGGTTAAAGCTTCCTGTCTTCATTAATTCGGTCCAGGCCATAAGCGAAGATAAAGGAGTACCCAACTGATGCGCTGTTTCTTTTGAAAGTCCTACCCACACCTGATTCTCCTCTGCCTTTTTAGAAAACGAAAATGCCAGGTACGCCATCACAAAAAAGAATGCAATAAGGCCTAGCTGTACATACGGATAGTATTGCAACTGCTTCAATAAAATTGAATCATTATAATAAAGTGTCAACTCAAAAAGACCGGTTTCAGTCTGGGTCTCCAATTGAATTGGCTCCTTCTTTTCAGCAAACTGCACTGCTCTTTTCTTCAGAAACTCTTCCTGATTTACATTTTCCGGAATTCTGATATTAGCAAATGTAGAGATGGTATCGTGATAAATAATAATCAATGGAATAGTGGTATTATTCTGTAAAACGGTTAGGATAAGGCTTAAATTAACCGTTTCATCCGTTTCTGAAAGCATCTTATAAGCTTCAGCGGTAAGCTCCATTTTTTTTCGTTCTTCAATGGATAACCTTTTGGCAAGTAGATTGGAGAAGATCATGGAAGCTACCACAATAAGGCCTGCAAAAACCATCAGGAATAATTTCAGACGGGTTTTAGTATCATATATCGTCTTCATTTCAGAAGTGTTTAATAATTTTCAACGGTTAAACCCTGTATTTATTGTCATCCGGATCCTCAAGTATATTCAGGTAACTCACGTACCTGGAATAACTAATCTCCCCTTCTTCCACCGCTTCTTTCACCGCACATCCGGGTTCTTCAACATGAATACAGTTATGATATTTACACTTTGCAGCTACTTTAAAGATCTCTGGAAAGAAATGGTATATTTCATTACGCTCAAAATCAATCGTTCCAAAACCGCGAATGCCGGGTGTGTCAATAATGTAACCGCCAAGCTTTAAGGCATGCATTTCAGAAAAAGTCGTGGTATGTTTCCCCGAATGATGCGCATCCGATATTTCCTGAGTCTTCAGTTTTAAATCAGGATCAATGGCATTAATTAATGACGATTTTCCAACTCCACTGTGACCGGATAAAAGTGATACTTTACCGGAAAGTAAGGCCGCAACTTTATCAATATTTCTGTTTTTAACAACCGAAGTAAAAAAGCATTCATATCCTATTTCAGAATATATGGCTAACCATTCTGCCAGTGTATCTGTTTCTTTGTCGTTATATAAATCAGTTTTATTGAAAATCAGTTTAGCGGGTATATCATACGCTTCAGCAGTGGATAAGAACCTGTCGATAAAAACAGTTGTAGTTACCGGATGACTGACCGTTGCAACCAATACCGCCTGATCGATATTTGCAGCAATAATATGCGTCTGTTTTGAAAGATTGGTAGCTTTTCTAACAAGGTAGTTCTTACGGTCGTGAATGGCAATAATTGTGTTATTTTCAGGATCAACATCTACCCTGTCTCCTACAGCCACAGGATTTGTACTTCTGATGCCCTTAAGCCTGAATTTTCCTTTTATACGGCACTCAAGACTTTCTGTCTCTGTCTGGACCAGGTACCAGCTACCCGTATTTTTGGTCACAATTCCGGTTTTAACCATGCAAATTTTTTCTCAAAAATAGCGGATTATAGCATATCTTCAAAAAGTGGCTTCAGTCGTTTTATTTCACCGAACCAAATGACAGGTTTCTTATCAGGGTAATTTTTAAGAATTAATGAAGCAAGTTGAAAAAATGATTTAACCGGCGGGAGACCAGCATTTAACAGTTTCTGTTCATCATCGGTATTCGCCGCAATAAACATTTGTTTTATTTCCGTAATCCGTAGTAGTGCTTCCTCCCATGCATTTTGTTTGGCCAAAACGGAAGCATACAGTTGCAACATCAAAGGAATGGAAATCTGATGCATATAACCGGGAATTGGAGGCGAGGCATAAACCCTTGCAAATGCTTTTTCACTGTTTTCAATGTCTCCGTTCTGCACATAAGCCATGGTCAGATTAAACCAGTCTGAACGAAAATTGACCAACTCTGTCAACGCTCTAAAATCACTGATAGCCCTGTCATAATGGCGACGTTTATAATTACCCAATCCTCCATATCTCAAAGCTTCAGCCTTTGTCTCAAAATTATACGAGCGTTTCAATTTTTCGGACAGACGAAACAATTTATCCCACTGCTTTGAGGAATAGTAAATCCTTAATTTATCCACTTTTCTTTTACCAAACATTCTGCCCTTTTTCATATTGAACACAAAAACACATGCTATGTTTCGCAAATTTTAATAATTCTGCCCATTTTTTTACTTTTGATCCCAATTCACTCTTTCAGGTTATACGCTGAGAAGTGCACTCAAAGAAGTCATAAGTACCAGTAAAGTTATGGGATCCGGCATTTACTATTTTAATCCTACAGCAGAAATGGCTGTTGCAAATGGCATTTTCAGCTACCAGCCACCCGCATTATTGCAATCATTCGAAAGGGATATGGCTTCTGTAATGTTGTACTTTGCCGGTAAAAGTGACGTAGTCCTGATTCACCAACATCCAAATGAAAGTTTTTTGGATAAAATCCGTTCTATAAAACCTGATCTGCCTGAATTTATGACGATGAATCAACTGATTGATTCCGGCAGAAAATTCGACGAACTTGTCCCCTGGGGATGGAGCCCTGTAGTCTATAAAACACTTGAATCGGTTTTTCCTTTGCTTAAGGACAATTTTAAACAATCAGCGTTTTACACCTGGGACCAACAGTATAAGACATATTACAGCAGAATGACCTCAGCTAAAGTCCTTGAGCAGATCTGCAATGAAAGCACCAGGGGTGTCGGGGAATTCGCTATGCTAAAAGCCACTCAGTGCTTTAGGACAAGCGATGTTCAATACTTACTCTCTGAAAACGGGAAGCTGGTAATAAAAGCTCCCTTCAGTAGTTCCGGAAGAGGATTGCAAATGCTACGCAAACACCACCTTAATAATTCCAATATAGCATGGATAAACAGTATCCTGGAGAAACAGGAGTTTGTTATGGCAGAAAATCTCCACCATAAAATCGCCGATCTTTCATTTCACTTTAAGTTAAAAAATAATATGGAGCCAGAATATCTGGGGACTGTTTATTTCGATACCAACAGCAACGGACAGTTTAGTGGGTGTTTTTTGGATAATCATCCTGAAAACACAATCAATAAAATAACGGAATTATTTATTGAAAACGGTGGAATTAAAATTATGGCAGCAGCAATCAGGAAATATTTCAAAAATTACGAAGGTTTTTTGGGAGTTGATGCCATGATCATAGAACAGTCAGGTCATCTGCTCCTGCATCCGTGTGTTGAAATAAATCCACGGTTTACAATGGGATTACTTACCCTCCGGATCAGAAAAAATATAGGTTCAGATGGTTACTGGAAAATGTTGTTCGACAAGTCAGGAAATCTTCACAAATTTTTTGACAAAAGTACAGTCCCACTGACTCCCGTATTTCCGGGCACAAAATTTGCGGCAGTTCTTGATCCAATACAGAAATATGTTTAACAGAATATTTTACACCCCATAACCCTGTACTTTTTATAATTCAGGTTTTCAGTCTGTCATATATATATTTACAGATAAATTCTTAAATTTGAACATCCAGTGGAATTGTGGTATATAATAATTTTCTGAAACTTAACATTCTTCAGGTATTTCAGAAATTAAAACCCGGAATTGATTTGTAATTTATTTGTTTATTTAATAATAATTTAATATTAATTAATACGTGATACACTAAGGTGTTATTGTCAACAGAACAGATATTTAATATTAGATAATTTCTTAAGGGTACCTTTGATGAATAAATCAGTAGTTATTGCCGGATCAACAGGTTTGGTAGGTAAAGCATTATTACGTAAAGTTACAGCTGATAGTTTTTTCAATAAAATTAATACTTTAGTGCGTTATCAAAGCATAACGACAATGCCCGAAGTAACCGAAATCGTTAGTGATTTTAATACGATTCACCATCTTCCCAAAGCAGATATTCTGGTCATTTGTCTGGGTACTACGCGTAAAAAAGCCGGTTCCAAAGATGCATTTCGTAAAGTAGATTATGGTTATGTCACCAGACTTGCCAGGTTAGCTGAATCTGAAAACTATGAAAAAATTATTGTTATCAGCTCATATGGCGCCAATGCTGCATCCGGTAATTTTTATCTGAAGGTAAAAGGACAAATGGAAGATGTGGTTCAAACGGTAAATATCCCTGCCAGGGTAATTATCAGACCATCGTTATTATTAGGAAAAAGGGATGAATTCAGATTTGGAGAATCGATGGCTGCATTTGTTATGAAAGTAATAATGCCGGTTCTGAAAGGGAGAATGTTAAAATACAAACCTGTGAAAGACACACAGGTTGCTGATGCTATAATAAAACTTGCAAAAGAACCGTTAAACGGAATTAAGATTATTGAGCCGCAATGGATTCATCAAAACACATAATTTATTAACATTCTATTAATTTTTGTTTTCAGAGGCAATTGAATTTTTTATTTTTGAGGGGTTATAACACAATGAGGAGGTTTTTTAAAATACTTGCGTTATTAATGATTCTGCAACTGCTGTTTGTGGCACCAAACCATGATTCAATAGGTAGCGAAATTCCAAGAAAATTTGAACCACCCCACTCTGATCACTTTTATAACTACCAATCCGATTTTAAATCATTCGATCATTTTGATTCACGCTTTAACCGCTTTCTTTCATTCTGGAACATTAAAGGAGCATCCGTTGCTGTTGCCAAAGACGGAAAACTGATTTATGCCAAAGGCTTCGGTCTGTCTGATGTTGACAATAATAAGAATGTGGAACCTTATAACCTATTCAGGATTGCAAGTGTATCCAAGCTCATCACCGCTACGGCAATTATGAAACTTGTTGAAGATGGTGAGATTACACTGGAAGATAAAGTTTTTGGTCCGCAAGGAATCCTGAATATGGCACCATATGACAAATACAGAGATAAAAAGGTAGAGGAAATTACAGTTCGGCATTTACTGGAACACAGTGGTGGATGGACGACACGTTATGGTGATCCTTTATTTGAACAACATAGCCTTGCAAAAAGAAATGGCTATAAAGAACCTCTATCAAGTGAGGACATCATTGCCATTATGCTTAAAAAGCGTCTACATTTCAGACCCGGTGAGGCATCTTACTATTCGAATCTGGGATTTGTCATATTAGGAAAGGTAATTGAGGCAGCATCAGGTGTGGACTATGAATTATATGTCAAAGCTAAAATACTTTATCCACTTGGAATTTTTGACATGAAACTTGCTGGTAACTACAGGGACACAAAAGAAAATCTTGAAGTTAATTATTACGAACAGCCGGGTGCTATAAAAATTCAGGACTGCGACGGATCAGGAGAGCTTGTTTCCAAAAGTAACGGAGGAAATAACTTAAAGGCACTGGAGGCCGCCGGAGGCTGGATAGCATCATCAACCGATTTAATGAAACTTTTACTGGCAATTGATGGTTTCGGATTTCCTGCAGATATATTATCGGAAAAAAGCCTTGAAACCATGGCAACACCAAAAGCCATTGGCTATTCTCCTCTTGGATGGAGAACTACAAACAGGCATGGGTACTGGCTTAGAACAGGAAGTTTTGCCGGAACATCCTGTGTTTTAAAAAGAAGACCTGATGGAATATCGTATGTAATCTTATGCAACACAAGTGCCTGGGTTGGCCCGGATTTTCCTTTTAAAATGGCATCATTTACTGACAGGGAACTGAACAGAATAAATAAGTTTCCCGTTGAAGATAACTATCAGCACATGCCTTCAAAATATATTTCACTTAAAAACTGACATTTAAGGTTACAGGCAAAGTAGTATTTATACGGTTTATCCGTTCTGACTGTTTTTGAATTCACCATTTTTTAGTATTTTTAATCCAACATTAACCAGTATGGCTTTGAAAATAAAACCTGAACATATCCTTTTTCTTGACATAGAAACTGTTCCACTTGCTCAAAAACTCAGTGATTTATCCGAAAGTCATGCAAAATTATGGTCATTAAAATTTGAACAGTTCAAATCCAGAAATCCGGACAGATATGATGAATCGGTTGATGCAGCTAAAGCATTCAGTCTGGAAGGTGGTATATTTTCAGAATTTGGTAAAATAATTTGCATTTCCGTAGGAATTATGACCGAATCCGGTGGAACAAAACGGTTTAGGTTGAAATCCTTTGCCGGTGATGACGAAAAGGTATTGTTAAATGATTTTGCAGGAATGCTTAATAAATGGAGTTCTCCTGAGAAACAGCTTTGTGGACACAATATTAAAGAATTCGATGTGCCATACATTTGCAGACGAATGATTATAAACGGGATATCTTTACCGGATGTACTGAATATAGCAGGGAAAAAGCCGTGGGAAGTCCAGTTTATAGATACACTCGAACTATGGAAGTTTGGTGATTTTAAACACTATACATCTTTGAATCTGCTTACAACCGTGCTTGGGATTCCTACACCAAAAGATGATATTGATGGCAGTATGGTTGCTGAAGTGTACTATTCAGATGATAATCTTCAGCGCATTGTCAGCTATTGTGAAAAAGATGTTTTTGCAACAGCACAGGTATATTTCAGGTTCTCAGGACTTCCACTGATGGAACAGGAAATGATTGAAAACGCTAACTAGTTTGTTTGAGAAAGCTATCATACATATTGCTTCTGGCTATTCTTGTGACAATTTCAGGATGTCATGACCACACCTCAAAGCATAAAGCCCAAAAGAACGTAAAGGACACTATTGATCTTCCTCAGATACTAAAAAGAGACACATTAGTAGCTCTCACCGCATTTAGCAGCACTTCCTATTTTATATACAAAGGCCAGGCAATGGGTTATGAATACGAATTGCTGAAAAAATTTACCGAACACCTTGGTGTTAACCTTCGCATGGTTGTAATCCGTGATATGGACAGCATATTCAGTTATCTAAACAATAATGAAGTTGACCTGGTTGCTTATGCTCTGACTGTTACCAATTCCAGGAAAAAGGAAGCTGCATTTACCGTACCACTTCAATATACAGAACAGGTTTTGGTACAGCGCCTACCGGATAACTGGCGTAATATGACCAGGGATAATATAGATAAACAGCTTGTGACAAATGTTGTGGATTTAATTGGAAAAGACGTATATGTAAAACGCGGATCACCTTATTACTCAAGGTTGGTGAACCTGATGAGCGAACTGGGTGATACCATAAATATTCACGTGGTGAATCAGGACTTTACCACCGAAGAACTGATTTCAAAAGTTGCAGAAGGAGAAATACCTTACACGGTAGCAGATAAAACAATTGCAGATCTTGCCAATTCGGGCTACGACAACCTTGATACCCGATTAAAAATAAGTTTTCCACAACGACTTGCATGGGCTACGCGAAAATCATCGCCAAAGTTGATTGCTGAATTGAATTCCTGGCTTGAATCCATAAAAAATACAAGTTATTATAACATTCTGTATAATAAGTACTACAAGAACAGGTCACGTTATAAACAAATGGCATCCAGCGACTTTTTCTCCCATTCCGGAACATCCATTTCTCCATACGACGATTTATTTAAGAAAGCGGCCAAAGAACTGCACTGGGACTGGCGCCTGCTGGCAGCACAGGTTTATCAGGAATCCAGGTTTGACCCCTGGGCTGAATCCTGGATGGGTGCTGTAGGACTCATGCAAATTATGCCGGAAACGGCGGGCATGTATGGAGATTATGACCTTTGGGAACCGGATCAGAATATAGAAGCCGGCGTCCAACACCTGAAATGGCTCTATACTATTTTCGATAATGATATAGACAGTATGGATCATATTAAATTTACACTGGCATCCTATAATGTTGGTCCGGGTCATGTTGGTGACGCGCGAAAGCTGGCGGCGAAATATGGCAAAGACCCCAATAAATGGGACGACAATGTAAGCGAAATGATTATTCTGAAAAGTGAAAAAAAATATTACACCGATCCGGTGGTTGAACATGGTTACTGCAGGGGCATAGAGACTTTCAACTATGTAAAAAGCATCATGGAGCGTTACGAACATTACAAACAGTTTTTTGAAAAGTAACATGGAATTATTTCTGCAACAGGTTGCCCGGCATTTAATAGAACATCATAAAGAAGAACTGCATAGCTACTGGCTGGTATTCCCCAATAAGCGAACCAGTCTCTTCTTTAAAACATGGCTTTCACAGTTAACAGACGATCCGGTTTTCGTTCCTCCATCTTTTTCCATTGATGAATTTATCGCCGAATTTACCGGTCTTGAGGAAATAGATCAGCTGGGTGCATTGTTTAACCTTTACAAGGTACACCAGCAGGCAACCGGAAGCGAAGATACATTTGATGACTTCTACTTCTGGGGCGAAATGCTGATCAACGATTTTGATGACATTGACAAATACCTGGTTGACGCCAAACAGCTTTACACCAATCTTCTGAACCTGAAAGAAATTGACCAGTATTTTATGGATCAGGCTACAGAGGAAGAAGAACGCATCAGGCATTTCTGGGAAGAACTTTTCAGATCGAAAAAACCGGGAACCAAAGAATTTTTACAAACCTGGGAAAAACTCTACCCGGTATATCAGGCATTCCGAATGAACCTGAAAAGCCGGAACCTGGGCACCAAAGGAATGCTCTACCGCGATGCCGTTGAAAATGTCTTCGCGGTTGAACCGGAAAAACTGCCGTTTAAATATGTGGGATTTGTAGGTTTTAACGCATTAACCAAAGCTGAAGATCAGATTTTTACTGTCTTACAGAAAACAGGGAAAGCAAGGTTTTTCTGGGATTACACGCGCGAAATGATCACTTCGGATACTACCAGTGCCGGATTCTTTCTAAAAAAACAACTGAAGCGTTTCCCGGGTGTATTCGATGAACCTGCCAAACAAAACCCTGGCCTGAACCTTGAGGTTATTGCCGTTTCATCCTCGTCGGCACAGGCAACCGTTGCTGGTAAAATACTGGAACAACAAAACGATATACCGGGCCTGAACACTGCTGTGGTTATGGCGGATGAAAGCCTGTTGCAAACTATGCTGAATAAAATCCCGTCTAACGTTCAGGATCTGAATATTACCATGGGTTACCCTGTGAAGAACAGCCAGGTTTCAGCATTACTAGGTCAGATTACCAACCTGCAACAACGCGTAAGGTACCAGAAAGGGGTGCCCAACTATCATTTCAAACTCGTACTGCAATTGCTCTCCAACAATATTCTGCAGCGCGTTGCACCTCATATCAGCGAACTAAGGAATGTGATGAAGGATCAAAACCTGTACTATGTACCTTCCACATTTTTTAAAGATGATCCGGTTTTAAAACTTATTTTCACACCTGTTGAAAACGGGAAGGAAGTGATCAACTACCTGATACGGATATTTGAAATGATCCTGTTAAGGCTGAATTCTGATCAGAAGGACGAAGAAACAGAACCAGTTATTGATGCTGAAAAAGAAATGTTATTTGCAGTTTATACCCGCTTGATCCGGGCCGGCGACCTTTTTGGTTCAGCCGAAACCGTTCTGCCGGGAAGGGATCTTATCTTTAAACTGGTAAAACGTATTGCAGATAACATAACCCTGCCTTTTGAAGGAGAACCATTAAAAGGACTTCAGTTGATGGGTATTCTTGAAACACGTAACCTTGAATTTGAAAATCTCATCATCCTGTCAGCCAATGAGGGATTTCTTCCTTCTACTTCTCACGGCACTTCATTTATTCCTTTTAACCTGCGAAAAGGTTTCGGGCTGCCAACCGTAGAGGAGCAGGATGCCATGTATGCCTATTATTTTTACCGGTTAATTTACAGGGCTAAGAACGTCCATCTTATATACGACTCATCATCGCAGGGTGTTAATACCGGTGAGCCAAGCCGCTATATTTACCAACTTAAATACCTGATGGATATTCCGGTTACTGAGCGAACCGTAAATTACGAAGTATCTCTCAGTACGATGAGAACCATAACCATTCAAAAAAAAGAAGAAGTTCTACAGGCACTGGAACGGTTTAAATCCGGCAGTTCAGCATTATCGGCCAGCAGTCTGAATGCGTTTCTGGATTGTGGTTTAAAATTCTATCTGGCGTATGTTGAACGCATCAGGGAACAGGACGATATTCAGGATGATATTGATGCAAGAATCTTTGGGAACGTATTTCATGATATCATGGAAACGCTTTACCAGCCTTTTTCAGGGAAGATGATAGACAGAACCGATATAGCCGATATCCTGAAAAATAAATCACAAATTGAAGCCACTGTAAAGCTTTGTTTTGCCCGAAACTTCTTTAAGAACGAATCAATTTCAGATACTTCCAGAATAAAAGGAAAGCTGCTGATTTATGTGAAAGTACTGATAAAGTACACCACAAAACTGCTGGAATACGATATGAACAGCTGCCCTTTCAAATATATTGAAGGAGAAAAGCAGGTACAACACAGCCTGGTTCTCAAAGATGGCAGCAAGGTGAACTTATTTGGGAAGATTGACAGGGTGGATGAAAAAGATGGCATTAGCCGTATCATTGATTACAAATCGGGAACCATTAATGTCAACACAAAAAACCAGATTATATTAAAGGATATCGACGCACTGTTTGACCGTGAAAAAGCCCTGAACCCGGATCAGAAAGCAATTTTTCAGACACTGTTTTATGCCATGCTTTACAGCACAGAAAACGGAAATACATCAGAAATACATCCTGGCATCATACCAATCCGTAAGTTGTTTGGAAAATCAGCATTATCTCCACAAATATTCACTTCAAACGGAGATGTTATAAGTTATGACTCAGAAGTAAAAGATCAGTATGAAGAAGGCCTTAAAGCAGCAATCGAACGGATTTTTGACCCGGAATTATCATTTGCCCAAACTGATGATCTGAAAAACTGTGAATATTGCGATTTTAAGAATATCTGTGGCAGGTAAAACTAATCAAGCCCGCGGTTTATGGAATAACCAATTCCCCAGGTAATTTCCTTGGCTTTGTTGCCCTGCGCACGTAACGACATATCAATAAACATTCCTTTAATCAATCTATATCGCACTCCAAACCGTTCGTAAACAGGTAAGGAATCATACGTTAAAAAAGCCATGTAGCCAAACTGGGTAACCAGAGATAAGTGTCGTAAAATAAATTCACTGCTCACAAGTATTCCACCCTGATACAGCGAAATTTTTTCACCTTCCAGTGTTCTGGCAAAAGGTCCCAAAAGATCTGAATGTTGACCATCCAGCAAATATTGTTTCCATTTCAGGGAGTTGTCTTTAATCAGGTCAAATGCAATTCCCAGCCGGTGACGTTTTGTAAATCTTTTTGCAACCAGGATCTGAAGATTCTGAGCGAGATATGTTTCATCATGGTCACTAATCCCCAAACTGCCTGCACCATAGCGGACATCCAGTCCCCACTTTTTATTAATTTCCGGATAATCTGCTCTTTCCTTCAGTTGAACCTTTTCTGCCTCAAGTCTGTAAGTCACACCAGTTCTGACGCCCAACATATTCAGTCCCATATTCGGCTTTTTCCCGGCTCCGTTTGAAAAATGAGAAATACCAGCACCAACATACCCGTTAAATCTTTCACTAATCTTAAAAGAAGTATTCAGGTTAAAATCAAGGTATGCATTCAGGTGCGTGCTCACACCAATATTATTCGGATTGGTAACCGGATCGTAAATATTCTCCACCCAACCCAAGCCGGTAGCTACATCCCATTCTATTTTAAAATTCTTAAATTGATATATCGGGAAAGTACCGAAAAAGTAACCTGCGAGTGTTTTACCAATTTCAGGCGATGTAAACTGCCCTGCATTTAACCCTACTCCAATTTTAGGATAATCGTAAGCCCAGTGCCAGTATCTGTCTCCATTGGTTTTATAAAAATATCTGACTTCCAGCACATGATGAAAACCAGCAATCCTTTCAAGTTCGGGATAGTGAGCCCAAAGATGTGAATTTAAAAGGTTCACAGCAATATAGTTATTACGCTTAACCTTTACTGAATCCATATCCTGTGCATTAACCATTATGGTAAACGCAAGAAAAACGAATATATGGACAGTAATACTTTTCATCCCGGGTCAACACAAATGTAAAAAAAAGGCTGAACAAAACGTCCAGCCCTTCACTATCAATTTACATTTAACTATTTATTCAATTTTTTCTGCAGGTTTTGATCCAACGCTTCCAAAAAGTCCTCTGTATTTAAATAATGACTTTCATTTAAGTCTGAACCATAAATACACAACGCAAGATCCTTCGTCATGTGGCCACTTTCAACGGTTTCCACACAAACATCTTCCAGTGCATTTGCAAAATCAATCAGCGCCTGATTTTCGTCCAGTTTTCCACGGAATGCCAAACCACGGGTCCATGCAAAAATTGATGCAATCGGGTTTGTTGATGTTGGTTTTCCTTTCTGATGCATTCTGAAATGTCGGGTTACTGTACCATGTGCAGCTTCAGCTTCCATTGTTTTTCCATCCGGTGTTACCAAAACTGATGTCATTAAGCCTAAAGAACCAAACCCCTGTGCCAACGTATCGCTCTGCACATCGCCATCGTAATTTTTACAGGCCCATACAAAACCACCATCCCACTTCAACGCAGCAGCCACCATATCGTCAATCAAACGATGTTCATAGGTGATGCCTATTGCATCCATTTCAGCTTTATAATCCTTCTGGTAAATTTCTTCAAAAATATCCTTGAACCGACCATCGTATTTTTTCAGGATGGTATTTTTTGTGCTCAGGTATAAAGGCCATTTTTTATTGATAGCCTGCTGAAAACAACTGTGTGCAAAACCACGGATCGATTCATCTGTATTATACATGGCCATTGCAATGCCATCACCTTCAAAATCATAAACTTTATGTTCCTGCTTTTCTCCGTTTTCACTTTCAAACGTAATCGTTAGTGTCCCTTTTCCCTTGGTTACAAAGTCGGTTGCACGATACTGATCACCGAAAGCATGACGACCAATACATATTGGTTTCTTCCACCCCGGGACCAAACGCGGTACATTTTTAATCATGATTGGTTCACGAAATACAGTTCCACCTAAAATATTACGGATTGTTCCGTTTGGAGAACGCCACATGTGTTTCAATCCGAATTCCTCCACACGCTTTTCATCGGGAGTAATGGTAGCACACTTAATACCAACATGATATTTTTTTATGGCTTCGGCTGCATCAACAGTTATCTGATCATCTGTTTCGTCTCGTTTCTGAACGCTTAGATCGTAATATTCAATATCAAGATCAAGATAAGGTAAAATGAGTTTTTCCTTGATAAATTTCCAGATAACGCGGGTCATTTCATCTCCGTCAAGCTCAACAACGGGATTGGCAACTTTAATTTTCTCCATTTCTAATTTTTTTCTTGAATTAATGTATGAGGCACAAATATATAAAAATCTGACTATATTGATTTGTACCGAATTGCAAGTCTTGATAATAGAACAAAGAATGTTGGAAAGTGTTGAATTCTGATTTCACTAATATCTGTTTCCATTAATCTTTTACTATTTTTGACCCGATGTATGCCATTGTAGATATAGAGACCACGGGTGGAAGCGCGCAAAAGGACAAGATAACAGAAATAGCCATTTACAAACATAACGGGAAAGCTGTTGTGGATGAATATTCAACGCTTGTAAATCCTGAGCGGAATATTCCATATTATATCACACAACTCACCGGTATTTCAAACGAAATGGTAGCTGATGCACCATGCTTTTATGAGGTTGCGAAGGATATTGTGGAATTTACGAAAGACTGCATCTTTGTAGCTCACAACGTGGCATTTGACTACCGTTTTGTAAAGAATGAATTTGCCCAGCTGGGATTTCATTACCAGAAAGACACACTCTGCACCGTAAAACTGTCCCGCAAGTTACTTCCCGGACACACATCATACAGCCTTGGAAATTTATGTTCAGATCTGAACATAGCCATCAACGGAAGGCACCGGGCCGGTGGTGATGCGTATGCCACAGCTCTCCTTTTCAGTATTTTGGTTCAGCAGAACAATGGGATATTACCCAAATCTGAAAGCGATTTGATAGATCCCAAAATTCTGAATCCTTCTTTAAACTTTGAACTGGTTAAAAACCTTCCTGAAGCATGCGGCGTATATTATTTATACAATCAGAATAACGATCTGATTTATATCGGAAAAAGCAAAAATATTCGCGGCAGAGTTTTAACACATCTGAATAACGGAAATACTGCCAAATCAGGAAAGATGGCATCAGAAATAGCCAATATTGATTTTGAACTTACCGGCAGCGAACTGATTGCACTACTTAAGGAATCGCACGAAATAAAACAGAGCAAACCGTTGTACAACAGAGCCCAGCGCAGGACATTAATGAGGTACGGACTTTTTCTCTTTGAAGATACAAATGGCTATCTGAACCTGAGTATCGAAAAAACAGATCAGAAAATTAAAAAGGAACCATTAACGACATTCTCATCGCTTGAGGAAGGAAAAAACAGGCTGAACCGTTGGATCAAAAAATACCAGTTATGCCAGAAATTGTGCGGGATGTATGAAACACAGGGTGCCTGTTTCAATTATCAGGTACATGAATGCCATGGCGCCTGCATCGGCCAGGAATTTGCTTATAGCTACAATTTAAGGGTAGAAGAACTACTGAAAATATTAAAATACGATTCTCCCAATATGGCCATACTGGGAGAAGGAAGAAATCCTGAGGAAAAGTCTGTTGTTTGGGTGGAGAACGGCACTTATCTTGGCTTTGGTTTTTTTGATGAAACCACACAGTTTTCTCAACTTTCCGATCTGAAAGATGTTATTAATACATACCCCGATAACAGAGATATTCAGCAGATTATCAACAGCTACTTGCGCAAACACAAAAAACTACAGGTAGAAAAATTCTGATATGTCAACAACCAAAAACTATAATTTAACAGACTGGCTCCCTACGACAAAGAAAGAGATGGAACTCAGAGGATGGGACCAGGCTGATGTAATTCTTTTTTCCGGTGATGCCTATATCGATCATCCCTCGTTCGGGCATGCCGTTATTGGGCGTTTACTGGAATCAATGAACCTGAAAGTGGCTCTTGTGCCACAACCCAACTGGCGCGATGATCTTCGAGATTTCAAAAAACTTGGAAAACCCAGACTATTTTTTGGCGTAACTGCCGGCTGTATGGATTCCATGGTAAACCATTATACTGCCAACAAACGATTGAGGTCGAATGATGCTTACACTGCAGATGGACGTGCCGGTGCCAGACCTGATTATGCAACAACAGTCTACAGCAATATTCTGAAAGATTTATTTCCTGACGTGCCGGTTCTAATTGGTGGTGTGGAAGCCTCTTTGCGCAGAGTGACGCATTATGACTACTGGCAGGACCAATTGATGCCCTCAATTCTGGAAAGCAGCAAAGCCGACCTTCTAATCTACGGCATGGGTGAAACTGCGCTTAAAGAACTTGTCAGACTTTTGGAAAGAGGGGTGCCGTTTGAATCCATTAAAACCATTGAGCAAACAGCATTTATAGCTGATCCGGATCATCTGCCCAAAAATAAAAACTGGGAAGATATTACGCTTGCGTCCCATGAAATATGCATGGAGGATAAAACGGCATATGCCAGGAATTTTGCCATTATTGAACGAGAATCCAATAAATGGTTTGCACGGCGCTTGTTGCAGCCAACCGGCAACGGCGTGGTTGTAATCAATCCACCATTCCCTCCTATGGACTCAAAAGAGCTTGATAAAGTTCATGCACTGCCATACACCCGAATGCCGCATCCCAAATACAGGGATAAACATATTCCGGCATACGAGATGATTAAATTTTCGGTGAATATGCACCGTGGTTGTTTTGGAGGATGCAGCTTTTGTACCATTTCGGCCCATCAGGGAAAATTTGTGGTAAGCCGAAGCAAAAAATCCATCATCGATGAGGTAAAGCAACTAACAGAAATGGCAGATTTTAAAGGCTATGTTTCTGACCTCGGCGGACCATCGGCCAATATGTACCAGATGCAGGGGAAGGAACTTGATATGTGTAAAAGATGTGCCAGACCATCCTGTATTTATCCCATAGTTTGTGATAATCTTGATACAGATCACACACCTATGCTTGAAGTTTACAACGAAGTGGACAGCCTGGAAGGTGTAAAAAAAAGTTTTGTTGGAAGCGGAATAAGGTACGACCTTCTTTTAAATCCACATAACCACCTTCCGCTGTCACCGGACAAGGAAATTTACCTGAAGGACCTGATTACGAAACATGTTTCCGGAAGGCTGAAAGTTGCACCGGAACATACGGAGGATGAAGTACTAAAAATGATGCGTAAACCGAGCTATAAACTATTTTATAGTCTGAAAAAATATTTCGACAAAATCAATCAGGAAACAGGGATGAACCAGCAGCTGATACCTTACTTTATATCAAGCCATCCTGGTTGTGAGGCTGAACACATGGCCGACCTTGCTGTAAAAACAAAAACACAGGGATTTAAACTGGAACAGGTTCAGGATTTTACACCAACGCCAATGACACTCGCCACGGTTATGTATTATTCAGGAATTGATCCGTATACGGGAAAACCGGTAACCATTGCCAAAAACAAAAAAGACAAACTGAAACAACGTAGCTTTTTCTTCTGGTATAAGAAAGAGTACCGTACTGCTCTGCGAAATGAACTCTCCCGAATGAACCGTAAAGATTTAATTGGTAAACTCCTGGATTAAAGCACGTAACAAGAAGATCCCGGTTTTCGTTCGTTTCAGGGTATTTATATAAAAAATTTAAAGGGACCGATCTGGCAACCGTATCCCTTTAACCCCAAAATTGATGTATTATGAAAAACCCCTGTGAAGTTCAAATTCATAAGGAAATCTAGTGCTCTATTCCTGGAAATACTTATCAAAAAACTTAATATTAACAGTTCCGGCCTTTTGTTCTATCATCGCTCTAACAACCCGCCTTCCTGCTCTGAATTGAGTTAAGATAAATATTGCAAAGAACATTGTAAGCATCTAAATTTCCTTTATAAAAACTGTATAACCTAATTACTTTAACTTTAATACCTCAAATTTACACTGTATTGATATTAAAAACAAATTATTTAACATTTAAATTAATATTATTTTAATATTAAAACCGAATATCCTTTAAATAAAGGATTTCATACAAATACTCAAAATGTTAAAATATGTTTATTTTATTAATAGAATATCAACAATCTTACAAAAAAGTTTCAGAATTTCTACAAATCATGTTGATTTTATGGATATAAAATAATGATATGTGCAATAATTTACAGATTATTTAACATGAATTATGCCATTGCGATACAGGTCCAGTGCAGCCAGTAATAGCGTTTCTATTTCATCAATAGGAATGTCCTCCATAGGATTAACTTTAAGTATTTTCATCCTGGAACGATTTTCCGCTTCCAGTCCCGGGAAATTTAAATATTTGCCTTCCACCATAAGAATGTAGGGTAAATTATCATTCCTGTCTTCCCACAGATAACAGCATGCTTTGTTTTTAAAACAAAAGCAAGGCATTCCATATTTCACAGTTTCTGTTATTCTGCTATCCTGTTCCAGAATAATACTTCGTAAAGCCAGCAGGCAGCTCTTATTCGGTTCTTCTTTACAAAAATAAAAATCATCTGATGCAGCCATAGGAACAAATTTAAACTACTTTTTATTCTGCAAACCCATATCAATACAACAATATAAAATAAATTGCAGATTTGGTTAAACTCAGAGTATACTTAAATAAAAAGGGATGTCTACCCAAAAGACATCCCTTATCCAACCTAAAAATATCGTTCAATTTTTTAACGACGGTTTTACGTTTTTAAAAAATTCAGCTTCTACAATTCTCAGTTGACCTTTCGTATCCATATCTTCCGGATCCCGGAAACCATCCAGTTCCACTTTTCCACTCACTTCTATCATATTCTGAAACATATCAGCTTCTATACCGGCACCGGTAAGTTTTATTGTTACAGTCTTTCCTTCCGTTGGTTCAACCGGAATAAGAATGTAACCCAGACTACGCGCCGTTTCACCAGACCACACTTTTTTGTCATCCACAAAAATATCGATCGGATATGTCCTTCTCCTCCACCCGGTCATTTTTAGTGATACCTCATCAATTTCAGCTATCGTATCCAGTTTATACATAATCCAACCGGTGGACATTTTACCATCATTTGTCCATTCTGACATTTCATTGTCATCATAACTCATATAAGCTTTATCCGAATTGGCTCCGGCAATAGCTGAAGCAACAGGTATAGATTTACGGGTGACGGTATAAGAAGGTGTTAGAGGCGTAGGACCTTGTTCAAGATTACATGGCAAGCCTTCCGCAACAAATTGTTCAGACAATCCGTTTTGTACCTCCGCCGGAACAGTAACAAGACTGACTTTAGCAGCGTTTAGACCATCTGAAGTAGCCTTAAGTTTTATTTTGCCTGCTTTGGTAGTAGATCTGATCAGGACTCTGTTTACGCCACACTCTACAGGCAATGTTGTTTCTCCAACGTAATTTCCCTCAGGACCTGTAGCAATACCGCCAATCCACTCCGCATTTCCACTCAGTTCAAACTGTATCATATTCAATGCGGTCGGACAACGGTGTCCGTCTTTATCAACCACCTCTACCTGCACCATTGCCAGGTCTGCGCCATCCGCTTTGAAACCAACCGGTGATTCCATGGTAGTAAGCTTTAATGCAAACGGTGCTCCTGCAGTCTTGATAACATCTTCAGAAACAACTTTACCCTCTTTAAAAGATACGGCCTTTATTTCTCCGGCTTCATATTTTATATTTGGGAAAGTATAAAGGAAGCGGTATGAATTATTGCCGAACCCCTGAGATTTTCCATTAACAAACAGTTCCACTTTGTCACCGGACGAAACCACATAAACATCCTTTACGGTTTTATCAGTGTAATTCCAGTGTCCTATAATATGGGTCAAATATTTTTCAATATCTACCCATCCTGCCCACATCACCTGTTGGGCAAAAAAGTTATCCTTAGGTATCCGCATAGGATCCACTTCCCCGCTCCTACGGTAATTCTGCTCGCCACGGTAATGCGTATTGGTATCTGAAAATATTATTTTCGCACCTCCGCTGCTTACCCGTGTTCCTGTTCCGGGTCTTTGAATATAATAATCATACCAGCGTCTGACATTCTCAATGGCATGTGCATCCCGGTTATGGTTATAGGGTGATGCATCTGTTACTTTACTTCCGCTTACATTATGAGCATGCGTACCTCCAGAACCTTCCTTGTGATAAGGTGGCGTGTATTCATCCCAATATTTTCGCAATCCTTCATCACGGGAATATTCTGTAGCAAACAGAGGCTTTCCTGCACTTTTATTAATATACAACATCTCCCCTCCATACTCTGCTTCTTTGCTATCCAACATCTCACGGCTACCGATAGCACGGCCGCCATAAGGATCATAAGTATCTCTTATGACCTTTAATTCCGCCATATGCGCTTCACTAATATTCTCGTTTCCTCCTTCATAAAACAAAATGCTCGGGTTATTACGGTTATAAATAATGGCATCCCGCATAACCTCACAACGTTGTTCCCAGCGACGCCCTGTTACGTCTCTTTCCGAATCTCCGGCCGGCATCACCTGAATTAAACCAACACGATCACATGACTCCACATCCTGTTTCCATGGTGTAATGTGCATCCAACGCACAAAATTCCCATTTGATTCAATCATCAGTTTATTACTGTAGTCGCTTAACCAAGGCGGAACAGACATTCCTACACCCGGCCATTCATTGCTGGTTCGCTGCGCATAACCTTTCATCATAATGACCCTGTCATTCAAATAAACCATACCATCTTTAAAGGCAGTCTTTCTAAATCCGGTGCGAACCGGAACCTCATCCACAACCCGATCATCAACAATCAACTCAGAGACAACCGTATACAAATACCCGTATCCCCAACTCCAGAATTCCAGATTAGTCAGTTCTTTTGAAGCCTTTAACTCGGCAACTCCATTTGGAGAAACAAGGCCCGGTATACCATCAAATCTCGCCACCTCATTGCCTTTAAGGTCCTTAACAGTTATTGCCAGCCTGGCAACAACAGCGGTATTACTTTCATTTTTAACTTCAGAATCAACATGGATTTCGGCCTTTTTGCCTTTGATGTCCATATCCGTTGCATAAACATAGACTCCAGTTGTTCCCAAAGTTTTATATAAAGGTAATGTCTGATAGACATTTCTCGTAGTGTACAGGTAAACGTTTTTAGGTATTCCGCCGTAATTGGCATTAAAGTTTCTGTCATTCCACTGATATCGCTGATTGTAGAACCGTTCTCTATAGTCCCAACTGTTATCTGTTCTTACCGCGACTACATTTTTCGCAGGGTAAGGTTTAACCAGATCTGATACATCCAGCCCAACTGCCGTAATACCATTTTCATGAAGTCCGACCAACGTTCCGTTTACATAGAACTCACCACCCTGTCTCACCCCTTCAAATTCCAGAAATACTTTTGGATTTTTATCATTCTCCGGTAAAACAAAGGTCTTTCTATACCATGCAATCCCCGTAGAAAGCTTCGCGATATCTTTCATAAATGCCTCACTTTCATTCCATGCGTATGGCAGAGTTATCTCTTTCCATTCCGAATCATCAAATTTCAATGCAGAGGCCTCAGGTGTATCACCAACCAACAATTTCCACCCTGAATTAAAATTATATTTATGTCTTGTTACTTCAGCGTGCAATGCAAAAACGGCTGCCACTAAAACAGTAACTACACTTATCGTCTTTTTTATGCGCATTATTTTTCTTTTTAATTAAACCTAAAGGTATTCTTTAAAACAAGGTTATTCTTTACAAACCTTATATGTCACAACCCTATCAGTTGCTTTGATCTCAACAATATATATACCCGGCGCTAACGCAGACATATCCAATTCATTTTTACCGGTAGGTATAGTATTGTATAAAACCTTACCCGAAAGTGATTTAACCGTGATAATATCGGGACTTACGCCACCGGCAATATCAATGATTAAAAGATCCTTAACCGGATTAGGATAAAGACTGATCTGATCGTTGCTCACATCCTGAAGTGGCGTAGATTTCATCACTTTTATAATCCCCTGGTCATTCAACAGTGATACATCCCATGCCAAACCAGGGCCGGGGACAGACGGTTCAATAACACTGAATGAGCCTGCTACGGTTGAATTAGCAAAGAGTTCAAAGCTATCTCCTTCCTGATAAGCATCAGAGGTAAGTTTATTCATTTGAAGTGTACCACCGAGACTGACAGTTTTGCCATTGGTCAGAATCTTATCGCATGTATTGCCATTGGTATTTACATCAACCAAAAGAGTCGCACCGGCGTTCAGGGTTACATTATTATTGATCGTCAATGTGCCATATTTCCATCCGGGAGAAAGCACACCTCCATTATTTACTACAACTCTACCATTAATTATACCTGTTCCGTCAAGCATACCTCCCGAATTTATATTTACAGTGCCTGATCCCGTTGCACTTCCAGTAGTATTATTTATGTATAATAAGCCTGAATTTACTGTCGTCCCACCTGAATATGTACTTGAATTAGTAAGGATAAGCATTCCTGTTCCTGCTTTTGTAAGAGAATTTCCCTGAATTACTCCATCAAAAACTGTTGTATCATTTTTTTCTCCGATCACCCAGTTTTCAGTTCTCAGGTAAGAATCCGATGCACCTGTCACGCTTCCAACATGTACCGTTTGTGCAATATTATCCCCACTGCTTGTCCCTGTACTGTAATACATGGTCATCCCGGATGCCAGATCAAAGGTCATATTTCCATAACCTGCGCTTCCACTTAAACGTAAAGGTGATACACCCTCAACATGAACTGTCCCCTGAAAGTCAGACCAGTCTCCCCGGAATATAGTTCGATCAATATCTCCGGGAAGCACAATATTTAAAGTTCCCTTACCTGTAAGTTTTCCTCCAAAATTACATCTCATATCTGCTTCAAGCGTACCTTCATAGTCTTCCGGCACAAAAATGTTTGAATTGAAATCGGTATAATCACGGGTATTGCCCATTTTTAAAACACCTCCTTTAAACGTAATTAATCCGGTACCAAGTGCTCTTACATTCTGTCCACTTCCGGGATCATTAAGCTGAATAGCACCTTCCTCGATCACAGTTCCACCGGTATAACTATTACTGTTATCCATGAGATACAACGTTCCCGGCCCTTTCTTAACAAGTGCTCCGGATCCCTTTAAAAGTCCGCTAGTGGATAAGGTGGACTGCTCATAATATATATGAATAGTATCAGATTGTCCACTTATCATCATCCCCTTATCGGTGTAATTGTTTTTTACTGACCTATAATTTAATACTGCATCGTTCAGCACAAACGCTTCAGGTGCTACCGATGGATTTGCTCCCACAGCACTTGACTTACCTGCCAGATCAAAACTTTCAACAAATAAAGTACCTCCATTAATGATAGTTTTACCTGTATATGTATTTGATGATCCATAAAGTTGCAATGTACTTTGTTCGTTTACAACAACATCACCCACTCCCCCAATAACACCATCGCCTAGAATACGGTAACTTACTTTTCCATTTACGGTTAACTTTCCCACAGGTAATTCTCCATCTAACAATACAGCTGTTTGGGATTTTCCTGTTTCATCAAACACAACACTATCACCTGCAACGAACTGAGTTTTATTTCCATAAAGCAACCAGTTATCATTATTTTGCAGATCCCAGTTAAAATCTGAGCCTTCCCATACAATGGTTGAAGGATCACGTGTTCCTATTATTTCCAATGCAATGGAATTTAATGTGTCCTTTACAAAATACTTCCGTCCAAACAAACCCTCAATGGTTATATCTGATAAATTACCGGAAAATACAGTGCCATATTCAATCAGTGTATATAGTCCCGGTTTAATCACCTCGTCCAGATTATTGATCCTGATCAGGATCTTATTAACAACAACACCACTATCACATATTATTTTATCACCTGGCTTAACCAAACTGGTTGAATCATCTGTAAGATCAAACGCAAGAATCATTCCCGCCGTTAATACCAAATCATCCTTAAAAGTTAAAGAACCTGCTTCACCAGGATTACCCGGTGCTATCACAGACCGCTTTTCAAACGAACATGTCTTATAGATTGTTCCATTTCCAGCAAGAGTTGCACCCCCTAATACGTTTACCTCACTCTCGCTAATTTCATTATTAACAACCAGCGTTCCTTGTTCAACACTGGTTTTACCTGTATATGATCCCCTAATGCCAAGTGTTAAAGTACTGTATCCCGATTTGATCAAATCGCCATCACCAGCCAGATCACCGGTTCCCGAAAACTCATAGTCTACAGGAGAAATAACATAATTAATAGCAGGGGCAATAACATCATTTATAACAACATGGGTATGTCCGGTTCCTTCAATACCAAATAAAACGGAATCGTTTGCTTCATATGTAGATTGGATATTGTTCACATCCCAATTGTTATCAGTTGTATTCCACGTTTGTGAACTAATTCCTGTCCATACAGCTTTTGCACGCTGCATAGCAGGTATTGGTGGAGTGGTCATATCATTACCCAGATAATAATCCAATTGAGCAGACTGGTAATAGCCTTTAGTCGTCATGCAAAGCCGGTATTCGGGATTATGTGCCAGGGTATAAATTCGTTGACTGGTGGGGTCCGTCGTATTAAATATCTGCAATGCCCTGTGATCTGACTTCTCATAAACGACCTCTTCACGCCAGTCTCCCATTATATCACCATACAAAACCGGAACGTTACGCCATGTATATACGGCTCCCCAGTCGCTTGCAGTCAGTATTCGCTCCTCATAGTTACCCACATAATTCCATTTCAGGAATTTAACACCATCCAGCATTTCACTTTGCAGATCACCGTCCCACCATAACCGGAGATTGGGATAAGATCCGGTAATCACACTGGTAATTCTACCATCCTGAACATTATAAATACCATCCGTAAAAGTCCACATTTCAAACCCGGGATGCCTTGGATCAATATCTGCTACATTACCCCGGGCATAATCTCCAATAGATGCTCTGTATTGCGTTTGCAAAAAAGTTCCATCGCTGGCATCATAATAATACCAGGCCAGCCCACTTGGATTATCCTGTTGGATTCCATAACCTTCCAATCCAGGTCGATCCGGGTCGAAATCACCAATATGAAAACGGTCACCATGTACAATTCCCTGATATCCCAACGAATATAATGGTGTTCCATTATCATCAAGGACATATCCACCATCACAAATTTCATCCTTACCGTCCAGATCCACATCAACGATACGCTGCTGGTGAAATTCGGGAGCACTGTAATTACCTCTTAACCACTTCCAGCGTTGTGTAATCTCACCGTTATAATCATATGCACTGACAAGGAGGTTAAACGCACCATCATCTCTTCTGTTTTTTGCCTTAACGACTACCGAAGGATGAACTCCATCGAGGTACGCAATATTTAACTGTGTCTGTAGAGGGCCGTCAGACATATAATCTGTTGGAAGTGCAATTCTTGATTTTTCACTCCCTGTCATACCGTCCACAACAGATAAAAAGTTTTGTATATCGTTTGTATAACTTAATGTTGATCCGTCTCCAAAAATTGTACCATTAGCCGATTTTATAACGACCTCAGCTTTGCCGTCCATATCAAGATCATATACCGTTACACCATCCCACATCCCGTTGCTGATTACGGCAGCTCCTCCTTCTATGCCATCACGATTCAGGCTGAGTGGCCCCATATCTACCTGCCAAAGTCGTGTTCCATCTTTTTCATAGGCTTCCACTTTACAGGTTGCATCAGCAATATTGGGAATTCTATCCACAACAAACTCATATTCTCCATCTCCATCCAGATCACCAACCCAGGCTAGATGTACAAAATAATCTCCAAGATATTCAATAGGAACCTCAAAAACCTGGTTACCATGAATTCCAACCTCAGGTGACTTTTCCTGCTCTACTCCATCAACAACAGGCGCAACTGCATATTTACTGGTAGATGTGTTGTTATCTGTATAGTTAGACACATTCAAATCCGAAGCAATTAATGTATTATCACGATACAGATTATATCTGGTACCATTACTGAATTCCGTACCCAGTATTCTCCAGCTAATAAAAACCGACGAAGAATTTTTCCTGATCGCAACCGTTCCCCTGCCTAGTTTTTCCATCTTTCGCTGAGCATCTGCTTGAAAAGGCATAAACAATATAAGCATACTCACCGCTATGAAAATCAATTTCTTAGTATTATTCATAATGTATTTTAAAATTTATTCGTCTAAAATAATACAGCACGACAAAGTATTATTTATCAGTATATGCCATGACATATCATATTATGACAAATTTATGATTTAAACCGGTTGATTGTTAATATCCAAATTACAGTATAAGTAAAACGATTAAAATTTAATCAAAGACCTACCATTTTCTAATGGTAAAAAATTGATTATTTTTTACCTGATCTGTATTTTGAAGGGCTGCTTCCAAAATGCCTGGAGAATGTTCTGGAAAAATTTGAAGGTTCTGTGAAACCGACTTTATAAGCTATCTCAGAAATTGTCATTCCGGTTGTTAGTAAGAGTTCTGATGCCCGCTCCATTCTTATACGAACAATGAACTCCTGTACTGTACTTCCCGTTACAGCCTTAAGTTTGCGATAAAGCTGCCGGGGACTTATTTCAAGTAACTTTGCAAGTTCTTCTGTATTGAAGTTAACATTTTCAATATTCCTCTTTACAAAGTCAATAGATTTATTTAGAAATGCGTTATCCTGATCAATATTTTGATTCATAATATCACCCATGAACTTTGCACCTGCCAGTTGCTTCTGCATTTTTTGCCTGTTTCCCAGTGTACTCTTGATCTGGGCTTTTAATACTTCTACATTAAAGGGTTTTTGAATATAAAGGTCTGCGCCACTCTTCAATCCAATAATCTGATCTTCATTTGTCCCTTTTGCAGTTAATAATATAACAGGAATATGGCTTGTTTTTGCATTAGTCTTAACCAGGTTACACATGGCTATGCCATCCATTTTGGGCATCATTACATCAGAAATGATCATATCAGGTATATTCTGAACAGCACTTTTCAACCCATCTTCTCCATTATTCTCCGAAAGCAGTGTGTATGTATCTCCAAGTTCTGCGGCAAGATAAGATAACACATCCGGATTATCTTCAACAATTAGAACTGAAGGTCCGGTTGAATTCAAATCTTCCGTTTCTGATGTATTATTCAGGTTATGGTTCTGCATTCCAGATAATCCTGTTTCAGGTTCATTATAAGGAAAACTTAAGCTGACAATTGTTCCTTTATTTTTGTCGCTCTCAATTTTAATAGTTCCCCCCAGAATATCAACATAATTTCTGGTTATTGTCAGCCCCATACCTGATGAATAGCCATAGAAAGGCTTTGTCCCTTCATTATTAAAAGGCTCAAAAATCGTTTTAAGCGCTTCTCTTTTTATGCCAACACCACTATCTTTAATTACAACAAAATACCTATTCTGATCTTTCCTAAAACTAAATAACACCTCTATTCTACCACCGTCAGGCGTATATTTAAACGCATTGGATATCAGATTTAGCAATATTTTTTCAAGTCTTTCTCTATCATAATATCCTATTAACTCTTCAATTTCTGAATTGAAAACCAAATCTATTTTTCTGTTCATAGCCATCATACTAAATGACAACACGCTCTCCCTGACAATACTAATCCCATTTTCGAGGGTATAATCCGGTAAAATTTTTCTGGTTTCTGATTTTCTGAAGTCCAACAGCTGATTGATAAGATTCGAAAGATGCGTTACATTACGTTCAATAAGTTCCAGATAAAGTGCCTTATTATCTGATGACAGATGTCTGTTTTTCAACTGTTTGATAGGATCTACAATTAAGGTTAGTGGTGTTTTTAATTCATGTGATACATTGGTAAAAAAATCAATCTTCTCTTTATTTATCTCTTCCTGTTTTTCCAGATTCAGTTTTTCAATCAGCAATTGGCTTTTCAGGCGTTCGCGGGAAATAATAATCCTGTAAGCCATATATATAACGCCTAACAATAATAATACATAAATGACATAAGCTACCCTTGTGGCATACCAGGGAGGCATGATGCGAATAAACAGGTGTATGCTATCAGAAATGATCCCATCAGAGGTCGCTACATAAGCTAACAGTGTATAATTGCCAGATGGTATTTTTGAATAAGGTATTATATTGTGTTTGGTCTGCACATAATCTTCGTCAAAACCTTCCAGTTTATAGAAGATCACATCTCCATTTTTATTCTCATAATTTAAATCTACCAAAGCAATTGAGAAACTTCGGTTATTGTTATTAAGAATTAATTTTTTGGTATTAATCAGTACCTTATTTAATATGACCTGATTATTAATTGATTTTCCGGGTTTAACCTCAATTCCAGACACGTATAGTTTTGAAAACAACAATACAGGCTGATAATCGTCCGAATTGATCAGATCCGGATTAAAAGAAACATACCCTTCTCTGGACCCAAAAAATATGGTGCTATTCACTGTATCGTTATAACATGCGCCATCCAGAAAAACCCAGCTCATATTATTTTCCTGAAGCGAATAATTATAAATCTTTGAAGTACTGAGATCAAATTTTGAAATCCCTTTTTTATGCGCTATCCATATGTTACCATTTTCGTCTCCTGTAATAGCCGAGATGTATTGATCCTGCAATCCATCCCTCATCTCATAGGATGTAACAGAATAATTCTCAGGATCAATTCTGTTTAAGGCTTCTGATGTTCCGGCCCAGATTTCCCCTTGCTGATCCTCATATAAGGTATACACCAGATTACCCGTTAGCCTTTCCCCTACTTCATTCGTATTATCTATGTGTTTAACTTTGTGATAGTTCCCAATGCTGTCAGGACATAACACAACAATACCGGCACCTTCAGTAGCGATCCATAAATTATGAAACTGGTCTTCAACCAGGCTCATAACACTATGGTTATCAATTTCCCCCGAGAAATCATAAAACTTAAGATGATGGTTCTCCACATTAATTCTAACAAGTCCGTTGTATAAACCTGCCCAGATATTTCCATCATTGGAACTGATTAAACTATAAACCGAACTCACCAAAATATCCGGGAAAAGAGTTTTATTCAATATTTCAGTACTTTTTTGGGTCTCCGGATCATAACAACTAATCCCCTTCAAACCACCAACCCATATTCTGCCATACTTATCTTCCAGTAATGCCCTGATTTGTTTCTGTTCATTCTTAGATCTGAAATAAGGATGGTGCTCATCCAACTTCCCGTTTTTATAAATGAACATACCATCGTTGTTTGTTCCAAGCCAAAGTTCATTGTCTGTTTTAAGAATTGACCTTACAGAAGTTAATACCGGTTGTTCTGAATTTTCGTTTATCAGATGATATAAATTAAAGGGTTTTCTGTTTGTATTAACTTTATACACAGTACCACTCCTCGATCCTAACCATATAAAATTCTGATTATCAATATAAAAACATGTAATATAATCATCTGTCAATGCGCCGGGTTGCCAAAGATTGGAATGATATTGTCGTTCATCTCCTGTGGCTGTATTATACGAAGTGAATACATTCCCCGAAATATAATAACCGTAACCATGAATGGTTTTATTCCGGTTTAACTGGTTGGGAATATAACTCAGTAAGAGTGAAACATTATTAGGGACTAAACTGTCAGGTATCGTTCGAAAATAATCTAGTCCATAATTGTACTTAACATATTTGTTATCAAAGGTTAGAATCCATAGCTGTTGGTTATCATCTGTGATTAAATTACGGATTCTGTTATTAGGTACAGATAATGAATCCCCCTGAATATGATTAAATACATCAAATTTATTCCCATCAAACCGGTATAATCCACTCCAACTTCCAAACCAGATATATCCAAGGGAATCTTTTGCAATACCGTGTATAGATGTATTCGGAGAAATATCCGTACCTCTTTCGACTTCGAAAAAAAGATCCTGCGAAAATAAATTCTCAGCACTGCAACATAGCCAGATTAAGCACAGTATAAAACGTAAAGCACTCTTCATTGATACAACCCATTAATACCTATTATATGATATTTCACTTTCAGTTATTGTATTGCATTAAATTAAACACTTTACTAAATAACCCATACTTTACCGAATTTACAAACGAATGTCTTAAAACGATAGAATTTGGCAATTATTGATCCAATATTCATCCATTCATTTTACTTCAAAAACAGATTTAGCTTTATCTTTGATCATGTCCATTCAAATTTCATCAGCGATTTTATTTTTGTATGTCATACGTTCTGAAAATATAAAAATCTGATATTATGAATATGATCAAAAAAACCGGGTATTTCCTTTTAATTCTGCTTAGTTTTCAATCCTGTAAATTCAATAAGTCAGAAAAGTCTGAATCAGGTTCTGATGCACCAATAATCGTTCTCACCTTTGACGATGCTGTTATCAGCCATTATACATATGTTGCCCCTTTATTAAAGCAGTACGGATTTGGCGGAACCTTTTTTATTTGTGAATATCCCCGTCGTACACCTGCAGACACATTGCAATATATGAACTGGAACCAGATAAGCAAACTCAACAACATGGGATTTGAGATCGGAAATCATACCAGAACCCATAAACACGTGAACAGCATGCATCGCAGTGAAATGGAAGAACAGATTGCTTATATTGAAGATAAATGTAAAGCATACAATATTCCTAAACCGGTTTCATTTGCTTATCCTGGTTATGATACTGCTTCATTGGCTAAAGTCGTGTTAAAAGATATGGGATATACCTATGCCCGCATTGGAGGAAGCAGAAATTTTGTTCCTGCACAGGACAATCTTCTACTGATCCCGAGCTACAGCACTACCGGATCTGATGAAAACGCAAAGATCCGGATCATGGATATACTAAAGAATTCCAAACCCGGAGATATCATTGTATTTACCATTCACGGTGTGCCGGACATTGTTCATCCACATGTGAATACTTCACCGGAACTTTTTAGCGGGTATCTGAAATATATGCATGACCATGGTTACAAGGTTATAGCCATGCGCGACTTAAAAAATTACATTCCATGATTTTACATACTTTTTATAAAAGACATGATGAGACTTATTAGGACAAGTAAAATTGCAGATGCGATAATGTTAAAATATCATCCGGTTGCTGTATTTCGTTCAACAATAAAACCTGAAGGTGCCACACAGTTTAAAGAAGGTAGATGGGGATGTGTCGTTTCGTTATTAAATGCCGCAGCGAAAGGGAGAACAGCTGTATTTGATAAAAAAACGACGCCTTGTATGGGCGGTCAGGTCGGATTAGGTTTCGGTTGTTATGATATGAATTTTATTAAGCATCTGTTATCTTCTGGTTTCCCGGATGGAAGAGAAGGTGAGTATTATCTTAAAAATATGGAGCTTGCCGAAAAATTTGCTACAGGATTACCACAAATTGTTACCGATAAGTACATAATCTTTAAGCCCCTTTCGGAATTAAAAGAAGACGAGATCCCGGAAGTAATTATTCTCATGGTTAATGCTGACCAACTTTCAGCACTGATACTGCTCGCCAATTATGATAAGGAGACTCAGGATAATGTAAAAACAGACTTTGCCGCAGGATGCCAGCAAACAATATTGCTACCTCTTAATGAGGCAGAGAAAGGTGGCTCAACTTGTTTTGTAGGACTGACAGATCTATCAGTGCGAAAACTTGTAGATAAGGATACTCTATCATTCGCGCTTCCTTATAAACGCTTTTTAGAATTGGAAGATCAGGTTGACGAAAGTTTTCTAACCAAGGAAACATGGCTTAAAATTGCGCCAAGGATAGGTTAGAATTTTTCTACCAGAAACGATAATAAAATGACTCAAAATACTACATATAACAATTTTATCGAGAGCTATATAAAAAAACTTCCAACAGGATTCAAATGGCAAAATACTCCTTTGCAAATTTATCCATTGGAGTTTATTTCTAAGTACCTGATACTTCCTACACCGCTTCTTCAGGCTGATTATCATTTTTTTGTATATCTGAATAAAGGTGAATTTAACCATCAGGTAGGAATTGAAACCTATAATATTAAGGCGCCCGCCATTTTATATGTTCCGGAGGGAGAAGCTTTTTCAATCAAATCAGTGAAAGATGAATTAGTTGGATTCTTCATTCTCCTGGAAGATAAAGTCATTTCTTCAACGGTCAGTAATGATGAATTACCTGATTTGTTGGCAATTGAAACTTTAATCAATCTGAATGCAGATAATAACCAGTGGCTAAAAACACTATGTGACTTATTGTACCGTGAAATTTCTTCTATCGATCCAAAACGTAAAGTGGGAACCGGACTTTTACAGGCACTGATCTATAAGTTGAATGGTTTATCTAAGAACAAAAAGACACTTTCAAGACAAAATGAAATAGCCATTAGGTTTAAACAACTGGCAAATGAACATTATAAGACGCACAAATATGTAAAATTTTATGCCAAAGAATTAGGCGTTTCTGAAAATTACATGAACAGATGCGTGAAAGCTCATTTCAATAAAAGCAGTAAACAAATTATCCAGAATATTATTATTCTTCAAAGTCAACTCCTTATGTTCAGTTCCAGCAAGGATATTAGTGAGATTTGCTATGATGTTGGGATTGATGACCCGTCCTATTTCTCCCGTCTGTTTAAGAAAATCACAGGTCAAACACCATCAGTATTCAAAAATCAAATAATACACGGTTTGTCCGGTTTTTGATTTGATTATTAAAAGTATTTAATTTTCTTCATCTCTATCTTTGCGTAAGATTAAGAACATAAAAATCATGATGAGATGAAAATATTCTTACTGGGTGCCACAGGAAGCACCGGACGTGAAGTACTTAAAAGATTGATTAAAGAAAATTATAATGTCAAAGCATTAGTGCGAAATCCTACAAATCTAGACCTAAAAGAACTTGGACAAATAGAGGAAGGGCAGGTTGAACTTATAACAGGAGGTGTGTTTGAGCCTGAAAAACTGAAAGAACATTTTAAAGGCTGTGATTTGGTTATTTCAGCACTGGGAACCGGAACGAACAACAATTATACAGAGATCTATTCCGAAGGAGGCCGGAATATCCTTGCAGCAATGAGAATAACCAAAATAAAAAAATTGATTACCATCACTGCAGGACTGATTGACATGAGTGATCCTTCGACCGATAATTTTTTCCTGAACCGTATCATTCGTCCTAATTTCAATAAGGTTTATTACGACCAAACCCGTTGGGAAACTATTTTGGATGATACTGACGATATTCAATGGATTTGTGTACGGCCAACTTATCTGACGAATAAAGCATATACCGGCAAATACAGAATTCAGGACAGGCACACACCGAAAGGAGGAAAAAGAATAAGCCGTGCCGATCTTGCGGATTTTATTGTCAGCCAAATTGATTCGAATGCATATATTCACAAAAAACCGGTTATTGCATACTAATTCAAGTTGACGAAAATAAGGCATAAAAAAGGACGGAATGTAAACATCCCGACCTTTTCTGAGCAAATTACTATGAAAAACTATTTATTATTGACAGTATCCCATAAAGTGTGTAAATGGGATTTGGTTAATATAAATTTAAACGTTCCTCAAATATAATTAAAAACTGATTAAGGATCATGCCCCAATCTCTGAT
>NZ_JBHMVA010000016.1:0-115944 GCF_042436675.1 Quyinboa ferrireducens | reverse complement strand
TTCGCAAGATTTCTTCTGGAATCAATATTTGTTATGAATTGTCGATGCAAATTGGTCATCTTAAAATTAGCTACAACTAGTATATATACTGATATTTATTCAGCTTATCCATCCAATACGGGCGATAAAGCCGAAGTTTTATCAGTTTTATAAAGTAAAAATAATCATATTTTAATATCACTAAAAAAAGCATCAGGTACGCGTATTTTGGGTTAAATTAAAAAAATCATATTAAGTCTGTTACATGCTTCGCCACCTCAGCCACATTGCCGCAGTATAGCCTCACACATACCGCACTGCCATGCAACCAATATTAACACAAATACTTCACCCTTTGGAACTGTAACAGGCTAATTCCGGGATTAAATATAATAAAAATACGATCGACCCATTAAGAAAATTTGATTCTTCTTAACATTTTTAATGATTATAAACAAGAATATCAACAAAGCATTGGCATCTGGTTATATTACCGGCATAATATATGAATTTTATCCACTTATAATAAGGGCCATGTTCTATAGTTAATCCGATAAATCCCAACAAAAGGCAATTGTCCGAATACCTTCCCTGGGCACGACCGTAGAGAGTGTTTAGGGAGGGCAGTAAATATGAAGCTTGCAGGTTTGCCAAAAGCCAGGGTGGGTCATGAATTATCTGACTCACCCCAGTCCTCAGTTCCACCATGTTCTCCACAAGACAGCCCTCTCTATCACTTCGCTACACTGCGTGACAAAGAGGGACCGTTTATACAAGCGGACCCGATTATAACTTTTCAATTCTTTACTAATTGCCAAATTCATCCAATTTAATCCAATCGCCTCACAAGCAAATGTACCCGTCCGAATACCCTCCCTGGGCACGACCGAAGAGAGTGTTTAGGGAAGGCAGTAAATATGAAGCTTGCAGGTTTGCCAAAAGCCAGGGTGGGTCATGAATTATTTGACTCACCCCAGCCTCCAGTTCCACCATGTTCTCCACAAGACAGCCCTCTCTATCACTTCGCTACACTGCGTGACAAAGAGGGACCGTTTATACAAGCGGACCCGATTATAACTTTTCATTCTTTTCTAATTGCCAAATTCATCCAATTTAATCCAATCGCCTCACAAGCAACTGTACCCGTCCGAATACCCTCCCTGGTCACGACCGAAGAGAGTGTTTAGGGAGGGCAGTAAATATGAAGCTTGCAGGTTTGCCAAAAGCCAGGGTGGGTCATGAATTATTTGACTCACCCCAGACTCCAGTTCCACCATGTTCTCCACAAGACAGCCCTCTCTATCACTTCGCTACACTGCGTGACAAAGAGGGACAGTATAGACCTGCAAATTTGATTCAATCACATCCCAACGAAAATCACTTGTCCAAATCCCCTCCCTGGGCCGACCGAAGAGAGTGTTTAGGGAGGGCAGTAAATAGAATCTTACAAGTTTGTCAAATGCCAGGGTGGGGCATGTATTCATAATTCGTAATTAAATAACCAGGGAGGGTCATAAAATTGAATGTACCATTTAACCAAAATTTTGGCAGATTCCGTAGGTCTGGGATGCCTTACGAAAGGAGGATTATTTTTTCTAAAAATGAGTGAGGACCATACCTTTATAAAAAGCGGATAAGCGTATCTAAGACACTTATTTTTCAAGGTATTTTTACATGAAAATCTGAAAAAACAGCTTCAAAAGGTGATGGAATATTTTTTTTGAATTCATTGGGGTTTGTAGGTGTAAGTGCAAGTGTAAGAACAACTAAGGTGCTTCTGTAATGCGGATATAATGAATTAAATTTTCATTGTAGAGAATAAGTATGAGTTTTCATCAGATAACATTTAAGGAAAGGCCTTATTTTCGGGTTACCAATTACAAAAAAAATGTTAAATTGAAAATTGGGAGTGTTGTTATGATAACCTTATAATTTGCTATTTTAGTTGGTTCGATTGAGCTATTTTAAGGGTATGTTTTGCTAACTATAATACTACAAAAATCCGAATATGTTTATTAATCTTAGGTTTTTCCAAAAAAGAGCTGCAGTGCTGTTTGCGCTTCTGGCTCTCTTTGCCTGTAAGGACTATAAAGAAAGATACGAAGACCCGCCATGGCTGGGTGGATCGAATATTGAAACCCTTCAGGCCGCAGGTGATTATACCATTTTTCTGGAATTAATGGACAGAGCCGGATATACTGAATCTGTTTCTAAAATTCTGTATACCTTGTTTGTGCCAAACGATGAAGCTTTTACAGAATATTTTCATTCCATTGGTAAAGAATCGGTGGATGACCTGACCGACGATGAGGCTTTTCAATTGTTTACATTGCATATCCTTGTCAATCCACGTTCACGTTATCAGTTAATCTACGAATACGTATGGAGCGAGGAACAGGGGCCAAACGGGGAATATGCCGGGCTGTTTTTCCGTAAAAGAACACCAAGCCGTTCAACACCCTATACAGAGTATGTTAAATACAATACTGATTTCGAAGGTGATTCCTTGCTGATTTATACCGGAGATAAATATGTACCGCTATGGAGCAAGGATTTCTTCGAAGATTATTTCGCTGCCACAGATGGTTCTGATTATACCTTTATATACCCCAACAGTACTTACGATGCTGCTTCACCGTTAGCCAGTCAGGCCATGAACTGGCACAATGCCAGGGTGATCCCGAATCCGGCAAAACCGGATGAACTGGGAGCAAGAACGTCCAGTGGGTTTATCTACTATCTCGATCAGGTAGTGGCACCCATGCCCAGTATTGAGGAGTATCTGCGTAAGCATCTCGATAAATACGGCGTGTTCTACGATCTTATGCAACGCTTTGCCGATTATGGCTTACCTATAGTGGATGAGGATCAGAATACCTTTTATCAGAAATCGTATGTTGATCTGCCCAACATTGCTAACGATGCAGGTCCCGGTGATGGCCCTGAGGTAAGGATGAAGGATGTGTACAGTGCGTTTATTCCCGAAGACAATATCCTGGAACCATATATCAATAACAAACTACTGGCTTCTTACGGCAGCATTGACAGTGTGCCGCTTATCACCTTGTCGTATGTGTTGCGAAGCCATCTGATTCGTTCACTGGGACTGGTTTCGAAAATGGAGCGCGGGTTTTTCAACGATTTTGGTGATCCGCTTACATTAACCCGCGATGATATCAATTCCGGTTATATGTGTAGCAACGGTGTATTTTACGACATGAAAAAAGTGCTGGAACCCAATGCATTTACAGGGGTTACTGGTGATCTCTTTTTTATTAAGGACTATTCCACTTTTCTGTTTGCCCTGAATGAAACCGGCATGATCCGGACACTGGCCAGTGGATACCAGGATGTAACGCTGTTTGCACCAACAAACGATGAGCTGGAAAAATCTAATGTACGGTATAATAAAAATACCAATCAGATTGAATACTACGGTCCCGACGAAGTCTGGCGGAAAATGAAAACTGATCAGCTGACAGAGTTCGTTCAGAACCATGTAACCTTCAGTAAGGTGACAGATTTAAGTGGCGATGGATTTCTTGAAATGAGTTCAGGTAACTATGTGCACTATCGGAATAATATTCTGCAGGGACCTGAAAACCAGTATTTAAACGATAGCATAACCATTGTATACAGTAAGGAACCCAACGAAACAGGGATTCAGTATGGCATAACAAATGCCATTAAATCGAGGTATTACAGCATGGGCAAGTTAATATGGTTCGATCCTGAACTATCTGAATTTGCTGCCCTGCTTGATGGTTCACGGCTTTTAAACCGTCGTATCAAAGACAGCGATACCAAGGAACTGATTCCAAGACTTTCCTTTGTCTCCAACTCGGATGCCTGGACGGTTTTTGCACCAACCAACGACGCCATTGCAGCTGCAAGAGATGCCGGACTGATTCCTGAGGACCGTGATTCCCTGATTGCATTTCTGGAGTATCATTTTGTAAAAGATGTGGTCTCATTCGATAACGGTGATCCCAGTGGTAGCGGAACATTTTCAACGCAGGCAGAAGCACCGGAAACCCCCAACGGACCTAAGTTTTATACGGTGACTATTAATAATGTAATGAATAACCTCAGTGTTACAGATATGAGCGGACAGGTGGTCACAGTGGATCATGCCAAAGCAGATAACCTGGCCCAGAAGAGTGTGATTCATAAAATTAACTCCGTGTTAAAGTATCAGTAGTAACGTTGTAACGAGTCTTAAAATGAAAAAAATCTTACTTATTTCAGGATTACTTATCATAGCTTTAGCCGGAGGTCTTTTAAATGCACAGGCGCAAACCACCATCATTAAAGGGCAGGTGGTTGATGCCGAAACAAAGGAACCTCTTGTTGGCGTCAACGTAGTGGAAATTGATGAAAACGAACGTTTTCTTACAGGTGCAATTACGGATATGAACGGTAACTATGTCATTCAGACGGGTGATCCGGATAATCCGCTGCAGTTTTCTTATATCGGATACGAAAAGCAAACTATTCCGGTCAACGGGAAAACAACCATTAATGTGGAGCTTGGAACCTCATCGACGGCGCTGAACGAAGTATCGGTATCCGGTTCACGAATGTCCAACGATGGCATAACAACCATCAGGGACAGGACCACCAGTGTGTCGCGCCTCGAATTCAAGGAACTGGAAACACAGATGGGAAGCTCTGTGGAGGATATGTTACAGGGGCGTATTGCAAACGTCGATATTACTTCTGTTTCCGGTGATCCGGGAGCAGGCCTGAATATCAGAATCCGTGGTACAGCTACTCTGAATGCCAGGAATACACCACTGATTGTGGTCAACGGCATTCCGTATAATTCACAAATCGATGAAAACTTCGATTTTGCCACTGCCGATATCGAAAAGTTTGGTAACATGATAGATGTGGCACCCGAGGATATTGAAAGCATAGAGGTACTGAAGGATGCTGCCTCAACAGCCATCTGGGGCTCAAGCGCTGCCAACGGTGTTTTGATGATTAAAACCAAGCGCGGTATCAAATCAAAACCTATTTTCGACTATACCTATAAATATGCTGTGGGCTGGGAACCGGATCCGCTACCTATGCTTAACGGAGGCGACTATTCCCGTCTGATTCAGCAGATGCATTACAATGTGGATCGTAATGAATTTTCAAATCAGTTCAATCCCCTTGTTGACAATAACCTGGCCAACGAAATTGCCTTTGACCCGAGATGGTCGCAATATTATAATTTCATTCAGGAAACCGATTGGGTAGGAGAGATTACGCAGCGTGCCAATTCACAACAACACGTGTTCTCAGTACGTGGAGGCGGTGATAAGTCACGGTACAACATGTCAGTGGGGCACTCCAACGAAACCGGTACTACCATCAATAACGGGCTTAAAAAACTGACTTTGCGTAGTTCGCTCGACTATGATCTGTCGTCAAAACTGACGTTTAAAACAGATATCCTGTACACCCGTTACGATCAGTACAATACTTACGATGCGGAGGATCCTGAGTTCGGAAGTAAATTAATTCGATCCATCGCGTACCGTAAAATGCCCAACATGAGTGTGTACGACAGGGACGAAAACAATGAACATGTTGGCGATTACTTTACACCGGCAGAAACCTTACAGGGAAATGCAAGAGATATGTATAATCCGGTGGCTCTGGCAAACCTGGGAGTGAACGAACAGCTAAAAAATAATGCAAGGGCTCTGTTTACATTGCGTTACCGGATTCAAAACAACCTGATCTTAAATTCTACCATCACCCTCGATATCTTCGATAATAAAAGACACAGGTTCCTGCCATACGATGCCGTAGGTTACATTTACGACAGTGAAATAACCAACCTAGCATCCGATGAGTTTTCAAAGAAAAGCACCATTTATACTTATAATCAACTGATTTACACACCGGTTTTGGGAGAAGATCACAGTCTTACAGTAATGGGGCAGGTTGATACCGAGAAAACCAATCAGCTATGGCAAAAGCAGCAGACAAGCCGTTCGGCATCACCTTACCTTCAGTTGCCTGCCGGTGATAAAACCATTGAATATATCGGACAGAATTTTTCCGAATACCGTTCGCTTGGTTTCTACCTGCAGGGTGCCTATAAGTATAAAGACAAATACCTGGCTACGATGGGTGCAAAATACGAAGGCAACTCAAAATATAGTCCCGATAGTCGCTGGGGCTTATTCCCTACTGTTTCAGGTGCCTGGAGAATCAACGAGGAAAGTTTTATGGAGGATGCCACCTGGATCAATGACTTTCGTTTGCGTGTCAGCTGGGGACAGAGTGGGAACTCACCCAATACAAACTATCTTTACTGGAACACCTATAATTCAAGTGCTCAGCTGTCTTATCTCAATTACCAGGGCGTTGAACCCAATGGCGTGGAATTAACCAGCTTGAGATGGGAAACCCTGGAGACATTCAACCCGGGTATATCATTTTATGGACTACGAAACCGCTTAAATGTTGAACTGGATTATTATACCAAAGTCACCAAGGACCTGTTTCTCGAAAACACTGCCATCCCGACCCATACCGGTTTTACGAGTATGAGTATCAACGAAGGACAGATGGAAAACAGGGGCTATGAAGTGATGGTGGATTACAAGATTCTTGAAAAGACGGCTTTTAAACTGAGCGTTAATGCCAACTTTTCTACCAACAAAAATATTGTGATCAGCCTGCCGGAGAACTTTGCCATGGAATACGGTGATATGCTGGCAAACGGGAATTACAAAATCAGTGTGGTGCCGGGTGAACCGCTGGGGGGATTCTTTGGCTACCGTTACCTTGGTGTTTATCAGAGCAATGAAGATGCTGTGGTGCGCGATGAAAATGGCGATCCAATTTATGGGTTGAATAAGACCGAACCCTTAAAAATGATTATGGGTGGATCAGAAGGCTATACCTTTGAAGGTGGTGATGCCAAATACGACGACATCAACCATGATGGTAAGATTGATGAACTTGACCTGGTTTATTTAGGCGACCTGAACCCAAAAGTAATGGGTGGTACCGGTATCAGGGCTCAGTATAAGAATATTACATTCAATACCTTCCTCTATTTCAAGCTGGGTCAGAAAGTAATAAACCAGACCCGAATGGATACCGAAAAAATGTATAACTACGATAACCAGAGCAAAGCCACAAACTGGTACTGGAGAAATCCGGGTGATATTACCGATGTTCCGAGGCCCTTATATAACAAAGGGTACAACTGGCTTGGATCAAGCCGGTTTGTGGAAGATGGATCGTATATGCGTCTGAAAACCATATCGTTGAGCTATGATTTTAGCAGTGTTCTCCTGAAAAAGCTTCACCTGAGAAGTCTGAGAGTGTATGCCACAGGATACAACCTGTTTACACTGACAAACTATTCGGGACAGGATCCGGAAGTCGGACTTCCGAACAGGCCGGATACACTGCCAAAGGATTACAGCAGAACACCGCCATCCAAAAGAGTAATGCTTGGTTTAAATGTTTCATTTTAAGAATTGCAGCTATGAAGTTTGACAGAATATATAAAAAACCGGTGGCCATTGCAGTGATGTTGTTGCTCATGATCACATCGTGTAACGACTGGATGACGCTGATGCCTGAAGACGAATTACTGAAGGAAAACTTCTGGGGTAAAACTGAAGATGTGTACAGCGCAATGGGAGCCATGTACAACGCGTTCAGGGATGCATCCATGGAGAACCTGATATGGGGTGAACTTAGGGCAGATCTTATGGTGATCAACGATATATCTCCGTTCCAGGATTATGCACGCATTGCAGAAAGTAATATCAGCCCTACAAACGGTGCGGTAAGCTGGAGACGCTATTATAAGGCCATTAACCTTGCCAATACACTGATGTATTATGACAAGGAAGTTTTTGAAATTGATGAGACTTTTACAAAACGCATGATGGATGGTGTGGATGCCGAAGCGCTCTTTATTCGTTCACTGAGTTATTTTTATCTCGTGCGTTTGTGGAAAGATGTTCCACTGGTTATTGAACCCACCTTATCGGACACAACAGATATGTTTATTCCTAAAAGTTCGGAACGGGAAGTTTTAAACCAGGTTATTAAGGATCTGCTGAAAGCCAAGGATATGGCATATACAACTGAATTCTTCGGAAGCAATGCTGAACCGGGATTCAGAACCGGAAGAGCCAATAAATATGCGATTATGGCGCTGCTGGCTGATGTGTATCTTTGGGATGAGCAGTACCGGCTTTCTTCAGATTACTGCGATTCAATTATCGCTTCTGGTCTGTACGATCTGGAACCGGCCGACAACTGGTTTAGTTTATACTATCCGGGTAACTCAAAGGTGGAAAGTATTTTTGAAATTCAGTACGACGATAACCTGGATTACCAGGAGAATCCCATTTATAACGATCTTATTCCACTGACCGGAGGGGCAAAAATACGGTCTGATATGCAACAGTTAACCTTGTTGCTCTCAGAACAGGATATTCGCACCTGTAATCCGTCAAGCCCAAGAAATCCGGATCCGCTGAGGAAATATAAAAGCATTAGCATAGAAACCGGAATTCCACGTTCACAGAACCAGCGTGATGCGAATTTTCTGTACTATCGGTATGCAGATATTACCCTGATAAAGGCAGAGGCTCTGAACGAGCTGGATGATGTATCCGGAGCCAACGAGTGGCTGCGGAAGACCAAGGAAAGAGCAAACCTCTCGCATTCTCCTGTTGATACCAAAGAAGATCTCCGGACGGCCATACTGGAAGAAAGGGCCAAAGAATTTCTTGCTGAAGGGAAAAGATGGTTCGATGTACTAAGGGTTGCCAAACGCAACAGTTTTGAGCAGAAACAGCTCATCATAAGCATGATCCTGGCAGGTGCCGATATCAAGCAGAAACCGATTCTGCAGGCTAAGGTTTATGATACCCTCAGTTATTACCTGCCTATTCCGGAAGGGGATATCAGAACCAATCCGAATTTGATCCAAAACCCGTATTACGACAGATAATCAGAAAGCATGATGAAAAAGATAGTATTACATAACATAAAGTCCGTTTTGCCTCTGGCAATGTTGCTGGTCGTATTATTTGCCTGTAAAAAGGATCCCATCTACTGGAAAGTGGATTCTGAATTCCAGGTGATATCAGAGTATGTAGCCGATAATGCTGAATTTTCGGAATTCAACAAGATGCTGGAGTATACAAAATTGTATCGCATACTGAGTACACGCGGACCTTTTACCTTGTTTCTGCCAACTGATGAGGCGATCCAGAAATTTTACCAGGAAAATGGCTATTCTTCTTTTCGCGATTTTCCGGATACGAACATGGTATATGACTTTGTCTACAACCATTTGATAGCCAATCAGATTACAACCGGTGATGTGGGGCTGGGTGCCTTGCGCGATACCAACGCACTTGGTGACTACATTGTAAGTGAATTCCAGAATGCAGATATTATTCTCAACAAGAAAGCAAAAATTATTGACAGGGACGTAGAGACGGCCAACGGATTTATCCATGTTGTGGACGAGGTTATTCCGATCATCACAAAAAGTATTTATCAGACCTTGAAGGATAATCCGTCATATTCAATATTTACCCAGGGACTTGAAAGAACAGGGCTAAGCGATACCCTGGAAATTATCACCTTCCCTTACGGTAAAAAAACGGCGAGAACACGCTTTACTGTGCTGGCCATTGCGGATACAACATACCGGCGCTACGGTATTACAAATATTGATCAGTTGATCAATCAGTTTACGGATACGCCTGATAGTCTTACTTTTCTGAATAACGGATTCTACCGTTATATGGAATATCATTGTATGGCCAACACCTATTATCTGTCAGATCTTGAATCGCAGTTATATCCGATTCTGTCGCATGACAATAATGTAAAGGCAACCATTACAGATGATTACAAGCTAAATTTGGATCCTGAAACAGAAGCCTATACCGGGTTTTATGTGCCGGAATCCAATTATCCTGCTAAAAACGGTGCTTTACATACCATTAACAACCTGCTGCCTGTTGAAACACCCAGTCCTACTACGATTATTTTTGAGGTCACAGATTATTTCGATCTGAAGCAGGGCGATTATTTCGGTAAGTATTACATGAAATGGTTTGACGGGGAAAATACCTTTGAGTACATCAAATGGTCAGGCGATTATCTACAGTATTACTGGAAGGATCACGATACAGGAACACTGTTAAACGATGATTGTCTGAACATGCTGGGCTACTGGTGGATTGAGATCACTACGCCTAAGATCATGAAAGGGAAATACCATGTATCCGGCAATATCTGGCAAAACCAGGTGGGCTATGAGGTATTCGTTGACGACGAAAGAATTGGAATCGTGAATTCCGGCGAAGTGCCTGATCTGGGTACGTTTATCTGGGATAAAACCGAAAGGCATAGAATAAAACTGGTAGCCATTCAGTTTGGTGGCTTATTCTGGGACACAGTAACGTTTACACCGGTTGACTAAATGAATAATCTGATCCATAATCTAATATAGTTTGAAATGACAAAAAATCGCAAATATATATTCTGTTTAGCACTCATGGTCTCTCTGTTTATCGTGGGTGGTTCAGGCTATGTAACAGCGCAGACTGACAGCGTAAATATTTCAGGAACAGTAATTGAATCAGGAACAGGTAATGCACTGGGTATGGTATCGGTTTCAGATGCCGTTTCAGGAATATCCACCAGTACCGATGAAAAAGGTGAATTCAGCATCAGGGTAGGTGATGCCAATGCCATGCTGATTTTTAATTTGCCGGGATATACCAAACGCAGTCTCTATGTGCATGGAAAGACGACAATCCGGGTTTATCTTGTTCCGGAGATGTATAAATCGGAAGATAAACTTGTGATTACACCACTTGAGAATAAACAGCTTAAGAATGTTGTTGCTCCTTTGGAGGCGCTCACGGTTCAGGATATGGAGATGACAACCAATAGCTCGTTTGATCAGGGACTTCAGGGGAAGATATCGGGTTTGTATGTACAGCAACAATCCGGCATGCCGGGCCAGCGGACCTATATGAATATCCGGGGTGGTTCATCACTTCTGGCATCCAACGAACCTGTGGTGTTTATCGATGGAATGCTGCATAATTACAACTATGCGAAAAACGGAATTCTGGAAGGCTTTACCCTGAATCCGATGGATATTATTGATGATGAAGACATCACCGATATCACCGTGATGAAAGATGGATTGTCTTTTCTTGGTTCAGCAGGCTCAAACGGCTTAATCAATATCAGTTCTGAACAGGAAGCTGAGGCCAGTACCCGCATTAAATTTTCGGCATATAGTGGTATGGCTTCAAGTCCGCAGCCACTGGAGGTGTTGAATGCAGATCAGTTCAGAACCTATTTTGATCAGGTACTGGGCGGTCAGGGTTACAGTACAGATCAGATCAACAACATGTATCCATGGTTGAATGGCAATCAGTCCGCTTTGGGGTATTACAAATACAACAACCGTACCGATTGGCAGAAGGAAATCTTCAAACCCGCTGTTTTGCAGAAGTACCATTTTTTTCTGAAGGGTGGTGACGAAATTGCTACATACAATATTTCTACAGGCTATATTGCACAGAATGGTATTTATGATAATACGGGATACAACAGGTTCAACCTGCGCATCAATGGTAAAATAAATATTACAAACCATTTTTCTGTGAAGCCTAATGTGAAAATATCACTGGCTAACAGCACAACACCAAATCAGGGGTACAGCCATTTTAAAAACCCTATGCTGTCTGCGTTGCTTAAACCATCCATTATGCAGACCAATGCACGGGATGCGTTGACAGGTGCCGTTTTACCATATCTTGATGATGTTGGTGATATATTTCCGGTGAGTAACCCGGTGGCAATAACCCGGAACGCACTCGGAAAAAATGTGAACTATATTTTTGTAAGTTCTTTGAAAGCCACATATGAGTTCAGCGATAAACTAAGTGTTTCTACACTGGTTGGTATAGACTACAACAACTCACACGAAGATATTTTCCTTCCGGATATTGGTTTGGTTCAGGTGGATTCGGCAAAGAACAGTCCGCAGTATTTTATCAACGAGTTTCAATCGGTGCAAAGCCATACCATGGCGACCTATCATAATGTAAACAGTAATGGACACGCGTATACTGCCAATGCCGGATTGCGTTATATGAAAAATAATTACAAGTATAACTATGCGATTGACCTGAATACAGCTTCAGACGAAACCAGTAGTCTGGGTAAAGGCGGAAAATATACCTATTTAAGAGAAGTGGGAGGTGATGAAACAGGATTGGTCTGGCTCTCTTATTTCGCAAATCTTGGCTATAATTTCAAACAGAAGTATTTTGTTGAAGCCGGTCTCTCTTACGATGGCAGCTCAGCATTAAGCGGTGATCAGAGGTTTAATCTGTATCCGTCAGTGGCAGCGGCATGGCGACCTGTCGATAATTTTAAACTACGCGGTTCCTATTCTGCAACAGGGAACATGTTTAGTTCTGTATACTACAATTCTCAAAACTACTATGTGACCCGCCGCCTCAACAGTTCTGGTGTATTGTTACGCGAGGCGATCCCAAATCCTGACATGGAAATTGAACGGAAAAATACGGTTAACGTAGGAACCGATCTTACCTTTTTCGGACAACAGCTTAATCTGCATATTGATGCTTACCAGTCCAATATCAACAATCTGCTGATGCAACAGGAACTGCCTTTTTATTACGGATATCCTGAATATTATAATAATGATGGTCAGCTAAAGATTTCAGGACTGGATGTGAGCCTTGATACCCGTCTGAATCTGGGGCCGGTAATCTGGACACTGGCCGTGAATGCTTCTAAAACGGTGTCAGAAATAACGGCTTTGTCGTTTATTGATCCGGAGGCAGATAAAATAGTCACCGACTTCTACGGTGGTCAGATGGTCACATCCGTAGGGAACAGCAGGACTGCTTTTTACGGCTACGAGACCAATGGTATCTTTAATACCGATGCTGAAGCTGCTGCCGTTACCGGACCGAATGGTGAGATTATGCAGGCCGGCGATATAAAATATCATGATGCGGATAATAATAACATCATTAACGAAGCGGATAAAACAGTTATCGGAAATCCGAATCCCGATTTATACGGTGGAGTATTTACAGCCTTTAAATTAAACCGCCTGCAGCTTTCGGCTCAGCTTAATTATGCCGTTGGAAACGATGCCTTCAATTATGTGAAATACCTCACAGAGTCGATGTATGGATACAGCAACCAGTCCGTTTCAGTACTAAACAGGTGGACCGGACCCGGAACATCAAATTCTGTTCCCCGTTCTTCGATTGGTGATCCGACAGGTAACACGGTATTTTCAGATCGCTGGATTGAGGATGCATCATTTGTAAGACTGAAACAACTCACAATAAGTTATGATTTCCCAAAAGCATTTGGCTTCAGAGGCCTGACTGCTTATGTTACTGCAACAAACCTGTTGACTTTTACCAGTTATTCCGGTTATGATCCGGAGTTCCAGTATACAAACGATGTGTTTGGTATGGGACTGGATTACGGACAAATGCCTCAGACAAGGAAGTTTATTGTGGGTTTAAAACTTGATTTATAATTCTGGAAAAATTAAAAACGATGGTATCAGAATCACTTAATAAGATATTCAGACTTCTCGCTTTAGCAGCAGTATTCAGTCTGACCGTAGCCTGCAGCGACGATATATTTGATGTTCCGGTTGGTGAACGGATTACCCCCGATGAGCATTACCGAACCCTTGAGGATGCCGTGGCATCGTTATATGGTACCCTGAGTGGCCTTCAGGATGTGGCACCTGACCTGATTCTGCTGGACGGATTGCGCAGCGACCAGATGGATATCACACCGAATGCGGGCAGCGATATTGCGGCGCTGTATAACCAGGAGTTCAATGCAGATAATCGATACCTGGATTATTCAGGATTGTACAGGGTGATAATTAATGTTAACGAGGTGCTTGCGAATATTGAGAGAGCGGAAGAAAAAGACAGGGATTTTAAACCGAATTATTTGTTCGATATGCGTGCAAACCTGTATGGATTAAGAGCATGGTGCTATCTTAATATAACCCGTTTATATGGTGTGGCGGTTATAATAGATGATAATTTGACCAGTCTGCCCGAAGACTTAAGCAGCATGACACCGATGTCGAAAGCGGACGTTATTGACAAACTTATCAGTCAGTTTAACAGCGATTCTGTGATTTACGATCAGGATACCGCATCTGTTGCCAGGGATCAGGCTTATTTCCCTGGTTTCCCAAACTACAAAGCAGTGCTTGGGGAATTGTATCTGGAGAAACAGGATTATGAAAACGCCATATATTATTTGAAACTTGGCCTGGAATCTGCTCCGGCAATTGCTGGTGATGAAGCATATAAGGTCGATGCCTCCTACGATGAAGATGCCTGGGAATCTATCTTTCTTAATGCGGAGAATGCCATACTTGAAAACATGCTGGTTATACCGTATTCCATCAATCAGAAACAGGTAAATACCATGGTGGAACTTATGCTTCCAAATCGCTCGTTTATGGTGAAACCTTCGCAGGTCCTTGTGGATTCTATGGAAGCCCAGATTACTACCCGGCGCGATACGGCAGATGTATACCGCGGTATGGGCGTAACATACGATACGATCTCTTCCGGTAATTACTTTATTAAGAAATACGATATTGACGATGCTCAGCCGTTCAGCTCTGATATCGTGCTTCAACGCGCAGGTGATGTGCATCTTCTGCTTGCTGAAGCATTGAACCGCAACGGTCAGTCGGATGTGGCCCTCATGTTTTTAAATAACGGGATCAGTGGTGTGAGTCTATCCAAACGACCGGCAGGTTATTCGGCTTTCAGTAAAAACCGTGGTATACGAAACCGTGTGTTGTTGCAAAACAGGGAAATTCCGGATTCGATTACCGGGAATGAACGGGTAGAAAGGATTGAAGATCTCATTCTTCAGGAAAAAGCCATGGAATGTGCCTTTGAAGGAAAGCGCATGTCAGATCTGATCCGCGTGGCAGAACGACGTGACAATCCTGGGGAATATATTGGAAACATCATTGCTGCAAAATACGACAGTAGTATGGCGGAATATGTAAAACAGTTTTATATGAATAAAGAAAACTGGTACCTGCCATTTCACTGACAGGTCCGGAGTCCATACAAACACAACCTTAACAACTGTAGCCCCTGGCATTTTTACGTCAGGGGATTTTTTTTAGCATTTATGTACCATGCCTGAAATTAATTCCGGCACCTCATTGCTCTGCATCCTGTTGTTTAATATAGCCGACTGAGTAAACCTGTTGAACCACTTAAGTATTTATTTATGTTTAAGTTTTATCACTTAATAAACTAGTTTTAAATATAAAGCCATGAAGATGCATTTGTTCTCAAAATAATTGCACGAAGTACTTTGGATGTTAAAAATTACCGGTTAATTATGAGGATTTTAGTTCCTTTATAGTGGTGAGGATGCTTTGTGTCCCTTTGTGCTTAGACCTGGATCCATATAACTGCGGAGTTCTTCGCTATTGTAATGACGTATATTTTCCTCATGTTATGCAATAATATACGATTTTGCCTTTAGTTTAACATACTTTGAGAGGACCTTTTTGAACAAGCTGATTCTAACCTTTTTGCACTGAAGTATCCAATGGTTGGAATAAAGTGCTTTTGTGTTGCTTAAACGATAATGAAATGTGTGCAATACATGGTTTTAATATATAAAAAGGGCGATTAAAATTTGATTTTTTGAATTTGTAACATGCAGTAATTCAGATTTTTGTGTGTGGCTGTAAATGAAATTATTGCACGATTTACTTAAGTGTAGCGCATAAATAGCGACGGGTTATTATGTTGGTTCCCTAAAACTGCATAATTTAGTTTCATCAAGTTTTTTTTGAAAAGCAACACTTAAAATTAATAACTTAATTCTAATTATTATGAGGAAAACTTTTACAATTCTTGCAGCTTTACTGGTTGGTGCTTTTTCTTTTGCACAACAGCCTGAAGCAGTTTTTACAAGGTTAACTGATACTGCTCCTGTATTGGACGGTGAAATTGATGCGGTTTGGGATAATGCAACCAAGTACGATATTGACAAAGATTATACTGGTGAAACACCTACTGTGGGTGCATCTTATTTTAAAGGTATGTATGCAGACAGTGGTATTTTTGTGCTGGTTTATGTGGATGATGATGTACTTGTTCCATGGTATGCGCAAACAGGTGGAGATGAATGGACATATGACAAGGCTGAAGTTTATTTTGATGTAAACGAAGGTGATCTCGCTGATGGTCAGGGCCCAAGTACAGGAGGAACCGGACATTACCAGTTTGCCCCAAGTATTACAGAAGAAAATGCCAATGGAGCTTTAATTGAGGAAGAAACGTATAGGTATGCCCTTAAAACCACAGATCCAAGCTATACCATTGAATATTTCATTCCTTTCTCAACACTCGTTGATAAAAGTAGTTTTGTTATGGCTCAGACAGCCGAGTTTGGCTTTGACGTATATATTGCTGACAGAGATGTAGCCGGAGATGCCGGATCAAGACAACGTAAAGTATGGGCTAACATTGGTACCGTGGGTGAAAACTGGAGTAATATGGATGATGTTGGTCTGGTAACACTTGCTGATCCTTCAGATCTTATTTATGTGGATGAGATTATTTTGGATGCTTCTGCTACTACAATTGACGTAAACAACGGTACAGTTCAACTCACTGCAACAGTTAATCCTGGTAATGCAACAAATCAGGAATTAAAGTATTATGCTGATCCTGCAAATGCCGTAACTATTTCCTCTACAGGATTGGTAAAAGCAGTAAGAGATGGAGAAGTTACCATCTATGCATCATCTACTGATGGTGGATACATTGATTCTGATCCTGTAACCATTACAATCACTAATCAGATTTTGACTGCAGATGAAGCAAACCTGATCGTGAACGGTAACTTTGATACTGACCTGAGTGCCTGGGGTGGCTGGGTAGACGCTGAATCAGGAGAAACATACGTTTGGGAAGACGGTGTGGTGAAATGTGTAACTGTTGCTAAAGATGCAAACTGGCATTATCAGTTTAATCAAACTAACATGTTCCATGCAACACCTGATATACCTTATATCTATAAGTTTAAAGCCTGGGCTTCGAAGGTGCGTATGGCAACAACCGACTTTGAAGATACAGAAGCAAACGGTTATAACCGCTATGGAGCAAGTAGTTCTGCTGGAAACGTTGAAGGAAGATCAGAGTGGCAGTTTGAACTGCAGACAGAACCTACATGGTACGAGTATGAAGTGACTTTCGATCAGATTACTGAAACTACAGTAGAAAAAGTTCAGTTCCTGTTAGCCATAGATGATGGTACTGTGTATATAGACAGCGTATCACTGATCAGCAAAGCTGATACAGAAATTCTGGGAGTAGAAACAGGATTGAAGAAAGTGAATACAACAAAATTCAATATGTATCCGAATCCTGTGGGTAATGCTGATATCCTGAATGTAGAGGTTGCAGGTAAAGATACCAATGTATCAGTATACAGCATCGCAGGACATAAAGTTGCAGAACAAAGATCTGTAAACGGCGTAGCTAAAATTGACGTTTCAGAGTTAAGTAAAGGTTTATATCTCATTCGACTGGATGATGGTTCAACACAGAAGTTAGTACGATAAATTAATTGGTTTTCTCAGAAAAGGCCTTGCCATAAGCAAGGCCTTTTTTGAATAAGCCTGAAGTAAAAAGGGGATGTCCGGAGGCTCTGTAATAAGCTGTATGCTTTGGAAATGAAAGGGCTTTAAAGTGGTATGTCTGAGTATAATCCGTAATGCTGTATGTATACAGATGGGATGGTATTGGGTTGACAGATAGCTTTTTGTGTCTTTGGGTATGGTATTAATAACGTCAGCTATTAATCGTGTAGTGTTTAAGTACGATACAAAAACTTGCGACCCCTTTTCAATCACTTTAATTTCGTATAACAACTGAAAATTAACTAATCATACATGGAAATTAAATCTCTTATGAAAACAACATCCATTCTCACGTTCCTTCTGGTTTCTGTAATTGCAATCTTAGCAGGATGTGCAGATAAAAAAGTGGGATATTCAACTGACCCGGAGATAAACGAAAAAGTAGAAGCGCTTCTGGCAAAGATGACTTTGGAAGAAAAGGTCGGACAGATGAACCAGTATAACGGATTTTATGATGCAACCGGACCTGCTCCGTCTGAAGGAGATGCCAAAAACAAGCTGGACCATCTTAAAAAAGGTTGGGTGGGTTCCGTGCTTAATGTGAGAGGCGCCGAAGCAACAAGAGAACTGCAGCGAATAGTAGTGGAGGAATCGCGTTTGGGTATACCGCTCATCTTTGGTCTGGATGTCATCCATGGGCATAAAACATTAACTCCTATACCATTGGCTGAAGCCGCAAGCTGGGATCTGGCAGCCATAGAAAAATCTGCCCGCAATGCTGCGATTGAAGCAACAGCTGTTGGTCAAAACTGGACCTTTGCTCCTATGGTCGATATCAGCAGAGATGCCCGCTGGGGACGTGTTATGGAAGGTGCAGGAGAAGATCCTTATCTGGGCTCACTCATTGGTGCTGCCAGGGTAAAAGGCTTTCAGGGTGATGATCTTGCTGCCAGCAATACCATGGCCGCCTGTGCCAAGCATTTTGCCGGCTATGGCTTTTCAGAGTCAGGAAGAGACTACAATACCGTTGATGTGGGAACATCCACGCTCTACAATATTATTCTGCCACCTTTTAAAGCAGTGGTTGATGCAGATGTGAAAACGGTGATGAATTCGTTTAATACCCTGAACGGTATTCCGGCAACCGGTAATGCATTTTTACAGAGGGATATTTTAAAGGGAGCCTGGGGATTTAAGGGTTTTGTAATCTCGGATTGGGGCAGTGGTCAGCAAATGATTCCTCACGGATATGCCAGCGATCTGGAACAGGTAGCTGAAATGGCCGCCAATGCTGGCTCAGATATGGATATGGAATCCTATTCCTACGTAAAATACCTTGTAAAGCTGGTTGAAAGCGGAAAGGTAAAGGAAGCGGTGGTGGATGATGCGGTACGCCGCATTTTAACGGTAAAGTATGAGCTTGGTTTATTTGATGATCCGTATAAATACTGCAGCGAAGAACGCGAAAAAGATTTGCTCTATCATCCGGATCATCAAAAGGATGCACTGGATATAGCCAAAAAATCCATCGTTCTGCTGAAGAATGAAGGACATATCCTGCCTCTGGACAGGAATAAAAAGGTAGTTGTCATAGGTGCGCTGGCGGAGGATAAAACCAGTCCGCTTGGAAGCTGGAGGATCGGTTCTGATGACAGCACGGCAGTTTCTGTACTGGAAGGACTGGATCTGTTTGGTGCAAAGTATGCATATGCCGAAGGTGCTAAACTGGTTACAGGACCGGTCGCATTTAATTCGGAACTGGTCTTTAATACTACAGACAGGAGTGGTTTCAGTAAAGCTGTTGCATTGGCTAAGTCTGCCGGAACAGTTGTAATGGTGCTTGGAGAACATGGTCTGCAAACCGGTGAAGGACGAAGCAGGACTGAACTCGGCTTGCCCGGATTACAGCAGGAACTGCTCGAAAACGTATATGCCGTAAATAAAAATATTGTGCTGGTACTGATGAACGGACGTCCGTTAACTCTTACCTGGGCTGATGAACACATTCCGGCCATCCTGGAGACATGGCACCTGGGAAGTCAGTCGGGTAATGCCATTGCACAAACCTTGTACGGAGCAAATAATCCGTCAGGAAAACTGCCCATGTCATTTCCTCGCAGAGTGGGTCAGTGCCCGATTTATTACAATCACATGAATACCGGTCGTCCGGGGCCAAACACGGATGTGTTCTGGTCCCATTACATGGATGTGGCAAATACACCTTTATATCCGTTCGGTTATGGGTTAAGCTATTCCGATTTTGACTATTCCGGGCTTAAAGTGGATGCATCTGATCCAAAAGCCGTGAAAGTTTCTGTAACCGTAAAGAATACGTCAGATACAGATGGTGAAGAGGTGACGCAATTGTATATCCGCGACCGGTTTGCAAGTGTAGCCAGACCGGTTAAAGAACTGAAGGGATTTGAAAAATATAAGCTGAAAGCCGGTGAGTCAAAAACCGTATCGTTTATCCTGACAGATAAAGAACTTGGATTCTATGATAATGACGGCAGATTTGTGGTGGAACCCGGAATGTTTGATGTGATGGTGGGGACCAGTTCTGATAAGGGACTGACCGGTGAGTTTGAACTAATGTAAAAAACGATTCTTCCAGAACAGAGAATGCAGATGCTGATGAAGAAATATACAGGAACAATCCTGACTTTCATGTTCTCACTTGGGATGTTTGCTCAGATAACACCGCAGCAGGCACTGGAACAAATGGGACGGGGAATAAACATGGGCAATACACTGGAAGCACCGGAGGAAGGTTCTTGGGCACCCGCAGCTCAGGAATACTTTTTTGAGGATTATAAGGCCGCTGGTTACAGCACTGTAAGAATTCCGGTTAGGTGGTATACACATACCGAAGAATCGGCACCATATAAAATTTCCGAATCATGGATGAACCGTGTGGAGACCATCGTGGACTGGGCACTGAATCAGGGCTTTTTTGTGATCATCAATGCTCACCACTCCGAACCGGTAAAAGAAGACTATGAAGGACAAAAGGAACGTTGGGACAGTATATGGAGCCAGGTAGCGGTGAGATTTAAGGATAAACCGGATAAACTGTTCTTTGAGTTGATGAATGAGCCCAATGGCTGGACCGTTGACAATGTGAATGAGTATAATCATCGCGTTCTTGCTATTGTGCGAAAAACCAATCCGACACGCATTGTTGTACTCGCCGGTAATAACTGGTCGTCAGCCAACGATATGGTCAATCCCGATGTCATTTTTCCGGATGATCCGTATTTGTTTGGTACCTGGCATTCCTATGATCCATGGGAATTCGGTGGACAGGGTAAGGGAATCTGGGGGACTGCGGCGGACAAGAATGCGATTGCTTCGTTATTCACTAAAGTACATACCTGGTCGGATCAGACCGGTATACCGGTTTTACTTGGTGAATTCGGTTCAACTTACGTTAACGATGACGGAGGCGAGAGCGACCTGAACTCTAGGTTTCGCCATTATGCCTGTTTCGTTGAAAATGCTATAAAAAGCAAGGTTGCATTTACTGTGTGGGATGATAATGGCTGGTTCCAGGTTTACATGAGGCAAACACGGAAGTGGAAAGAGTGGAATGACATAATCCTGCACTATTCACCGCAAAGTGTGACGGATTTTACAGCTGAAATGCAGCCGGATTCTTCCGTGCTATTATCATGGGTAAATCAAGCTGAAACGTATGACAGCCTGACGATTCAGCGAAAACTGGCCGGAGGGAATTATATAACCATAGGTAGTGTTGTACCGGGCGTGAACCGGTTTACAGACTCAACGTTTACAGACGGGCGGGATTACTTTTTCCGTATCATGACCCATCAAAGCGATACGGTTGTTTCATGGGGCTATCCCCAGATTGTTAAAGCAGTGGCTCCTGTTATAAGGGCGCCGTTTAACGCTGCTCCTTTATCAATACCCGGAACAATTGAGGCAGAGGAGTTCGACAAGGGGAATGAAGATGATGCTTATCATGATTCGGATCCTGAGAACCAGGGAGGTGCTTTCAGATCAAATACGGGCGTAGATATAGAAGCATGTACCGATGGAGGTTTCCAGGTTTCTTATGTTGAACCGGATGAGTGGCTCGAATATACGGTAAATATTGATAAAACCACGGATTATGTCATTACGGCGCATGTGGCATCAGCTGAAGATGGTGGAACATTCAGGATGGTGTTTGAACGAGGTAAGGCCAGGATATGGACAGTTCCTGCAACGGGTGATTGGCATCAAAATACGGAAGTTACGCAGGATAAACTGAGGCTGCCGGAAGGACAACAGGTGATGCGGATTGAAATTATAGAAGGTGCTTTTAATATCGATAAATTTGAGTTCCGCGATGCCAATGCCCTGGCACTGAATAATAATAAGGGAAACCATTTTCAACTCTATCCTAATCCGACATCAGGAAGCATTTCTGTTACAAGTCCCGGATTCAGGTTTAACAGAATTGAAATTATCGGAGCAGACGGAAGGAAAGTCTATCGCGAATTCCTTCCTGTCCCTGTGTCAGAAAAATTGAAAATAACACCGCCACTGAGTGCCGGAATCTACATTGTACAAATTGGTCAAAATGACAGAATGCTCTCCGGAATTCTGGAGGTGAAAAAATAACACTATGAATAAACGAATTCTCATACTTTGTTTTGCAATTTTAGCAGGTTTCTCCAGCGTTGTGGCACAATGTTATGAACTGGTCTGGGCTGATGAGTTTAACTATTCAGGCGCACCGGATCCTGCCAAATGGACGCATGAGGTAAACGGCGACGGCGGAGGAAACAATGAATTGCAGTATTACACGGATAACCTGAATAATTCCAGGGTTGTTGACAGCATGCTGATTATTGAGGCACGCAAGGAAAACTACCTTGGGAAAGCATATACTTCAGCACGTCTGATTTCATACAATAAAGCGTCATTTAAATATGGCAGGATGGAAGCCAGAATAAAACTGCCTTATGGTCAGGGCATCTGGCCGGCTTTCTGGATGATGGGCAACAATATCTTCACAGGCACAGGCTGGCCATCGTGCGGAGAGATTGATATCATGGAGATGATAGGTGGCGGAGAAGGCCGCGATGATAAAATTTACGGTACAGTACACTGGTCTGATGCCAGTGGTAATCATGCGCAGTATGGCGGTTCAAAACAGTTGCCCACTGGTATTTTTAACGATGCATTTCACGTATTTTCCATAGAGTGGACCGAAACCTATATTAAGTGGTTTTTGGATGATGTGCAGTATGCAGTGGTGAGCATTACGCCTGATCATATGTCAGAGTTTCACAATGACTTTTTTATCCTTCTTAATCTCGCTGTCGGTGGAAACTGGCCGGGGAATCCGGATGGATCAACAACCTTTCCTCAACAGATGTGGGTGGATTATGTCAGGGTTTATCAGGCTGGATCCGACCCTGCAATAGAAGGACCGGCAGAAGTGATACCTCGTCAGGAAGGAGCTGAGTTCAGCCTGATTAATAATCCGGAATATCAGTATGAATGGTTGGTGCCTGATGGTGCTGAAATCATTTCCGGACAGGGAACATCTTCGGTTACAGTTAACTGGGGCTGTAGTGCGGATACTGTAAAGTGTGTGCTGACCACACCCTGTTCAACTAAAAACCTGGCTTACCCGGTGAAGCTCGCTGAGGTCATCATGATTGGGGAAAATTCGGTCAGCGCTTATCAGAAAAACATCGTGTACCAGGTGCCTCATGCAGCGCATACAGATTATACCTGGATTTTGCCAGAGGGCGTGACATCAGAAAAAAAGGACTCCAGTACGATCGTCGTGAACTGGGGTGGAACTGATGGAACCCTAAAAGTAATGATTGGCAATTCCTGTGGAACAGATAGTGCTGAAATGGAAGTGGATGCAATTGCACAGCTGCCGTATCTGGATCAGCCGCTAACAATACCGGGAGACATACGGTCGGTATATTTTGATCAGGGAGGAGAAGGAATTGCATATCACGATACCGATGAAGGGAATAACGGCCCGGGACTTCGACAGGATGAAGATGTGGATACAGAAGATGGAGATGGTACCGGTAATATCGGCTGGACTTTTCCGGGAGAATGGCTCGAATACAGCGTGAAGGTTGAGGCAGATGGACTGTACGATATCATGTGCAGAACGGCAGGTCTTACCCGTGGAGGCAGTTTCCGGCTGTTAATGAACGGGCGCGATCTGACCGGGGAAAAAGTGGCTTCTACTGCCAGCTCGTGGACGCAGTTTCGCTCCATGTATATCAGGGATATTCAGTTATTTGAAACAGATACCATGTTGAGACTGGAAATTATAAATGGAGATTTTAACATGGCAAACATGAATTTTACACGTTCAACAACACTTTTGGATAAAAACACATCAGTAGCAGACTTAGCAGTTTTTCCCACGATAGTGACCAACAGGCTACACATTAGCAACATGGATACGGAGTACCTGTACCAGATTGCCAGTGTGAGCGGGAAAATTATACAGTCCGGGCGTGTTTTACCTGACGAGGTACTTTCTACCGGAAGCCTGGAGGCGGGTGTCTATATTTTGACCCTCTGGAATGCATATGAAAGGACATCAAAAAGATTCATCAAAGTCAGATCACAGAATTTATAAATCCGCAAGATCCGTTGCAGAAATAAAACATGAAAAAGACAGTTCCATACCCCGTAATACCTTTAGTGCATATCATTCGTATCATGCATGAATTAAGAAAGTATGGCGTACGGGTTACAGGCGTTTTTTGCTTTATCCTGCTTCTGATATCAATGCCTGATGCGGATGCACAAAAACGGGGTATTGCTTATGGCCATCATTCCCCGGAGGATATGGAGACCCTTGCGCCGGCTGTCTCCTGGTGGTATAACTGGTCAGAAACACCGGAGAGCACTGTCGCTGAGGTATACGGCGATTATGGCTTTGGCTTTGTTCCAATGACATGGAACGGATCATTTAATGAAAGCAAATTGCGGACATTCCTGGATAAGCATCCGGAAACCAAATATCTTCTGGCTTTCAATGAGCCCAACTTTCTGGATCAGGCTAATATGAAACCATCCCAGGTTGCAGCTATCTGGCCACGGCTGGAAGCCATTGCTGCTGATTACAACCTTGAGATTGTTGGTCCGGCAGTTAATTTCTGTAACAGCTGCGTATCTGAAAATGGCACTACATATACGGATCCTGTTCAGTTCCTGGATGATTTTTTTGCGGCCTGCCCCGATTGTCAGGTTGATCATATTGCGGTGCATTGCTATATGAACCATGCCAGTGCTTTGGAATGGTATATCTCATTATTTGAAAAATACAACAAACCCATTTGGCTGACAGAGTTCGCAGGCTGGGAATATAACGATGCCATAAACTCCCCGGAAGATCAGATCAGATTTATGATGGAGGCTGTGGAGTTTCTGGAAAACAGTCCGGATGTGTTCCGGTATGCCTGGTTTATCGGACGGACATCAGGAGGGATTCAGAGTTTTCCATACATCGATTTGTTGGGCGCTAACGGACAACTTACCGATTTGGGTCAGACCTATAAAGCGATGCCGGTACATGATACCGCAAAAGTGGTGCAGGTTCCTGCACGGATTGAAGCGGAAGATTATAATCGTGCATTGGGAATGAAGATTGAAAGCACCTCAGACCAGGATGGTGTGATGGACATGACAGATGTACAAACAGATGATAATCTGGTGTACAGAATAGATGTTCCGGCAGACGGGACATATAATTTTGATATCCGGGTTTCGTCAATACGAAGAACAGCACTAAAAGTTTATGTGGATGGATCAGCTGTCTTAACACATCAGATTCCGGATAATGATGGCTGGGATAACTGGTCAACCGAGACAAAAACGATCGATCTGTTGAAGGGCATACATACCTTTAAGCTGGTTGCCCTGGGCAGCGGCTTTAATCTGAATTGGTTTGAAATCAGGAATCAGACCGTACAAAAACTGGATGAGAAGCCGGGCGCTGCCGTTATTTTAAATGCATCAGGTAATGATGTACTGACTATTTCCGGCACATCTGCTTCCGCAAACAGAGTACAGATTTATAATATTGACGGTATTCCTGTGCTGAAAAAGGAGAATGCCACACAAATTGATTTGGGTACCCTGGTGCCTGGTATTTATGTTGTGGAGGTCAATGCTGATAACCACCGGATTTTAAAGAAAATTGTGAAGCAATAAATGAAGCCTGAACAAAAACATACACGTTTTACGTGGTTCCCCTTTGGGGTTACTGTCATGCTTTGCTTTTTTATGGGGCAGGGTATAAGCAGTCAGGATTTTGTACAGGTAAATATTGAAATTGAGCAGGATAGTATTGATGAACTGGAATCACATCCATATACCAACGAAGACGTGCACGGAAACTTTACCGCTGATGATCTGAGGATTGATAATGTTGAAATACATTACCGTGGTGCTTATTATTTGTATACATTGATGCAGCAGGGCGACTTCAGAAACTGGAAAATCAAAACGTCAAAACTGAATCGTTACAACAACCGGAGGGAATGGAATTTTAACTACGAGCTAAACCTGCGTCAGCGATTGGCATATCTGCTCATGGATGCAGCCGGGGTTCCCTGTGTTACCGCTCAGCATGTCATTCTTTCCGTTAACGGTAAACGGCAGGGCGTATACCTTCAGTATGAGGATCCGGATAATAAACGCTGGTTAACCGATACGTTTGGCGATAACAACGGAGACCTGTACAAAGCAGCATACGATATGCCGGATGAAACCAAGTATTTTGCAGACCTGACTTTCCTGGGGAATGCTGACAGTGATTACTTTCTGCATTACCGCAAGCAAACCAACAATAATGACGAAGAGGAATTTGATTACAGTTCTATCCGTGATTTTACGTATTTAATCAACTACACACCTGAAGATCAGTTTGCTGAAATGATTCGCCGGAATTTTGATGTGGATGCATTCCTGAAATACCTGGTTGTGGCTAATTTCATGGCCCACTGGGACGGTTACCCTTTCAGGCCCAAAAACTACTTTTTATACCAGACCCCAAATGATAAAATGTGGCACTTTATACCCTGGGATATGGATGCCACCTTTCAGCGTTCAGGCCACTTTAACAGCATTGGAACAAACGGAAGTGTATTTCATTATTTTGATGGCTACGAACCCTACAATAAGGTGGAGGGGGAACCGGTGGAACGACCACTGGTCTGGAACATGATGAAAGATTCCCTTATTCGGAATCAATACATCGCAACATATAAAAGCGCGCTGAACAGCTATCTGGGGAAGGATTTTCTCAATGCAACACTGGATTCATTATGGCTGGGTATCCGCAATAATGTAAGTCGGTATGAAAGCAGCACCTTTCATAATGACATGGATGATATGAAATCATTTATCAACGATCGCATCAGTAGTGTTACTGCTGAACTCAGCGAATATGACGTACATACCGGGCATAAACCTCAGGTACTAAGAGGCGGAATCAACAATCTGCAGGTTTATCCGAATCCTTCTTCCGGTCCGGTACATGTGCGGTATAGTTCTGAAAATAAGAATAGCAGAATTACACTGTATGATATGACCGGTAAGTCCATTTACCGGAGCATACATCAGGGGCATTCCGTTGATGAAATTGTTGATCCGGTGCAGTATCCTAAAGGAATCTACATATTGGTTATAACCTCCGGAAATGATATGACGCGGGTTAAAATCACTTTAAAATGAAAAAAGAAAACAAAATAAAAACACATAACATGAAAGGCTATATAGGAGCAGCCGTTTTGGGAGTCATCCTCTCATCTTGTGGCACAAAGCATGTAACGGATGAAACGGCTAAGCGCACAGATGACTTATTTTCGGCTAAAGGGAAAACAGTAACGGTGTACACCACGGCAATGCATACCGGTTCAAGGTTACAAAAAACGGGAGAGTATAAATTTGAAAAAGGAAAGCAGGCCCTTGAAACGGAAAAATCTGTATTTGTGAATCCGCATAAAACATTTCAGACTTTTATGGGAGTTGGAGGAGCCATTACGGATGCCTCAGCCGAAGTATTTGCAAAACTGCCTGAGGAAAAACAGCAGGAATTGCTGGACGCCTATTACGCTGAAACGGGTATAAAATATCACCTGCTCCGGGTCTCTATCCATAGTGCTGATTTCGGATCAGAAAGCTTTACTTATGTGTCTGACGAAGATCCGGAACTAAAGACTTTCTCCATTGCTCACGACATGAAATACAGGATTCCGATGATTCATCGTGCCCTTGAGACGGCCGGAGGAAAACTGACAACCTATGCCAGTCCCTGGAGTCCTCCACCGTTTATGAAAAGCAATGGAGAAATGCTGCATGGAGGTAAACTGTTGCCTGAGTATTACCAGCCATGGGCCAACTATTTTGTAAGGTTTATAGAGGCTTACGAAAAAGAAGGTATTCCCGTTTGGGGGGTAACCATTCAGAATGAACCAATGGCGGTTCAACGCTGGGAATCCTGTATTTATACAGCTGAAGAGGAGCGTGATTTCCTGAAAAACTACCTCGGGCCAACGTTTGAAAATAAGGGGTTAAAGGACAAGAAGATCATCGTTTGGGATCATAACAGGGATCTTGTTTTTAACCGTTCCAACACCATTTTAAATGATCCTGAAGCCGCTAAGTATGTCTGGGGTATTGGTTTCCACTGGTACGAAAACTGGTCGGGCGGAGATCCCAAATATGATAATCTTGAAAAAGTATGGGAGGCATATCCTGATAAAAACCTTATGTTTACAGAGGGTTGTAACGAGAAGTTTGATCCGGAGAAATACCAGTACTGGCCCAATGCTGAACGTTATGGGGAGTCGATGATCCATGATTTTAACAGTGGCACGGTAGGCTGGACCGACTGGAATATCTTACTGGATGAGAATGGCGGACCCAATCATGTCGGTAATTTCTGTTTTGCTCCGGTTCATGCCGATACGCGGACCGGGGAGCTGATCTTTACCCCGGCTTATTATTACATCGGACACTTTTCGAAATTTATTGAACCAGGGGCCAAACGTGTGAGCACGGCAACCAGTATCAGTTTCCTGCAAAGTACATCGTTCCGGAACCCGGATGGTAAAATGGTGACCGTTGTAATGAATGATACAGATAAGGACATAGATTACTTGTTGTATGTGAATATGCAGTCTGTGAACGTTAAGATTCCGGCCAGAGCTATTCAGACCGTAGTCTATTAAAAAGATTATGTTGTAAACAGTTTAAAGTGATAGGTTAAGTACTAAACCAGAAGGAAGAATCGATACAAAATGAAGATAATAAAGGGTATATATTTTTTAAGTTTGATTTTAGCCGCATGTTTAAGCCCCGAAGTTCGTGCTGAAGGGTTTTTACATGCAGACGGCAAGCAGATTGTGGATGGAAACGGTGAGAACGTCATTCTTCGGGGCATCGGCACCGGGAACTGGATGATCATGGAAGGCTATATGATGAAAACAGTTGGCGTTGCAAATACACATACACAGTTCAGAAATAAGTTGATTGAAACCATAGGTGTGGCAAAAACAGACAGCTTCTACAATGTGTGGCTGTCAAATCACTTCACCCGTCGCGATGTGGATTCCATGAAAATATGGGGATATAACAGCGTCAGGGTTGCCATGCATTATAAATGGTTTACCCTTCCCATTGAAGATGAACCTGTTCAGGGTGAAAATACATGGCTTGATAAAGGATTCACGATGATAGATTCCCTCCTTGACTGGTGTGGCGATAATGAGATGTACCTGATTCTCGATTTACATGGAGCTCCGGGCGGTCAGGGCAAAGATGCGGCTATCTCTGATTATGATCCATCCAAACCGTCACTTTGGGAAAGCAATGATAACAAGAAGAAAACCGTGGCGCTGTGGCAGAAACTGGCAGAACGCTATGCCGATGAGCCATGGATTGGGGGCTATGATCTGATAAATGAAACAAACTGGACCTTTCCCGAAGGTAATAACTCACAGCTGCGGCAACTGTTCGGGGAAATTACCGATAGCATCAGAAAGGTCGATCAAAACCATATTCTGTTTATTGAGGGCAACAGTTTTGCCAATGACCATTCAGGTTTAAAACCACCATGGGATGATAACATGGTGTACAGTTTCCATAAATACTGGAGCACGACAGGGCCGAACGATCTGGACTGGATCATACAGTTGCGTAACCAGTACAATGTTCCACTTTGGCTTGGAGAGTCAGGCGAGAATTCAAATACATGGTTTACAGAATTGATTCAGTTATGCGAAAGTAAAAATATAGGTTGGTCGTGGTGGCCGGTCAAAAAGGATGATATTAACAGCATTCTGAATGTAAAAACCAGCAGTGCCTATGAAAGTTTGATCCGCTACTGGAAAGGAGAGGGGCCGGCACTGACTGAGCAGGAAGCCTTTGATGCAGTTCTGGATTGGGCTGAAAATCACAAAATTGAGAATTGTGTTATTCAGTATGATGTGATTGATGCCATGATCCGTCAGCCACATACCAACGAGGTGCTGCCTTACACTGATCACAAACTCACAGAACCCGTATTCTTTACGGAATATGATTATGGTAAAAATACAATTGCGTATTCAGATGCCGTTGTGGTCAACTACAGTATGGATTTTTCATCCTGGAACGATGGCTGGTCCATGCGGAATGATGGCGTGGATATAGAGGCCTGTTCGGATAGTGAACCCAATAACGGATACAATGTTGGCTGGACCGAAGACGGTGAGTGGATGCAGTATTCCATGCACAGCGACTCTGTTGCCATGTATGATCTGCAGATCCGCCATGCATCCGGTTCTGGAGGATCATCAGTGCATTTTGAAGTAAATGGTGTAAATGTATCAGGAAGTCTGGTGCTTCCGGCTACCGGAAGTTGGGATAACTGGCAGACCACTACATTTAATGATATTATTTTACCCGCAGGCGATATTAAAATAAAGCTTGTTTTTGAACGGGGCGGTTCGAACCTGAATTATTTTCAGTTCATAAATCCGCGTTCTGCTTCCGATGTGGTGTTTAAGCTGATTTCTGCCGAGACAACTGAGGATGGGTTTGGAATTCTGTTGAGTGTGAATAAGAACGTGGATATTCCGGATGTTTCATTTAACCCGGCCGATTTTGTGCTGCTGGTTGATGATGAAGCTGTATCTGTGGATGAAGTCAACCTGAGCGGATCATCAGATATGATCCTGGTCCTGTCAGTAGCTCAGGGGCTTTATTCCGATCAGAATATCCGGCTGTCATACACCGGAGAATCGGTGCATTCAGGCGATATTAACCTGTTACAGTTTTCAGATGAACCGGTTCTTAAAAAGATGGCAGAAAGTAAACGTATCCCCGGAAAAATTCAGGCTGAAGACTTTTTTGTGAATCATGGATTTGAACTGGAAGATTGTACCGATACCGGAAACGGATTAAACACGTCGTATGCCAATGCGGATGATTACCTGCTTTATAAAGTACATGTTACACGAACAGGGTATTATCGTGTGATTTATCGTGTTGCCACAGAAAAATCCAATGCTGAGATAAAATTTCAGGTTGGTCCGTTAAATATTTATACTACCCTGGATACCATGCAGTTCGAAAGTACAGGTGGCTGGCAAAGCTGGGATATTCAAACTTCTGAAGTTTACCTGGAAGAAGGATATTACTATCTCCGGTTCCTGGTGAAACAAAGTGAGTTTAATCTGAACTGGTTTCAGTTAAACTATACAGGTACAGCGATTGATAAAAAGGAATTAAATACAGGTATAAAACTTTTCCCTAATCCTGCAAAAGATCTCATATCGGTTGTTTTTTCAGGATCAGATTTTGAAAATAAAACCATTGAAATTCTTCACCTGAACGGGAAAAGATTGCTTATAGCTGAAACTAAAAATTTAGAATGCCAGATTAATACAGAGAGCCTAGTTGCAGGAATTTATCTGATCAGAATAACCAGAGACGACAAACAAAATACGTTGAAGTTATCTGTTCAAAAGTGATTTATACAGTTTAAACGGATGCCGGTTTTAAGTTAATCTTCCATTTGACTTAGCTCGCCTGACAGATGCTTAAACTTAATATAATTCACATTTAAGCCTCCTTTAGTGAACGTCAGTTTAAAGTCTTTAACACCATTTTTAACGTAAACATCGTTAATGGATAGGTTATACCATTCTTCGCCAGGTTTTTGATGTTTATTTTTGGGTGGAGCAACTTCAAGGTTCTGGTCCCCAAGTGTAATTTTTATTTTACCCGTATCTCCTGAAACCCTTAGAATGATGCTATATTTCCCGGGAGTGACATTTGTAAGCGAGTATTTTGTCCATTCGCCATCCTGCGTCCAACCTACATAGTAACCGTTTGAGATAGGATCATTACATATACCGATATCTACGCCGTCGCTTCTGTAGGTATAGCCGGAATTCCATCCGGTATATTTCCCGGTGGTTACGTGCAGATCCTGATAATCGTTGTCGTTCCAGGCATCATTTAAGGTTCCTAAGTCGTAATCCACTGCAAATATTGTTCCCGGAATACTGTGTGCCTTGAATGGTTTGCGCTCATGATGAAAAGGAGCATTCAGATAGGCAAAAATAACGTCGCTGTTAAATTTGCAGTTTTCCGTTTTTATATTTTCCAGAAGATCGTTCATGGCAATGATAGTTTCCTCTTTGCCGGGTTTGTTTTCTCCGGTTTTAGGGTTGTAGTCTATGATGGCATCCCAGCTTTTTGACACAATTGTATAAGGATCGTCAATGTCCATTTGTTTATATGCCCAGGTTGCCCAGCCAATATTCAAACGCTCCATTTGCTCTACCATATCAGTAAACCATGTGTTTGAGTTTTCACCGGTTTCACCAAGCCACAGTGGTACGTTGAGTTGTGTTCTAAGGTCCAGAACGCCTTCTATACTTTTATCATCGTTATTGGACCAGTACTTATGGAAGCTGAAAACCGTGTTGTCATCGTAGGATGCAAGATCATGTAAACCACCGTAGTTGTTAGCCCAGCAATTTCCTTCAATAAATATGATGTGATTCCTGTCAACCAGGCGAATAGTATCTGTTATACGTTTATATAAATCCAGAAGCGGTTTGTTTTTTGTGCAGTCGCAACCGTTTGGATGCGTGCCATCGTTCTCAAATGCCCAGTTGGGTTCGTTAATAAGGTCATAACCACCAATATTTACTCTGTTTTTAAACCTGTTTGCCAACTGATACCAAAGTGCTACTGTTTTAGCTTTATTGGCCTCGCTCTCCCACAAGGCTGGTTTCTCAGGATCGTAGTCGCTAATATTGGCATCCTTACCCTGACCACCTGGTGCAGCATGAAGGTCCAGTATCAGGTAAATATCGTTTTTTTCGCACCAGCTTAGCAGGCTGTCAAGCATATTGAAACCTGTTTTAAGCCATGTATTCTCCCCTTTAACAGGCTCCTGCTCTATTGGCAGTGTAAACAGGTTGTAATGCATTGGAACCCGTATGGAATTAAAACCCCATTCGTTGATGTTTTGTACATCCTCGCAGGTAAAGAAGTTTGTAAGCCACTCGTCGTAAAACGCATCTGTAGTAGCCTTGTCAGTCAGATCCTCCAGCATGGCTCTGATCTTATGTTGGGGCCCGACCGGCGTTTGAAACATATAACCTTCCTGCAGCATCCAGCCTCCGAGACCAACACCTCTTAAGATGAAGTTTTCACTTTCAGTATTTACGATCCGTTGACCATCGCGTTTCAAAAAGCCATTGACATTTTTATTTGCATTTGATCCCTGCAGAAAGCATATCATAAAAAGAAAGGGAAGCAGTACGTATTTATATTTACCCATATTTCCGAGATTTATCAAATTGATGAATATAGTATTATCCATATTAAACAATACTCAAAAATACCTGAGGGAAAGGAAAAATCCCAGAATTCAAAGTATACTTGCTCTCTACAGACGAAAGAATTCAGCAGGATGTGCTATACACATGTTATTATTTTTAAGATATTCAGGTCCTTATGATCACAATGTCAACCTTATGAGTTAAAATAATCATGGAAATTACGAATATTCTGATACGAAAAATTTACATTTTACGCATGTTCTGTACGAATTGACTTGTTACGGCACGATGGATATAAAGCGTTAGATTTACGGACTATAATTCCCTGATATATAAGTTAAGGTCAGTTTCATGGGACAGACCCATCTTTTTCCTTAAACGATAACGGGTTACATCAACACTTTTAGGTGAAATATTCATAAGATTGGCTATTTCCTGGGTGTCCAGATTGATACGTATGAACGAAAGAATGCGTACGTCGTGAGGTGTAAGATTTGTATGTTTCTCCGTCAGACGATTGATGAAGTCCTGGTGCAGCTCTGAGAAAAGTTTATGAAAAAAGAAGTTTCTTTTTTCACTGCTGACTTCTTCAAGAATCTTGTTTTCCCATCGTTTCGAGTCGCTGTTACGCATTTTCTCTAGGCCCTCTTTCAGCTCCATTAAAAACTGATTTTTGTGACTTATAATTTCAGCATATTGCAGCAACTGTTCATTTTTTATCGCAATATTACTTTTCACAACATCCTGTTCATGAAGTTTTTGTTGTGTCAGGATTCGTTTCTTATTTAACCGGTTCATTATATGAACGGTAAACAGAATACACAGGAGGAAGATAATGGAGTAGGGTATAATGACCCATTTAGTCTGATACCAATAGGAGTCAATAACGAATGATACTTCGCTTTCTTTGGTAATTTTACCATTCAGTCTGCTTTGAACCGTGAACCTGTACGTTCCGCCATTTAGCTTTGTGTATTCTTTTTTGCTGGCAGTTGCACTCCATTGCGACCAATCATTATCATACGGCCAAAGGATGTACCGGAATTCAATCACATCGCTGGATGATTTTTGTGTTCCGAAGTGAAAAATAATGTTTTTGTCGCCAGCAGAAAACTGAAGCTGTCTAGTCATATAGGGGTATGTATACTCCTTGAAATCACTATCGTCCTGGCCGACATCAATTTTGGAAATTACCGGTGGTGTTCCTGTTACACGCTTTGATGTATTATCAATATTGAATGTGGTTACACCTCTGTCTGTTCCAATACGCAGTTCACCGTTTTTTATATCGATGAATATATTATGTTTCATGAGCGCATTCTCAATTGAACTCAACAACTTCTTATAGGAATAATAGGTTCCGTCGCGAAGATCGACCAGCATGTCCAGTTGACCATTTTGAACATATGCCAGTGAGTTTCCGTTTGCTTCTTCGTAAAAGGCAGAAATTCCGGGTCCGTTAATATTATTGAATGGAGGAGTCGTGATTTCGGTGAAGGAACCATTGCTGTATTCCATTAATTTGTTGCCGTTATAGAATATGATCTTGTTATTGAAATCAAAAAATGTTTCAATTGTATCATAACTTTTTTGTTCTACCATTCCATCTCCTGCCAGTTTATGTTGGCTGACCGGTTCTCCTTCCGTATCAGACCAGATGCACTGATTGACATCATCGTAAAACAGTTTGGTTCCACCGGCATGATTGACAAATGTAACGGGTTGCATCTGATCACCCGTCATTTTAGTCAGTATCAATCCTGAGTATGTGGAAAGCATGTAGAAACAGGTGCCACCGAATCGCGCGATATCCATTACTCCATCGCCGCTATAAATTTTAACAAGCTTATTATTAATCATTTTCATTAATCCCAGTGTATGACAAATGTATAGCTGATGGTCGATTTCCCGTATGCGCCAAACCTGTCCTTCACTGTTCGGAACAATAGTAAAAGGATTATAAGCTTTAGATGAAAACAAACCCTTGTTGGTTGCAAGGTAAGTAGTGTTATTATAGTCTTTGATATAATAGGTTGCTCCTTTATTGAAAATCGGTTTTAATGCGTTTTTTAATTCCACATAAGCTATGCCGTAATCAAGCCCAAGCCAAATATTTCCGTTGGGAGCTTTCTTAACAGACAGAACGGTATTGTCTATAAGGTTATTGGAAGAGTTGACTTCCGTTACAATAGAGTTATCCTGTTCATCAATCTGTAGTAATCCGTTTGAAATAGTGCCAATGTTGTAAATTTCATTGTCATAAGATGAAGCTGTAAAAAAGGATATTCCTTCAATGGTGTCCGGCATGTTAATCTGTCGTACCTCTTTCCCGTCGTACGCAAACATCTTACCGTTGAACATGATGAAATAAAGTTGATTATTCCGAACAAATAATTTTCTTATTTCAACACCCTGAGTCTGATTGAAATTAGAGTGTATTTTGAAAGTGTCATTTTCGATTGTTCCAATCTTGCCTTCTCTGGAAATAGCCCATAGCTTATTATTCCAGATAGTCATGTTGTAAAATCCTGTACCTGATCTTATAATGGATTGTTGTTTGGATTTTTTGTTATACACGATGATTAATCCTTCGGTCTGGAAATAGATTTTTTCCCTCAGGCATTCCACATCCCAAACTGTTCCTCCTTCCGCATTGCCAATAAAAGTATATTCCATGTTAGTGGGGGTGCTTTTTACAAAATATCCCATGTCAACATCGCCACCACACCAAATTGTATCGTTCTGAACTTTCAGGCTTCGGATAACATCCTTGCTGGTAGTTTGTGTTAATTCCCAAATGCCGTAAATATTCCGCAATAAGCCTTCTGTATTTCCAAAATAAACTACGCCGTATGAATCAATGTCAATATCCCAGTTCTGGCGACCTGCATTATAATCTGTTTTATCATAGGATTTAACTACCGAGAGGTAATTATATCCAAATGCTCCGGAAAAGGAGAAAACGGAAATCAGTATGATAAAACATATTCTGGTCATTACTTTTAACGTAAGATAGTTATTGTTAAAGGTACAGTGGTTAGTGAAATGAGCTCTTTGTTAAAAGCAAATATAGTATTTAGATCAATGTCCTCCAAGCCATATCATGATGCCGGATGAACGTTGTATAACATGTTTTGATTCTGAATTTAGATTTTAAAAAAGCTAGGTTGGGTAATGACATAGTTTCCTTGTAAAATAGAATCCCAAAAGCCAGATAAAAACTTTTGGGGTTCTATTCAGAAAAGTCGCAGCCCTTCTGTTTTATTGTTTTACAAACCGTTTGGTAATATATTGTTTTCCGTTTGAAATCGTGATAAAGTATATGCCACGATCCAGTGCATTGATGCTGACTTTGCTGGCTAATTCTCCGGTGAGTTGATCCTTTTGAACTGTTTTGCCGGAAATATCAGATATGCTGTAAGACACGAATGACTTATAATCCGGAATTGTTAAATGAATTTCAGAACTGGCCGGATTCGGGTACAAACTGAATCCTTTCGGATCTGAATAGACTTTTTGTACCGGTACAGGACCATTATCTGCAACCAAACTATTGATGTACTTTTCAAGCATTGTATATCCGTCTGTACCTACAGTGTTTCTGTCGGTTGGGTCATCTTTATTCAAACCATTATCATTTTCCCAGTCATCCGGCATTCCGTCACGATCAGAATCAACCGGGACACTATTCGGATCATATGAATATGTCGGATATCCTCCTGCATCAGAAGGTGTATCAACAAATCCTGGTTTAGGACTTGAACTTCTTGATTCTCTCATTGGAGCCAAACGGTTTGTTACTTCGTTTATAACCCGGGAGTCAATCGCATCTCTTACATGACTGGCACCTACGTATTCCCGTACTACATCATAGGCTGTTTCAGCACTGTGTGTCGTAACATAAGGGACCTCAAATTCTGAAGTTGATTTAATGCCATCAATTGTGCCTCCTGGAAGTGGTGCATTTCCTGTGTTGGGATCAATACCGTTCCAGTTGTTGCTTGTTGTATTTGGATATCCGTAAGTATAATTCCCGTTTACGTAAAATGTGCCCCAAACTCCTGCAGGCTGACTGTTAGAGCCATCATCAGCGTTTGGAGAAAATATCCTGTCCTTGGTTGAGGTTGCAGCTCCATATGAATAATAGTTATTTATGAAATTGTAGCTTCCTCCTTCACCGGCATAGCCACTGTTTCCTCCCCAGTTATAAATCACATTATTTCTGAAATCTACCAATTCCTGATCAGGCAGGTCCGAATAGCGTGAGCCGCACATTCTGGGATTACGACTGTCGTGATGGGCCAGTAAATTATGATGGAATGTTGCTCCCTTTCCTCCCCATATTCCACCATATCCATGTCTGCCTTTTGGATGGAACGATTGCCTTAAACTCTCTGCAACCAGACACCATTGCATGGTGAAATTCTTATTGTCATAAAAACTTGCTGTTTCATCAATTCCCCATCCAAAAGAGCAATGATCTATGATTATATCACTTTGTCTTCTCCCGAAAATTGCGTCCGTTTCAAACTTAATATTGGAAAGTGGCGCGTTTATAGAGTTGTCGATATCATCTCCCGGGCGGATTCTGATGTACCGAATGATAATATTGCTTCCTCCAATTGTAAATGAAGGACATGATAATTCAGTCACTGCACTCAGACAGGCGGAAGTAACTTTTATAGGACTGTTTTTTATCAAGATTCCATCGCCAGGAGCAGTCTGTCCTGCGATAGTTGTATTAGAAGGGACGCTAAGGTTTGAAGTTAGTTCAATAATTCCACCAACCTTAAATATGATTGTTTTATCACCGGATCGTCCCAGACACCATCTTAATGTACCTTCGTGAGTACTTAAATTACCAGTGTTTGTATCATCCAATGAGGTAACAAAATATACTGCACCACCTCGTCCGCCTTCGGTATACATTCCGCCTCCTTCAGCTCCGGGGAAAGCTGGTGTTTGTGCTGGTACCTCTGATATGACAAAGGCTAAAAATAAAAAAAGAAAAGTAGAAAATCGTTTCATATTACGCTGATTAATGTTGTTTATATAAACTGGTCAAAACACTGTAAATAATCAGACAACTAAATGGCATTCATACATATGATAGTTAGATATAATAACAGAGCCTGTCCAAAGTATTTTTTGAGTTAAATATTCGATGAATATTTATAAAATTTGCCAAGTACTACACAAATATAAGAATTGAATTTTGAAAAGATGAGAATTTTAGGAATATTTTGCAATCGATTGCATTAAATTATGTTATTTGTATTATGTTTCAATAATCAGGTAATAAAAAAGCTCCCGAAGGAGCTTTAATTATCAGTATTTCATAAATTGTTTATTGATATGGCCTGAATTGCTTGTAAACTGTATCGAATAGAAACCCGGATTTAGTCTTTCAGTATTAATAATAATCTGATCATCGTCGGCTATTGTATTTCCCACTAATCTATTTCCTGCCAAATCATATATTGCATAGCTTTTAATATGGATGGAATGGTTCATTCTTACAAATAATTTATCATTAACCGGTACAGGATATACACTTACATCGTTTTGGTCCGATTCTTCATCAAGTTTAGTCGCAGTTGTTACAGTTATTTCGTTGCTAGTTGTATCCATTCCTGTAAGTGTTGTATCAATCGAATAGCCATCGACTTTAAACCAGACGGATTGCCCTACACTTAAGTTCGCATCGTTCCAAACGTATTCATTCGAAGTTAATCCTGAGTCTATTTTTGAGAATGACTGCTGGTTATCCGTACTGTAATATAAATCATAGGTTATGGGATTCCCATCATCAGGATTGTTCAGAGTCCATGATAGTGGAATAGCTCTGTTCCACTCGTTATTCTCCGGTTGAAGAATGCTTACATCAGGATTCACATAGGTGTGAAGCAGTTCTGCATATCCTTTCCCACTTACAGCTGTTCCGTTCACAGTTCCTTCAATACTGACAGAGCCTTCATAAAACCGGAATGGTAGTTTAACTTCAGTATTATTATTCAGTGCGGTGATAATGACGTCAATATTATTCTGATCAGAGGTCAGTCTCCATTTTCTGGAATAACATTCGTCCTTTGTTGAATTCCACCAAAACCCCAGACGTTCAATATGAAAATCAATGTTTGTATAACTGTTGGTTTCATCTACATAGACAGAGATATTCTTATATTTTGGATCATCAGGAATTGAATTGTCTGTTGCAAACAGATCCCATACATTAATGTCCATTCCGTTGGAAAGTTGTAAGCAGAACCATTCATATTTTTCGCCTGTACTTGGATTAAAAGTACCATATTGCCTGTCAATCCACGATGTTCCTGTGACGGACTCTGTGGTTCCGTTAAATGTAAATGAACCGGTAACATTATTCAGGGTCTGGGAATAGTAATAGGTATATGTTTCCTGACCCTGAGGGAAGTAACCATCATCACCCAGAATAAGTGGTGGTTTTTGCGCAATATATTCAAGATTTAATGCACCCTTTGGAGCGGTAGCGTTTAAAACGTATTCAAACGGAATCATTCCGCTTTCGTCTGTTTTGTTTTTCCACGTTTCAGTCCCGGTTTGTAATAAACCTGTTTTTATAAGAAGATTGAGGCTGTCCGTTGCAAGCAAAGGATAGGTGACAGGCTGAACATCAGAGTAAAACTCTCCAGTATCATCGTTCGTAACATTGAATATTCTGAATCCCTGATAAGGTGGGTAATTCATGTAAAAGTAGGTCAGCATATAACTGTAGTTTGTTTCGCTTTCCGATCCTTTTAAATGCCCAATTGTATACCACCATTCCACTGGTTCTGCCGTATGTCTGCCCTCATCCTTTGGAAATTTAATTAAACTGCCTTCAGGTTCATAGGGGTACGTCTTCCAGTCCTGTGAAGAAGCAGGAAGTAAAACCAGAAAAAGAAAACTTAATAAGAAGTAAAACTTTATGTTCATAATAAAACTGTTAGGTTATTTAAAATTAGTCAAGATAAAGATAATATAAATTGAATGATTGCAAATGTATGTAACGTTCTGTACAAATGTATAACATAAAAAACAGTAAAAATACCTATAAGCAAAAAATGGGTATTTTCGCTGAATTGGGAATATATTGCCGGGGAGAACATAGTTCCATTAAATCTGGGAGTATTGGGAATTTGTCACATCATGAGGGAAGTAATATAATAAGAGCTTGCGTTAGAAGTATATTCGCTGCCAACAGCCACAATGCCTGGAAAAAATAGGGAAAAGTAATACTGTGAAAATATAATAAAACAAGAAAAGGAACTTAGTTTTTGGTGAATAAAAGTGGTGCCACCAGCCCCGCGGCATCAGGGGAACCGGGGACGCACGAATTAATTTGAGAACTTAGTCAATAGGCTGTTAACCATATCGGCATTATTCTGAAGTTTTTGGTAGAACTTTCTGTTTCTCATTTTCTTAATGTATCGTTCCAGTTTTAGAGCCTGAGAACGATTGTTACATTTAATAGTAAGAAACAATTTCCAGTCCTTAGTAAATTTGGTACTTGCATTATTATAAAATCCAGAATTGTGTTTGTCCAATCGGCGCTTAATATCTTTTGTTTCCCCAATGTAAAACCTGTCTTTTAATCTGGAATAGATGATGTAAACAAAATGCATTTTAAAATGAGTTTAGGTTCTAAACAAAATTACGATAAATAAGCTTCATACAAAATCCAGTCTTTCAGGAATAAATTGAGGTGTTTCAACCACAATACCTGTAAAAAACAAGGAAAAGTAATACCGTGAAGATATAATAAAACAAGAAAATGGAATTAGTTTTTCGTGAATAAAAGTGGTGCCACCAGCCCCGAGGCATCGGGGGAACCGGGGACGCACGAATTAATTTGAGAACTTAGTCAATAGGCTGTTAACCATATCGGCATTATTCTGAAGTTTTTGGTAGAACTTTCTGTTTCTCATTTTCTTAATGTATCGTTCCAGTTTTAGAGCCTGAGAACGATTGTTACATTTAATAGTAAGAAACAATTTCCAGTCCTTAGTAAATTTGGTACTTGCATTATTATAAAATCCAGAATTGTGTTTGTCCAATCGGCGCTTAATATCTTTTGTTTCCCCAATGTAAAACCTGTCTTTTAATCTGGAATAGATGATGTAAACAAAATGCATTTTAAAATGAGTTTAGGTTCTAAACAAAATTACGATAAATAAGCTTCATACAAAATCCAGTCTTTCAGGAATAAATTGAGGTGTTTCAACCACAATGCCTGTAAAAAACAAGGAAAAGTAATACCGTGAAGATATAATAAAACAAGAAACGGAAATTAGTTTTTGGTGAGTGAAAAGTGGTGCCACCAGCCCCGAGGCATCGGGGGAACCGGGGACGCGGATAAATTCTTATAAAAAGCAAAGCGGGAAAAACAATTGTTTTTCCCGCTTTGTGGTGCCACCAGGAATCGAACCGGGGACACACGGATTTTCAGTCCGTTGCTCTACCAACTGAGCTATGGCACCATTTGGTTTTGCTGTGTGAACTCTTATTGCTAAGAGCGGTGCAAATATAGATATTTTTTCAAATTCTCAAAAACCAGATACAGAAAAATGAGAAATTATTCAGAAACCGTAAGTTTGACCAATTCTATTTTATTTTCTGTTGCTTTCAGTATTTTGAATTTAAACTTGCCAATGTCAATAATGTCGTTAACCTTTGGAAGATTTTCGTAATGGAATAAAATTAATCCGGCCACAGTTTCAAAATCATCTGTCTTGGGGAGTTCAAGGTTTAATTTCTCGTTCACATCGTCAATTTCCAGGCGTCCGCTTAAAACATATTCGTTTTCTCCAACCAAATTGATCTGAAGGTCGGTACTGTCATGTTCATCTTCAATCTCACCGAAAATTTCCTCCATAATATCTTCCATGGTCACAATACCTGATGTTCCTCCAAATTCATCAACAACAACGGCTATGCTTCTTTTCTCCTGCATAAAAACCTTAAGCAGCTTGCTGGCTGCCATTGTTTCAGGGACAATTGGTATATTCATGATCCTTGATCGTAAAGTCTTCGGGTTTTTAAACAACTCTGAAGAGTGAATATAACCAACAACATGGTCAATGTTTTCCTTATATATGAGAATTTTAGACAGGCCGGTTTCAATGAACCGAAGCTTTAAATCTTCAAGAGAGGATTCAATGTCAACCGCAACAACTTCTGTTCTTGGAATCACACATTCACGCAGTTTTACGCGTGAAAAGTCCAGTGCATTCTGAAAGATTTTAACATCATGATCAATGGGAGCTGATTCTCCCAGGTTACTTTCATAGGTTTCTTCAAGCAGGTTATTCAGTTCTATTCTGCCAAATACTGGTTTTTCTTCTGATGTGTCGAATTTAACTCTGAAAAGCCGTAAAATTTTTGCAGATACCCAGGATGAAAATGAAGCAACGGGATAGAGGAGTATATAAGATAGAATCAGCGGAATCGATAATATCTTTAATGATAGGTTCGGATTCAGCCTGAAAACCGTTTTAGGAAGAAATTCTGCTGTGATCAGAATAATTAATGTAGAGAATATTGTCTGCAGCAATAATACTACGAGCCCCGAATCGACATATCTGAAGAATACCGGTTCAAGCACTTTTGCCATCTGAAGACTATAAATTACCAGTGCAATATTATTTCCAACCAGCATGGTGGCAATAAACTGCTGTGGATGTTCATAAAATATAGAAAGGATGTTTGATGTGAATTGCCCCTTTTGCCGGTCCAGTTCGAATCTGAGCTTATTGGAAGCCACAAAAGCTATTTCCATGCCTGAGAAAAAAGCTGAGAAAGTAACGGTGATCAGGATGGTAGCGAGTGAACTCATTGCAATATTTTGTATGAAAATAAGAAAGAGAATTTAAAAATTCAAATTATTCGATATCTATCAAAAATGTGGCGGTCACTTTTTCAAATGAATACTGCGTGAAATTCTGGTTAGATTCAAAACCTGTGCAAATAACAACCTGTCCGGTTTTATGGTTTGTAATCCTTAACATCTGGTCAGTATAAAGCTTTTCTTTTTCCTGATCCCAGTACATTAGTTCGGTTTCAAAAGTCTCATCGTCAATATTGCGGGCAAAGACTTTATTTTCCAGCCGCCATAATTTTTCCTTTTCAAGATACCTGGCGTAATTACATTCTATTTCGGAATCAACTACCTGATCATGATTATATCGCTTGAGTTTTAGTCCCTTGCTGAATTCCCAGTATGGCTCGTCAACTTTATCAAATACTTCGTACAAAGGTGCTGTAATAATATACTTTACATATCCTGAATCTGAAACAATGGATTCAATATTTATTGCTTTGACCGATGGCCATTTGGTACGGTCAATTTCGGAAACAAGTTGTGTTTTTGATTTAGTGCAACCTGAAAAAATTATTGCAGCACAGAATAGAAGTGCTGCAATAACAGATATTTTAATATGAATTTTGTATCGTAACAAAATCAGTCTTTAGGCGTACAAATTGTTGTCTCGTTGATCCATCCACCTACATGATAGGGCTTATTCAGTTCGAATCCTTCCTCCATAAAAATTTCTTCGGTATCAGGAAAATATTGAGAGTAAATTTTTATATTCTTATTTGCATCATCTGCACTTGAAGGATCAACCTGTTTAGCTTTTTTGAATTTGTCCACGGCAGCCCAGTAACCGGCCCTGTTTTCAATATCTTTGCTTCCCAACTGCTGAGCCTGAGCAGACGCAGCATACATTTGTCCGATCAGAATATATGGATTGCCCCAGTTTGGTCTGGCCGCGATAGCTTTTAGCGCATATGATCTTGCAACCGGGTAGTCCTTTTTCTTTGTAAATTCAATATTGGCCATCAGGTAAAGATAATCTGCTTTTTTATCGTTATCTGTTTCCAGACTTACGGCTTGTTTCAGAAATTCCATGGCTTTATCAATATCCTCATGGCTTGGATTGATATACATCCTTGCCAATGCAACAGCACCAGCTGGACTTGGCTCAATATCAAACTCGAGTTCTGCAGCTTTAAAATATGTCTCTGATTCAGTACATCCTGATTTATCAAACAGATTAATGATTTTTTCCAGTTCTTCTTTATTGTCCCTAAGTTCATCAAGCTTAACTGAATACATTTTTTCAAGAGTTCCACAATCTGCAGCACCGCTGTTGGCAAAATTTGTTTCTGCAGCTTCTCTTAATTTATTAACAGTACCATCATATTTTGTTGTTGCCTTATGGATCGCATCTAATTTATTCTGAATATATTCGTAATTATCTAACAGCACTTCACCTGTTATCTCATTACGGGCGTAAAGACTAAAACTTAATCCGTTATATGTGTTTATACACTGGAGCAGCATAGAAGCGGTAGAACTTGTGAATTTCTTCATCAAGCGATCTATCGCATATTTCAGTTGAGTTAAAGATTCCTTTTGTCCTTCTAGCGTCTTTCCATAATATTTATAGTAGGACAAAGCTTTTTTACCAAGAATATATTCTTCAGGATATTTTTTATGATCACCATAGTATTTAATCCGTTTATCATAAAGCTGCATCAAAGACTTTATCAACTGTTGCTTATCTTCCTCTGTTTGAGCTTTGCTGATTTGCCACTCAACAATGTCTTCCCCCTCGGTATAAATGTAGATACTTGCAGCCGGACATTCGTTGTAACATATAGTCCACGGTTCAACAGCATCTTTGTAATTCTTTTGTTTGGCATATTCGTGAAATAGCGATAGATTACCAGTGCATCTTATACTATCTTCTCCATGACCATACTTTGACCCGTCGTCCACTCCTTTCTGGGCGAGCATGGTCATCGTAAAAGCAAGTAATGCTAATGTTGTAAATACTTTCGTTTTCATTTTTATTACGATTAATTTATTATTCCAGTTTTCTGCGGAAGAACCAGTAATCATTGAATGAAAAATTAATGGTTATTTTCCCATACGATTCACTAATTAAAGAACCTCCTGAGGATTTCATCTGTCCAAGTTCAAATGCAATGTTGAATCTTGTTTTCTCGTACCTCAGTGGTAAACCCAATCCAAAAGTCATGCCAAAATTATATAAATCCTCTCCGAGGCCGGTTATATAGTTACTTGAGTAAAATCCTCCAAGCCTGTATTCAACACGTTTAAAATAGTTTCTGTCTATAAAGTTAGGGATATATTCAATACCGGCGGAAATTCTTGTCTTATTTCCTAAGGTATCCGTTACATTATAAAATTCGCTTTTGCTCCAGTTCTGCAATTTATATTCGCCGGTTACCGTTAGTTTATTCTTTATTTCATATGCTAAACCAACTCCATAAGCTTCCGGCATTTCCATTCCTATAGGTTTGTTGAGATTAGATTCAAGGGTTCGTGTAACCAGAACTGAATTAGTATTAGGGTTCTTAATATTTACCTGTTCCAATAAATCCTGTTTAGCATTTAAAGAGGTCTTAAATTCATAGGTCCCGCCAATAATAATTTTATTTTGGTCATTGATTGGTATGGCACATTGTAATCCTAAAACGTAATGGAGTGCATTTACAGATAGTTTTTCATAACTGTAGAAATCCGAATATTCCCAATTATCAGGAAATGTCTCTATTCTGTCATGGGATACTTGTCCAAAAAGGTATTCAAGGTTAGCACCCAGTGATAAATATTTAAAGAGTTTTGCAGATGCCCCAATGAACGCATTTGTTACACCTCCTGAACCACTATAAAGAATTTTAGTAACGCCAATATTTGCAAGATCCTCCTCAGTATAATAATTATAGCCAACATTTGACATTGGTCTGGCTCCTAATGATACCCCGATATTCCTTGAGATCGGAAATGCCATTCCAAGGTAACTGAAATTAACATCATTATTATATTGCGTCAGGTTTCCTGCTTTAAACTGAGAGAGCTGGCCGGAAAATGCAAACTCAAAGATCTGGCTAAGCGTATCAATTGCACTAAAGGCTGCAGGATTCGAAGGATTTATTGTTTTGTTGGAACGCAATGCAATTCCTGATCCCCCCATCGATTGCCCTCTTCCGAAGGTATTGGTTTCAAGCAAGCCCAAGCCATACCTTGTATAGGGCGAACTGGTACTGTTTTGTGCATTTAAAACAGATACAAACATAAGTGCACAAAATGTAAAGAATAAAAATTTAATTCGCATTGTGTTCTAAAATTGTGTTTAGTCCTATCAGTACCAAATTTGGAATTACAAAGATGGTACTTTTTACATATTTTTCAAAAAAAACAGCATCACCTCCTGTCAGAATTACTTTGCCATGAGGATTATTATCTAAAAAACCGGAGCATACCCCGTTAATTTCATGTGTTATTCCATTAAAAACACCTTGTTGAATGGCTTCATGCGTGTTTTTACCCAAAATGTTTTCTGAGAATTCAGGTTCAACCAGAGGAAGTTTAGATGTAAATGCATTCAGCGCTTTTAAACGTATATTTAAACCCGGTGAAATGGTCCCTCCTAAATAATTCCCATCCTTATCAACATAATCGAAGGTGAGCGCCGTTCCTGCATCTATCACCAGGATTGTACTTCCTGCATAAAAATGATACCCACCAACAGCTCCTGCCAAACGGTCTTTGCCAAGTGTCTCCGGAGTTTCATACAGGTTGTTGAGTGGCGTTTTTATGGTATGATCCAAAAAAATAAACTGTGAGAATGATTCACTGTAATCCGCAAAGTCTGAAAGATTACTTTTAGTAGAACTGATCAGGCATTTGTACGGATGATATTTTTCTGTAAGAAGTATTAATTCTTCATAATCTGATGATGTACACGTCAGAGTTTCCAGCAATTTTTCTTTGCTGAATATTGCTGCCTTAATCCGTGTGTTCCCTTCGTCAATTATCAGGTTCATCATCAATTGTTTATATAAAGACGACAAAAGTATTTATTTTACTGAGATACAAAGTATTTCTGTCGTAAGTAAAGTGTTAATCTTTGATAAATTAATCAGGTTTTATTTAATTTGCTTTACTACAATAACGTTTTTGCAGTTGTCAATATTGCTAAAACGGAGAACAGATGAAACGGTTACAGTAAAATATTTAGTTACTGGTATGAAAATAAACTATACAGCCATAATTCTGACTGCTCTGGCCCTGGTTGGTCTTACCATATATCGCTTGTTAACACCTGACGATTATTTAATGATCCTGTCAAAACCTGATCATCACAGCAACTGTTATTTTGCTGAAAGTTCAGATGGTTTGCATTGGAATATGATCAATGCATCTAGTCCGGTGAATATTCCCTTGCCTGATCATGCCAGTGAAATACAGATTTTTAAGGAAAGCAGTCATCGTTACGATGTGCTTCATAGGTCTGAAGGTTATCTGATGCTGACCTATTCAGATAATTTAATTAGCTGGGATAATCCGCGTTTAATAGAAAGTCATATTGGATCGGAAATTGATTTTTCGGGAATGAATAAAATCAGGGTGCTTTATCAAAACCGTGAATCGTTGAATATATTTTGTGTCAGGAATAACAAGACGGATACGGATGTTTTATTATTCAGGGTCACAGATAATAAAATTTCTGATCCACCTTTGGAAATTTTGCATTTAGCTCACAGAATAATGGATTTGCAATGTATGAAGCTTGATAAGATTTATGTACTGGCGTTGATGCGTGAAGATAGCGTTTCGAAAAGTATGCAGATGGATTTTTACCAATCGGGGATAGCAGATTCAAACTGGACACATGTTTCTGATTTAAAAACAGACTTTACTGATTGGACAGAAACAGTAGCGTTACAAAAAAATAACAGAGAATTCTGGTTGTATGGAAAACAAAACAGAATAATATCCGTAAAACAAGACAGGGAAACAAACCTGGTAACTTCAGAAATATTAGCTGAGAAATCGGATTTTTCTTCAGATTATGTCATGAGATCAGGGCTTAAATTAAGAAGAGACGTGATGAAAAAACTTAAGGAACAATTTAAAAACCCTAAGTTATGACATAGTTAAACAGAAAGCGAATATGTTTTGTTATATCATTAAATATTAACCAAATCTTAGTATTATGAATGCAAGCGAAAAGATCGAAAGATACGGTCACTTGAATAAATACGAGAAACTCACTACAGTATCATCACAGAAAATTCCAGGTACGCTGGTATTGGAGGCCCCTGAACCATTTCCGGGATATCTGGAATACTACAGTGAACGGCCACACTTTTCTTCTCCGTTGTATATTTACTTTGTCATCCAGGGAAAATCTTCACTTGAAGAAGTTGCCCGGGCCACGCAGGCAGCACGTTCTTTGTTTAAAGGGCGTTTTGAGGCAGCATATGCGGAAATAAAATTTCCACATGAGTCGTACGATGCTATCCGTGTGCGTAATCTTGATAACTTCAGTCAGGTGCCGGTATTGCAGGAAGTATACAGTAAAGTAGGTATAAAATTCGAAAAACAGATTAAGGATATTAATGATACCGCATTATTGACCATTAAAAAGCTGTTTCATTTGAATGTAGTTCAGGAAGGCATATATCTTGATGAGGGAGAACTGGATCAGGGTTACTTTGTATTACCTTATCACCTGAAATGGAATGAGTTCAGAGAATTGGTTCAACGCGTAAAATATAACTGGATAACGGCAAAATCTGATTTTGCACTTGCTTTCTTTTATACCAACGACAGAATAGAAGATGTGGTCAGGGTATATAATCCGGCTTTATCCCCCGAATTTTTACTTGAAGCCCATAAGCAGTTTTTGAACAGAATTTAAGTTATTGGTTTTTAATATTTTTGATGGGAGACCACAGCTTGGGTCTCCTTTTTTGTTTTTTTGGAGTCATCCTGCAAGAATCCTTCTTGCCGAATATCCTGTATCGGTTTCTGGCTACTAAGTCATAAAAATAGTCCCTTAGAAATCCCGGCATAATATAGAACACAGCTAATATATTTGCTGGAAATCCGAGTAGCCATGCAGTTTTCAATACTGCATCAGACTTAAAATAAAGCGTATTGTTGAACGAAAGAATTACGGTATCGGGTATGCCTTCTGTGCCTGATAATAATTTTTGTCCTTCAGGTGACTGCAACGGAACATAACGGAAAATGCTTTTGCGGTCAAACCGCAGGATTAGCCTTGTAGAAAAGTTGCACAGGTTACAATACCCGTCATATAATATTATTGGCACATTCATATTTCATAAACCCGCAGAGAGAACTTTGGTTTACCAAAAAAACTCCGCACCGGAACCTATGCAGATTACAGTGCGGAGTTGCGATATAATTTAAGGGAACGTTTAGTCGTAAAGGTGAACTATATCACCCGAACCTGTAATGCGGCTGGTTACTTCGGGTTCACCATAATAATATACTTTGCCACTACCATCAATCCGGATATTCAGTATATCGGTTGCCCAAACCTTGCAGGTGCCCGATCCGTTTATATCCACATATGATTCCAGTGTTTCAAGGTAATCGGTAATGATATCGCCACTACCATCCAGATTAATAATCTGTTTCCTGGCATATCCCTGACTTCTTATTTTTCCTGAACCGTCGAGACTGGCATCAAAAATCTGACAGTCGATGTCAGTTGTTGTAATACTTCCGCTGCCGTTCAAGTCAGCAAATACACGGTCTGCAGCTATTTTCAGCGTCATAATATCTCCTGATCCGTCAATGGACATGGCAAAATCATTATTCATGCTGAAGTTGTCCATTACATCAATGTTACCTGAACCATCAATGGATACATAGTGCAGCTCTGGCAATGTGATTTTATACTGGAGTTTATCGTAGCTAATGGTTCGGAATTCATTTTTAAAACCGAGGTGTAGTACGCCGTCAACAACATAATTATTCAATAAATCGTAAAGATCGGAATGCGTAGTAACTTCTACGCTGAATGTTTCACCATAGTATATGAATACGTCACCTGAACCATCCAGTTCCACGCCTTCAAAGTCGCTTAAGGCATAATCTCTTGTTTCTATTGGTCCGTCAGCTTTATAGTAACCTATACATGAGGTTAATAGTAGGACGCTTAATCCTATAATTGATACAATTATCTTTTTCATCTTCGTATTTTTTATATTAATAGTTTCAGAACCAGCCAAATTTAAAGCTGACCCCGCCTGTGAATCCGTTTAATGCTCTGCTGCTCACATCTTCCAGCTGGAAACCCAAAGCCTGATGATAATAACCTCCCAGGGCAATTCTGAAAAAACGTGACAGGTTGACTTCAACTTCAAGGCCCGGACGCAGCATAAAGAAAAGATCATTCTCTCCTATGTTGCCGTTCTCATAATATGTCTGGGTTGTATAGTCATATCTTGAGCTTGAAAGGTTTTTTCCTGCACCACCAATACCAATAACCATTGGCACGCTCAGGTGTACAATTTCCTTGCTCCATATGATTGGTTCAATGAGCAGTCCGCCGTAACCACCGGCCAGGTCAAGTTGTGTGACGGATGTTGCAGGATCTTCCACTATATTCTGTGCAAAACCGTAGCCTGCCAGACCAAATGCAAAACTGTGGTTAATAATCCATCCCAGGCGTCCTCCGGCTTCAAATACCTGGTTGCCATCCATTGCTCCACCGGTGATATCAATGCTTAAGTACCCGCCATTGGCTCCTTTATTACCTAAAAGCGATTTAAAATCGTCTTTGCTGTGATCAACAATTACAAAATCTTCAGTTTTTTCTTCTTCTTGTGCGACAGTAGTTTGTAAAAACAAAAACGCTAAAACTATCGCTGCTAGTATACTTCTGCTTTTCATTATTATATTAGTTTGGATTATTTTACAATTAATTTTAATTCACCTGAAAACATTTCCACGCTGAGGTTTCCATTCAGCATTCCACCAGTGCCGATTGTACCTGTGGATTTATAAATAACATCTTTACCACTTATTTTTTCTTCATTAAGATGGGTGTTTGAAGAAGAATACATGAAGCGGCTCTTTTGATGTAGAATGGATACTGGGAGCATCCCATCTTCTGCATCGAAGGTGAGTCCTATATCCGTGTAGTTGGAATAAATGGTGATGCTTTTTTCATAGTGTTCCGGGAAATTCAGGTTCAGGTTTCCATATGTAGTCTTGGAATACACGTTCCCTGAAATTTCATCTGCGTTCAGTTTTGAAAAGTAACCGTCCAGATGAAGTTCATCGCACGACTGGATGTATATATCATCATTTCTTCCATTTATCTCCAACAGGTTTGCATCTCCAATAACGATATCTGCCGACCTGCTTTCAATGTTTATTTTGCCTGCAGAATCCAGTGTCATTTCACCAAAGCGTGCCGATATTATAGCGTCTTCTGCAAAGCGTATGGTGGAATTACAATAGGCTGCATTCAGTTTCAATTTCCCAAACATGTTGTATGCTTTGAACTGACCGTGAGCCACATCTATAAATGCATCGCCCGTCATGGTCCCGATAAAAACATCGCCATACCTGTGTTCCAGTGTCAGACTAATTGTCTCGGGCATCCATATCTCCAGATCCACTTTTGTTTCTGTGTTGGATTTGAGATCCAGCGGAATAAAATTCAGAAGATCTTTAGCGGGATCAGAAAAAACGGTTTTTACATTAATAATATAACGTGTTTTCGTTATGGTAAAATCTACCGAACTTTTCAGCTTATCCAGTTGCTTTTTGTCTTCTGCCTTATAATATTCACTTGCTTTGATTATCACCGAATCCTTTTGCCATGTATTAATATGAATGGTCCCATATTTATTGAAGACCTCGAGTTTCGTATCCGGATCAACCTTGTATGAACGGACCGTAATCAGAGTTTCTTCTATACCAGATGCCATTAATCCCGAAGGAATAAGTAACATCAGCAAAAGAATCAGTGTGTTAAGTTTGAATCGTGTGTGTATCATCATCACTGCTGTTTTCGTTATTATTTGTATTCAGCTGATCCAGAATATTTTCCAGTATCTTTAGTTTCAGCCGGTAATTTTGAACCATGGCTTCAATGATTTCCTTTTGTGCAATTCCTTCATTCAAATCGCCCTTCATGGTTTTCATATCTTTATCCAGGAGCTCAAATTCTTCTTTGACTTCTGCAATAACTTCAGGATGCTCCTTCGCAATATGTTCGAGTTCTGCAACTTTAGTATTAACCTGCGATGCATAATAAGCTTCTGCTTCGCTATACTCCTTTATTGCAGGATCAACATGTCTGTTACTTTTTGTCGCTATTTCTGTCTGAGCCACTTTTATGACCATGTTATATGCACCATACATAGCCAGAACAATGATAACCGCAGCTGCAACTCTTTTGAAGATCCATGAAACGCCTGGCGATTTAATCCGGTCAACGTTTTGATCCAGATTTGCTGAGATCATTTCCCAGCTTTTGGATGATGTTTCAAGATCCTCGAAGCTATCGCGGTTATCATTGATAAACTTTTCCAATCTGTCCGGTTCTTTCATATTACTTCTTCCTTTAAATATTCCCTGATTTTTAATTTTGCATACCTGTACTGTGTTTTCGATGTTGAAACCGAAATGTTCAGTATATCAGCAATCTGTGCATGTTGGTACCCTTCGAACAAATACAGATCAAAAACTATCCTGGCTCCTTCAGGCAAATCATTCATGGCATTTTTTACTTTTTCAACGGTCAGATTTTCCGGATAATCTTCCGTTGTTTCCAAATCCGGTACCTGAAAAAAATCGTAACTTTCAATAAAAGTCAGTTCCGGTTTTTTCATCCTGTAACGGTTAATGGTTTTATTCACCACAATGCGTTTTAACCAGCTGCCAAATGATGCTTCAAACCTGAATGTGTTCAACCTGGTAAATGCATCAATGAACGATTCCTGAAGAATGTCCTCGGCCTCCTCCCTGCTGTTTGTCATCCTGTGGGCAACATTCAGCATTTTGTCGGCATAAAGTGAATATAGCCTGAACTGAGCCTGCCGGTCACCTTGCAAACATTGTTCAATTACATCCTGATTTATGTCAATACTTTTTTTCGCCAAGGGTATCATCCTTTTACACTATTATAGACACTAAAAATTGTTTAGGGTTGTAAAAGTCTCTAAAAAAATTTCAGAAAAAAATAAAAAGTAGCCGAATAACCTGTTTTTTTAGGTGAACAGAGATAATGGATCATTGCTGATCTACCTGAATTGCATACAAATACCAATATTAAATTCTTATTCATGCGTGTATCAAAAAATCTTTACTATTTTCATCGGGTCATTTTAAAAGAATAAGGATGAAACTAAAAACATTACTTCTATCGCTGTTACTTTTTCTGGCAGTCTTTTCGATGAATGCGCAAATGGAAAAGGTCCCGAAGCAATATACCATCGAAGCAGGCTATATTTATACGTTTGATAACGGATTTGAAAATTCCGGGTCAAACGGTGGACATTTTTTACTGGACTATGCCTGGCAACTTTCGGGATTTCATAAGAAAAAAGCGGCTTATATAACAGTTCCTTTAGGTTACAGCTGGCTTATGGGACAGGAAGATGAAAAGGATCTGAGAATTCTTTCGTACGGATGGACGGTAAGACACGAGCTGGGAAAGGACAGAGATTTTATTCCTTTTATTGGTTACGGTCTTTTGCTTAATCAATTGCGACAGGAAGGTACAGAAGGTAGTATATTCGGCCATCAGACCCAGTTTGAGTTTGGATTTAATTACACTAAGCCGGAACGAATACAGCCATTCATAAAGGTGGAATACAGCATGATTCGCTTCCCGCAGTTTGGCGCAGATCAAAGCTACAGGATGAACCACCTTGCATTAAAATTCGGCATCAGAATGAATAGCAGGGATGCTAATAAAAAATGATTTTAAATTGCAAGCAAACCGCCCTGGTTTGTTATAGATTGTTATTTTTGCAGGGATATTAATTTTAATTATGAAGAATCCTGCAAATTGTACATCCATTCAGGAAGTACGGTCAATCATTGATGAAATCGACTTTGCCATTATTGAATTGCTTTCAAAAAGACAAAAATGTGTTGAGGAGATTGTCCGGTTTAAAAATAATCAGGAAGAAATTGTAGCGGAAGATCGTCAGAAAATACTTTTTGCTCAACGCAGAGTGTGGGCAGAACAAAACAAACTTTCTCCGGATATGATAGAAAACGTATATAAATTTCTGGTTGAACATAACATAAGCAAAGAATTAAATCTTTTTAATAAGCGATAATTATCAAAGCGAAAATCATGTATAAAAAGGATATTAAAGTAGTGGACTGTACCGTTCGTGATGGTGGCCTCATGAATAAATGGCAGTTCTCCGATGAGTTTGTAAAGGGCGTTTACGATGCCTGTGTGGAAGCAGGTGTTGATTATATGGAGATTGGTTATATCAGCAGCGAATTCGCATTCAGTCGTGATGAAGTAGGCCCGTGGAAATTCTGTGCAGACAGCGATTTGCGACGCATTATGGGAAATAATGAGACTAACCTGAAAATATCAGCAATGGCCGATATTGGGCGTATTGATCCTAAAGACATTCCTAACCGGGCAGACAGTGTTATCGATATGATGCGTATAGCCTGTTATGTGCACCAAATGGATAAGGCCATAGAACTGGCTCATCATTGTATGGACAAAGGATATGAAACAACCATAAACCTCATGGCTGTATCAAAGGTCAATGAACGGGATCTGGAAGAGGCATTATCAGATGTTGCCAAATCAAGAGTTCCGGTATTTTATCTGGTGGATAGTTTTGGAAGTATGTATAGTGAAACCGTACTTCATTTGATGAAAAAATACAAGGACATGTTGCCGGATAAAGAAATTGGAATTCATGCACACAATAACATGCAACTGGCCATGTCAAATACCATATCCGCATTAATGGATGGAGCAACCTATCTTGATGCTACCTTGCTGGGTATGGGACGTGGAGCAGGCAACTGTCCGGTTGAAATTCTGATAGCATTCCTTAAAAATCCGAAGTACAGGTTACTTCCGTTGTTAAAAGCAATACAGGAACAGGTACTGCCCTGGCAGGAAAAAATTGACTGGGGTTATCATATTCCTTATCTCATTACCGGAGCAATGAATGAGCATCCCCGAAGTGCAATGGCATGGATGGATTCAGAAGAGAAAAATGATTTTGTGAAGTTCATGAAATCCATGCACGACTATGAATTGCTGGAGTAGAAGAATTCTCAGTATAGTAAAAAGCCGCCTGATAAATTCAGGCGGCTTTTTATTGCACCGTATATGGTTTTAAAGTTTAATGACTTTCTCTGTTTTTACCTGCTTATTCGTTTTAATTATTACCATGTACATTCCCTTAGGCAGATCAGCTCCTTCTTTCCAGTTTATGGTGTATGACCCGGAATTGAATGTTCCGTCTTCAATCTGCCGTATGTATTTACCATCCTGTCCGAGAAGACTTATGGAAACAAATGTTCTTTCGCTGATCTCAAATGTCAGGCTAAGTTGATCCCGGAACGGATTTGGATATGTTGTCAGTAATACACTTTCTTCGGCAACAGGATGTGCGACAGGTGTTCCCCAGTAAACATTCTCTTTGCCGGGTGTACCATAATTATCGGTCATGAACCATTCTGCAGTATCATTTTTTTCAATACGCTGATAGGAGAAGGCGCCGTTATTATCCGGATCAGGGTTACTATAGGCCAAAGAATCTACCAGTATCTCCTTCTGATTATAAAGTCTCACGCAATCCCCTTCGTTAGCAAATCCAAAGTCAAAATCACCGGTTTTTGAAATTGCATATCCGTAGTAATCAGCTACTGCTCTCGCATTGCGGCATATGACAAGATAACCCTTAGCTTCAATCGCAGTGCCCTCGGGGAGAATAAATACATGATCATCATCATCGTCTTTTAAAATCCAGTTTGAGAGATCAACGGCATTATCACCTTTATTATAAATTTCAACCCAATCTTCCGGTGTTGGAGCATTTACATTTTTATAAAACACTTCGTTAATAATGATGATTTCTTTATAAGAAGGATCGGCTTTAAAGACCGCCTTAACCGTTGATGATTTATTGGCGGTAACAAAGACTGTATCTTTTGTAGATGAAACAGATCCTGACCAGTATTTGAAACTATATCCCTTTTTGGGTCTTGCTACCAGCCGCACCGGCACATCATTAAAATAATCACCGTTCCAGGGATAGCCGTATTTCCCAAGGTCAACTGTATTGACTTTTATGTCGCCCATTTCGGCATCATTAACCGTTAGGGTCAGGCCGTACATCCCATCGATATCATAATAATTACGCACGAAGTTTTTAACCACATTAGGGCGTTGTGAACTAAAATTTTTGAGTCCGTCTACTCTTGATGACCATCCATTGGAATCACCATTCCAACGCAACATGTGAGCAGGTATCTCACTGCTAATAGCGCTTTTCATTTTATTGAAGATGGGTAAATAATAGTCTGATTGCCACAATGTGTTGATAACATCAGCAAATGCATTGATAAACACATGTTGAAAATCTTCGTTGGTATTCATCCTTCTGAGAAGGTAAGTTGACAATGCCGGATTGGGCCATCCGGTGTTATTATCGGCCATAGCAAACGTAAGTGTATTGTGATTGACGTCACTGAAGCCAAAATCAAGATCAAAGGTCATCCAACGCCATTTGGTATCATAATCAAAACTTTGCCAATACTTTACATTATTTCCGGGCCAGTCTGTGTTTTTAACAGCAATATTACAGGCTTCGTATAATGCAAAATTTTCAACATCCATCTGTTGTTGAATATGGGTATAGTTCTCCGGTACCGTAAGATCATTATCTTCTATAAAGTCCATAAGATCAAGGTAGTGTTGGTCATCACCCTGTACAAGATTTATAAGCCAGTTAACATGAAACTGCATGATATTTACCGTAGTAGGATCAATATCGTAGTGGGTGGCATAATAGTATTCGTCAAATCGTTCCCTGATATTGTGAATGCCCCAATATTCGCCGTTAATATAAACAACAGCAGGCTGATAGGCCTGTTTGTCAATTTCATCAGGGAAAAAGCGACTCGCATATGCATCTTTCATCATGGTTTGATTCCAGTCGTTACCCGAACTTCGCAGATTGAGACTATAGAACTTATCAGTGTTGAGCTCATCAAACACTTTGTAATCTAAACCCTCTTTACCATACCTGCTTCTGAATCGCAGGCTAAGGGATTTTTGCGCGAAATTACGGCTGCATCCTCCAAAAATCTTGACACCGGCATCCTGGGAGAACGCTTGTTGTCCGCTGGGTAAAATCATACTTACATTAACCTGACGTTCCCAGTCCTGCCACCAGTTTTGACCGTTATCACAGTTCTCGCCACTTGATGTATGTCCTGGTCCTTCAACATAGATGCCTGTTTCATAGCCAAAGAAGTTATCCGGCTCCGATACCAGAGAAATAACAGGCAGGTCATGTTGTATATTGAATAAATAAGTCTCTGTACAAACAGGCCCTGGCATACCACCATCGTTTATTACAGCCGCACGTATAGCCATAGTTGAACTGATACTGATAGGGCCGGTGTATGGTGTACTCGATTTGGTAGGTTCTGTGTAATCTGTCGTGTAATAAATATGATCACTTGCGTTGTCCGAACTTAATGAGAGTGACAAACTGTTATAAAATATACCTCCTTTTGCAGAAAATGTCACACCACCTGTCAATGACGTATAACCCTGAGTTGTGTTTTTTGCTTCCGGTGTTGGATCAGGAAAATAGTTAAAAACATCAGTATAAACAGAATTCCTGCCATAGGATATATTTGTAGGCAGGGCCAGTACCTGAATGGAGTCTTCCAGAATATTGTTTTTAAACAGGTACAGGCTTTCTCCCGAAGAAGAGATACTGAAATCGGTATGAAATTTTGACTGCGGAAGATCCACAAAGTCTTCTACTGAACCCGAAACAGGAGCAGTGAAACCTAAGGATAAAAAAGGTATAGCGGTTAAATCGGAGCTGTTGGTTCCTGCATTGTGTACCTGAATGGCCAACACATTTTCACCGTCAATCAATAAGTCCTGAATGTTTTCTAATGGAAATTCATTGGGATTTCCTCCTGTATACATCAAAGCTTCATGACTGGAGTTGTCTGCAAACGCGTTGTAAGCAGGCGGGCCAGAAGAAGTTATATTGGCCCTGGCAATTTCATTGCCATTCAGATAAGCGACGAAGGCATCATCATAATCCATGTGTAATATAGCCTTCTGTACCAGATTTTTATCCTTAATTGTAAATGATTTGCGCATGAAAACAGATATGGTTGAAGCGGGTACCGTTGTATTATCGTCATTGTCACCATAACCTATCCCACTTGTTCCATCCGACCATGCTGCATCATCGTAACTATTTCCTCGCCAATCTGAATTTATCTCTGAAGAGGGTATGATATATTTCCAGGCATCACCTTGTTTAATGATTGTTTCCCAGTATTGAGGTGCATCTTTTTTGTCTTTTCCGGATGCAAAAACAAGTAAATACTGATCAGGTGACAATGAAAAAGCAGGGAAGTGCCAGGCTTTCGATGTATCCATGTCATCAGAAACACTATAATCGGCGAGATCGACAACTTCGTTACTGTTATTCCATATTTCCAGCCAGTCGGGTGTATCTCCATCCTCATCTCTCAGATACTGCTGATTAGAAGACATGACCTCGTTAATAATAATCTGCTGTGACAGACAAACCTGTACCAAAACAACAGATAATAAACCTGTGAATAAAGAACGAACAAGCACCATTAATTTTTACCTTAAAACATATAACAAGCTAACAAATGTAATAATTATTACAAATAGATAACATTAATAGGGGGTAATTACTCATTAATTAATCGTTGTTTATCAGCTTTTTATGTTGTAAAACATAGGGATGTCCAAATGTCAAGTTAAAATCCCAGATCTGTTAGTTCTTTTAAAACCAGCCTGTATTTTGTTTTTGTCAGATCAAGGTCTGATAAAATATCAATTTGATGGTTGAGCTGCTCACATGTAACGATATCTTTCTCAAGCAAAAGTTGTTTCTCTTTTAATGTCAGATTATGCAGAATTGTAACCGGATAAATTTTTAAACGCTCAATTAACTCTTTCAGACTGTTGCCATAAGGATAATCCCATGCAAGAAGATTTAACCCACTGCATTTACCATATTGGATTGAATCCGAAGAAAAACGGGTGTTTGTCACTACCCAGCCCTGAAATGTTAATCCGCTGTATGCCTGTAACGTTTCACGCTTTTTGATGATGTCATCTACTCTTGATCTCACATAAAGAGGCACCTGTATGCTGACCTGTTTCCCCTGATCCTTGTGATACTTACATTCCATCAGATGTTGCGTTCCTCCTTTGGTTGCAATCACATCCATTTCGTGCGTTACACAACTGCCATCTACAACAATTCCAACCTCTGTTTCGTACCCCTGACGCGCAAAAATCTGTCCGATAAGATCCTCAAACGGATAACCCGACGGGCCCAGTTCAAAGATGGCTTTTTTCAGTTTGTACCGGACAGAGGCGGCTGACCGTTCTCTTCTTAACAGTGCAAAAGCGCGTTGATATATTTGCCGGGTTGTAATTCCCGGAAAGATGTAGTCAGAGATTTCCTTTGCGATATTTTCGATTGTAGCATCGGATGCTCCTGCGTTATGCAAGGATTTTTTGAGCTTCTCAACATGAAAAAATTCTTCCTCGCCCGACGCCTTTTTTATGCTGATATTATGCGGATTCATTTAGATATATTTAAAGGCAACTATAAATATAGCTCATATTATGTAATATGAAAGAGTAAAAAGGAAACAAAAATCCCCGCCTTATAAAAGCGGGGAAATAATGTTTTAGCATTACCGTCATTCAAGAATCAGTTTTCTGGTATCTGTGACATGATTTGCAGAATTCATAATCTGAATCAGATACATACCAGGATCACCAAATTCATCTATGTTTATCTGGTAAATTGGCTCGCTGATATAGGATTCAAATACCACTCTTCCAGTTACGTCTGTTATCAAGATTTTATGCCCGGATATCTGATTGTAATAACTTCCTGTATTTATGGTCACCATATCCCTTGTTGGATTTGGATAGATTAAAATTCTGTTTGTCATATCTTCTTCCTGATTGTTGGTAAAGGTGACATCTATAATCAGTGTATCAGTAACAGATACAGAGTCTGTAACTGATTCTGTACAATAATTTGGATCAAAAATGTATTTTTCGTACTGTGTTACTATACTATCGCAACCATATATGCTTATTAGGGTATCAATACCCTTGTAATATGTTTGGGGTGAAACCGCTTCAAATTCTTTGGATGAGACATAATATATGGCTGTATCAATAACATTTCGTTCTTTACAAATCACTTCTGAATAGAGCTCCTGCATTTCTTGATAGGATATGGCTCTGCTGTAGATTCTTATATCATCAATGACACCGGGTACATTGTCTTCCCGGTCGCCGGATTTGCCAATATAGAGATCATGAGTAAATGCATTTAATATCCCAATATTAAGTTTGGTATCTATTAACTCATCATTTACATATAATTTACAGGTTTCACCATCAAAAGTCATTGAGATAAAATACCATTTACCAGGTTCCCATATATAATTTTCGCTCCGGTTTCCGGTTCTGGCATTTTTGGTATTTATATCACAAGCAAATCTGTAACGTGAATAATCTTTGTAATCACCTGAGACACCAACATGATATTGTGGTGTTGTATCGGAATAATGTCCTTTATCTATAAGGCTGTTATTTCCAATGCCAACAAAATAATCAGGTTTATACCATAAGCAAATACTTATTTCATTCGGATTTAACAAATCAGTATCCTTTACGACCATATAATCATTAATTCCATCAAAACTATACGCGTTGTTTGTATTACCAAATCTGTCGTAAGCTAACTCCGGGCCGTTAACATCCGCGTGCAAATTGTTACCACTGTAATCATATGCATTTCCGTCAAAAGGATAGTAAGCAACTAAACCACTATCAAGTTTAACCGGTGGAATATGCTCATTATATAAATCGCTAATGTTATTTTCAGATAGTGCTTTACTGAATATTTTGATTTCATCCAAATAACCTGAAAACGGATTAATATCTCCATAGTATAATTTTTGAAGTCCGAATTTTAAGTCCTGATCATTATCAGTGTTTTGCGGAGCTGCTATTGTTTGGGCAACAGGATGATTATCGACAAACAGTTGATGTAAACTATCCATTCTTACCGCTACGATATGATGCCATTCATTATCTGCAATATTATTTTTGCAGGTTGTTATAATAGAATTTCTGGTTCCGTTTCCGGTTGTAAAAGACGCAGTGCCTTGTTGATCATTTAGCCTTATCCAGTACTGGGGATCATCGTATTCATTAATTCCTCCTTTCTGGCAAATCATTTGTCTTGCATCTGAATTGCTTTTTACCCAAAGTGAAATACTGAAATTTTCGGTGCCGAAATTCAGTTTATTATCATGGGGCACTACAAGGTAAGCAGCATTTTCGAAATAAGCGGCGGCATTGTTTTTGCCAAATAAGTCTGATCCAAACGTTACACCATGATTTTCTGCGTCAAAACCATTGCCACTCATGTCATTAAACGTGGAGTCTAATGGATAATAAGCAATAAGTCCTTCTTCAGTATTATTTATCTGGTCGTATTTATCATATAAACTGTCTATTTCATCATAGTTTAAAGCGCGGGAATAAACCCGTACATCATCTATTTTACCGTTGAAGTTATAGTTAAAACTATTATAATTTTTATTATTTCCCGCAAAAGTGCCGATATATAATGGGTGGTTCATATTCAGAGAAACGCCATCATTAAGATCTTCTGAAATTAATTTCCCGTTAATGTAACTACGCGTTGTATCTCCTTCCCGGATAAACACACAATGACACCATTGATCTAATAACGCTGTCCCAGGGGATAATTGTGAAATAAAAACATTTCCATCCAGATCTTTTGTTGAAGTCAAAACATATGATTTGTAGCTTTCGTCCAAGCCCAAAGAAATATTAAATCCATCAGTAATAATATCTGAGATGTCAACAGAAGACTTTGCATGTCCGTCAAAAATGTAAGGTAGGTCAACTAAAGATTTCCAGTTATCACTTGGCTGTATTTCCCAGTCTGCTAATCTGAACCAAACAGAAATTGAAAAATCACAAACACTGTCAAGGTTTGTAATTGGCGAAATTTCAATAAAATCATCTATTCCGTCAAAATAGTAAGCGCTGTTTTCATTTCCGAATCTGTCATCTGTTATGCTGGCACCATAAACTGTTCCATTATTATGATAAATGCTCGAATCATTGGCATTCCCATTAAATGGATAATATACAACTAATCCACTGTCCAGGTTTACCTGACCAAAAGAAATCTGATATAAAACAACCAGTAATAAAAGTAATTTTGTTTTCATAGCACTACGGTTAATTGAATAATTCTCAAACAGATTGCTAAGTTAAGTAATTTTTTAAAAATGATATATAATTTTTAACACTTTGCTTTTTTTATTACATTAGTCCGTTAAAACTATTAAAAAAATTGCCATGAAGTATACCGGGATAATCTTTGCACTGATCCTAGTTTTATCAGTCATTTCATGTTCCAAAAAGAAACCTGTAACCAATGAAAAAAGTGCTGTTTTTCAGCAATATGTTGAATCGTATACCAAAGGGACTATTTCTAGAACTGCGGAGATAACTGTCCGTTTTACACAAGATGTGCCAACTGCCCGTCAGGGAGAAGAAGTTAAAGAGGATGTCATAAAACTGGTACCTTCCGTAAAAGGGACAGCTTACTGGTTTGACAGCCGGACTATTGCATTTAAACCGGAAACCTGGCTTGATTTTAATAAAGAGTACACCGCATCAGTTAATGTGGATAAACTCTTTCCTGATGTTGATCCTAACAATAAGACAGTACGTTTTGATTTTAAAACCAAAAAGCAGGACTTTTCGGTAAGAATCGGAGGTCTGCAGTCGCAGGGACTGGCATACCGGATGGAAGGTACTGTTCTGCTGGCTGATGCAGAAAAGAATGATGTGGTTGAAAATGTCATTTCTTTAAGCGATAAGGATCTGAATAGTAAATTACAGTGGTTACACGTCAGTCCTGAGAAGCACTTGTTTTATGTAGACAGTATTCCGAGGAAAGAAGATAATACTGATTTTCAGGTTTTGGTCAATGGCGATCCGCTGAATCTGGACAAAGAAGATAAGCTTGATATTGAAATTCCCGGATTGAATAATTTTAAATTGCTGAAAACAAGAGTGGAACAGGAACCGGCACAATGCCTGGTAGTGGAATTCTCTGATCCTTTGAATCAGGATCAGGATATATCAGGTTTGGTGAGACTGGAAGGTGTTGTAAATGTAAAAGTTAAAAAAGAGAATAATGTGGTCCGGTTATATCCGGCTCACCGCATAACAGGTACCAAAACCTTAAATGTTTCAGGCGATCTGTTGAATGAGTTGAACTATCATCTTAAAAAAGATGAACTGATAACCGTAAGTTTTGAAGCGATAAAACCCAATGTCAGATTTCCTCAGTCAGGTGTTATTATTCCTTCCGGTAATGAGGACTGCATCGTTCCCTTTCAGGCAGTGAATCTGTCAGCTGTTGATTTGTATATCATTAAGATTTTTGAAGAAAATGTACCCTATTTTTTACAGCGAAACCAGTTGAATGGCGACGATGACCTGGCGCATTTCGGACGGTTAATTCTGAAAAAGAAAATTAATCTCACAGAAGATATCGTTGTGGATGAAGGTTCATGGAATAATTACTCGCTGAATCTTAAAGAATTAATTCAAACGGAACCCGGGGCCATTTACAGGATAGAATTCAGGTTCAGAAAAGAATATTCAACTTATCCATGTAGCAGTTCAACCGAGACTGCAACTGAAGAAGCTGCCGAAGTCGAAGCACCTGAACCTGTGGATCAGGATTATGAAAGGTTTGATAAAGGTCAGTACTGGCCTTATTATTCATATGACGGTGAATACAGATGGCGGGAACGGGACAACCCGTGTGATATGTCATATTATCAGAACAAGTGGGTTTACCGTAATGTGATTGCATCTAACCTGGGAATTCTGGTCAAAACAAATGGTCAGCAAGGCTACCGTGCATTTGTTACTAATCTGATTGATGCATCGCCCTTGTCCGGGATTTCGGTTTCTTTCTATAACCACCAGAATCAGTTGATGAGTAAAAAGGAAACAAATTCGGATGGCATGGCTGAATTTGAGCTTGATGGTATGCCATGGCTTGCTCTGGCTCAGCGGGGAAACGAAAAAACATACCTGCGTGTGGATGACGGAACAGCGCTGTCCTATTCCAGTTTTGATGTAGGTGGAGTAATTGCAGCCAAAGGAATAAATGCCTTTATTTATGGTGAACGTGGCGTGTGGAGGCCCGGAGATACCATTCACCTGGCCATGGTGATTAAGGATACAGATAATCCGCTTCCTGAAAATCAGCCGGCAACACTGTATTTTTATAATCCGGATAACAAGCTGGTAAAGAAAGTTGTCAATACACAGCCTGTGGGTAAATTCTATACTTTTAAGCTGAAAACAGAGGATAGTGATCCAACCGGAAACTGGCTGGCTGCTATCCATATAGGTGGTGCTAAATTCACAAAGACCATAAAGATTGAAACCATTAAACCTAACCGCTTAAAAGTTAAGCTGAACTTTGAGGATGATATTCTTGACGGAACCAAGGCAAATGTTGGCAAACTGGATGTCGCCTGGCTACATGGTGCTGTGGGTAAAAACCTGAAAGTAAAGACAGATGTTATGTTCCGTCCTCAGAAAATGAGGTTTGATAAGCTTCCCGGATTTGTGTTTAGTGATCCGGCTGTGGAACTGGATATGAAGGAAGAAACAGTGTTTGAAGGTCAGACGGACAGCCAGGGGAAAGCAGAGTTTACGCTGAAAAAAATCTCAACCAGGTATGCGCCATCTCTTTTAAAAGCTGTTTTTACAACCAAGGCTTTTGAACCGGGTGGAGAGTTTAGTATTGTGCAAACCTCAAAGGACTATTCTCCGTTTAAGACATACATCGGGATGAAGATGCCGGAAAAACCAAAGAACAGCTGGCATTATAATTCAGGAACAGAGTATCATGTGGAGGTTGCTTCTGTTGATGTACATGGTAATCCTGTGGATGTATCAAAACTTGATGTAGAGGTTTACAGGCTGGAGTGGTCCTGGTGGTGGCATTCCAATAATCAGAATCTGGCCTATTATATTCAAAATACATACCACAGACCGGTGATTTCCAAGTCACTCTATACGAAGGACGGAAAGGGCATGTTTAACCTTAAACTGGGTGAACGTGAATGGGGCCGCTATCTGATCCGTGTAATCGATCCGAATGGCCACAGTACCGGACAGATTGCTTATTTTGACTGGCCATGGCGTAAGAGCAATGAAGGTGCAGGAGGTGCAACACGACTGGCGTTTAATACCGATAAAGCCAAATACACCAAGGGAGAAACCATCAAAGTTCAGTTCCCGGGTGAAAAAGGGGCAAGAGCACTGGTAAGTGTAGAAACAGGAACACGTATCCTTCAAAATTTCTGGGTAGAGGTAGGCGATAACGGAGGAGAATTCAGTTTGGTTGCATCATCCGATATGGCACCCAATGCATATATCAATATAGCACTGATTCAACCATATGAGAAAACGGTCAATGAAAATCCAATCCGCATGTATGGCGTTATCCCGGTATTTGTGACGGATCCTGAAAAGAAACTTGAACCTGAAATCACACTGCCTGAATCAGTTGAGCCGGAACAGCAGTTCTCTGTGAAAATTAAGGAGAAAAGCGGAAAACCAATGACGTACACGCTGGCTATTGTGGATGAAGGTCTGTTGGATATTACCAACTTTAAAACACCGGATATTCACAGTGCATTTTATCAACGTCAGGCTTTGCTGGTTAAAATGTGGGATATGTTCGATTATGTATCCGGAGCGTTCGGTGGTAAAATAGAGAAGGTGTTTGGCATTGGCGGTGGTGATGAATTAGACAACAAGGATAAGAAAGATGATAACAGGTTCAAACCGGTAGTTATGTATTCCGGACCACTCCAACTGAAACAGGGTGAAGAGGCCGTGCTGAAATTCAGGATGCCTAAATACATCGGTTCTGTAAAAGCAATGGTTGTAGCCGGAAGCGGTGACAGGTACGGATCAGCCGATGAAGTTATGCCGGTGAAAAAACCTGTAATGGTGCTGGCAACCCTTCCGCGTGTGCTTTCACCGGGAGAAAAAGTGAGTCTGCCTGTGTCTGCGTTCATTATGGATGAAACGATCAAAGATGCGAAAGTGACGGTAAGCGTGAATGATATGTTTACTATTGGTGAGACCACGAAAGCTATAGAGGTTAAGGAGACCGGAGAGTATAATGTGAAGTTTGATCTCGCTGTTGCGGATAAAGTGGGCATCGGAACTGTTAAGATCGTTGTTGAAACCACGAAAGGAAAGGCAGACTATGAGATAAATATCAAGGTTCGGAACCCAAACCTGCCGTTGAAGCAGGCTAAAGATCTGGTTCTGGATCAGGGGAAAGAACAGCAGGTACTGCTCGATTTGCCTGGTATGCCTGGAACAAATTCTATCAGCCTCGAATTCTCGTCCATGCCACCGTTGAACCTAAAAGGGCGTCTTGATTACCTGATCAGGTATCCTTACGGTTGTATTGAACAGACCACATCCTCGGTCTTCCCGCAGCTGTACATCAATAAGCTGATTCAACCAGATGCTCAGATGGCTGATCAGATGCATCATAATATTATTACAGGTCTGAACCGGCTAATGCAATTCCAGTTGCCTGACGGAGGATTCTCCTACTGGCCGGGACATAAAACTGCTTCAAACTGGGGATCGGTATATGCTACTCATTTTATTCTGGAAGCTGAAAAGCAGGGCTACCAGATTCCTTACGGAATGAAAGACAAAGCGCTGGAATACCTTGGAACTAAAGTGGTGGAATGGTCCAGAACCTACGATTATTATTATTACGATTATACACAGTCGTACAGGTTATATGTACTTGCACTGGCAGGAAAACCTGATATCAGTGGTATGAACCGGCTACGTCAGAAAACCGGCCTGAACGATAAGGTGAAATGGAGACTGGCCGCTGCTTATGCCCTGATCGGTAAAAAGGATGTGGCAGAAGACCTGGTGGACATGAATAAACTGGCAATAGCCGATTATGAAGATATGTCTGAAACATACGGTTCAAAATGGCGCGATTATGCCATGTTACTGGAGACGTTGGTTCAGCTTGGTAAAAAGCAGGAATCGGCGCGGATCATCAAGGAATTCTCTGAAGTGTTATCCAGTCCAAACCATTGGCTGAGCACACAAACCACAGCATGGATGTTAATGTCTGTAGCTGAAGCCAAATCACTGGTTATGGCGGAAGATGACCCGATGAATGCAACTTACCAGGTTAAAGGAAAATCGAAAGAAACGGTGAAGACCGAAGAGTTGATTAAACTGGTGGAATGGGATAGTGACAAGGATTCTGTGATCACCATAAAAAACAACAGTAAGAATGTGCTGTTTGTCACAGCCAGATCAGTTGGCCTTCCCATCATTGACAAGCGTGAGCCTGTAAGTGAGAATATTGATCTGAAGGTCCGGTTCACAGATATGGCCGGAAATACATTAAATCCTGAGTCCATTGTACAGGGCACGGACTTTAAAATGATATATACGGTTCGTTACACAGGTTGGTCCAGGTCAAGCGATATCGAGAATGTGGCCTTAAGGCAGATCTTCCCGTCAGGATGGGAGATCATCAACACCAGGTTATACGGTGAAGGCTATAAGCTGAGTTCGGATCAACCGGATTATATGGATATCAGGGACGACAGGATTTACATGTTCTTCAATTTGCGGCGGCAGAGACAGATGACTTTTGAAGTGCTTCTGAATGCAGCCTACGAAGGCAGGTATTATATGCCGGCAACTGTGGCAGAAGCCATGTACAGCGATAAATATTATGCCCGGACGGCCAGCAAACAAGTGAAAGTAGTCCGTTAGGGTGCAGGTTTTGAGGGGACGGCAATGACAGATGATTAAAAGGAAACGATACAGGAGAAAAGGCTGGATGACATTATACGTGATGGTATTGGCTGTCACACTGGTAATGCTCATCACGCCTTTGCCCCGTTTCACAACAGATTATGCCACACTGATCCTGTCAGAAGAAGGCGATTTCCTGAATGCTGCGGTCAGTTCGGATGAGCAGTGGCGATTTGAACCGCTGGATTCTGTTCCGGACCATTTTAAAAAAGCCCTGATCACTTTTGAGGACCAGCATTTTTATTCCCATTTTGGCGTTAATCCCCTGGCTGTATTTAGGGCATTGACCCAAAATATCAAAGCCGGTCATGTAGTAAGCGGTGGCAGCACCATTACCATGCAGATTGCCCGTATGTCAAGGAATGGAAAATCACGTAATCTTTGGCAAAAGGGCGTTGAGATGCTGATGGCAGTTAAGCTGGAGATGTTTGACACCAAAGACGACATCTTAAAGCTTTATGCCACCAATGCCCCGTTCGGCGGAAATACTGTTGGTCTTGAAGCGGCTTCATGGCGCTACTTTCAACGATCGCCATATGAGTTGTCATGGGCCGAAGCAGCCACACTGGCTGTACTTCCCAATGCCCCGTCACTTATTTATCCCGGTAAAAATTCGGTGTTACTGAAAGACAAACGTAACCGTTTACTCACCAGACTTTTTGAAGCAGGTTACTTCGATAAAACAACACAGGAACTGGCGCTGCTGGAGACGTTACCTGATCCTCCCGGAGCTGTGGCAGCCTGGGCCCCGCATCTGATGAACCGTTTGATTGCCGAACATGACAGGGGCCGGTTCAAAACAACGCTTTCCGGATCACTGCAGAAAAGATCGGTGCAGATTGTAAATGATTTTGCAGCTGCCTATAAACAGCAGGGCATCAATAACGTGGCAGCCCTGGTGATGGATCTGGATGATTACAGTGTGAAAGCTTATGTGGGCAACTGTGCCGATCCTGACAGGATAAACGGTGGTGACGTGGATGTGATTATGGCGCCCAGAAGTTCGGGAAGTATACTGAAACCATTTTTGTATGCGGCATCTATCTGTGACGGAACCATTCTACCTGATATGTTGCTGCCCGATGTGCCAACATACCTGAACGGTTTTACTCCTGAAAACTTCAATAAAAAATACGATGGTTTGGTACCCGCAGGTGAAGCGCTTGTCCGTTCTCTGAATATTCCCTTTGTGATGCTGTTGAAGGAATACGGTATTCCCGGATTTTATGATCTTTTGCAGTCTTTTCAGTTCAGTACATTTAACCGGTCTCCGGATCATTACGGACTTTCCATGATTCTGGGTGGAGGAGAGGTGACGCTGTGGGAACTTTCTCGGGCGTATGCTTCCATGGGAAATATGCTGAATGGTGAAGGGCGTACGTTTGATATTTTTGAACCGCGGCTGTTAATGGGGCAGGACAAGCACAAAGTCGCATCTGTGCCGGAAATAACGCCCGGAGGCGCCTGGATTACCCTGGATAAAATAACAAACCTTACACGGCCAGATGAAGAAGCCGGTTGGCATTATTTTACCTCTAAGCAGCGCATTGCATGGAAAACGGGAACAAGTTTTGGATTCAGGGATGCCTGGGCGGTTGGTGTAACAGCACATCACCTGGTAGCTGTCTGGGTCGGCAATGCCGACGGACAGGGCATGCCGGGTCTGACAGGAACCAGTAAAGCGGCGCCAGTGATGTTTCGACTTTTTGAACAGCTTAATGAAGACGGCGGCTTTTTTAATACGCCCTGGGACGATCTGACCTATTATCCGGTGTGCAGCCAAAGTGGGGAACTGATGTCGCCGGATTGTGACTTTGCTGATACCATCATCGTTCCGGCAAAAGCCAATTATACGTCCGTGTGTGAATACCATAGGACCATTCATTTAACGGCTGATGGACAATACCGTGTAAATTCATCCTGCTATGACCCCAATCGTATGATTCATAAAAGATGGTTTGTGGTGCCTCCAAAATTTAGTGTCTATTACAGAAGGAAGGACAGTAACTACAGGGATCTACCACCTGTAATGCCGGGTTGTGGCGAAACAAGGTTGTTAAGTTTTACCTATCCCAATAAATCACAAAAATTATATTTACCGGTCGATTTTGATGGTAAACGCAACCCGGTGGTCTTTGAGGCAGCACACGAAGAGAAAAATGCTGAAATGCGATGGTTTCTGGACGAAGCATACCTTGGCTCAACCAGGTACAACCACCAGATGGCCATTCAAATGGATAAAGGTGTACACGTTATTACCATTTGCGACCTGGCTGGCAACGAAGATAAAATAAGGGTGGAAGTGATGAATGAAAAAGAATGAAAATTCTGATAAAACCGAAATTCTTCAATTTGAATTAGATATGAAAAAGTTATTTTGTTTGATTGTTATTCTAAGTATAGTCTCAGTCAGTAATACTTATGCACAATTGAATACTGGAAATGCAGCTTTAAAATATCCACAGGCTGATACAGCATTCAGTGATACATTAGTAAAGAGTAATTATAAGCTTTTTATTCAACCGGTTAGCAGGGATGTTTATGTTGAAAGGGTAAAAGGGTTGCATTATTTCCCTTCTAGTGACTCCCATAAATTAACTGAAAGTTTTAATGAGAGTGCAAAACGATTAGATGATTCAACACTGGTCATCATGTTACGAACCGGAAAAGCTGATACTATACGAAACTACTATCCCAAAGACATTTACAATCTTGAATTTAGAAGTTACAGGTATGCGGATTATATTCCTGAAATTCATTCTCATTTATTGACCGGATCTTATTATGAGGCTTCAAATTATGTATTGCTAAATGACAGTACAGGTGAGATGAACAACCAGTCATTATATGCAAATATTGCATTTGATCCCCGGAAACAAAGACTATTGACATATGCCTGGGACGATTTTGCTTATGCTTCCGGAATATTCAGGATTTATGATATATCCGAAGGAAGTCTAAAGGAGCTTATGATCTATTTTCCGGAATCTGATAATAAAGATTATTTCTGGAGTTTAAGCAATGTGTATTTTATATCGCATGATGAGCTTTTATTCATCTATCAGGTGTATAATAAAAAGACTCGTAAAAGAAGTCGGTTTTATGCTAAAATGATAATTGAGGAAAACATGCAGTAGAATAGATCTCTGGATTAATAAGAATACTAACAGGCTTAATATTTGCATATGAATTACCTGTTGTTTCTTAATAATGAATTAGGTACTTTTATAAAAGCTAATTAAACCGAAAAGGCCACCTGTGTGCAAAATAATAAACTTCGGCTTTATCTTTCACGAGGGACGGATAAACGGAAAAATTAGGTATTTACTTTTTATAGGTAATTAAAGTTTTGCAACTATGGACATAATCATTTCAGGAGCAGTTGCTAATTTCCCCAATATTTCAAATGAGGAATTATTGGATAAAATGAAAAAATACCTTCCGGATTGCCAAATATATAGTCTTTCTCCTTCTCCGGGAATGGTATATTCAGCAGCCTTTGATTGGAAAATTATTGGAAAGGTTAGCTCAATTTTAGGTATAGCCTCGTTTTTATGGATGATATATTCAGAAACAATTCGATCAGAAAAAGAAAAAGATTCAGATGCTGGAATTGTTATAACTATTGAAAACCTTAATGTAAATAACAATTTCTGGATTGGTAATGATATACATTCAGAAGAAGAATTGAAACAAAAATTAATAAATACTATTAGCGCTGATACTATTGATTTTGAAAAAACAAAACAAATAATCGATACAATTAAAATTTCACAAAACTGGAAACAAAAATAATAACTACTGGTAACACTTTATTTATTGTATAGTGGTTTATGGGTCATGCTAACCCGGATTATTGACTATTTGTCTCAGCCCATGCCAGACAGGCGATTACCCGTAATCCGCTACGACAACATATAGTTTCCCGTTAGGGTGAATATTACAAGACAGAAAGTTCATGCAATTTTAAGCTATGAGAATTACTATTCCATTAAGAGGATCTGACTATGAGAGTGCTTATTCAAGTTATGAATTGTTTATTTCTGATATTGCAAAATTTTCTAATAATTCAAAATTAATTACACTCATTGATATTAAAATGATTTCTGATAAAAATGAAAAACCTGTGATTAAGAACATCAAATTCAATATATTAGAAGGAAATATTAATGAAAATTCAGAGCCTGAAATTATTCAAATGTATACTAAGAAGCATTCATTTTTCAACTCAGAATGGATAAATGAATATTTAATTATTGATTTAACGATCAAAGATGAAGCCTCTTTGGGTGAATATACCAACTATTTCGTTGATGATATATTAACTAGATTAAGTTTGCTTGTTAATTTAACGTATTCCACTAATATTGACTTTTTACCCGGGTTAATATATTCAAATGAAAATGAATATATTGGAAGAACTAAAATTGTTGTATGCTCAGATATGTATGCCTACGAACATTCAGAAAGAATAAAATGGCCATTGATCAGAAATATAAAATTAATTGAGACTATCAATTGGTTTCATAAATATGAGGTTCATCCAAACCAAATGAGTGTAAACAAAGCTCATAAAGCAATTAATGCTTTTTCTCAGTTAATTGGTGATATAAAATTTAATAACACTAGCGATTTATTTTGGGTAATGTTAGGCATTGAATCATTATTAGCAGAGGGAAACCAAGGAATCACTAAACAAATTAAAGACAAATCAATCTTAATACTAGGGGAGCCCAAAGAATATAAAAAGAAATTGCAAAAGCTGTATGATTATCGTTCAAGATTGGTACATGGGGATATAGATATTTTTCCTAGCTATTATAGCGACTTTGATTCTTTTGATAAAGAATATAATGACTACTTAGATTTCGCAATATCAATTTTAATCGCTTTAATAAGAGAATTAATTTTTAAACAAGCAGATGAATTTATATTTGAATTAAAACTTAAATAAATACTTGCCCTAACGAGCAGTCATAGTGCATAGCAGTACTTTAAATAAAATAGTTCAACTTTCGCGGTCAGCTGCTTTTACCATGACAGTTCCTTTCCCCTTGGACAGAAACTGCCACGACACCATACCGCGGGAACGTTGGCATGCATTAAAAAAAAAGAACCATACAACGATGAAAAAATATCTCATTCTGATATCAGTTCTAATCCCAATTACAATTTTCAGTCAGACTGATTTTACAGGTGAATTGACAGTTCCAATTGCTGATTATGTTGATTCTCTCCAAGTTTCGTTCGGATTAAATGTGTTTCAAAAAATAAATGGAGACTCCATCGTTTTGACTGATAAACGGGAATATTTTGGGACAATTAAAATTTATCGAAATAATAAACTGATTTATGAATTTAAGGAGAGTGATGGATTGACACCTGAGATTGATGTATTTGATAAAGGTATTTGTTTAATCTTCAACGATCTATATGTATTTAAAGTTGACAACAGACCTTCGATTAATTCTTACTTAATTATAAAACGTGAATTAGATAAATTTAAATTTATCGGATTAACAGAAACCTCGACTGCTTTTATTTTCGCTGACATTGACAATGATGGAAAAATTGAAATTGGAGGATTTAAATATCCGTTTGAGGACGGTATTGATGCAAATGGTCAACGCATTGATTTATATCAGGAAAGATTTAGAGTTTATGAAATATCTGATAAAATAAAACGAGAACCATATTTAGAATTAAGATTAACAAACTTCATTCTTAACTACATTGATAATCCTTGGACTGATAAGAATTCTAAGCCTATTTATTATTATCAATCTTTTATTATCACCGATTGTAATAAAAATAAACTGGAAAGTTTAATAGATTCAGGTCTTAACTAATAGTTACCGTTTTTAATTCTTCGTAGATCATCCTTATATCTTTATAACTGATCAGTAAACTATACAGGAGTCTCATCCAGCCGGCTATGCCTGTTACAGCGCTGATAAATATGTTTAATGAGAGTGAAATAATTTTACATGATAAGTTAAAGCAGCGGTTGTAATTATTGATCATAAGCAATGATGCCTCTGTTTGTTCGGGGGTTATCTCAGAACGGATAATGACGGTGGAGTCCATATCTTTTGAAAACTTATATACTATATTCGGACTTTTTAAATACCCATTCACGTAAGTTTGTACAGAATTGATAACTACCGTAAATCCTTTTTTAATAATCTTAAAGGCTTTGGAGGCATACCGGAAAAAACCTACAAAAATATTCTCTTTAACAAAAGATACCACCTGTTTCCCTTTTTTCAGGATCCATCTCCATATGCGTTTCAGTCCATCAAATAAACGTGTTCCTTTCCTTTTAATGTAATCCCAGGCTTCTTCAATGGCAGAAGGAGTCTTCAGATGTTCCGCGATCTCCTGAACTACTTCACTAATGTTCCGATTGCCAGTATCGGTATCAATATTTACCATATTTTTAAAGAGCACGGGGGTAATGTTTTTAGCTTTATCGGAAGCTTCATTCACCGACATTTCTTCAAAATCGATATAGTATTTTTTTATGGCTTCATAAATATCGCTGTCGGTACTGATGGCGAAATTATTGATACCATCAATTTTTACGGAGTAACCCAGCAACCACAGTTCTATTTTTGCACAATTCACGATAAAACTTTGAGCAAGTGAACGGGACTGTTCTTTGTTTTTATCAGGCAAACGTAGCAGGAAGGAATTTTTTTTCAGTGACGAGCGCTTTATAATTGTATCTGTTAACAAATCCTGGTTAAACAAAATATTCATGGTTTCTTCATCCAGATTGGCCGTATAATTTTCGGCCCTGATTAAAAAGATATGCAGAATCTGGTTGAAATTCTTTAGACTTGTCTGATTAAGCAGATTGAATTTTTGACGTGGTTTATCACGATATAGTCCCAGACTCCATAACCGTAACTGAACGGCCCTGTGAACCGCCGATCTTGTTTCTTCCCTTATCTTTCCATCTTTGAACCACTGTTCCGGAATAATTTCAGATTCAAAACTTACCAGCTGATCCAAAGCGCTCCAGGTTTTATTTCCTACCCAGTTGTCCTGCTTCAGGTTGGCATCTTTTTGGAACCACAGTACGGCTTCTTTTATGTCATCAATATGCTTATGAAGCTGTTTTGCTTTAACCTTGCGTTTTAAATATCCAAGCAAATATAACCGTGATGCAATTGTCTTTAATCTTATCCGCTGACTTTCCAGCGTATATGTTTCCTCTTCATTCGACGGAACATCGTTGACCAGTCCGTTTTTTGATGCATCGTTTAAAATGGCTTCAAATGCACCAAGCCTGTCAACAGGATCATCAGGCAGTGCATCATGGTTATATGGAGGCAACCCTTCCGGCATCAGGGTTTTGCAATCAGATCTTTAAATAAGTTCAATAATCCCAACCGGGTTTCAATACCTGCCTTCACGGCATTTTTATGAACCTCTAATGCCAGCGGCGGTACATTATCCAGGTCTTCACGCACAAAGTTGTACGAATCACCATCGAACTGTGCCAGCGATTCAGCTACCAGTTTAATTTTACCATCTGTTTTGTCGGCTTCGGCATTTATAAGTTTCTTAATATCATCAAACGATGTAGCGGAATCTACATTGGTTTCTATCTGACCCGTAAAGGTCTGAACGTGCAATGACGTTAAATCTTTAACGGCATCATCCAGTTTTTTAAGCGCATCTTTTAAAGGCATAATAAATTGTTTTAATGTTAGAAATCATTCAATTCAAAAAGTGTGTAAGAAAACACAGAACCATATATCATACTTGATTTAATGACGACGGCAAGAAAAATGTTAAAATCAAGGTCATCCTGAATAACCTGGCAACCTGCACTGTAAGCTCCAACTTTTTCTACATCGTTTTTAAAACTGGTGGTATGCAGGTTAAGTCCGGTAACGTCAGAAAATACCTGTCCGTTTGTATCCAGGTCACCATCCATATCATTGTCTCTCCATATGTTGAAAACACCAATTGCTTTTTGGGTCAAAGCCTGATAGCCTTTATGAAATCCAAGTGTCCAACAACTTTTATACTGACCCGGAATTAAAATGGCAGTCCCGTTTACGCTTCCTGTTTTTTGTTTCAGCCAATATAATCCGGGTTTTGTTGTGGCATTAAACAGATGTACAATTTTATTGAGTGAAACATCACGGTAGGCTAAACCGATAAAATCATTGAATTCATCCACCAGTGGATTGTCTGACCGTATGCCGAATATATTCAGGTTGTATGAGCCGCGATCAAAAAAAATATATCCTTTCTTGTGGTAGATTTGTTGTAGCTGTTCGTAAGTTATTTGCATAAAATTCGTGTTTGTGTTCACATGGCTGGTTTTATTCTAAACCCAAAAGAATTCATATGTGTTATAATAACTCCTCTGTAAAAAAGATTTATTCTGCTCTTCGGTGATATATCCAGATAAGCCTGCCAGGTTGTAAGCAACACTGTTTCTCATAAGTATGCATATTAGTTGGGTGGGGTAAAGCACCGCACAAAGTTCGACTATTCATAAGAATATGTTAATTAAGAAAATATTAATTAAATATGGTATTTAGATGCTATTCATCTTTAAGCTTTTGGATATGGCATTATATCATTTGTTTATCGGCTTGTAAAATATTAATAACAATTAGGCAGATTCCCTACAATATCTGTAATTTTATGATTCCTTAAATGACTCCTTTTACCCTTCTTTATAACGCTTAACCGGATATCTCTCTTATTTATATGTGTAGTAACCAGAGCATCTGATAAAGCAAACCGCTTTGGGTACAGTGTTGGATGTAATGACGAAAATGATAAAAACGATGATTATGAAGAAATTTCTGGAAAACCTGAATAAATTATTTTTATATCTATAAATTGAACCGGAAAAACTTGTCTGTTTAAAAGGCAAAAATCATAAAGGTCCGGTTTGCTTTTGGAATGACAAAGATAGATAGAGATCAGTAAATAATACTTATGATGTGGCAGCTTAAAGCATGGCACAGCATTAAAACAATAAACTTCAATGGATAGACGAATCATAACAATAACAATGGCAATAATTTTAATAAGTTGCAACAATACAGGTAAAACAAACAAAAATATAAATAAAATGGATAAGCAAAACAGCGAAGCGATAAACACTGCTTCAACAAAAGATACAACCCCTAGAGTTACCGGAATCGGCGGGATTTTCTTTTACTCGGACGATCTGAAAAAAACGCAGGAATGGTACACTAAAAATCTGGGCATCGAAATAAATGACTGGGGGTCTTCAAGTTTTGAATCCCGAAACATTGACAGGCCTGACGAAATAAATTCTCTGCAGTGGAAACCCTTCGAAAAAGGGGACGAATATTTTTCCCCATCCCAAAAGGATTTTATGATCAACTATACGGTTCAGAACATTGAAGGCCTTGTGCATAAACTTAAAGAAAACGGAGTGACGATAATCGACAGTATTGAAACTTACGACTTTGGAAAATTTATACATATTATGGATGCGGAAGGCAATAAAATTGAATTATGGGAGCCTGTTTTTAATGCCGCAGATGATGATGACACAACGAAATAGCGGGATCACTATACTTTTACAGTGCAAAATTTTCTTCCAACTTAAATCCTGTTGTAGATATAGGATAAAAATAGTGCAATAAGCAATTTTTTCTTGTTGTTGCAAAGTCACTGATTACAGATCCTAAAAATCCATAACCACACCACTACTTCGGTTAATTGTTCAAATATAATTTCACGGAAGTTAACTGTTTTATCTTTCTTATGTCACTTTTCAATTTTTGCAAATATTGCCAATACATGCCGGTTCTTTTTTGAGTGTTTTCGTATTCCTGTTATTCTTTGTCTGTCACGGGAGGTTAAGGACAGTTAATGCATGGGATAAGTGCAGTTAAAGTATATTAATAATTAGACCGTTACAGAACTTTGTTCCGGATTTAAAGGTTTTTGTCTCATCTTTTTCGGGATAAATATAAACGGGTTCTGATATTTTTCCCGTTGTCATTTTGAAGGTTTTGCTCGGGACCCAAATAAAATTTTAAAAAAATGAAAAAGTTAGCAATTTTTCTGTTGTTAGTGGTGCCCGTATTGAGTTTTGGACAAAACGAAAAACTTCCGGCATCTGTGGTTAGTTCCTTTAACAAAATTTTTCCTGATGCCGTTATCAATTCATGGACTGGTAATGATTCTTACAATTATTTAACTGACTGGTCAAGTGATGTGTATTATGGCGATTTTAACTTCGACGGTTTCCCGGATGATTACAACGATGGTTATTATGGAAACGGAGACTATTATGAAGGCTATGGTGATGAACCTTTTTATTATGATGACGGGTTGGATTACGACTATTATGTGCCGGAAGACTATGTTGTTGTTCATACTTTACCTACACAATATCAGTTGAATTTTACTTACAAAGGTGGACGTATGTCCGGAATTTTTAAGGCTGATGGCGCATTCGTTATTGCTAAAGCTCGTTCTACAGTGCTGCCGATAGTTGTGGTTGAGGCAGTAAAAAATGCCTACAAGGGGAATGTTATTCGTATAGCACATGAAAAGGAGATTCTGATTACACCTGAAAATCTTCCATCTAACCCTGTTTATCGCTTGAAAGTTTTTGTTAAGCATGCAGGATATTCAATAATGAAAATTGACTCAAAAGGGAAAGTGATATCAAATAATAAGTATCAATAGAGCAGATGAAATTCTATATCTGGATTTGATTACATACCTCATAAAAGGTAAAAAAGTAAATAAAAGGCTTCTCATGGAGCCTTTTTTCTATTGCAAATAAATTTTTATTTGTGTGTTGTTCAATCTGAGTTATGCAGTTGTTCCGTTAACCAATTTAGTCATAACCTCCAATGTGTATGTCACTTAGCTGCTGTGCTGTGTCAGACTGTTTATATAGTCCTCAATATTAGTATACCCATTGTGGTTAATATCACCATTGATATCAGAGTCTGAGTTTGGATTCAGTCCATGTTCCTGCTCCCAGCTGTCAGGCATTCCGTCATTATCAGAGTCTGCAGGAGCTGTTCCCCCTGTAATTGTGCCAATTCCTCCAACCTCTGATTCATTGAGGATAAACGAACCTTGGGTTCCCAAAGAAACAACTTCACTGATTATGCGACTGTCATGTGCATCACGAACCAACGAAGCGCCAACGGTTTTTATGACAGTCTGATAAGCCTCCTGAGCTGATTCAATGTTTAAGGGTGCAGTGGAATTCAAATTCGGTTCCTCCATTGGCGTTGCATTGTTATAATCCGTAATCAGTGTGCCGTTCAGTTTTCCATCTCTGTTCAGGTCCTTATAATTTCCCTGTTGATACAAATGATCTGTTTCAGTCCATTGTGAATAATAACTGTCTCCGTTGTCACTCGGACCTGCAATGAAATAATTGTTGATGACATCCTGATAATGGTCAGCTGCGGAGTGGCCACCAACGATACCATTCCCGTAATTATACACCACATTATTGACATATTGCAGGGCACACTTCATTTTAGGATTCCGGCTCTTGTTACTCGCCCATAAACAATGTGTAACTGTCCAGTTCAGTGTTCCGTCCGTGATGGCTCCGAATCGTTGAGGATCAATCCCTTCACTGATGATACAATTTTGCCAGGTGATGGTATTGCTGCCCACAATATGCACATCATCCCACCGTCCCCAGGAAATGGAGCAGTGATCCAGAATAATATTGTTGCCACCATCGCAGGTAAAGGTACATTTCCCTTTGCTCATGGCTATGCTTCCACGCATTCTCAGGTATCGGATGATGACGTTGGTTGAATTGCACACAACCCGGTTTCCATAGACTGTTATGCCTTCGCCGGGTGCAGTTTGTCCTGCTATCGTAATGCTGTCGCTGATAAAAATGATATCAGCAGGCGATAATTTTATTACACCACCAACATCAAACACAACGATACGATTTGGCCGACTTACCGCATCTGCTAAGGATCCGGGGCCGGAAGCATTCAGGTTTGTAACATGAACCACTGTTCCTCCGCGTCCGCCTGTGGCATAAGCACCAAATCCTTCAGCACCCGGGAAAGCCAGTTGCTGTGCGTTTGTGATCAACCCAGAGAATAGAATTAAAACGAATAAACTATATAATTTTTTCATGGGAAACTATTTGAGACGTTGAAAGTATAAAAAATGTGCATCACTGCAAAGCATAATTTAAAAGCTGATAATTGAATAAGTAGAATGATTATTTGAAATATTTTGTATTTTTAACACAGATCCCAAAGCATAAGTTTAAAATATAAAATGGCAACGAAAGCAGTTAGTAGTTCTGTTAAAACAACAAATTTTCCGTTTTTATTATTGTTTAGCAGGTTGCTGTGTTTTGGAGTTTTTCAGGCCATAATTGCTTTTGTGTTGGATTCCTGGGAGTCATCAGAAAAATACTGGTTGCTGACTGCTACCCTGACAAATATAGTCAGCATTCTGTTGCTGATGATATTGTTTAAAAGGGAAGGAGAGAATTACTTCAAAATATTCAGATTCCCAAAGAAGACAATTAAAAAGGATGTGCTTATTTTTTTGATACTTGCTCTGGTCTCAATTCCTGTTGCCATGATGCCGGGATATCTGCTAAGCTCACTTATATGGGGAGATCCCGATGTTCCAACACACATGATGTTTGGTCCGATAAACAAATGGTTGGTTTACTCGCTTATGTTTGCTTTCCCTGTGACTATTGCATTTGCAGAATTGGCAACTTATTTTGTGTATATCATGCCCAGGCTTGTCAAACGGCTTAATAGAAAATGGTTGGCAGTCATGCTCCCGGTGTTATTCCTCTCAGTTCAACACTGTACACTTCCATTTATTCCTAATATGGATTTTATGCTGTATCGTTCACTTGTATTTTTACCCTTCGCTTTGTTAATAGGCATTTCAATTTATTACCGGCCTTCTCTGTTTATCTATTTTGCAATTTTGCACGGATTGATGGATTTTGGCACTGCATATATGTTTTTTATGCAGGTTAAATAAAATTTGCCGGAAATAGTATTTGCTGGTTTGCAGAATGTATTATGTTGGGAATCGCTTTGTGTTTCTTTGTGAAAACGCTTTGCGTACTTTGTGGTTAATGCTGGCCAATATGAAGACTGGTTTAATACAATGATTACAGTATCGGTGTTGTTCTGCAATATGAACGCCTTGGTTTGCTTTAATCAAACATATGAAAGACACCGTAGCCAACTGAAGCTTTAATTATCAAACACCTTTTCCGGTAACAATGGTTTTCAGCGTATAAAAGAAGATTTTCAGATCGAGGAGGATGGACATGTTTTCCAGGTAAATCAGGTCGAATTTCAAACGGTCAATCATTTTATCAATACTGTCGGCATAACCGTATTTTACCATCCCTAATGATGTAATCCCCGGCCTTACTTTTTGCAACAGGTAATAATTCGGGTTCCTTTTTACAATCTGATCAATGAAAAACTGACGTTCAGGTCTGGGGCCAACCACCGACATGTCGCCAATCAGCACATTCCAGAATTGTGGCAGTTCATCTAAGCGGTATTTCCGCATGGTTCGTCCAAAACGCGTAATGCGTTTATCGTCCGGTGAAGCCAGTTGTGGTCCGTTGCCATTTTCTGCACCGTCGTACATGGTCCTGAATTTGTGGATATGAAACGGATTTCCGTTTTTACCTACACGTTCCTGCCTGTAGAAAACGGGACCTTTGGAATCCAGTTTTACCCGGATAGCGAGTAAGAGATAAAGTGGAGAAAACAGCACCATAAACAGAACGGCAACGCCTACATCAAACACACGTTTCATGTTTTCCTCAAAAGGCGGCATCAACTCATGGGCCACTTCTATAAAAGGTGTGCCATAAATCGGATTGAGCTTGGCAATCCCGATTAGTTTGTCCGCTACGCCCGGAGTTGTTTTAATAAACACATCATGGCGGTATAGTGCTTCCAAAACCGATTTTAGTTTTGTTAGTGTGGAATCCCTGAGGGACAGGATCACTTCGTCGATATTGTTTTCGGTAATGATCTGGTCAAGTTGATCTACCGATCCGTAACAGGTCAGACCGTTAATGACCTCACTGCTATGCCGTTTATCCGTTGTCACAACTCCCAGAATGATGTTACCAAGGTAAGGCGGCAATATTTTTGTAGTTTCTTCAATGTCTTTACCATTCCCAATAATCAGTGTGCGAAAACCATTTAGCCCCTTTGCAATATTCTTTTTGATCCGGGTGGTAATAATGCTTCTGGTCGTATAAATAATCACAAACTGTATGGTGAACAGCGATAACAGTGACAGGTAATATGTTGAATAGCCTTTTACTACGTCATCGAGCAGAATGGTGAAGAACAAAACAACCGAGCCAAACAATATGGACAGAAAGGTCTGTGAGAATTCATTGAATCTGGATCGCCGCAGTACGTTTTTGTAATAGCCTGAAAGCTGAAAGATCAGGATCCAGAAAAAAGGAATCAGCGTGACACCCAGAAAAAGTTTGAAGTCCGGTTGGAATACCAGATTACTGCCAGGGTCTATAGCGTCCAGTCTGGCCCGGCGGAAAAAGAAAAAGACGACCCATCCGATGGCAGAAAAAACAAAATCGGATACAATATATTTTATGGTCTGTTTTTTCCCGCGAATCATTCCCTGATGACTTTTATTTCTCCGTTTGATTTCAGTTTAATAATTCCCGAGGGTTGAGCTCCGGTAGTTTCATCCTGTCTGAATTTTACCACATAATCGGAGCTTTCAAGAACAGCTGGATCAATTTCTGCAAAAATTTTCGGTGACGGGTTTCCACTGATATTGGCTGATGTGCTCACAATCGGTTTTTTAAACTTCTGGATCAGTTGCTTCGAAAAAGCCTCGCCGGTAATGCGAATGCCAATGCTGCCATCTTCTGCCACCAGGTTTTGAGCCAGGTTTTTGGCACCGTCGTAAATGATGGTCAGTGGTTTTTCACTCATCTCAATCAGGTCATACGCAATTTCCGGTACTTCACTTACATAGGTCTGAAGTTTGAACTGACTATCAAGTAAAACCAGCATACTCTTTGAATCTTCCCTTTTTTTTAGTGCATAAATGCGTTTTACAGCATCTGCATTGGTCGCATCACATCCTATGCCCCAAATGGTATCGGTGGGATAAATCAGTATTCCTCCGTTATTCAGGCATTCCAGTGCCTTTTCTATATCGTCTTTAAAATCAGCCATGTTTATGTTGTAAACGTAATGCTTTGTACTTTAAATATGTCTCCCTGGTGTGTTGAACCGAAACCTGAACTCCGGTTATGCCGTCTAAAAACGCCAATTTAATAAAAAAAGAACGTAAAAAAGTCAAGGTAGCACGAAATATTGCAGAAAGGGCGCCGGCCTTTTCTCCGGCCTCCAATTTGTGTTCGGCCCACCACCGTGCATATTCTTCTGAATCTCTCCTGAATTCCTGTATGGTTGAAAATTCGTAACGGTTAATATGGAGTGGAATTTTAACTGGCTTTACTCCGGGTTCAGGTAATACTCTTTCCCTCAACACACCGGTTTCCCACAGGCCTTTATCTTTTCTGAACAAGCGGATTCGTTCGTTAGGATACCACAGTCCATGTTCTATCGGTTCCGAACCGATATGGTTCAGCGTTCTAAATGTATAAGCGAATTTTGTGAACTGTTCCCTGTTAACTACTAGATGATTCAGCAGTCCGGGAGAAAGCTCTTCATCGGCATCTATTGAAAAAATGTAGTCGTTAGAGGTCTTTGATATCCCATAGTTTTTCTGATCACCTGCAGAAGTTAATTCCTTTTGATAAAACTTAACTTCAGGATGTTTTTTACAGATTTCCGGTGTAGCATCAGTGGAGTAACTATCCACAACAATAATCTCTTCGCTTACAGGTTTTACCGAAGCCAGGCAGCGTTCAATGTTTTTTTCGTTGTTGTGTGTGATGATAACGGTGGAAATCTCCGGCATTTGGTTATTTCATGTAATTATAGATCCTGTTAAGGTTGCGGGCAACGTTCTCTCCGGTAAATTTTCGTACATGCTTATAGCCTTTCTCTATCATTTCTGCCCGTTTGTCGGAATCATTAGACAAGGTTTGTATGGCATGCCCGATTTCTTCCATACTTCCCGGATTGATATACCATGCGGCATCACCACCAGCCTCACGAAGACAGGTTCCTTTTGATGTTATTACCGGAATACCAGTGGCCAGCGACTCGATAACCGGAATGCCGAAGCCTTCGAAAAAAGAAGGATAGATGGTCATACCTGCCATTCGGTAAATACACGATAATTCGTAGTTACTGGCATTGTGGATCAGAATGACCCGGTTATCCATCTTCCGGCGTTTAACATATTCTCTTACTTTTTCGGTATATTCGGTACGTTGTCCAACAGCTACCAATGGGATATCGATGCGTTTATGGAAAAGGGTACGCACTACTGTTAGCAGATTTTTTCGTTCTTCTATGGTTCCAACCGAAAGGATGAAATTCTCCGGGAGATTGAATTTTTCACGTACCGCTTGAAGTTCTTCCTGTGTACGTTTTTCAAAGTAAAGCTGATCACAACCCTGATAGACCACCCGGATTTTCTGAGGGGATACTTTATAAAATTCAATTAAATCCTGCTGTGTTTGTTTGCTCACCGCTACTATGGTATCCGCAATTTCAGAACTAAACAGGAATTTCTTCTTATATGTCCAGCGGTCAAGATCCTTATAAAACTGGGGATAACGCAGAAATATAAGGTCATGAATGGTAACGATGGTTTTAATGTTCTTTTTGCGCTGAATACTAACCGGAAGTTCGTTCCCTAAGCCATGGTAGATTTCAATTTTGTCCCTGCCAAGTTGTGGCACAATATTACGGGTTCGCCATACCGATTTAAACGGACCCTGTAAAACCATTGGAGGCGTTTTAATGGTAACATTATCCATGTTCCCGTTTAAGTCAAAATTGATGGCCTTCCTTAATGATGGCGTATATAAATAGTATTCGTGATTTTTTATATGTCTGGACAGATAAAATACGGTATTGCGCCCATAGTTGCCAAGGCCGCCTTTATTATAGAATATTTGTTTTGCATCGTATCCTATCCGCACTATAGTAGGGTTTTAAATGTATGTAAATCTAATGAATTTTCTCCTCAAATGGTAAATTTAAGGGAAAGTTATTGATTTTGAAATATCAACTTGATTGTAATGAATTCGTTTTTTTGAGTTGTTTTACATATGCATATCGCAGGTAGACTGTATGCATTTGATAATACGCATATTTCAATCCCGGATATCCGTCCAGAATTCCCAATCCCATAATGTAGTGTTTAAAAAAACGGAATGCCGGTTTAATAATCAGATGATATGGGGTAACGTGTTTTATTTTTTTATCATATTCAACGGATTGAAGCCGGGCGTATTTGTCCAGTTTGTTTTTGTATAACGTGGAATTACGAAATGAATAGTGTTCAAACCGGTTTTTCAGAAACACCGTCTTGCCTTTTGTTTCTATTTCTTCATGAACCAGTTTCCCGTTATACCGGCAACTTTCCTTTCTGAAAAGACGTAAAACTTTATCTTTTTGGATGCCTGAAAAGCGCAGTTTTCTGCCCATAAAAAAGTTCGTCCTGTATATCCAGAATCCGTCAATTTTGGTGTCGGAATTAATAATGCCGAGTACTTCTTCTTTTAGTTTTTCGGGAACTCTTTCATCTGCATCTATTAAAAAGATCCACGAGTTTTTAGCTGTGTCTATGGCAACGTTCTTTTGGTTTGAGAAATTGTCAAATTTTCGCTGGATAATTGTCGTCTTGAACTTCTTTGCAATTGCTACAGTATCATCCGAACTGTACGAGTCGATAACAATTATTTCGTCGGCAAAATCAATCTGTTCTAAAAGAGACCCGATATTGTGGGCCTCGTTTAGTGTTGGAATGATTACCGTTAGTTTCTCCATGTGAAAACATTAACAATTACAGAAAATGAGAATCTGTAAAACAATTTATTCTAAAATAGGAATCTCAAGGTCCGAAATCATTTCTTCGGTCAGAATACCGCGTCCAATTTCACGGACTTCTCCGGTCATTCTGATGTTCCATTCCTCATCAATCTGAATTTTCAGTACGCCACCAATCATATTCATGGTGATATCGCCGTCAACCAAACCTCTTTTTTTAAGCGCACATGCAGCTGCACATGAAGAACTTCCGGAAGCCAGTGTCCACCCGGCACCACGTTCCCAGATTAAAATGCGTGCTTCGTTCCGTGATATGGCTTTGGCAAACTGCACATTAATACGGTTCGGGAACAGTTTGTGATTTTCAAGGTATGTTCCGTAAGTTTTAATCTCTTTCTCGTTCAGTTCATCTTTTATAACTACGCAATGCGGATTGCCAACAGACACGCAGTTAACCTCAAACGATTTATCACCGGCCTGAATGGTTTGGGCAATAAACTCCGGTTTATTGGAATCTACAGGAATCCTACGGCTTTCAAAAATGGCTTTACCCATGTCCACTGAAATCAGTTTGGCTTTACCATTTTCCTCTTCGATAATTTCTGCAGTTACTAATCCACCCAGCGTTTCAACGGTAAATTTTTTTGAATTGGCAAATCCGTAATCGTACAGGTATTTACAGAATATACGCAGACCGTTTCCGCTTTTTTCAGCTTCCGAACCATCCGGATTGTAAATTTTCAAACCAAAGTCAGCTTTATCGGAGTCAATTTTTAAAAGAATTCCGTCTGAACCAATTCCGTAGTGAATGTTGCAAATGCGTTTGATGGCATTTTCGGTAAGTTCAAAGCTTATTTTATCAGCCTCCATTACGATATAGTCGTTGCCGAGGCCATGGGATTTTATAAAGTAGTTTGTTTCCATAGCTAAAGTAAATTATACAAAATTACGAACCAGATCTTCCAGGGTGTCACGTTTGCGGGTCAGCCGTTCATTCCCATCTTTATCAATCAGTACTTCTGCAGGACGAAGACGGTTATTGTAGTTAGATGCCATAACCATACCGTAAGCACCGGCATCAAGTACCCCAATAATATCATCTTCAAAAATTTCCGGCAATTCCCGGTCTTTGGCAATAATGTCGCCTGTTTCGCAAATGTTTCCGACGATTCTTACGGATTCCTTTTTGGTCGAGACTTTATCGCTGGTGCGATAGATTTCCACGTCGTGATGTGAGTCGTACATCATTGGACGGACCAGTACATTAAATCCGAGGTCAGTCCCGATATATTTTAGATCGTAATTTTCTTTAGTTGTATGTACCTTTCCAAGCAGTACACCACATTCGGCAGAGATGTAACGTCCCGGTTCAATTTTAAACTGGATCTCCTTACCATATTCCTGCACAAACCTGTTGATGATTTCTGTAATTCTCGCGCCCAGCGATTGAAGGTCCAGACGTGCCTGACCTTCCTGTTTGTGATACGGAATGCCGAATCCACCACCCAAATCGATAAATTCGAGATCTTTAAATTCCTTGGCAAATTCAAGAATGGCTGCCGCGCTTTCAGCATAGGCATCGCCTTCCATAAACAGAGATCCGATATGCTGGTTGATGCCGATCACTTTAAGATTGTATTTTTCAACAATGGTTTTAATGTCTTCCAGAAAGCGCATCTCAATACCGAATTTGGTCTTTTTACCACCGGTAACCACTTTCTTGTGATGCCCTGCTCCGACACCTGGATTCAGTCGAAACGTCACTTCTCCGCCCGGATTCAGTTTGCCATATTTTTCTAGCTGTGAAACAGAGTCAACCGAGATTTTAACACCGGCATCAATGGCGTACTGAAACTCTGCATCATCAACATTATTGCTGATATAAAAAATCTGTTCGGGAGAAAAACCGGCTTTCAGATTGACAAAAATTTCGCCGGGTGACATGGCATCCACATATAAGCCTTCGTCATGCACAATCTTAAGCAATTCCAGATTGCTGTTGGCCTTGGCAGAATAATTGACGATAAAATTCTTATAGTTTACAAGATTCTTCAGTTCCCTGCATCGCTTGCGCAAGATATTTTCATTGTAAACATAAAGAGGAGTGCCGTATTTTTCCACTAACTCGGCAGGTGTCGTATTCCCAAAGAAGTTGGTTCTGCCGGTTATTTCCGAATAAATGTAATTCATTGTTGTTATATCGATTATTTTGTTTTCTATATATTTGCAGCAAAATTAATAATATGGCTCAGATAAACGAAAATTATTTAAAATTACAGGCAGGATATTTGTTTCCTGAAATCGGAAGAAGAGTAGCAGAGTTTCAAAAGAATAACCCCAACGCTGATGTAATAAAGATGGGAATTGGTGATGTTACCATGCCATTGGTTCCTTCAGTAATCAAAGCCTTTCAGGAAGGTGTGGCAGATATGGCCAACCCGGAAACGTTTAAGGGATACGGGCCGGAGCAGGGCTATGCCTTTTTACGCGATGCCATTGCTAAAAACGACTACCAGGATAAAGGTGTGGACGTTAAGGCGGATGAAATTTTTGTTTCCGACGGATCAAAATGCGATACCGGTAATATACTGGAGATTTTCGGAGCCGATAATAAAATAGCGGTACAGGATCCTGTTTACCCGGTGTATGTGGATACATCTGTTATGGGGGGCAGGACCGGTTTAAAACTGGATACCGGTTATTATGAAGGTCTGGTTTATATGCCATGCAATGCGGAAAATGGATTTATCCCTGCACTGCCAACTGAAAAAGTGGATATTATCTTTTTGTGTTACCCAAATAACCCGACTGGAACAACCGCCACCAAAGATGAGTTGAAAAAATGGGTGGATTATGCCAAAGCCAATAAATCCATTATTTTATTCGATGCAGCTTATGAAGCCTTCATTACCGAAGATGATGTGCCGCATTCCATTTACGAAATTGAAGGCGCAAGGGAAGTAGCTATCGAATTCCGCAGTTTTTCCAAAAAAGCAGGATTTACCGGAACACGTTTGGGTTTTACAGTGATTCCGAAAGACCTGATGGCATATACAAAAGATGGTGAAGCCAAACCGGTTCACCCCTTATGGTCGCGAAGGCATTCCACCAAATTCAACGGTGCTTCGTATCCTGTTCAGAAAGCAGCAACCGGAATTTATACCGAAGAAGGTAAAAAAGAAGTGCAGGATATTATTGATTATTACATGGAGAATGCACGCATCATGCGTGAAAGCCTTGTGGAGATGGGCTTTAAGGTGTTTGGCGGTGTAAATGCACCGTATGTGTGGGTTAAAAAGGGCGAAACAAAATCGTGGGATTTGTTTGATCTGTTCCTGAATGAGTCACATGTGGTTGGAACTCCGGGTTCAGGTTTCGGTCCATCCGGTGAAACATACTTCCGTTTTTCAGCTTTTGCATCACGCGAAAATGTGATTGAAGCAATGAGCAGGATTAAGAAAATGTGATTTTTAGACACAAGAACCAAGAATCAAGACGCAAGATATAAGTGTCAGAAATAAAGATAAGCGGGGCAATGATGTTGCTCCGTTTTTTTGTTATTGAGCGTGCGAATGTGCGTTGAACTTTCGTTACGGATATTATTAAATTTTATCGAACCTGCTTAACCCAAACAAGGCAAAATCATATTTTACAGGATCTTCAGGATCAAGTTCGCGGAGTTTCAATGTGACCTCCAAAACGGCTTTCCAGTCGTTGGCTTTTCGGGTAAGCAGTCCCAGTTTTTTTGAGGCATTGGCAGTGTGTACATCCAGTGGCAAATAAAGCTGAGATGGTTTAATCTGATTCCAGATCCCAAAATCCACACCTTTTTTATCATTCCGTACCATCCAGCGCAAAAACATGTTCAGTCGTTTGCCTGTGGAACCTTTCTCTATGTTCGGAATGTGTTTTAATGTGCGAACCGGATGGGCTATGCCAAAGAATAAATCCCGGAAGTGCCCGATTCCGCGATACAGGTTTTCTTCGGTTTGAAACGGAATAGTAAATGGTGTTTCCAGTGTTCCAAACGTTCGGAGAATGTTTTGAAGACTACGGAGTATGAATTTAAGATCCGTGGAATTAAGGGTGCGGTGCACAAAATCATCGAACAGGTAGAGATCGTTTTGGGTATGGTTCATCACAAAATCAAACGGACTATCGTCCATCAGTTCCATCAATCGTTTGGCATTGTTAATAATGGTAGTGCGTTGCCCCCAGGAAATAATGGCCGTTAAAAAACCTGCAACTTCAATGTCTCCTTTTTCGGTGAAAAGATGGGGCACCAGAACCGGATCATCTGCAACAAATGCTGTATTGTTATATTGTTCTGCTTTAAAATCGAGCAGTTCTTTTAATTCTTCATCAATCATGGGTTTGCCTTGTTTCGTAATTTCGGGTAAAAATTAACCCGTTTTGATACCTATTTATAACACCGTTTAGTTGTTCTTGTTTTTGAAAAATAGTTATCTTTGCCGACCGTAAAAGCTTAAAATTAAATGGTAAAGATAACATTTCCGGATAATTCGGTCAGAGAGTATGAATCGGGGGTAACCGGTTACGATATTGCGCAGAGCATCAGTCCAGGATTGGCTAAACAGGTTTTGTCTATAACGGTAAACGATCAGGTATGGGATTTGACGCGGCCAATCACAGCAGACAGCAAAATTGTACTGCACAAATGGGACGATGAAGAAGGCAAGCATGCATTCTGGCACTCTTCGGCTCACCTTATGGCTGAAGCCCTTGAGGCATTGTATCCGGGAACCAAATTCGGTATTGGTCCGGCCATTGAAAACGGCTTTTATTACGATGTTGATCCCGGTGATGATGTAAGTATTACTGATGCAGATCTGCCAAAGATTGAAGCTAAAATGAAAGAGCTGGCCCGGGAGAAAAATGAGTATATCCGCAAGGATATCTCCAAGGACGATGCCATGTCTTATTTCACCAATAAAGGTGATGAATACAAGCAGGAACTGATCAGTGAGCTGGAAGACGGAACCATCACATTATATAATCAGGGCCATTTTACGGATTTGTGTCGCGGCCCGCACCTGCCTAACACCGACAAAATTAAAGCTATAAAGCTGTTAAGCGTTGCCGGTGCTTACTGGAGAGGCGATGAAACACGTAAACAGCTCACTCGTATTTATGGTATAACATTTCCAAAGCAGAATATGCTGGATGAATACCTGGTAATGCTGGAAGAAGCGAAAAAGAGGGATCATCGAAAAGTTGGAAAAGAACTGGAACTGTTTACCTTTTCTCAGAATGTGGGACAGGGGTTACCGTTATGGTTACCGAAAGGAGCCGATTTGCGCGGGCGCCTGGAAGGATTTTTGAAAAAAGTACAGAAGAAAGCCGGATATGAACAGGTGATAACACCTCATATCGGATTAAAACAATTGTGGGTGACTTCGGGGCATTATGCAAAATATGGTCAGGATTCTTTCCAGCCAATACATACTCCGGCAGAAGGGGAAGAATTTTTGCTGAAACCGATGAACTGCCCTCACCATTGTGAGATTTACAAAAGTAAACCGCGCTCATATAAAGATCTTCCATTACGCCTTGCAGAGTTCGGAACAGTATACCGTTATGAACAAAGTGGGGAGTTACATGGTTTGACACGTGTAAGGGGCTTTACCCAGGACGATGCACACCTGTTTTGCCGTCCGGATCAGCTGAAGGAAGAGTTTATTAGTGTAATTGATATCATTCTGTATATTTTTAAAGTTCTTGATTTTAAAGATTATACAGCGCAAATATCTCTGCGTGATAAAGAAGACAGGGAAAAATATATTGGCAGCGACGAGAACTGGGAGAAAGCAGAACAGGCCATTATTGAAGCGAGTGCCGAAAAAGGACTGAATACCGTGGTGGAATATGGAGAAGCTGCATTTTACGGTCCAAAGCTTGATTTCATGGTAAAAGATGCCATTGGTAGAAAATGGCAATTGGGAACCATTCAGGTTGATTATAACCTGCCGGAACGCTTTGAACTCGAATATATTGGCAGTGATGACCAGAAGCATCGTCCGGTAATGATACACCGTGCGCCGTTTGGATCACTCGAACGGTTTGTTGCCGTTTTAATTGAACATACCGGCGGTAAATTTCCCTTGTGGTTAACACCCCAGCAGGTAGCCATACTGCCTATCAGTGAGAAATTTAACGAATATGGCAGAAAAGTTTTAAATCTGCTGAATAATTACGATATTCGCGCCGAAATTGACGATCGCAACGAAAAAATCGGACGAAAAATCAGGGATAACGAATTAAAACGTGTTCCTTATATGCTGATCATTGGTGAGAAAGAGGCTGAAAATGATGAGGTTTCGGTCAGAAAACAGGGTGACGGTGATCAGGGTTCAATGAAAATTACTAAATTTGCGGCGGTCGTTGAAGACGAAATAAAAAACGAGTTGAAATAAAATAAAGTTTAATAAACTTAGGAGGATTTAGTTATAGCTGATTTTAGACCAAGAGGCGGAGGACGCAGACCTGTAAGGGAACAGGAACCACAGCACAGAATTAATGAAAAAATTCGTGCCCGCAGTGTACGTGTTGTCGGAGATAACATTGAAAATCAAGGTGTATATTCCGTTCAGGAAGCCTTGAAAATGGCGGACCAATTAAGTTTGGATTTGGTTGAGATTTCTCCAAATGCAGATCCGCCGGTATGTAAGATTATTGATTATCAGAAGTTTCTTTATCAACAAAAAAAGAAACAGAAAGAGATTAAAGCCAAATCGGTTAAGGTTATTGTTAAAGAGATCCGGTTCGGACCTCAAACTGATGAACACGACTTTAACTTTAAGCTGAAACATGCCGAGAAGTTTTTAAACGAAGGGGCTAAGGTAAAAGCCTTTGTATTCTTTAAAGGGCGTTCGATCCTGTTTAAAGAACAAGGTGAAATTTTATTACTGAGATTAGCTCAGGAATTGGAGGAAGTTGGAAAAGTGGAACAACTTCCCAAACTGGAAGGAAAACGAATGACAATGTTTATATCACCTAAAAAGGTGGCAAAAAAGTAGGACATTAAAATTTAGACAAAATGCCTAAAATGAAAACAAATTCCGGTGCTAAAAAACGTTTTACGTTGACAGGTAGCGGTAAAATTAAAAGGAAGCATGCTTATAAAAGTCATATCCTGACTAAAAAAGCAACGAAGAGAAAGAGAAATTTAACGTATTTCGGTACTGTTGACAAAGCAGATCAGAATAACGTTAAAGAGTTACTTTCAATGAAGTAAAAACGAGTTATTAACAGAGTGAATTAGCTTAAAGTCTCCTGATGAGGAGCGCTAACCATTCAAAAATTAAAAGTTATGCCAAGATCAGTAAATTCTGTAGCATCAAGAGCCAGAAGAAAAAGGGTTCTTAAACAGACAAAAGGTTATTTCGGTAGCAGAAAAAATGTGTGGACCGTTGCTAAGAATAGCTACGAGAAAGGATTGAATTATGCTTACCGTGACAGACGCGTTAAAAAAAGAAGTTTCCGTGCACTGTGGATTCAGCGTATTAACGCTGCAGCCCGCTTAGAGGGAATGTCATATTCTCAGTTAATGGGTGGTTTGAAAAAGGCCAATGTAGAGATCAACAGAAAAGTTTTGGCTTCTCTGGCTATTGATCATCCAACTGCGTTCAAAGCTGTGCTGAAAAAAGCCGAAAGCGCATTAAAAAAATAAGTGACGTAAGGTCATTCGTTGAAAAGGCATCTGTCAACTGACGGATGCCTTTTTGTTTTCATGCAGATTTATATAAACGCATGTTTTCGCATTTTTTAGTTATACTTGTAGCCAAATTTATCAAATTGCTTTATTGAAAAGGTATATAGACATATCGTATCTTGTTTCAGGCTCTGTCCTTGCCAGGCTGACTGAGCTTAAAACATGGATGGATTATGAAGATCTTGCAGCTTTAAACAGTGAATTGGCTGGATTGACCAATCTGTATGTTCCCGGAAATGAAATAAAGAAAGCAGATATTTCTTCAGTGTATTGTGGTCGTTATTTTACAAAAGCCTGGATTGTTGATATTAATGATACAACACCGGGAGATGTACTGACTTGTGATATACTGGGTGAAACGGAAGATAGTTTTGTTGCTGGCGACAGTCTTTTGATCAGAACCGGCTGGAGTAAAAATCATTCTGATAGAAATTTATATTTTGATAAATATCCCACAGTTGGGGTAGACCTTGTGGAATGGTTGGCAAGAAAACAGGCTAATATGATTTTAACTGATACCCCGTTTTTGGCTAACAATCATTATTTGCCTGAGTTTAAAGAGGTTTATGCAAAACTGGGAGATTCGGGTATTCTTGTTGTTACCGGTGTCACAAATCTTGATATCCTTAGCAACGGGTCCGTGGAACTTGTGATTATGCCATTGAAGGTTCGGGAATTAAACTATTCGCCGGTAAGGGCGGTAGCCGTACTTACTTAAACTTCAAAGTGTTTTATGCTATGAAAAAGAAAGTCATTAACTGGATTATACTGATTGTTATTTTATTAGCTGTGCTTTTTGCCGTAAAATGGGCAGAGGCAAAAAGGGAGGTATGGCTTAAAAAACAGGATACAGAACAAAAACCCTAAATTTGTTTCCCTGATCTTTAAATCTTTTTGAATCCTGTTTTGTACGAGTTTCCTTTCTTAAACATAAAAATTAATAAAATTTATTAGTTCAGGTTAATCTCTGGTGTCCGTTGTGCAAAACTACATGATGATTTTGTAACTTTAAGTCTTATAAATCCCAATTTGTATGTCATTAGAGATTAAACAGATAACTAAAAACAGTGCTAAAGATTGTCTTTTGTTAAAAAACAGAAGGGTCAGCGTTATCATTGATCCTAATTGCGGTGGTCGCATTATTGAATATTCTGTGAAAGGTGAGAATGTGCTTTACGTGGATCCTAATGAAGAACGGTATGCCTTTAGTGTTGACAAACCACCTTTGAATAGTCATAGTCCGACCGGAGGTCGTTTTGATATCGGTCCGGAATTGATTATCCCGCAGCATTCCGATTTGTGGATAGGAGAATGGGATGTAATCCATGCTGACCAACTGGGTATTATTATACGCAGTAAAAAGGATCGCAATACCGGCATTCAACTTGAACGTTTTTTTAAACTGTCGGATAACACATCAAATTTACTTTTTACGCAAACCATACGTAACCTCTCTGAAGATCCGGTTAGTTGTTACCACTGGAGCCGAACGCAGGTACGGGGAGGAGGCATATTTATTTCACCGGTGAGCAAATTCTGGAGGTTTCCTAAACGGTACGTGGTTTTTAATTCGGATCATACCATTAATTATATGCCGGAACCCGAGGAAAATGTGTCGGTAACAGACGAGGAGGTTATTGTTAAAGGAAAGCCAAACGGACAGCATATTGCTTTTGATAGCAATGAAGGCTGGATGGCATATGTTGCACCGAATGATCTGATGCTGGTGAAACAGTTTCATGTGTATGAGGAAAGGGATTATGGCGAAATTGTTTCCAATAATATGTCATTACTGTATGAAAATGATTTTTGTGAATTATCGCCGTTTGGTCCCATTACCTATCTTGAACCGGGACAGGAAGATTCATTTACAGAAGAATGGTGGCTGTACGCAATGAATTTTAGGAAGTTAAGCAAATCACTGGATATATCAGAGGTGAGAGAAATCATCAAAGCCCTTTAAGGCTCTGATGATTATGTAAATACTAACCATTTTGCGGTTTTAACAATACTTTTTGCTGGTCGGCAGATTTTATATCCTGGAAGAATTTTACAAAATCAGCATACTGTGATTTGTCATAAATGCCTTTGTTAAACCTGGCACTCCTTATATACGTAAGTTTATTTCCCACCTGTTTAATAGTTGCTTCATAATTGCCGAAATCAGATATGATTTTTATTGGTTTAATCTGGGCTTCAAGAATATACCCTTCCGGAAGTATATATTCAATTGTGTCAGATTCCAGCATTGTTCGCTGTATTTCCAGGTTTGATCTGCGTTTGAAAACTTTTTTTGGAGAGTATGTTTCCTTATTTAGCTTATTAATTTCGAATATTATCCTGCTTCCCATCAGTGTTCCGGCCGAAAGGACTCTGAAGTTTAGTTTTTCCTCTATAGCATTAATGTCTCCTCTTATTTGATAATTAAATCCGTCAAGTCGTATATCAGAGAAGGATAGACTTTCATACGTGCTTCGTCTTTTCTTTTCGTTGTCATCGGAGTACCACCATGGGATCTCGTTTTCATATTCTCCGCTGTAATATGTTACAACATTAAAGTCGGCGCTCAGGTCATTATGGATATTTACAATCGCTTTACGTCTTTCGCTGTTAAGAGGTCCAGTCAGACGAGGTGTTTTAACAAGTTTGCTTGAATCTTTATCAATTAACAATGCATAGCGGTCATCCGTAAATGTGGAAAGATAACCAGCCGGCATTTTCATATCTGTACATTCCAACCAAATTGTATCGTTTTGATTGGGAATACAAAGAATGACATGATTAAACTGGTTGCTCACAAAATCTGCATTAAAATCCGGCATGTCCTCACCTGCTTTTATTACCGTATAATAGGATTTTATTCCGATTACATCCAGTAAACTTTTGGTGTAATTTGAAAGTGCTTTACAATCGCCATAGCCAACTTCATCCACTCTTTTGGCTTCAATGGGCTGCCACCCTCCAATATCTTCCGACACATTTACGTAATGACATTTATCCTGCATATACCGGTACACGGTTTCAACTTTTTCCCTTACATCTTTTTTATCTTTTGTAAGATCCGTAATTTCGGTGACCGTTTTTTCCGGGAGTTCATTTCTTCCGTCTATTAAGGTATATCTCCACCGGGCAAAGGAATCCCAGTCGTGAGAATTCCCCTCAACATGGTATGCTTCGAATTCATTTAATGCAGTAAATACTGTTGGAAACTCTTTTGTGATGCTCGTTGATAAAGGTTCATATTTAGGCGCCGGCTGATTGGTAACTTCCCAGTAGTAACTTGTTGAGTTATTCAACGCTTCAGTTTTTGCCGGTTTAGTTACGGCTTGTTCTTTGTATTTAAAATCCAGGCCTTCGTTTACAATTACTTTGAATACTGATTTTTCCAAAGCAATATTATATCCTTCGTAAGAGGTCCAGGTTGGGAGAAACATGGTTCCATCATACGTTTCTTCATATGAATAGGCTATAGTAAATGGTGTCGTCTTCAGCGGTGGTTCATAAATTTTTATTCTGCTGTCATCATATAATGATGTTTCGGTTATGGCACTTACATCATATACGTCACCGGCTTTGATTGATTTATATTTCTTTCCATCTGCTTTGTAAATAGCACCTGAAGGATACGAAACCTTAAACAGCGATGAATAGGGAAGCATAATGTTCGCTGCTTCCAGCCCTCTTTCATTTAGTATGGTTATTACCCTGTTATATTTGATTTTAACTCTGGTTTTGGAATACACCGTACATTCCGTTTCATCCAACCTGATGACTACATCTGCATTCTCCTTCAGGTTATCCGGAATTGTGCGGATGTCATAATCTGGATCTGTTCCCAATGCATGATTTGTGGTTAGCAGGATTGCCAATATTACTATAAATAATGATTTCATAATTCAGAATTTATTTGTCCCCGGATTTTATAGACCAGCAGATTCACTTCCTTCTTCCAACTTAATAATCAGATTTTCAGAATGTTTTTCGAGAAGTATAGTGAAAAAATTCTTTATATAGGTATAATTTTCCTGACTTATAACAGGATTATTGACGTTGAACTTATACAAAGCCTGAATCATACTACCATTTTGTATAACATTGTAAATTGCTGTGACGCTCTTGTCAGGCATAACCAGTTTTAAAGGTTTTGGTAATTCCTCAACAACCGCATTTGATGGAAGCTGCATAGTCACAATTAGCTTTTTTTCAAAGGGATAGGTAAAATCAATGGGGTATAAACGTTTTTCAAGCTTAAATGGATTTTCACTTATCTTCTCTTCAAACAGGGGATTTAATAATACCATTGATCCAACCATACTACCTCGCGTATCAATTTCAATGTTGTATTGTTCCTGAGTAGCGTCTTCCGAATCTCCGAAACCTTTTAAATCATAATCTTTTACAGAAAAAGTTGAATTTCTTTTCTCAAAATCGATTACATAATCCTCTTCTCCATTAAACGAATAGAACCTGTTTCGTTTATCACGAGCTGAATATCCGGATGACACTAAAGTTATTTTACCATCAATTTTTCCTGTAGAATCCATTTTAAGGTTGTATATCGAACTTTTTTTGTCAACCGCTCCTGCATTCAGGCTGATCCACTCATTACTTAAGTCAGTTATTAACCTTCCACGGGTGTTCAAACAGTACTTCGGAATCAGGAAGGGATGAAGGTATTGATCTGTTGCATCAAGTAAAAGGTCTCCCTGTTCATCTGTAACTCTTGCCACTACGTAGTTGAGTTTGTCAAGGCTTGGATTGAATAATGACAACATGCCATTGTCTCTTGTGCTCAATACAACAGGATTGGCTTCAATTCCCAGTTCATTAAGCAGGTTAATAAGCATAATATTAATTTCTGCTGAATTTGCAAGCTTTTTATCGTATCGGTCTTTAAGCGAAAATGATGTACAACCTAAACGTTTTGTTTCATCCCATTTTACTTCTTTTATCCTGCTTACCGCCATCATTATTTTTTGTTCCCTTGTAAGCTCCTGACTATTGATTTCTTTAGCAATATCTTTTATGAATCCGTTACCTCTCATTTTACCACCAAAGTAGGAGGATCTGTTCAACAGATTTGCAATTGCATCCCACGATGTTGCATAAATTTTTCTATAACCGATTTCAGGAATGATGATTGAGGTTATTTCGAAATCGAACTTTGAAACATAGTTTGAAGGATCGTTCATGTATTTTTCGGCTCTGAAAGCAGGTACGTCAAACATGGCCCAGCGATTTGGTTGATAAACATCCAGTTTCTCAAACCCGGTATATGACTTTGTATAGTTAACATAAGGATTATCATATATTACCAGTTCACTGTGAGCAACCGGTATTTTGTATTGAAACTTCCATGTATCAGGTAGTCCGAACACTCCATATTCTATATCTATGACCGAGCCCACTTTTACATTGGGCATTGAAACTCTCAACTGATAATAATCATCGTAAATGTGTTCTTTGTACACATCGTCGGATTTGTTGAGTTTGGTTTCCTCAATTTTGCCATCAATAATATTGAAAGTTTTACCCCTGATCATTCCTTTTTCGCTGGTTGGAAATGTCCAGTTTGCCCAATCGAGACCATCCTTTTTTAATATTTTTACTCTTAGTATCCTGTTAAACTGATATTCATCCGGATCAAATTCCCCATAGTCACAAAGGATCACAGCGGAAGCTGTTGTATCTTTTTCATAGACAGTCATTTTAAGGATATCCATTTCAACTTTGCCAAATTTAATAGGTGCTTTGGCAGAAAGAAAGAGGGTGAACACCATAAAAATTGAAAACCCAATTAGTTTTTTCATTTTAATCATATTTTGTTGTGGTTAATGTATTGGATGCTTAGTGTTCTAATCAGTTGTAATAATCTGATATTATGAAGATAAATAACAGGTGTGAAACTAATTTTCATATATTCTTTAAAACAGGTTATTCAAAGGTAGAAATTTAAGGCATAAAAAAAAGCCGCAAAACGTGGCTTTTATGAATTTGTATCTGTTCTAAATAAGAAGTGTGTCGATATTTTCAAAGTCACACCATGCGTTTTTCTGATCACATGTTCTCTTGTTAGGATATTTTTTGATTAAGAGCTAAAGAAGCGGTGTTGTTTAGATATATTACTGGATGCTGGTTGCTATAATGAGCTATTTAAAAGGTTTTCAGTCCAGCATTGTCAAATGATGATAAATCATCCTTTTCCTTATATAGCAAATAGTAGTATTAGGAATTTATAGTCAGAACATTTTGTTTATTCACTTTTGCCTTCTTTTCATCCTGAAAATTTATAATCAGTTTTTCAGCATGTTTTTCGACCAGAATCCTATAGAAATTCTTGATATTTTCATACTTATCCTGGTTGATAAATGGCTCTTTTACACTTAATTGGTATAATACCTGTACTGTGTTTCCTTTTTGGTCAACACTGTAAAATGCGGTAATACTTTTATCAGGCATTTCAAGTCTCAGTGCTTTCGGTAGTTCTTGAATAACGGCATTATCAGGTAGTTGTATATTTACAAGCAGATTTTTTTCAAAGGGATAAATAAAATCAATCGGGTACAAACGTTTTTCAAGTTTAAATGGGTTTTCATCGATCTTTTCTTCAAACAAAGGATTAATTAGCAATACTGATCCAATCCTGTTGCCTTTGTTTTCAATTTCAATAGAATATTTCTCAGTAGTTGCCGATTCTGAATCCTCAAATCCCAGTAAATCATAGTCTTTTACCGTAAATGAAGCGTTTCTGTTATCAACGTCAATTACATAATCTTCCGCTGAATTATATGAATGGTATCTGGCTTTTTTGTTACGTGCTGAATAGCCTGCAGCCTGGAGCTTTACTACTCCATCCATTTTTCCTGTTGAATCCATTTTCAGGTCGTAGATGTAACTACTCTTATCAATAGCTGATGCACCTACATAGATCCAGGAATTTGTATGCATTTCCAACAGCCTGCCCTTACCGTTAATGCAATACTCAGGAACCAGATATGGATGAAGGTATGGATCCGTTGCATCCAGCAGTAGATCACCATATTCATCTTTTACATGCGCTACAACATAGTTAAGTTTATCGAGGCTGGGATTAAATATGGGCAGCATTCCATTGTCTCTTGTACTCAATACAACAGGATTGGCTTTAATTCCCAGTTCATTAAGCAGGTTAATAAGCATAATATTAATTTCTGCTGAATTTGCAAGCTTTTTCTCATATTGGTCTTTCAGAGTATATGCGCTACAGTATAGGGTTTTATTATTATCCCATTTGACATGTTTAATGGATTTGACTGCTGCTTTTATCTTTTCAGCCTGAGTTAATTCCTCCTGATTTATTTCATCTGCCAGATCTTTGATGAAGTTTTCACTTTGTAATTTCACTCCAAACCGTTCGGAGTGTTTGAGGTGATCTGCAATATCATTCCATGAATTAGCATAGATTTTCCGGTAATTTAATTGGGGAATTATAACCGATGTAATTTCAAACTGAAACTTTGACAAGTAATTTGAAGGATCGTTCATGAATTTTTCAGACCTAAAGGCTGGCACATCAAACATGGCCCAACGGTTAGACTCAAGTACATCCAGTGTTTCGAAACCTGTATAAGATTTGGAAAAATCAATGTATGATGACTCATAAAATTGTAGTTCACTGTGAACTACCGGAATTGTATTTTGAAAGTACCAATATTGAGGGATACCGTTCATGTGATATTCAATGTCAATAACTGATCCGACCTTTACATTAGGCATAGAAACCCTTAGTCGAAATTCATCATCGATTATATGTTCTTTAAATACATCTTCCGTGCGGCTTAGTTTGGTTTCCTCTATTTCACCGTTAACAAGATTAAATGTTTTTCCCTTAATATCACCTTTGGCATTGGTAGAAAATGTCCAGTTTGCCCATTTCAGACCATCTTTTGATAAAATCTTAATTCTTAAGGTGCGTTGAAAGTTGAATCCATCGAGTTCTCCATAATCACAAAGTATCACAGCTGCTGCTGTTGAGTCTTTTTCATAATGCGTCATTTCAAGCATTTCAATGGTTACATCACCAAACTTGATAGGAGATTTTGATGATGCCGAATAAGCCCCCAAGAGCAGGAATATTAAAACTGATAATTTTTTCATCATAGTTAATTTAGATGCAGATGACTTTATATCTGATTTAAATAAAACAGGTTATTCAAAATTAGAAAATTAAAGCATAAAAAAAAGCCGCGTAAAGCGGCTTTGTAAAATTTGTATCTGTTCTAAATAAACCGGATTTCACCATTTTTATAATCCACGGTTATTTCCCCGGTATCACCAAGGCTTCCTTTCAGGATCTCTTTCGATAACCTGTTAAGAATTTCATGTTGTAGCATACGTTTTATAGGCCTTGCTCCAAACTGCGGATCAAACCCTGCTTTTGCAATATGCTCAATAGCAGTGTCTGTAAATGACAGGGTCGTATTGTTGCGGGACAACAGTTTATTAATGTGTTTCACCTGCAATTTTACAATTTCCTTAATCTCGCTCAGATTAAGGGGTGTAAACATAATGAGTTCATCAATCCTGTTCAGAAATTCCGGCCTGATGGTTTGTTTCAGCAGACTGAATATCTCATTCCGTGTGGATTCAACTAATCTGTCCCTGTTCTCATCGTTTAATCCCTCCAGTCGTTCACGAATAATGTTCGATCCTATATTTGACGTCATGATAATGATGGTATTTTTAAAATTGGCTACCCGGCCTTTATTGTCGGTTAACCTTCCATCATCCAGTACCTGCAGCAGAATGTTAAACACATCCGGATGTGCTTTTTCAATCTCATCGAACAGGATCACGCTGTATGGCTTACGACGAACAGCTTCGGTCAACTGACCTCCTTCATCATAACCCACATATCCCGGAGGTGAACCTATCAGCCTTGTAACTGCAAATTTCTCCTGGTATTCACTCATGTCGATTCTGGTCATGGCATTTTCATTGTCGAACAAATACTCAGCTAACGCTTTGGCCAACTCTGTTTTACCAACACCTGTAGTTCCAAGGAACAGAAATGAACCGATCGGTTTATTCGGATCCTGTAATCCGGCACGACTCCTTCTTACAGCATCAGAAACAGCAGCAATAGCCTCTTCCTGACCGATGACGCGCCTGTGTAGCTCATCTTCAAGATGAAGCAGTTTTTCGCGTTCTCCCTGCAATAAACGTGTGACAGGGATGCCGCTCCAGCGGGACACCACTTCTGCAATATCTTCCGCATCAATCTCTTCTTTAATCATCGGATCATCGCCCTGAAGCGTAACCAGTTCCTGCCGGGCTTTTTCAATATTGGCCTCTTCCTCTTTGATTTTGCCATACCTGATTTCAGCTACACGACCATAATCTCCGCCACGTTCAGCACGTTCAGCTTCCAGTTTCAGTTCTTCAATGCTGGCCTTGCTTTTCTGAATTCTGTCAATCAGGTCACGCTCGCTTTGCCATTTGGCTTTCAGTTCCGTTTCCTGCTCTTTCAGATTTTCAATTTCCTGCGTCAGGTTGGTCAGTTTTGCCTTGTCTTTTTCACGTTTAATGGCTTCGCGTTCAATTTCCAACTGTTTGATCCGTCGTCCCAGTTCGTCCAGCGATTCCGGCAGAGAATCCACTTCCAGACGCAGTTTTGCAGCTGCTTCATCCATAAGGTCAATGGCTTTATCCGGCAGAAATCGTTCGGTAATGTACCTCTGGCTAAGCTCGACAGCAGCAATGATGGCCTCATCCAGAATTCTGACTTTATGATGGTTTTCGTACCGTTCCTTTAAGCCTCTTAATATAGAGATGGAGCTCATGGTATCCGGTTCGTTCACCATAACCGTTTGAAAACGACGTTCGAGTGCCTTATCTTTCTCGAAATACTTTTGATACTCGCTTAATGTGGTTGCTCCGATGGCGCGCAATTCTCCACGTGCCAGCGCAGGTTTCAGAATGTTGGCGGCATCCATGGCACCTTCACCTTTTCCGGCTCCCACAAGTGTATGGATCTCATCAATGAACAGGATAATCTGTCCATCAGATGCAATAACCTCGTTGACAACGGCTTTCAGACGCTCTTCAAATTCACCTTTGTATTTGGCTCCTGCTATCAGTGCACCCATATCCAGCGAATAAATCTCGCGTGTTTTCAGGTTTTCCGGCACATCACCTCTGATGATACGATGGGCCAGGCCTTCTGCAATTGCAGTCTTACCGGTTCCGGGTTCTCCAATTAATACCGGATTGTTTTTAGTTCGTCTGGAAAGAATTTGAAGAATACGCCTGATCTCTTCGTCACGTCCAATCACAGGATCCAGTTTGCCGGATCTCGCTTTTTCGTTCAGGTTGATCGCAAACCGATTCAGTGAATCGAAGGTGTTCTCAGCATTCTGATCTTCTACTTTTGATCCTTTTCTCAATTCCAGAATAGCTTTCTTCAATTCAGCTTCAGATACACCTGCGTCTTTCAATAATCTGGCTGCCCCGTCTTTGGAGTGCATGATACCAAGTAACAAGTGTTCTACCGATACATATTTATCGCCCATTTTTCCGGCATGATCCGAAGCTTTTTGGATCACTTCAGATGATTCGCGGGATAAATAGGGTTCTCCGCCCGAAACTTTCGGGTAGGATTCTAAATGGCTTTGAAGAGCCGATTTTATGGCAGTTTTATTCACTCCGAGCTTGTTGAACAAAAAATCGGTCATGTTTTCAGCATGTTGCAGTATGCCCTGCAGAATATGTCCTGGTTCAATGGCCTGCTGATGATATGACTGAGCAATCTGTACAGCCTGCTGAACCGACTCCTGTGCCTTAATGGTTAAATTATTCAGATTCATAACTCAATTGTTTTTTTACGCCATGAATCCACCAAAAGGTTTGCCATATTTTTAAGCCGTTTTATAAGCTATTGATAGTCAGTGTAAATGTTAAATGAGAGCTTTTGGGGGTTGTCAAATTGACATTTCTTTATAAATAAAAAGGACTTAATGTCATGATATTGAGTCTCTTAGGTGACAAAAAGTCCGGTGCGATAACCTAGGCAATCACCTATGATTTAAAATGCTTACAACTGGTGGGTTTGAAATATGATGAACCCGTAAACAATAAATCTCAGAATTCGGAAGAATGCGACATATAAAAACCGGTTCAAACGATATTCAGTTGAGCCAACCAGAATACTGATGGCTGCCCAGGGAATGGGTGTAAGCGCTGCTGCAATGATTAATGCCGAACCGTATTTCTTAAATTGCGGCCAGTACCGTTGAAAAAATTTTCGCCCCATATGTTTAAAAATTACGGTCTTTCGCAAAAAACGACCGATCATAAAACCAAGAAAGCCAGCACCGTATGACACTCCTGCAAAAAAAGCTACATTCAGAATATATCCAACAAGATCATTGTTCCCATAAGCCCAGAGCATAAAGAACTCCGGTGGAATGATGCCAAAGAAAACCTCTGAGCCAATATATATCAGATAAATCACTGCAGGGTTACTGTAAAAAATTCCCTGCCATAATTCTTCGTTGGTCCGGATGAAGAATTTATTAAACAACAAGTAGGCAGCTGCAATGATGAGTGAATAGATAAAACCCCTAAACAGGTTTTTTAACAGGAAATTTATTTTGGTGTCGTTTTTCATGAAAAGCAAAAGTACAAAGTGATTTTAAGAAAGTAGAATTTATTTCTGATGATATTTTTAAAAGTTAAAGTTATCTGATACCTTTATCACAGTAAAAATACCAAACCATGAAACGATTTACCTTCATTATTGCACTATTCGTCATTCTACTTGATGCGTATGCACAATCAGAACCACGTTTTTATATGGACGATAACGGAGTTACCATTAAATGCGAAAACTGTTCCTCAGGAGATACAGGCAGAGTCAACGAAGTATTATATGAAGCTGTAGACAGAGCATTACTTGAACAGAGAATAAATGAAGATGCTGATTTAAGTAAAGTTTGTACTTCATTACTGAATGATTTAAGTAAACTTTTTTACAAGAAAAGTTCCTTCAATCAAGATATTAGTTCCTGGGACGTAAGTAACGTTACTGATATGAGTGAGATGTTTGTACAGACTCCTTTTAATCAATCTTTAAAGTATTGGGATGTAAGTAATGTAACAGAAATGATTGATATGTTTAGGGAAGCACGTTCTTTCAATCAAGACTTAGATAGCTGGAATGTAAGCAGTGTTATTAATATGAGGGGAATGTTTGCTTATGCAATTTCATTTAATCAACCTTTGCTGGATTGGGATGTAAGTAAAGTCACTGATATGGAAGGAATGTTTTTATATGCAATTTCATTTAATCAATCCATAGATGAATGGGTTGTAAGTAATGTAAAGAATACGGTGTCAATGTTTATGGGAGCAACTTCTTTTAATCAACCGCTTGAAAGCTGGGATGTGGATACTGTGGAGAGTATGAGTAATATGTTTAAAGATGCAACCAGTTTTAATCAACCAATTGGCTCTTGGGATGTAAGTAAAGTCGTTTCGATGTCTGATATGTTCTGGGGAGCCACAAATTTTAATCAAAGCATTGGTTCATGGGATGTAAGTAATGTAAGATACATGGATGGAATGTTTCGAGGAGCCAGAAACTTTAATCAAGAAATAAATGCCTGGGATATAGGTAAGGTAGAAGCATTAAATTTAATGTTTACAGAAGCACGTTCTTTTAATAAACCTCTTTCAAACTGGGATGTGAGTGGGATACAGCGATTTTATAATATGTTTTGGGGAGCGACCAGTTTTAATCAATCTTTAGAGAATTGGGATGTTAGCGAAGCAAGAAATATGGATAATATGTTTCATGATGCAACTTCTTTTAATCAACCGCTTTCAAATTGGAATGTACGTAAAGTAGTATCGATGAATGGAATGTTTATGGGGGCAACGTCATTTAATCAAAATATTTCTAATTGGTGTGTTAAGAATGTTTCATTTGAACCTCGTGATTTTGCAACAGATTGTCCTTTAATAAATGAATTTAAACCTAATTGGGGAAATTGTGGTTCTGTAGATCATTTATTCGAATCCATGATAAATGAAGCTATCTTTTATCCAAATCCTGCGCAGGATAAACTTGTTTTGAAAAGGTCAGGTAAAGTCCTAGTTCAGATAATAAATTTGAACGGTAAGCTAATCCTGCAAAAAGAGATAAATGAAAATGATGTCATAGATGTAAGTCATTTTCCACGGGGAATATATTTTATCAAGATCAATCAAAACGATAATAGAAGGACAGAAAAGTTGGTTTTGAATTAATTTTAATTCAGGTCAGAAAATGGATTGCATAATTTTTGTTTTGTGGCTGTTGAAAAAATAAAAGGGATATTTTATATTCTTGAGCATAATCTTAAAGAAAGTACGTGTCAATTAAGGTAAAATTGTGGGGCGTACTGGAATCGAACCAGTGACCTCTTGCCTGTCAAGCAAGCGCTCTGAACCAACTGAGCTAACGTCCCAAAATTCAGGCTACAAATGTAAATGTATTTTTTGATTTCAAAAAACTATTTCAGCATTGGTCTTATAGATCATTCCAATATTATTATGATCAACCGGGATAAAATTTATCTGTTAAATATGTTGTGCATAAAGTAATGTAAAGATTTTTAGAGTCTATGCCATTCAATTATTCAATTACTTGTTCAGTTTTCAATGCAGAATTATCTCCTTTTTTCCCTTTTGTTCTGAAAAGCAATAAGAACGGTATACAGGCCGCAAAAAACACGCCGACTATGATAAACACATCGTTATAGGTCAGGATCATAGCCTGTTTCATTAGACTGCCTTTTAGGGCTGCTGCAGCTTTTGTGTAAGATGTCGCCAGATCACTGCCTTTGGACATAAACAAATGTGCGTATCCCTGTAAGCGTTCATACGACACAGGATTGTATTTGCTGATGTGTTCACTCAGAATACTGTAATGGAATACACTGCGAATGCTTATGTAGGTGGTTGCCATGGCTATCCCAAATGCGCCGCCAAGCTGTCTGACCATGGTGGTAAATGCGGTTGCCTGTGGCACGTCTTTATTATGTAAGGGGTAGATTGTAATAGTAAGTAAGGGGATAAACAATAAACCCAAACCAACACCCCTCAGGATTAAAGGCCAGAAAAAGTCTCCGGATCCGGTATTCTGGTTCATTCCCGAAAGTAACCATACGAAAAGGACAAATGACGAAAATCCTATGCCTGCAAGGACAACCGGAGAAATTTTTGTTTTGTTCATCACTGTGGCTACTACCGGCATCATAACACCTGCTGCAAGACTTCCCGGAAGCATTAACCATCCGGTATCTTTGGCCGTGTAATCGAGCATGCTCTGGCAAAAGATCGGGATCACAAATACGGAAGCATACAACCCAATGCCCTGTACAAATCCAAAACTCGTCCCTATAGCATATTGCCTGTTTTTCAACAGGCGAAGGTTAAGAATTGGATTTTCAACCTTTAATTGTCGGAACACAAAAAGAATACCTGCTACTATTGAAATAATGGTTAGTGCGGAGATAAATGAAGATTGAAACCAGTCTTTTTCCTGACCTTTTTCAAGTATGATCTGTAATGACCCGATGGTCAATATCAGGAGTATCAGGGCTGCCCAGTCCATTTTACCTGTTTTTAACCGGTATTCTGAATCTTTTACATACAGGATTGAAAGGATAGATGCTACAATGCCAACAGGAATGTTGATAAAGAATATCCAGTGCCAGGACAGATGATCTGTGATATAACCTCCCAGTGTTGGACCTATTGACGGACCAATAATAACACCCATACCGAATATTGCATTGGCTGTTCCCAATTCTTCACGTGGAAATGTATCAATCAAAATCGCCTGTGCGGTAGTCAGCAAGCCCCCGCCACCGATTCCCTGAATAATTCTGAATAGGATCAACTGCGAAATGGAAGTAGACAAACCACAAAACACAGAAGCGACTGTAAACAGGATGATGGATGCTGTAAAATAAACCTTGCGTCCAAGCTTCGCGCTCAACCACCCCGAAAGGGTTATCATAATAATGGTTGATGTGGTATAGCCCGTGACTACCCAGCTGATATCCCCCAGTGTCGCACCAAGGTTCCCCATCATCTGCGTCAGCGAAACATTTACGATGGATGAATCGATGAGTTGCAATAGTGCACCGGCAACAACTGTTATGATTACTAATATTTTGTTGAGCCCAATCTTTGACATTCAGGATCAGTTTAAAATTACCTTTACAAAAACATTCATGCCCGGTTTGATGTGTTTAAATAATGGATTGTTTTTGTCCAGATCAATATGAACCGGGATTCGCTGCACCACTTTTACATAATTGCCGCTTGCATTATCGGGAGGAATCAGAGAGAATTTAGAGCCTGTTGCCGAAGAGAACGATGCGACACGCCCTTCAATTATTTCATCCGGATAGGCATCTACACAGACATCCACTTTCATCCCTTCTTTGATATCTTTTATTTTGGTTTCCTTAAAGTTTGCGGTCACCCAGATATTATCGTTGGAAATAATGGAGCACAATGCCTGACCAGCCTGAATCAGCTGTCCTTCCACAGCATTCTTTTTAGACACAATGCCGTCGAAAGGTGCTGTAATAAACGCGTAGGAATGATTAAGTTTTGCATATTTCAGTTCAATGCGACGCTGTTCGACTACTGTTTCAGAAACAGAAATCTGCTGGTCTGCAGCACTGATCCTTGAGTCCACTTCTTTCGCAGTTTGTTGGGCTGCCTCAATACGTTTTCCCAGAGTTTCTTTTTCTGTCCGGATTTTGTCAAACTGTTGTGGTGTTACTGTCCCTTCTTCGTATAATTTCTTATACCTTTCAAAATCCTTACTGGTGTTTTCCATAAGGATCCTGAGTTCATCGATCTTAATTGTGCTGGTCTGGCCACTTTGTCTGACAGAACGTGTATTTTCCCGGGTTGTATTAAGCAGCGCTATGGCATTCTCCAGTGACACTTCGGCCTGCGCTTCTTTTAAAGCCAGCTCCCTGTCATCAAGAATGATCAGGGTATCGCCCTTATGTACATAGGCGTTGTCATCAAATCTTACCTGCGCGATGTAACCCGGTACATGCGAGGTAAGTGAAGTAATATCGGTATCTATCTGCGCATCGTCCGTTGTCTCGAATCGTAAAGAACGATAATATACCGCTGCGGCAATTACAGCCCCAATACCCAGGAGTGCAAATACAATGATTCTGCTCTTTCTGCTCTTCTTGTTTTTATCAGGCGTTTCCTTTTCCATATATTATTTCCTTTTCTTTTGTTGAATCCTATATGTATCAACAGTGATTTGATTTTTGTTTATTAATACTTTTGGAGGTAAAAATGGTGTTAGTGACTGGTTGCTTGTTCAGTTATCCGGACAATTCAGGATAACCACAAATGGTTGCGATTCAGTTGCTTTCATGTTATACTGAAATACCTTTTATAAATACTTCGGTAAACAACTGAGATTGTTGTTTTACCTGTTTTATGGCTTCAAATTGCAGATTGTTCAATGCAACTTTTCCTGAACTATAGTAAGCATTCTTACGCAGGCCCATAAGCACATCAAGGTAGAGCTCTGCAAGTTCCAGTGGATTAATGTCACGTATTTCCTTTTTTTCAATAGCAATAGACAGGATTCTTGTTACCAGATCGGTTTCCTGCTTCCGGAAATCGGTCAGGATTGAAGTAAACAATGTTTTTATGGATGTGTAGGTGCCAATATTCATGCTACTTAACGTGAGATGGCGCTGTAATAGTTCCACACGTTTCCCTGCATAGGAAAGAAGTTTTTCCTTCGAACTTGAAGCCCCGTCGGTAATTGTTTGTATTTCATTTATGAACTGCTCCTGTTCTCTTATTGCAAGCGATTTAATAATACTCTCTTTATCTGTAAAATAATAATAGAGCGATGCTTTGGAAATTCCCAGTCGTCTGGCAATGTCAGTCATTGTCGTTTTCTCAAATCCAAAAGTTGAGAACAGTTCCTGAGCTGCATTAATAATCTCAGATTGTTTGGTTTCCTGTTTCATTTAAGATCTAATATCTGACTAATTAACTTTATTGGTCAAAATTACAGTTTTTTATTTTATCGGCAATCAGAAAATGAGTTTGTAGTAATGGGTTTTGATTTAAATGCCAGTGTATTAGATAAATACTCTTATTTTAAAAAAGGTTAATAATGGAGGTGTTATTTTAGAATACAATTTATTCAGTAATTAAGGTAGGTAAAACTGTAATGCAGATAGTTTAATTTGATTAAAGATTACAATATTTGCAAGGCTTTAATCAATGAACTGTTAAATAGAATTTCTGTTATAAAAGGGGAATTAACTATTGATAGTCGGGAAATACATCATATGAAGAGGCTTTTAATAATACTGTTTTCATTTGCATTAATTATAACACTAACGGGTATGACACTATTGAATCTTTCCAGGTTCGGACAATCACCTAAAGGAGAACGCCTGGAACGGATAGGACAATCTGCAAATTACAAAGATGGGGAGTTCAGAAATCTGAGTGAAACGCCAACATTTACTTCTGATAAAAGCAGGTTTCAGGTAATGAAGGATTTTATGTTCCGAAAGAAGATTCGCGTTACTCCTGAAGACAGTATTCCTGTAATTAAAACAGATATAAAGGCCTTAAATCCTGGTGATGATGTATTGGTTTGGTTTGGCCATTCTTCTTATTTTATCCGTTTAAAGGGGAAAACATTTTTGGTTGATCCGGTATTTAGTCCGTACGCTTCTCCGTTTTCATTTATCAACAAAGCTTTTAAAGGGACTTCTGTTTTTCATGCTGAAGATCTTCCTGCTATTGATTACTTAATCATTACGCACGATCATTGGGATCACCTGGATTATCAAACGGTACTCGATTTGAAGCCGAACGTGAAACATATCGTCTGTGGTTTAGGCGTTGGGCAGCATTTTGAGCACTGGGGATTTGATCCGGAACGTATTTCCGAACTGGATTGGTATGATGGAATGGATATAGGTGCTGGTTGGAAATTAACAGCCACACCGGCACGGCATTTCTCCGGAAGAGGATTAAAACGTAACAAAACCTTATGGGCTTCATTTGTGCTTAAGGCTCCGGACTATAACTTATTCATAGGTGGTGACGGAGGGTACGATACACATTTTTCTGCAATAGGCGAGAAGTTTGGGCCGTTTGATCTGGCGATAATAGAACAGGGACAATACGATGAGAACTGGAATCTGATACACTTGCTTCCGGATCAGGTATTTAAGGTTGCAGAGGATCTGAGAACTAAACAGATCTTACCGGTTCATAATTCAAAATTTGCTTTAGCAAATCATCCATGGGATGAACCTTTGAATAAAATAACGGAAAATCAATCCGGCTCAGATATTCCAGTGTTAACACCACAAATTGGCGAACCGGTTTTTCTGAATGACAGTGCACAAACCTTCACCAGATGGTGGAAAGGACTTATGTAAATACGGTTACTATTTCTCCACTACTTCCACACCTATGGACTTCATTCGTTTTAGTCCGAAGGTCATGATGATAAGCGATATAAATGCCGTGGAAGAAATCATGCCGGCAACAGGAATACTGTTGGTGGCATTGAGGAGGCCGATGCTTGCTGACGTCAAACCTGCAACTCCAATGCGAATCATTCCAACCAGGGCAGAAGCACTTCCCAGATTTTTATGAATAGGTGCAAGCGCCAGCGCTATGCCGTTCGGTGATGTAAAACCAATGCATAGTAATACAAAGAATAGAAATACGATATTCATATTCTCGTCAAACCATTGATTGGCAACACCGGCAAAGTAAATAATGCCAATTATAAACTGACTAATCAGGGCAAAACGAAATATTTTCTGACTGCTGAAATATTTAAGCATCAGGATATTTAACTGACTGCCACCGATGAACCCAATCGCCAACCCTGCAAATACATAGCCAAACGTTTTAGGAGTAAAATGGTAATGTTCCATAAATATAATGGGTGAACCAGCCACGTAGATAAATAAGGAGGCAAACGAAAATGCTCCTCCAATGGCATAAATTAAAAACTGTGGATTGGTAATAATTTCTCTGTAATTCTTGAGTATAGTTCTAATTTTTAATGTAGCTTTTTCATCAGGGATATAACCAGTCGGTAGGGCTAACTTTACAAGCGACATAACCGCTATGCCAATTAATATAAGAAATGCAAATATCCAGTGCCAGTTAAATAATTGCATAATATGGCTTCCTAAATAAGGTGCTAAAAGAGGAGAAGATCCGATGACAAGAACCAGTAAGGAGAATATTTTTGAGCTTTCTTCGGGGGGAAAGAAATCCCGTACCATGGCCAACGCAGAAACTGATGCTACAGAAGCACCAAGGGCCTGTATAAATCTGAAAAGGATAAATGAGGATGCGCTCCATGAAAAGATGCAGGCAATGCTTGCCAAAATACTGATCGTAACACCAACGTAAAGCGGCTTTTTTCTGCCAACCCGATCGAGGAGTGGACCATAAATAATCTGACCAAGCGAGAATCCAATAAAGAAAGTTGTGAGGGAAAATGTCATACGGGCTGTACTTGTTCCAAAATATTCTGCAATATTTGGTACAGCAGGTAAATAAGAGTCGATAGAAAACGGGACATAAGCGGTTAGAATGCCCAGAATAAGTATGGTTTTAAACCTGTTTTTTACTTTTTCGTTGCTTAAGCTTTCCGGTATATTTGTCATTCTAAACATAACAATAACTTGGGGTAAAAGTTTTGCAGGATTAAACAGTAAACCACAGTGTCTAAATTTAGGCATTCAGCTCTGGTCAGGCCTGTTTATGATCAGGGTACATTGTTTATAGAACCAGCAGGTAATCTTGATGCTAAAAACAGGAGAATGACAATCCGAAAAATAAAGCACCTATCGTCAATAAACTCAACATCTTCAGGATTAATATGTGCTGATGCCAATGGAAATGCCGTTATTGTGTTTTCAGGAGAAAACTTCTGTTGGTTTTGTGATAATATTATTTCTGATCCTAAAGCCAATCCCAACAGATTTATAAACCGCCAAGTCATCTTTATATCAGACGATACATCAAGCAGGATTTTTGCAAATATTTAATATTTATTTTGATCAACCATTTGATAATAAACATTAAAGGCTGCCATTTGGGCAGCCTTTAATAGTTGTTGAGATTTTTTATTTATTGAATTACTACTTTTTTGATTAAAACAGACTCTTCCTGAACAATTTTCACGATATAACATCCAGGTTCCTGATCAGTCAAATTAAACTCTTCAGAACCTACACTGTCAGACATATTTGTTATGGCTTTTCCGTTCAGATCATAGATAAATGTAGTAAACGGTTTTTTATTATTGAGCCTGACAATAAATTTTCCGTGATTTAATGATGGGAAAACGGTAGCTTCCGGCAGATTAATATCCCTTATATCTGTTGCCTTTTCAACAATCAATTCTCTGGAAACCTGAGTCGCCTCATTATAGTTAGCGTCCCCTGCCTGATCCGCATAAATGGTACAGGAACCTACGCCCGCAATGTGAACTTTCCCGTCCATAATGGTAGCCACATTTTCATCGGAAGAACTGTAAGAAACAGTTAACCCTGAAGAAGCCGTTGCAGCAGGATCGAAATCGGTATCACCAAATATTTTGGCAGACATTGCATCAAACGAGATCGTCTGCGAAGCTTTAGAGATAACAAGGGTTCCGTTGGCAGAACCTGAATAACTTTCATCGTCAATAGTTGCAACTACGGCATAGCTTCCGGCATTAACAGGAAGTACAGAACCACCGTTATATGTAATAACCACACTCAACCCTGAAGGAGTTGTCGTTGCCACTGCAGCATGTTCCAGACTGTCGAATACAGCCGTCAACGCAGTCAGTTCAACAGAAGCTGAAGCTTCGGATACACTAAGTGTCTGGCTTACCTGTGAAGCCGCATTGTAGTTAGCGTCCCCTGGCTGATCCGCGTAAATGGTACAGGAACCTACCCCTGTAATGTGAACATTCCCGTCCACAATGGTAGCCACACTTTCATCGGAAGAACTGTAAGAAACAGCTAACCCTGAAGAAGCCGTTGCAGCAGGATCGAAATCGGCATCACCAAATGTTTTAGCAGGCATTGCATCAAATGATACAGACTGCGAAGCTTTAGAGATAACCAGTGTTCCGTTGGCAGAACCTGTATAATTTTCATCGTCAATAGTTGCAAGTACTGCATAGCTTCCGGCATTAACAGGAAGAACAGAACCACCGTTATATGTAATAGCCACACTTAGTCCAGAAGGCGTTGTCGTTGCCACTGCAGCATGTTCCAGACTGTCGAATACAGCCGTCAACGCAGTCAGTTCAACAGAAGCTGAAGCTTCGGATACACTAAGTGTCTGGCTTACCTGTGAAGCCGCATTGTAGTTAGCGTCCCCTGGCTGATCCGCGTAAATGGTACAGGAACCTACCCCTGTAATGTGAACATTCCCGTCCACAATGGTAGCCACACTTTCATCGGAAGAACTGTAAGAAACAGCTAACCCTGAAGAAGCCGTTGCAGCAGGATCGAAATCGGCATCACCAAAT
>NZ_JBHMVA010000015.1:96263-118072 GCF_042436675.1 Quyinboa ferrireducens | reverse complement strand
TTTGCCGTTATTAAAAATGACAGACTTTTTATACAAAACTATGTTAATCCCTTGTCCATATCATAAGAATAAGGAGGACAATCGACAAATATTCTTGCAACTTACCTGTCCCCCTTAGAAAAAGGGGGCGTCAATTGTTTCTCACAATTGACGGGGGATTTGACGATATCTAATTTACTCCTTAAATGCAATATAACAGCTTATGGGGTAGTGATCGGATAAATCGACTTTATACCGTTTAAAATCATTGGAAATTAATCGCTTATCAATAAAAATATAGTCGATCCGCAAGAGGGGGTAAGGTCCGTTATACGTTGATCCAATACCGTTACCGGATTCTATATATGTATCAATCAGATCACCTTTAATCTTGCGATAGGCATAAGACACAGGAGTATCGTTAAAATCACCGCAAACAACAACCGGATACGGAGATGCTTCAATATACTTCCGGTATGTCTGAGCCTGAACAGCACGCTGCTTATAAGCCGCATTCATATGCCAGCGAAAAATGCCCATTTCATGCCGAACCTTTTCACTGTTAGTCGGATCCTTCAGAATGTCATAAACCAGGTACTCTTTACCAGACATATTAATGGACTGCAAATGACTTGTAAATAACCGAACCACCTTATTATCTTTTTCAATATCAGCATAAACGGTAAAATTCTCATTATCGCCATCCGGCAATTTACCTGTTCTCAGAATCTTATATTTCGAGAATATTGCAAGTCCCTGACGGTAACCACTGTTTCCGGGTTCCCCAAATTCAAAATAGTGATATTTCCAGCGCGAAAAAAGACGAAGAACAACCTTTTCAGAATGAGTCTTTGATCTGTTATTTACACCAAATTCCTGCAAACAAATGATATCAGGATTCTGGTCGTTTGCAAAACGTGCCACATCATCCGGGTCACCATCAGCCGTCCAGCCGTACCGGTTAAATACCCTGACATTAAAACTCATCAGTTTAAATGCACCAGGCTCTGTTATTTTGGTCTCATTTGTTCTGTACGGCACAGACCGATTCAAAACATTGTAACCCAGCATAAGCACAAGTAGTGAAATAATAAAATACCACTTTGATGCGAAGATCCAGATAATCACAAAAAGCAGGTTCAAAACCACAATATAAATAAAAACCAAACCCAGATAACTTGGCACTACAAATGTACGGGGATTCACAACCGGAGCCAGGTAAGCCACCAGTAACAATAGTACTGCAAGCAGATTAAAGATCAGAAAAGTTCTTCGTATAAACTTTTTCATTTTCAATTAAGGTTGATCCAAACTAATGATTTCCGGCCTGAAACAATTTTTGTTTTTCGTCCTTTGTCAGGCTGTCGTAACCCGATTTTTTTATTTTCTCCAGTATTGCGTCAATCTCATGTTCCTTTGCGGCGCGCTGATCTCTGTATTCCTGATCTATATCAGTTACCGGACGGTTCCATTTCACCTTCATCTTCTTACGTTTCGGTTTAAAAATGGAAACAATACTGTCTATAATAATATTTACAAATTTACCCATGTCATTCCCTTTTTGAAAGGCCATTACATACATCCAACCCCAGGCAGCACCGCCCAGGTGTGCAATATGTCCACCGGCGTTATCGCCGGTAACACTAATCAGATCTATTACCACCGTAAATAAAGCCAGATACTTCATTTTAACAGGACCGATAAATATCAGGTTAATTTCGTTATTGGGAGCAGTCACCGCAACAGCAACCACAATTGCCAGTACAGAAGCTGAAGCTCCTAAAAGTATATTATGATCCTGATGTGCGAAATACGGAATCAGGTTATAAGCCAGTAAATATGTTGCTGCACCTGCCAAGCCGCCTGTTATATATAATCCCAGAAGTTGCTTTTCGTTATACAACATCAAAAAAAACCGGGCAAACCAGTAAAACCACAGCATGTTAAACAGAATATGCAGAAATTCAAAATGCGTAAACATATAAGTTATCAATGTCCACGGTTTGGTTGCCAGTTCGGCAGGATCTGAAGGAATAGAAAACAAATAAAGTGGATATGTCCAAACCGTCGGCTCAATTTCAGTCAGCTTAAAAACAACATCTGCCAATCGGAGAAAAATAAATACCCCGATATTCACATAGAGTATGCGGGTAACAATGCTGCCCTTTTTAAACGATTCCTTTATTTCGTCCCAGATACTCATTAATAGAAGTTTTTCGTATTTTTATTCCAATAACGGATCAGAAAGAATCCAAACAACATACCTCCAAGGTGCGCAAAATGTGCCACATTATCACCGGAACGATTAGCAACTCCTGCAAACAACTCAATAACGCCATAACCTATCACAAAGTATTTTGCTTTAATAGGAATTGGTGGAAACAACAGCATTAATTGAGTATTTGGAAACAACATACCAAATGCCAGAAGTATACCAAAAACCGCACCTGATGCACCAATTGTCGAGGTATTAACCATTAGGTTAAGTTGCGCCAATACCTCGTTTGAATAATTTTTCCCTTCCTGAAGAATGGACCAACCATTTTTATATATATTTTGAATCGTCTCAGGATCTATTCCTTTTTCAAGCGAACTTATCCTGATATAATACACAAGCATCTGAACCAATCCTGCACCTATTCCGGTAATCAGATAATACTGTAAAAAACGCTTAGATCCCCAAACCCGTTCCAGCATAACGCCAAACATAAAGAGGGCAAACATATTAAAAAAGATATGCCCCAAAGCCATGTGCATATAACTGTGCATAAACATATAAGTTATAAGCTGATGCGGCATAAATTGTTGGGATCTGAAATAATGCAGTCCCAAATATTGTTCGAGCTGAATACCAAAGGTATTAAACAGAACTATACTGGCAATCCAGAAAATCACATTAATGATAATCAGGTTTTTAACCACCGGTGCTGAGCTTAAAAGAGATCGTTGCATATATAAAAATTTTCAACAAATTTAATCCATTATTTTAAATGCCTTTCCAGTTCGGTATCCTCCAGAATTGTAAGAATCAACTTACCGTCCGGAGAATAATTCGGCATGGAGCAGGCAAACAGGGAATCGACCATGTCCTGCATTTCAGATTCAGATAACTTTTTACCGTACTGAATAGCTGCTGCTCCCGCACATATACGTGCCAAAGATTGCGACAAGTCTGCTTTAACGCTCCTGCCCTGCTCTGATGCAGTTTCTATCAATTGTTCCAGCAGGGCAACGGCGTTAACATTTCCTGTTTCATAAGGAACACCGTTAATAGCAAAAGTGTTCTTTCCAAATCGCTCTACGTCAAAGCCTAAACAAGCCAGTACATCTTTTATTTCTTCAAGAATAACACCGTCTCCCGCGCTTATTTCAATGGTTTCAGGGAACAGTAGTTTCTGGGAGATGACTCTGTTGTCCTCAATATTTTTAAGATATTTTTCGAAAAGAATGCGTGAATGCGCCCTGTGCTGATCGATCAGCATCAGACCGGATTTCACTGAAGTGATGATGTATTTATTCTTGTACTGAAAAAAAGATTGCTCGGTTCGAACCGTATGCTCTTCCTCATCAAAAAGTTTTTCAGCCTGTTTTATTTCCGGTTCAACGGTTGATCCAAAATCTTTATCCTCATTTTTCTCTGATTCAGTTTCGTCTTCAAAATCGGCATACAACTTTTCCCAGTCCGTTGGAATATGTTTCGACGGTGTTTCGAAAGAACCTGATGAAGTCTTTGTTCCGGTTGATCTGAACGGATTATACTCCGGATTGGTATGAACCACCGGTATTTTAATCTCTGTATCTTTATGCAGAACAGGAATATCAATGGCGCCTTCCTGGTCGAAGTCTATAGAGGGAACCACATTAAATTTCCCCAATGCTTCTCTTACAGCTGCCATTAAAATTGGCCAGATAGCCTGTTCATTTTCAAATTTTATTTCGGTTTTTGTAGGATGTATATTCACATCCACAGAAGCCGGATCAACATCCAGATACAAAAAATAACTGGGGATCGTCTCCGGTTGCAGAATATTACCATAGCCGTCCATCACCGCCTTGTGAAAATAAGGATGACGCATGTAGCGGTTATTGGCAAAGAAGAATTGTTCCCCGAATTTTTTCCGAGCAAATTCAGGTTTTCCGATAAAACCGGAAATCTTCACTATGGATGTCTCCACTTCGAGCGATACCAGTTTTGGATTCAGTGGTTTACCAAACACACCAACGATGCGCTGCCGAATACTTCCCGACGGCAAATCAAGTATTTCCTCGTCGTTATGGTATAATTTAAATGTTGTATCGGGAGCAACAAGAGCAATACGCTGAAACTCATTAAGTATATGTCTGAACTCTGTAGAAGCCGATTTAAGAAATTTTCGTCTTGCAGGAACGTTAAAAAACAGGTTCTTCACACTGATGTTGGTCCCCTGCGGACAGCTAACCGGTTCCTGTCGTTCAACTTTTGATCCGTTAATATCGAGAACGCTGCCTAGTTCAGCGCCTACCTGCCGTGTTTTCATTTCTACGTGTGCAATGGCAGCAACAGAAGCCAAAGCCTCGCCACGAAATCCTTTGGTGTGAATATTAAACAGATCTGTAGCATCCGTAATTTTGGATGTAGCATGCCGTTCGAAAGACATCCGTGCATCGGTGTCTGACATCCCCTTTCCATTATCAATAACCTGTATCAGGGTTTTTCCGGCATCTTTAATAATAACTGTAATTTGAGTGGCATCTGCATCAATAGCATTTTCAACCAATTCCTTTACTACAGACGCAGGACGTTGTATGACCTCACCTGCAGCAATCTGGTTAGCTACGGAATCGGGTAAAAGCTTGATTATATCAGTCATAAGCTGGAGCTATTTTTCCCAGAACACGTTTAAGATGCTAAAGTCTGAATTCAGGATCAACCAGGCAATAAAAAATAATACGGCTATGATAGCCACAAGACGCAAATTGGACTTCCGCTTTTCGTTTCTTGCGGAACTGGTATACGTATTATGCCAGTTCTTACGGAATTTACCCTTTATATTTGGCACATACTTATCACTGGAGAGCTTTCCGGCTTCAACATCCGCCTGACGCTGCATCTGTTTAAGACGCTCTTTCGATTCGTCATAGTAGATCGGCACATGCTCAAATGTTCGTGGCTTCGGTGTTCTGAAAAGATAAAATCCCATATAACGTGTTTTCTTTAAACTACAAAAATACAAACAATGGTTGTTAATTTTTGCAAAAGGTTGTGATAAATTACACCAAATGTTTTTCAAAATAAGCTTTAAGCGATATTTTGAGATTATTGTTGACCAGCTAAAGATCAATATTACTTAAAGATTCTTCGCTTCATTTTACTACGCTCAGAATGACAGTCTTTTAGGTTCATATGGGTCTGGAGCTTTAACCGAACAACAGTATTTTGAGATTACAATTACCTGTTCCGAATTTTTCAGAAGTTAATGCCAAAAGACAATTGCCATATCCTGATTAAAAGTAATTTCCTCAAAACATAATGCCATCCCTTCGGGATTTCTGTAAACTGCTCATTGATTACAGTTACAATAATATCAACCCTTCGGGTTTACGAAAAAGGTTAGTCATAGACTAGTTCTCCACATTTAATTCCTCTAATCCCGCCGGAATGTTATAAGCACAACTGATTGCGAACATATGGGTCACGCAATCCCTGAGGGATGTCATTATTGTAAAACGCACCCATGAAATAACACAAAAACCCTGAACGGGTGGCATTATAAACTATGCCTTCAAAAACATTCCGCTTATTTCATGTCATTTCAATTTTATATCCCATTTTTGTTGAAATTTTCAAATTATGATCGATTACAGCGAAGCTACTATACGTCAACTTATTGTCCACCATATTGGTTACAAGCCTTACGACGAAGGCTGTGAATTATCAGAAAACCTGCTCTCACTGCAGCAGGATAATCCTTTATCTCCCTTGCTCCTTCAGTATTTTCTGAAAACATTTAAGCCTGATATCCAGTATAATTTTGCGGACCCGGATATCAATCCCGTCATACAGGAAGTGGATCAGATATTTGAAAATGCAGAAACCATTATCGGATCTTCGAAAAAACTGGCAGAGCTGTTGTACGAAACATCCACGCATCCTAAGATAAAAGCCGGAGACTTTTATGTAGCCAATATCGACAATGTAAAACTCTATGGTGAAGCCTACCGTTGTATAGGTTTGTTTAAATCAGAAACCAAAGAAACTTATCTGAAAGTATACACTGGTGATCAGAAATTCGGTATTGAACCCAAAGAAGGGATCAGCATTAAGAAACTGGATAAAGGCGCCCTTATTTTCCGCAACCAGGAAACAGGTGAATACATCATTTCCATCGTGGATTCCATCTCAAAAGGAGATGAAGCGGTGTACTGGAAGACCGATTTCCTGGGTCTGATTCCGCGCGAAGACAACTTTTTTATGACCCAGAATTACCTTTCCCTTTGCAAGGATTTTGTTACCGATGTTTACAATGCAGAGAACCGTGTTGACTGCAGTGAACAGGCTGACATGTTGAACCGTTCCATCGATTATTTTGGCAAAAACAAAGATTTCGATTTATCTGACTTTGAATCACAGGTGATTGAAAACCCTGAAACAATCAAAGCTTTTGAGGATTATCGTGAGTTTTATGAAAATGAACGGCAGATACCCCTGGAAGATGCGTTTTCCATTGAGCCTGATGCCGTAAAAAAGCACAAACGGTTTTTTAAGTCAGTCATCAAACTCGATAAAAATTTTCATGTATATGTGCATGGCAATAAGCAACTGATTGAGCGCGGCTACGACCAGCAGAAAAAAATGCATTTTTACCAGTTATATTTCGATTACGAAAATTAGTTTCTGAATTTAATGTCATCAAAAAAAACTTTGTACGAGAAGCTGGGTATTATCGGAAACCATGTTACTTTATAAAGCTTAAGTGGTTTTGTATATTCTACTCCCGTATCTAAGTATTTATCATCATCGTAATAATAGTTGTATGGATTCATGCGGTTATACAGGTTATAAACAGAAAAAGTCCAGACAGCTTTATTCCCCTTTTTAGTTTTGGTCTCATAAGTAAAACCAACATCCATCCGATGATAATTTTGCATTCTCCCACTATTATATTCCTCATAGTCAATTGCAACACCGTCAGTGACTTTCCCATTGGTTAGGTCCATTAATAAATGTTTTCCCGATGCTGGTGTATATGGTAACCCTGAAGAGAAGGTCCAAACAAGATTAAAGTTCCAGTGTCTGTTTAGCTTTCTGTTCGCATTCAAAGTTAATGTGTGTGGACTATTATACTCATAATCATAAAACTCTCCCTTATTTATTTCGGCAAAACTTCTTTTAGATTCAGTAAAACTGTAAGCAACAGAACCAGTTAAAATCCCCTTATTTTTACTTAGTATAATTTCTGAACCATACGCGGCACCTTTACCATTACGCAGCAATTTATGCTCAATATCTGTTAAGCCCAATGCATTTTCATAGCCCATTTTTAAACGCGCAAGATTATCCATCTTCTTATAATAGAGACTCACTTCTAATTTCAGTATATCCTTTGCAATGCTACTCATCCAACTTACCGACAATTGATCGGATAACTGCGGTGGGTTTTCTGAACTTGCCGGTAACCAGATTTCACTTTTTATGATTTGATCCTGAATGTGCATTAAATGATCATACTGCATTACTCTCATGTAATTTAGTTCAAGATTTTGACTGTCTGCTACTTTAAACCTAAAATTAACGCGTGGTTCAACATCCGGATAAAGGATACTATTATTTATATACAAATTAAATCGCAATGAAGGCCGGATTTCAACAGACGGGCTGACATCAATGATATTGTCAATAAAAACTGTGGTTTTAAAGGTATGATATACAGAACTTGTAACCTGGTATTGAGCTGTAGAATTATAATAATAACCAGGTTCATATTGCATGTAATTTGTTTCATTCCCAAACTCCAAAAACATATACCTTGTCATTGCATATTTCCAAATGGATTTAGCGGATAAATTATTTACAGATGAAGTGTTTTTAAAAACGGATACTTCCTCTACAGCATCAAACATACTTTTATAGGTCTGTTTGCTTTTATTCCTGTATTTGGTATATGACAACAAATTCTCAACAAACAAATGATCTCCTATAATTTTTTTCCAGTTCCCCGATAACAACCAGTTCCCCCAAACCTGGCTAATATGATTGCTCTCATTCTTTTCCAGTTCCCACGGCTTGCCCCAAAAATTAAAATAATCGTCTCCCTGGTACAAATTAAAATTAAACGTATTCCTTTCATCATGTTTCCATGAAAGTTTAGCATTTACATCGTGAAATCCATAAGAAATGATTGAATTATTGACATCATCAACTGTGGAAATTCCAGCTAACAAAAAATCGATCAACGTTTTACGAGCTGTAATAATAAAACTTAGCTTATCACGGATCAGTGGTCCCTCAAGACTAAACGAAGCATCCGTTAAACCGATACTGTATGAACCTACAAACGTTGACAAGTTCCCTTCTTTTTGAGTTATATCAACAATTGAAGATAATTTACCTCCATGTCGCGCAGGGAAACTGCCCTTATAAAAATCCACGGAATTTATCATCTCCGGGTTGAACACAGATGTTAAACCACCAAAATGATTCACATAAATCAAAGGCACATCATCCAGGAGATATTGATTTTGCCCTGGCTCTCCGCCTCGTACATAAAATAAACTCATCCCTTCCGATTGTGCCTGTACACCGGGCAGTAATTGCAACGTTTTAATAATATCCGGTTTTGCACCCAAAACAGGAATTCGTTTGAAATCATACGCTGACAAATGCGTTATATTAGCTCTGAGATTGCGGTTTGCATTTACTGATATCTCTGAAAGTTCTTTACCCGGAATAAGAAATACAACCAAAAAAGTATCTGAATTACTGTTTAACTGAACTGTTTTACTTTGGTACCCTGTAAATGAAAAAGAAAGACTGGCAGCATTTGAAATGTTTAAACTGAAAAATCCTTTATTATCCGTTGTCGTTCCCGTTAACTGATCAGTTTCAAAAATATTCGCACCAGTTAATACCTCATTAGTAACCGAATCTTTTACAAAGCCGGACAACCTGATATCTGAAGAATGAGCTAAAACAGCGTTTACAAGAAGCAATGCGATAAACAGAAATCTCAAATTAAAGGAACAAAGTTTCATTTCACAAAAACCTCCGCATAAGTGGTTGAATATGCCGTAAATAAACCTAAGCCATTCTCAATATTAGTATATAATGGATAATTACTGTTTGAATTGCCCAAACCAACATTAGCAGCCATCTCATACAAATAATACTGTTTTTGAAACTCATAATATGACTCATCAACATTCCGCAATTCAATATAAAAATCCCGTTCTGAATCAAGATCAACCGAATACTCTGTGAAATAGAATTTCACATGATATATGCTTTTATTGATGGTATGATTTGAGAATACATTATAGGGAGGCGTTTCATTTTTCAGTATTTCAATCTCATCAGGATTAAAATAAATATCATGATGAATAGTTTTATATGAATCCACAACCTTTCTTTGAATGAAGTCATATTCACTAAAGATGCCCCTTTCAATAAAATTAACCTCCCAGTAAATCTTCTCATCCGGTATGCTATTTAGATCAAACTCCACTGACGAGACAAGCTCAGTTTCTTCTCCTCTTCCTGCATCTTTGTTAAAAATCACATTTGAAATTATTCCTGGCTTAGGCACGAAAGCTTCGGCTACGACATCGTTGTATCCCGGAATTTTAACCAGACAAAAATATTGTTTATGTATCCTAGCCGTTTCATCACTTATATAAGTTCCTTTATCTGAATAATTTAAAGTATCGGAATTATTATCAGAATCCTTTATGATCACAATAGCATCAGAGACATATGGATATTCCACCTCCGTTAAATTACCGGAAAAGGATATATTCACTTTAAATATGCTATCTGCAATCAATAAACTGTTTATAACAGGTACTTTCCAGGATATCAGAAACTCTTCTTCAACAATACTCTTACAGGAAGTTAAAAAGACAACACTAAGAGCAATACTAAGCGTCATGAATTTACTAAACAGGAAAATGTATTGAACACAATTACAACATTGCTTTATCATTTATTTCAAGGTATAGCATTAAGTTAATAACACTATAAAAACGATTAAAACGGTTATTTAGTCTTTACTCGTACAATTGGTTATTTTGTGAACACCTCATGGCTTGGATGTCGCAGGGAATCCATTGGGATGCCTTTTGAAAAGATAGAATCTCCCTGAATAGCATATTGTTGTTTCATAATACTGATGCGCTGCCGGGTTTCCCTGTCCTTTGCCTTTTCAATCTTAGCACCTAATTTACCAGCCTGCTTCAACAAAAACGGGGCAAAATTGAATCCAACGGTTTCAAAGTAAGTTTTATTTGTATGTTTTGCATGTTGCCTCAACTGATACCGTGTAGATTCAGTAGCATCCATCGGTAATTTATCATACGAAAGATCGTATTTTGACAAATACGGACTCACTTCAACTTCTTTCAGTACCACACTCGATGTCTGAAGCATAACATTAACCAGCTGAATGGTCTCAGATGAATCTGTAACTATAATATTTCGGGGTTTCATTCCCATAAACATAAACACAATGGTGTCCGGTGCATCAACTTCCAGTTTAAAATATCCTTTATCATTGGTTATTGTTCCCACACCCTTCTTTTTGCTAACCACATTAACGGCTACCAGTTCTTTCCCGTTCTGATCAGAAACAATACCAGCTACTACCTTTTTATTCCCGGTCTGAGCCTGAACCAAGGTTATACCAATGCCAAATAAAAAAATGAATCCGTAGAAAAAACGCATAAATTGACTGTATTGGTTTAAGAACGTATGCTGATATTAATGGTTACTCAGAATACAGCTTTTTAACAGTTATTAAATTGTGTTTAAAAGATTATAGTATAAGTCAAATTGTTAAACCTTGAAATTGCACAATAAATTGAAAGGTTACGAAGTTTTATAAGTATGTGAGTACACCACGTTCTTTTATTCTCTCTAACTTATGACCTGTATTTTATTAACGTTCAATTTTTTGCCTTATGAATATTCCAGCCTGTAAAAGAAACCGATCCGTCATTGGACTTTTTATGCTTACATTCTTGTTTTCAACTTCCTATGCTGCAAAAGCATCAGACGACAAAAATGAATCACCTTATTTTGTGGTCATTACTGATGAAAACCATGAAGCCAGCCTTCCTCTAAAGTCAACCGATGTTAATGTAAACATTTCAGGGGTTATTGCCGATGTAAATGTAAAACAAACGTATATGAACACAGGGAATACTCCAATTGAAGCCATCTATGTTTTTCCCGCCTCCACACGTTCTGCTGTTTACGATATGGTTATGAAGATTGGCAAAAGAGAAATCAGAGCCGTAATTGAAGAGAAAGCAAAAGCCCGCAATATGTATGAATCGGCTAAGGAGGAAGGAAAACGAACGTCACTTCTGGAACAGGAACGCCCGAATGTGTTCAAAATGAATGTGGCGAATATTATGCCTGGTGCCACCATTGAAGTCAACCTGTCCTACACCGAACTCTTAATTCCAACCGATAAGATATATGAATTTGTCTATCCTACTGTTGTTGGTCCAAGGTATGTGAGTAAAAAAGAGATGACGACACCTAAGACTGAAACATGGAATGGAAATCCATATCTGATGAAAGGCGTAAAGCCAACCTCCATACTGACATTAACTATTGATCTGAATACCGCCATTCCTATCCAGGATATTCGTTGCACCACACACCAGAACAGGATAGAATATGCCAGTAAATCAGAAGCTACCCTGACGCTTAATGAGCCACAGGGAGGAAGCCGGGATTTCGTTATGCAGTACCGTCTTGCAGGAGACGGAGTGCAAACCGGTGTATTATTATACGATGATCCCAATGGTGAAAATTATTTCCTCGCCATGATGCAACCTCCTGAACGCTTGACACCCGAAGAAATTCCACCCAGGGAATATGTATTTATTGTGGATGTTTCCGGTTCAATGGAAGGGTTTCCGCTGGACATCTCCAAACAAATTATGACTGAATTATTAGGCGGTCTGAAAGAAAATGATCTGTTTAATGTTATTCTTTTTGCCGGAGGATCTACGATGTTATCAAAGAATTCCATGAAAGCCAATGCGGAGAACATAGATGAAGCCATGTATTTTATTAATAACCAGTCAGGCTATGGCGGAACAGAGTTATTATGTGGTTTAAAAGCAGCCATGAACCTGAATGCAACGGAGAATTATGCACGAACATTTGTTATTCTTACCGATGGCTATGTAACGGTTGAAAAGCAGACATTTGATTTTATACGTGAGAACCTTGGAAAAGCTAATTTCTTTTCCTTCGGCATCGGACGTGGAGTGAATCGCTACATCATAGAAGGAATGGCTCACGTAGGTTACGGCGAACCTTTTATTGCACAAAACAAGCAGGAAGCAAGGGAAATGGCAGAAAAATTTAAAACATATATTTCCCAACCTGTACTAACGAATATTCATGCTACATTTGAAGGTATAGATGTGTATGATGTACTACCCGAAAATGTTCCTGACCTGTTTGCCGACAGGCCTGTAATTATTTCCGGCAAATACCGGAATAATGCAAACGGGCTTCTTAAAGTTGAAGGACAAAGCGGGAAAAGTGTCATTGCCAAATCCATAGTGATTCATAACGAAAACCGAAAGAACAATGCCCTTAAGTATTTATGGGCCAGAGAAAAAATACGTCTGGTATCTGATTACAACTCGTTAGGAAATGACACATGGAGCCACAATAAGGATAAAAAAGAACTGGTTGATGAAATAACCCGCCTGGGATTACAATATAACCTCCTGACAGAATATACTTCATTTATTGCAATAGACTCATCCCTTGTGAATCCAAACAGCATTCCTGTGACTGTACGGCAACCCATACCACTTCCTGAAGGCGTGAATAATTCCGCAATCGGGCGCAACCAAACTCCACCACCTGTCTCCTCAAATCTGAATATTGTTGAAGCCGAATTTGATCAGACAGTACTTATGGATGTCGATACTGAAGAAGAAGCCCTGGATGAAAATGTAGTATTCCAGATTGTGGAAAAAATGCCGGAATTTCCAGGTGGTATAAATGCAATGATGAACTTTTTGAGAAATAATATCACCTACCCACCGGAAGCAAAAGCAGCAGGAATAAGTGGAAGAGTTTATGTCAGTTTTGAAGTAGATACAACAGGTAATATTGTAAATCCACAGATTGTTCGCGGCGTTGATTCATTATTAAACGCAGAAGCTTTGCGTGTGGTGAAAATGATGCCCAAATGGATTCCCGGAGAACAAAGAGGGAAAAAAGTCCGGGTCAGTTTTATGCTACCTATAAATTTTGATACTGGAAATTCGTATTATAAATCAGTATATCCATCTCGTCCTGACAGCAAAGGAGACCGAAAGAAATATATTAAGGTGCCCTGCTGAATTGAAAAATATTTATCCCAGATTTGCTATCAGAACAGATACAACATAATCAATTGGAATCAATAATGTCCGTGCAATGCAGAACCAAAAACAATTTTGATTGATAAAAAATACGATTTTAATACATTGAAAGACAGGACTAAAGTCCCTCTATTATGCATCTCACATTAGAGATTCATGAAGGTCTTTGATGTATTCTTTACATTTTTCAAACTAGCTTTCCAAATATATCAAACATCAAAATGTTATTTTATTGTTAATTTTATATGTTATTCTTCTTTTTTTTATTTACTTTTACGACTTCTCCACCATAATGCGCAGCATATGAACGACTTTCTCACCATAAATTTTAATCCAGAGACTCAAAAAACTTTTTCCAGCTTTAGTACAAAAGAATTTTCTAATACGAACATTATACATTATTCAGATACAGAATCCTTCATTAATCATGTCAGGAAAAAGAAAACAGATCTTATATTTATTGAATTCAACGGTAATTCAGACAATACATCAGAAATAATTAACAAATTAAAGGATGGAAAAACAACTAAAGGTATACCAATAGTTATCATTTACGACCCAAAACAACCTATAACATATTCAAATGCACAGGATGAAACAACTGTTCTTTATTTAGCCAAACCAATCAAAGAAATCGAACTGATTCCTTTGATTAAAACACTTCTAAAGATCAGTATTCTCCGCAAGCCTTCTGATGAAGACAAAAGAGTTGACAAAGTAAGTTACAAAACTCCTTCGTCACCACTATCGCCACCATCATTAAGCAATCTTATTCATAACCTTAATGGTTTTATCTATCGATGTAGAATTGATAAAAACTGGACCATGGAATACTTAAGTGATACTATTTTGGACATCACTGGTTTCCCTGCTTCTGATTTCATAAACAATGAAGTTCGCACGTATAATTCTATTATACATCCGCAGGACAAAAAGCGTATCTGGGATGAAATCCAGGCAGCATTTAACAAACAGGATTATTTTGTTATTGAATACCGGATTATAACATCAACCGGAGAAACAAGTTGGGTATGGGAAAAAGGCATTAAGGTTAAAGCTGGAGAAAAGAATTTAATTGAGGGATTTGTTGAAGATATCACTGAAAAGAAAAACATTGAAATTGCATTAAGAGAAAACGAGGAAAATTTAAAAACCACGCTATATTCAATAGGAGATGCTGTTATTACAACAGATGTAAACGGAAATATTACCCGGATGAATCCGGTTGCTGAATCTTTAACTGAATGGAAAGCCGAAGATGCATATGGCAAAGCGTTAGAAGACGTATTTAAGATTTATAATAGCATTACAAATAAAATAGCTGAATCGCCTGTAAAAAAAGTTATTAAGACAGGGCAAATTGTTGGTCTGGCCAATCATACTAAACTAATATCAAAAAATGGCACAGAGTACCAGATTTCGGATTCCGGATCACCAATCCTGGACAGACAGAATAAAGTGTCAGGTGTAATTCTTGTCTTCAGGGATGTTACAAAAGAATATGATATTAAGGAAAAAATAAATGAAAGTGAAAAGCAATTAAAAAAAGCACAGAAAATTGGCAGAACCGGAAGCTGGTTGTTTGATTTAAATACCGGCAAAACAATCGTTTCGGATGAATCTTACAGGATTTATGGAATTAATCCGGATTCCGAATACAAAATATCTGATTTGCAAAAAATTCCTTTGCCTGAATATCGAAATATGCTTGATTCTGCATTAGAAAAATTAATCAAATACAATAAGAAATACGATATTGAATTTAAAATTAAACGCCCTTCCGACGGGGAAATTATTGATATTCATTCTTTAGCTGAGTATAATTCAAATGATAATACAGTCACAGGTATTATTCAGGACATCACAAAGCAAAAGCATGCGGATCTGGTACTCAAAGAAAGTGAAGAAAAGTTTCGTTCTGTATTTCATTCTGCTAACGATGCCATCATCATTACAAATAGTGAAGGTGTCATTTTGGATTGGAATACTGCGGCTAACAACATTTTTGGATACGCCAAAAATGAAGTCCTCGACAAGGATATCTTTATGTTGATCCCAAAGCATTTAAAAAACAAGCATATTTCATGGTCTGAATGGTTTACAAAACAAAAGAAGTCTCCTATCGATATCTCAACAATTGAGTTTTACGGGAAACATAAAAATGGTTCATTAATCCCACTCGAGCTATCTCTTTCAAAATGGGATACTGAAAATAACATTTACTTTGCAGCTATTATCCGCGACATTACCATACGAAAAAAAGCGGAAGAGAAATTAGTAGAAAGTGAGAACAGGCTAAATAAAGCAGAACAGCTTGCAGGTTTCGGCAACTGGTTATGGGACCTGAAAACAAACCAAATAATCTGGTCGAAAAATATGTTTAGGATTTTTGGTGTAAAGCAGGGAAAAAAGAATACTGTATCCCTGGAATTTTATCAAAAATTTGTCCCTGAGAAAGAACTTAAGGATATGTGGAGCGTTGCAGAAAAAACCTTTATTGAAAAAAGGGAACTATCATACGAACTACCGGTAACAGTAAAAAACAAAACAAAAGTATTACAATCTCTTCTTTGTCCGATATTTGATTCAAAAGGAATGCCTAAAGCGCTGTTTGGAATAAGCGTGGACATTACAGAAAAGAAAACAGTTGAAAATCAGCTGAAACTGCTGAGCAGATCTGTTGAGCAGAGTCCTGTAAGCATTGTAATAACTGATAAAAATGGTAATATCGAATATGTAAACAAGAGTTTCACCAGAATTACAGGATACACATTTAATGAAGCTCTAGGACAAAATCCCAGAATCCTTAAATCGGGATATCAACCAGATAGCATATATAAAGAACTCTGGAACACAATAGTTGCAAAAAAGGATTGGTCTGGTGAATTGCAGAATAAAACAAAAAATGGAGACATTATCTGGGAAGAGGTTAACATTTCTGCAATAACAGACAGAAGCGGAGAAATAACTCATTTTGTTGCAATTAAAGAAAATATTACCAAACGAAAAGAGATAATCAGTGAATTGATCCTTGCCAAAGAAAAAGCAGAAGAAAGCGACAGATTAAAATCGGCATTTCTGGCAAATATGAGTCATGAAATTCGTACCCCTATGAATGGTATTTTGGGTTTTTCAGAACTTTTAACCGACCCGCATCTTTCAGGAGAAGAATCTCAGGAATATATTCGTATAATTCAGGAAAGCGGGAACAGAATGCTGACAACAATAAATGACCTTATGGACCTGTCAAAGATTGAAGCAGGAATGATAAACCTTAAAATAGAAACAGTAAATATTCATAACTTATTATTGGAACAATCAAGGTTTTTCAAACCCGAAGCAGGCGCAAAAAAACTACTTCTTTCTTACAAACCCGACTTACTATTTACTAATTTCAGCATTGAAACAGATAAGGAAAAACTAAATGCAATTTTCACAAACCTGATTAAGAATGCCATCAAATATACATTTAAAGGATTTGTTGAATTTGGTTATCATGCGCGTCACGACCATCTTTTATTTTATGTTAAAGATTCCGGAATAGGGATAAAGGACAATGTTAAAGACGCTATTTTCGATCGTTTTGTACAGGCAGAATCCGGCTATAGAAAAACATTTGAAGGCACTGGACTAGGACTTTCAATTACAAAGGCCTATGTTAAAATGCTGGATGGTGAAATATGGGTAGAGTCAAGTCCGGATAAAGGATCCGAATTCTTCGTTCGTTTACCCATAAAGAACAGGAAGAATTAATCAGGACTTACACGTTTATAATTTCGTATAGTACCTGCAAATTCCATTAATACCACATTCCTCGCATTTTGGCTTACGTGCCAGGCAAACGTATCGCCCGTGCAGGATCAGCCAGTGGTGTGCTTTTGGGATCAGTTCTTCAGGAATGTATTTTATAAGCTGTAATTCGGAGTCCAAAGGATTCTTTGCATTTGTAGTCAGACCAATGCGTTCGGCTACCCTAAAAACATGTGTATCCACTGCCATAGCCGGCTTATTGAAAACAACAGAAGCAATAACGTTGGCTGTTTTCCGGCCAACACCCGGTAATTTCTGAAGCTCTTCCACCGTATCGGGAACAACACCACTAAAAGTATTTACCAGTGTCTCTGCCATGCCTTTCAAATGTTTGGCTTTATTATTCGGATAAGAGCAACTTTTAATAAGTTCAAAGATATCTTCCACACTAGCCTTAGCCATGCTTTCAGGATCAGGATATTTTGTAAAAATAGCAGGAGTCAACATGTTTACGCGTTTATCGGTGCACTGGGCTGAAAGAATTACTGCAACCAGCAACTCATAAGGATCCGTATAAACAAGTTCTGTTTCCGCTTCAGGCATATTCACCTGAAACCATTCAATAAATTGATGAAAGCGTTCTTTTTTAGTCATACCTGAAAAGACTTAAGAGTTAAGACAAAAGATTTAAGATGACTTCAATAAACAAACATTCCCGGTTTTGCCGGGAATGTTCTACAAATATAGTTTTATTTTACTTAGCGTCTCAGATGAATATAACCTTCTTTCACTTTACGCCCGCGTCCCAGAGTTAACCTGTAGAAATAAACACCTTCGGGGACATCAGCTTTACCAATCCGGTTACTCTGACCATTCCACCATGCTTCGTAAGGTCCGTAACGATCTTCATCACCGTAATACTTCATATCGAAAACCCTGTTGCCCCAACGGTTGAAGATATAAATCTCCGCATCCGGGAAGTTCCATAGCCCTTCGATGTAGAACAGATCATTAATGCCGTCACCGTTTGGAGAGAACCCGTTAGGAATATCAAGATAATCCTCACAGTTATCCGTTGCATCCAGGTAATTAACCACACCGTCGCCGTCGCAATCATCGTTGTACGGGTTACCATCGTTATTGGTATCCTCATAGCGGTTTGGCAAGCCATCACCATCAGAATCCGCATCCCAGTCAAACGGATCAATATAGTCCTCGATACCGTTTCCATCCCTGTCGAGTAATCCTTCAATAGCATCCGGTATCTGATCGCCATCCGAATCCAGATCAAGGTAGTTCGGAATACCGTCCATATCCACCATATCTTCGTTTCCTTCCACCAGGTTAGGAATACCATCGTCATCCGAGTCAAGGATGCTGTCAGTATCAAGTATATAAACCATGGCCGTATCCGAAGCACCATCATCATCTGTAATAACATAGGTAAGTGAATCCGAATAATAGAAGTCCATATCCATGACATAAATCAGTTCACCTGTTGTAAAGTCAATATATGCACTTCCCATTGTCGGCAGAACCTCTATTACCACATGATTTCCTGTCAACAATGTTTCCGCATCATAATCGTTAGCCAGAATAGCCAGCGTATCACCATCCAGATCTGAAATAATAATCGTATCATTCAAAGCTACCGGCACATCGTTAACTGAATAAATCTCAATATAGATCCAAGCTGAATCCAGATCGTTTTCGCCATCTGAAATGAAGTACTTTATAGAATCCATACCAAAGTAATCCGGTTCAGGAATATATCTGATAGTATCAGGAGCTTTATCCATAACAAGCGTTCCGTGGAAAGGATCTGATATTGAATCGAGTGAAAGGCCACTTCTGTCTGCATCCATATCATTCACAAGGATCATCAGATCAATCACTGAATCTTCAGGCATATAATAATAGTCATCCACGGCATCCGGGTTTTCGTTCACATTCTGAACATTTATCACCACTTTTGCTGTATCAGAAAGTGCCCCATCAGTATCTTTCACATAATATGTCAACGTATCATTGCCATAGAAATTCACTTCAGGAACATAATTAATTACACCTGTGCCTGAAATTAAAGTAGCAACACCATGATTTGTTGTCGCAACGATAAAAACAGAATCAAGCGGAATAGCCGCTTCCACATCACTATCGTTTACCAGAACCGGAATATCAACCGTTGTTTCTTCCAGAATTGACACGAAATCGTCGTTGGCAACCGGTGTATCGTTCACTGATTCTACTGTTATCAGGATATTTGCGGCAACCGTATCACCTTCTCCATCTACAATAATGTACCTTATTGTATCATTACCAAAGTAATTGGCATCCGGAGTATAATAAACGGTATCATTGTTAAGTGCAGCTGTGCCGTTCGCTGGTCCATCAATTATTGTAATATCAAGACCTGAATGATCCGGATCCTCATCATTATCCAGAACGGCAATCACGGCACTTGAATCTTCCGGTATATTCACTGTATCATCAGTTGCAACCGGAATATCATTTACATTCATTACAGTAATATATACATATGCTGTATCAGATGCCAGTCCTTCATTATCTTTTACGAAATATCCAAGGCTGTCCAGACCATAATAATTCACTACCGGAGTATAACGGATCACACCTGTTCCCGGAAGCAGAATTGCATCACCATTATTTGTTGTAAATGCAATAAAAATACTATCAAACGGAATCGGTCCTTCCACATCGTAATCGTTGATAAGAATTGGAATATCTGTCACCGTTTCTTCCAGCATAATGGCATTATCGTTTACCACTACAGGCGTATCGTTAACTGCTGTAACTGTAATATAAAGCCACGCACTGTCCACATCATTTTCCTTGTCGGTAATATAATATTTCAAGCTGTCTGATCCGAAATAATTCGCATCAGGAGTATAAACCACATCGCCATTAGGATCAATAGTTATATTACCATTCTGAACCGGACTACCGACAGTAATGTCCACACCCTGACGGTCAGGATCCTCATCATTGGCCAGAATATTTACGCTTCCGGTTTCATCTTCACTGATGAGTATGATATCGTTCTGTGCATGTGGCGTATCGTTCACCGCAATCACATTAATATATATCCAGGCAGTATCCAGATCTCCCTGTCCATCACGCAATATGTAAAATACCGAGTCTTCACCGTAGAAATTGGCAGAAGGCGTATAAATCACACCCGTTGAATCCGGCGTCAGCTCAACCATTGCTGTATCCGACATGGAAACCGAATCAATAATAATGCCTTCCCAGTCCAGATCAATATCGTTCAATAACACCCAGATCGTGTCTGAACTATCTTCAAGTATGCTAATGGAATCGGGATTAGCAATAGGCCGCTCATTTACAGTATCAATTTCAATATAAATATATGCTGTAGCGGTGCTTTGTCCCGCACCTGCCTCCTGAATCTGATAGAAAATAGTATCTCTACCATTAAAATTCGGATCAGGGGTATATGTAACCGTATCGTTATGCAGCACATAAGTTCCATTATCCGGACCGTCAAGAATGGATAATATTAAACCACTTAAATCAGGGTCATAATCATTGTCCAATGGTAAGATATCAACACTCATATCTTCAGTGATTGGAACCATATCATCATTCGCAACCGGCACATCTGTTGTATCAGCATTTACAATTACTCTTACAAAGGCTGAATCCACATCACCTTCACCGTCTGCCATATAATACAGAACCGAATCGGCTCCGAAGAAATCCATTACCGGTGTATAGCGTATATATGTGCTGTCAGATGAAATTTCGGCCAAAGCATTTGGTGTTGAAACCACATTTACAACTTTAATTCCTGAATAATCAGGATCCAAATCATTCAACAAAACATAAACTGAATCCTGTGTGTCTTCGTCCAGAATCAGCGTATCAATGACTGCCACAGGTGTATCGTTCACGGCATAAACAATGAAGATCATTGTGTCAATATCAGTCTGCATACCTGCAGCAACTTCCTGAACCTGGTAAACCGCAGTATCTGTTCCGTGATAGTTGGCCGGTGGAATGTACATAAATGCTGTATCGCCCTGGTTGATAAACTGACCCGAATCCGGTGCAGAAATCAGCGTCATAATCAAACCGGATCTGTCAGGATCGTAATCGTTTAACATTGGCTGTACAACTCCGCTTTCATCCTCGTTGAACACAAAAATATCTTTTACAGCGTCCGGCGCATCGCTATCGTCGGGTGTAACAGTAATCCTGATCACGGCTGAATCCAGATCACCATCCATATCGGCAATGGTGTAAACAATGGAGTCTGAACCGAAGAAATCTGCGTTCGGCGTATAATCTATGGCTAATCCGGCATTAATGGAGCCTGTTCCATTTACTGGTCCGGTGATATGCGTAATGGTTAAGCCACCACGATCCGGATCAAGGTCATTCACCAAAGGATCAATATTAATACTGTTATCTTCAAGTACAGTTTCAGTATCATCAATAGCAAC
>NZ_JBHMVA010000015.1:0-95947 GCF_042436675.1 Quyinboa ferrireducens | reverse complement strand
CTGATAACCGCTGAATCCAGATCGCCATCTAAATCGCTGATGGTGTAAATAATGGAGTCTGAACCAAAGAAATCTGCGTTCGGTGTATAATCTATGCTTGATCCGGCATTAATGGAACCTGTTCCATTTACTGGTCCGGTGATATGCGTAATGGTTAATCCACCGCGATCGGGATCAAGGTCATTTACCAAAGGATCAATATTAATACTGTTATCTTCAAGTACGATTTCAGTATCATCAATTGCATCCGGAAGGTCATTCACCGGAGTCACGGTTATATGAATCCATGCAGTGGCTGTCTGATTATTGGCACCTACTTCTTCAACCTGATACTGGATAGAATCCAGGCCATTGAAGTTTGCATTCGGTGTATAAGTCAGATCCGAACCTGAGATCACAACAGAACCACTATCCGCAGCAGTCAAAATACTTATCGTCAATCCTGTTCCGTCAGGATCATAATCATTAGTTAACGGAGAGATCACAACTGCCACATCTTCATCAGTAGTTACTGTGTCATCTGCAGGAACCGGTGCATCCGTATCATCCGCATTAATAGCTACGAAAGCAGTTGCGGTTGCCTGATCACCATTATAATCTTCGATAGTATAGGTAAATGAATCACTTCCATAATAATCTGCATCGGGCACATAATGAATCTGGTTGGTTACGATTGTAACAGTACCGTGTGACGGTGTTCCCAATGATACGATTGTGAGTCCGTTAAAATCCGGATCATCATCATTTGCGATCACATCAAAATCTGTAGTAACATCTTCGTTAATAGTGTAATTATCATCATTTGCCACCGGAATGTCATTTACCGGAGTAATGGTAATTATAATCAGTCCCTGATCAGTACTTCCACCTGCCCCGTTTTCCTGAATCTGATATACGATGGTATCCTGTCCGTTATAGTTGGCAGCCGGAGCGTAAGTGATCAGATTACCTGCTACAGATGTAATATTTCCGTGAACTGGCGCTGAAACAATACTCATCGTTATCCCACTGAGATCCGGATCCTCATCATTCAGAACTGGATTCACATCAACACTGGTATCTTCTGAGGTAGTTACAAAATCATTATTTGCTATCGGGGCATCAGAATTATCCGGATTTACAGTAATATAAACATTTGCTGTTGCCTGGTCTCCCTGACCATCTTCAATTGTGTAGGTAAATGAATCAGGCCCAAAATAATTAGGATCTGGTACATAGTGTATCTGATTACCGCTAATTGTTGCAGTACCATTTGCAGGATCTGACACAGAAACAATGGTTAATCCCATGGCATCCGGATCATCATCATTATTCAGTACTGAAATATCTACAGAATTATCTTCAAGCACAGTAGCATTATCATCGTTTGCTACAGGAATATCATTAACCGGAGTAACGGTAATAATAATGTATGCCTGTGCGATTCCACCTCCTGAACCAACTTCTTTTATTTGATAAAGGATAGAATCCATACCATAATAATCTGCATTTGGGGTATACAATATATTATCACCGAAAATTATTGCTGAACCATTTACTGGTGGATTTACGATCGACAGAATCAGACCTGAATTATCAGGATCTGAATCATTATTCAGTGGAGATACAATCAGTGGAGATACTGCATCTTCAATTGTTGTTGCAGTATCGTTAACTGCGATGGGTAGATCATCTACCGGAAAGACCAGTATTCTGTCCATTACCGTATTCGACTCTGCACCGGCATCGTCAATTAATTTATAGTAAAAATTATCCTGACCGAAATAGTTGGCATCGGGTGTATAAGTCACACTTCCATCAGCTTCAACTACCACCGTACCATGGGTCGGATTCTGTGTAATGGTAACTCCGGATGGTGAAAGATTGCCATCCACATCTGAATCGTTGGTGAGCACCTTAATATTTACAGGTGTGTCTTCCTGGGTAATCCGGTTCTCTAAAACTGCCACCGGTGGATCATTGACAGGCGTCACTGTAAAATAAATCTTACCTGTTGACTGATCACCTTCCCCATCCTGAATCACATAGGATGCTGAATCCATACCGTTAAAGTTCAGATTCGGTTGATACTTATATATCCCACCTCCCTGAGGTATAATAGTACCGTTTACGGGTGAACCAACAGAAACCATTGATAATCCACTGTTATCAGCATCGTAGTCATTCAAAAGCGGATCAAATGCAATACTTAGCACGTCCTCATCTGTTGTCACATTATCATCAACTGCCCCTGGATTATCATTTACCGGGTTAAGCGTAATGGTTATTGTTGCAGTTGCCTGATCGCCCTCACCATCCTCCATAGTATAATCAAATGTTACTACGCCACTAAAATCCAAATCCGGAGTAAAGTGAAGATCCGTTCCATTTGCGTCTATAGTTACTGTTGCATTCAATACAGAAGAAATACTAACAAGGGATAACCCGGACCTATCAATGTCCAAATCGTTTTCAAGTGGAGAAAAGGTTACAGTTTGATCTTCGTTAAATGTCATAGCTGTATCCACAGCTACCGGAACATCATTCACATTGGTAACTGTAATTACTGCATTTTCCTGGGTGTTCTGACCGTCAGCATCTGTAATGGAATAAGAAATGGTATCCGTTCCAAAGAAGTTTAAAACAGGTTCATATTCGATCTCACCGTCATTAACGTTAAAATTAAAAGTCTGCGCATGACCCGGCAATTTAACAACTGCGAGTGTTAAAGGTGTATCGCATAATCCCTGATCATTATCCAGAACATATACGCCACTCAGAAGTGTCTCTTCTGCTGTGGTAAATGCATCTGGCACAGCAATTGGAGTACAGTCATCGTCTATAATTAAACCATTTGCACTGGGTTTATTATATAATGCATGTGGAGATGGTAAATTGGACAAATTGAATTTCAGGTTCTCATCGTTTTCATCTGTCTCATCATCACCGGTTGGCACACTTATTTTTACAGCTGTTGTACCTGCAGGAAACGTTGCTGTACCTGTCACCGGAGTATAATCATTATCTGCAGTCGTAGCCTGATCATCCTGTGTTGCATAATCGATGGCAAGATCTATGGCATAAGGTTTATCAATAGTGATCCAGAAATTCAGATCGTTACCCTCTATAGCTTGTGTATCAAGCACAGAAAAGAATACAGGTAAATCATCATCTGTAATAAGGGCAAGTTTACTGGATGCCAGGTTGTTAAATGCAAGATTCCCGGCTTCAGCAATATTCAGCACAAACTGTTCCAGAGCCGGTTCAAAAATATCATCATTAAGTATAGGAATAGAAATTGTTCCGGTAGTGGTTCCCGGAGCAAAAAAGAGTGTATCGGCTTCCGACGTGTAATCCTGACCGGCTATTGCACTTATATCATTCGTAACATAGCGTACCCAGGTTAACTTTTCGCTTATTTCATCCAGATTTACTGTAAAAACAGCAGCAGTGTCTGTTCCTTCCTTCACAGAAATACTTGCAGACGCAAAACTATATGAACCCGGATCGTCATTATCAATAATTGTACAGGTTCCCACCGGGTTAGAAAAATCGCAATTAACAGGATTCGTAAGTTCAACGGTAAACTGTTCATCATATTCATCTACACCGTCTGGTAAAACTGAAACATTAATTGATGCTTGTGTACTTCCGGAAGGTATAGTTATCACTCCTGTTTTAGATGTAAAATCCTGCGATGCAGTAGCTGTACCTGCTACTGTCTGATAAGTAAATGAAACATCCTGTGCATATACTGTACCGAGGGTAACCGTAAAAGTAACATCCTGAGAAGTTGATGGTTCTGTTACAGAAACATCGTTTATGGCAACACAAGGATTTATTTCGACATATTCTGAGAACTTAGAAGTTACAGTAAGCCCGTCGCAGGTTGTTACACCCCGTACACGGTAAAATCCCAAGTCATTAACAACAAGACTGTCATCCGATTCCCCTGTAATAAAATTAGACCCAAGCTGCCACTCATAAGATGGAAATCCACTTGCTCTCAATATCGCATTATTAGGATAACAAGCTGTACCTCCTGTTACAAGTGGTTCCTTTGTTAAAAGTGGATTATCTCCAAACCCCGAAAAGTAGCATCCTGCCCCAATCAGATCATCTCTCACGGATAACGAAGCATTAATGGCATGTTCTGCATCTATCTCCAAATTCCAGTCGCCTGTTGGAGTGAATCCCGTAAAATTAAAGTCCGATATGGTATAACTAACCCAATCCGTACCAGTAATTACATTTGGGCCGCTATTGTTAGGATATCCTGACAAAATTGTTGATATCCCTGTTCCGTTTACTGTAAAGTTTGATCCTGCCTTGGTAACCAGAGAAAGGATGGGACTGTTTCCGTTTGGATCAGCCATATCCACATCAGCAATCATTTGTGTGGCAAAAGGTATATTTACCTTTGTATTAGCCATACAATTCAACGGTGGAATAAAACTCATACCTATGGCTGCATCTGAGTTATCTGCTCCCAGCGTTTGGTACACATAAACAGGCTCGGAAGACTCCACATACATCAATCCTGACGCTGTAAAATAAGAATCATCCAGAAATATATGATCTCCAGCATTTGACAATGTGGTTATAATCGCACCGTTAACACTGATTGTAGTATTATTTGCAGTAGCTACAATAAGAGCCTTTTCATTCAGAGTTGATCCACGCCCCTTATTAATTGCATATTCCTTCCCAACATACTCAACAGGTACAATCTGATCGCCACCAATATCCTGTACAGTGGATGAACCACCGCCCAGCCATGATCCGGTATTCACCACTATAGGTTTATCACTGGTTATATGGGAGCCGTTAATGGCATTCGCATTGATAATATTAGCAGCATCATAAGGGCTTCCGGTCCATGTATGCAGATTAATTTCATCTGCAACTACATAAGACTGATACTGATTTAAAGTAATTGTAAAACTGTTAGTGGTATGGTCCAAATACTTTGCATCAGGATTACTGATGGTAATCTGTGTATTGTCCTCCGTTGCCATAATGGAGACAAAGTGGTTTCTTGGTCGTGCATTCTCGCCATAAACAGTGTAAATATGCCCTGTATAAAAATCCAGTCCGGCTGCAACCTTGCCTTTGGTTGTCAACATTAAACCTTGTACCGTTGAACGGTGCCTGGCATTCACAAAAAAAGGTTTTTCAGCTACCAATACCATCCCGTGATCATCCAGTGCAGCATTTAAGTTACTTTTATCAATAACTCCCCACGCAGCCTGTTGATAACCAAGATCAACTATCTGCGGCTGACTTTTGGAAATTTGCACCTGCTGGGATCTTCCTGCAGTATTGAACATCGTGACAGTAAATGGCACAGACTCATTAGTTGACAAAACAACATATTGCTCCCCAAAATCCTTTTCAACGATTGTATTGGCATATAATGGAGGTAAATAATGTATCGTATCTAATTGTGAATAAGCAAAAAATATGTTGCTTAAAAACAAAAACAACGCTAGATTCTTTCTGGTTAACATGCTTAGGTACATAAGTCAATGTTATTAATATGTTAAACAATTCCAAAATAAACAAAAAAAATCCACAACTCAAAACATTTTTAGCAAAAAGAAAACGCTTTTATAACGTGCATAAACAAAGGATTTAACCTAAAAAATGGCTCAGGAAATATTTGATTAAATTTTTACTAATTATTTTGTGCGTAAGAAAAAATATTCTATTTTTGCCCCGCATTTAAATAATAGCTCCCTTTAAACAGGCATAAATGCAGGATCTCAAAGGAGAATTCAAATCAAATAATGCGAGAATAGCTCAGTTGGTAGAGCACAACCTTGCCAAGGTTGGGGTCGCGGGTTCGAGTCCCGTTTCTCGCTCAAAAAAATTCAGAGAAATCGAAAGGTTTCTCATTTTTTTATCCGGGTGTAATTAAAAATATTTAATATCGATTAAATAGAAATCCGGATTCAACTATACCTGTTTGCACACTATAAGGGAGTGCAAATGCAAGTAGAAAAATACTTATGCCCAGGTGGCGAAATTGGTAGACGCGCCAGGTTGAGGGCCTGGTGACCGTTTTAGGTCGTGCTGGTTCGAGTCCAGTCCTGGGCACTTAAAGGCTTCCATTTTAATATGGAAGCCTTTTTATTTTATATTAACCTATCTGAAAAAGAAGTGTAGCATAGCGAAATCCCAGTGAAGATACGATATCTGGAAGGCCGGTCCTGAGGACTGAAAATACTTTACAGAAATATTAAGAAATCTTTGCCTTACTCCAACTGTTAAATTAATATTTATAATATAATTAAGGACAATATATAAGGTTTATCCTTCGTTAAAATTCTGAAAAACCAGATTATATGATGCATAGAATTATAAATAACGCTTCATCATGTTTAAAATTTTAACAACTATAAAAAGCAGAATATCATACACATACATAATTTTTTAACATTTTATTTACAATAACGCTTTAATTTAACAAATTATTTATATATTTGCATGATAGAATTAATAATGCCTCATCTCTCAAAGTCTGAACTCCAAACTAACAATTTAATATTGTAAGCATGGATTTTATAGAAGAAGTTGTCATGCAGCTTAACGAAGGCTGGTTTGCATATGACAAAAGATCATCTGAAATTAAAGTTAATTCCAATTGGGAATTTGCACCTGGACAAACAATTTCAGAAACATTATCTCTCCAAACCTTTATAGATACATTAAAGGTTCAGAACAAACATCAGTTTTCAGAAATACTGGAAGACTGTTCAAGAGAACTTCCGGTTAAGAATTTTATTCTAAAGACCAGAAAACAAACATTCATTGTAAACGCACAGGTAGCCCGGGCCAATGATTTCAGAATCATAGGAACACTCCTTAACGGTTCTGAAATTGAAAAACAAATTGACACATTGGTCAGGGACAAGGAAACCGCAGAATATAACGATAAGTTAAAATCAACTTTTCTGGCCAATATGGCCCATGACATTCGCATTCCTTTAACCAGCATTTCCGGATTTGCCGAAATGATGATAGAAGAAGACTTTTCGGATGATGACAGAAGGGGTTTTGCCAGGATCATAGAGCGCAATACTGAAAATCTGGTTCAGATTATTAACGATATTATTGACATTTCTAAAATTGAATCCGGACAGATGGAGCTGGTTAAATCAGTATTCGATCCTGAACAACTTTTTTTAGATATGTTTAACCAGTATCAGGGTGAACTTGAGCGATCCAGAAAAACCGATGTCACTATTAAAATTGATTTACCCGAAAAAAGAGATGTCCTGATAACGGCGGATAAGCTAAGACTAAAACAGATTTTAACTCAGCTGCTTGATAATGCTTTAAAATACACTCATACCGGAAAAATTACTTTTGGTTTTAGAATTAAACAGGTTAAAACCATAGACGTCTTTGTTAGCGACACTGGCATCGGCATTCCCAAAGAAAAACAGGATGGCATTTTCAATCTATTTAAAAAGGACGAAGAAATATACAATAAACCATATGGCAGCAACGGCCTCGGATTACATATTGTAAAGAAAATTGCAGATATGATGGGAACTGGCCTCAACTTCACTTCAGTAGAGCATGAAGGAACAACATTTTCCTTTGGACTGCCGGTTTACGAACAGGTTAATGCGCCACTCAGTAAGGCCAGAAAAAATAAATATAAAAAGCCTGTAAGTCCCTGGACAAATAAAAAGATACTGATCGTAGATGACGTCAAAGAAATATATGAATACATCCGCTTATCCTTAAGAAACTCCAACGTAACCTGTTTATTTGCCAATTCAGGAGATTCTGCCATTAAGATCATGGAAACAATTTCGGACATCGATCTTATTTTGATGGATATACAAATGCCTGGAAAAAGTGGCGCGGACACACTACAGGAAATGCGGAAAAGGAAATTATCCATACCTGTAATAGCGTTAACAGCATTTGCTCTCACCGGTGATAAGGAAAAATTTCTGGAGATGGGGTTTAATGAGTATATCTCCAAACCCATCCGGCAAAATGATCTGTTTAAAACACTAAAAGCATTTTTATAAGCTACAGTAAAATTTCACACAAAATATCAGGCCGGGAAACTCATTGAATTTTCCGGCTTTTATTTGTATTTTTGGCGCTCTATTAAAGCAGGTAAAATGACAAGCAAGCTCACTTTTTACAATTCAATATCACGTAAAAAAGAAGTTTTTAAACCGATAAACCCGCCATATGTCGGACTATATGTTTGTGGTCCTACCGTATACGGTGATCCGCATTTGGGACATGCACGCCCTGCCATTACATTCGACCTGCTCTTCAGATATTTAAAACATCTGGATTACAAGGTGCGCTATGTACGTAACATTACAGATGTTGGCCACCTTGAAAATGATGCTGATGAAGGCGAAGATAAAATTGGCAAAAAGGCCAGACTGGAACAACTGGAGCCAATGGAAGTTGTGCAGTATTACACCAACCGCTATCATTATATGATGGACAAACTCAATGTGGAACGGCCATCCATTGAACCACATGCATCTGCGCACATGATTGAACAGATTGAGTTCATTAAAACGCTTAAGGATAACGGCTGGACGTATGAATCGAACGGTTCAGTCTATTTTGATGTTGTAAAATATAATAAATCGCATCATTACGGAAAGTTGTCAGGAAGAAAAATCGAGGATCTTCTGAACACAACACGCGAACTTGACGGACAGGAAGAAAAACGTAACAGCGTGGATTTTGCACTTTGGAAAAAAGCATCTCCTGAACACATCATGCGCTGGCCTTCACCCTGGAGTGACGGATTCCCTGGCTGGCACCTTGAATGTTCAGTAATGAGCACCAAATACCTGGGTGACACTTTCGATATTCACGGCGGTGGAATGGATTTACTATTTCCGCATCACGAATGTGAAATTGCACAGAGTGTGGGGGCAAAAGGTCATGAAACGGTAAAATACTGGTTGCACAATAATATGATTACCATTGATGGCCAAAAGATGGGTAAATCGATGGGAAATTTCATCACACTGGAACAACTGTTCTCGGGCAACCACAACAGACTGGAAAAAGCATATGATCCGATGACGATCCGCTTTTTTATTTTGCAGGCACATTACAGAAGCACACTGGATTTTTCAAATGAAGCATTACAGGCATCCGAAAAGGGACTTGCCCGTTTGCTGGATGGAGTGGCAAATCTCAGTAAGCTTAATGCTTCTGATAAATCTACTGCAGATATTCAAAAGCTGGAAGATGCATGTTATAATGCCATTAACGATGACCTTAACAGTCCGATTGTTATTGCAAACCTGTTCGATGGCGTAAAAATGATCAACAGCTTGATGGCCGGAAAGGACACCATAAGTCAGGACGATCTTGACAAACTGAAGCAGCTGTTTCGCACATTTGTTTTTGATATTCTGGGATTGACAGAAATTAAAGAACAGGCAGGTGATTCAGGATCAGAGCCATTTAATAAGGCGGTGGATATGCTGTTGGAAATGCGTATGGAAGCCAAGAAAAACAAAGATTGGGCAACTGCCGATCTTATCCGCAATAAGCTGAGCGAATTTGGTTTTGAAATCAAAGACACTAAAGAAGGATTTGAATGGAACTTAAAATAAATAAATTACTGCTCTTAATAGCTCTTCCGTTTTTTTTAACAGGATGCCCTAAAAGCAAGTCTGTTCACAAAATATCCGAACAAAAAACGGAGAAAAAGCAGGTTTTAGTTACGCCTCCATTTAACCCGGATTCTGCTTACACCTACACTGCCGATCAGGTAGCTTTTGGCCCCAGGGTAATGAACAGCGAAGCACACAAAGCCTGTGGGGACTATCTGGTAAAACAACTTAACAGATTTGGAGCCAGGGTTTACGAACAAAGAGCCGACCTGACTGCTTTTGATAATACAATTTACAAAGCACGTAATATTATTGGCTCATTTAATCCCGACATGACGCAACGCGTTATGTTATGCGCGCATTGGGACAGCCGTCAGTTTGCCGATCAGGAAAGGGATAAAGAACTGATGAGAAAACCCATTGACGGAGCCAATGATGGAGCCAGCGGTGTAGGCGTATTACTGGAAATTGCAAGACAGATCGGACTACACAACCTTCCTTTTGGCGTGGACATTATATTTTTTGATGCCGAAGACCAGGGACAACCCCGTTTTTTGCCAGCATCCAACAATTCTGCCGATACATGGTGCCTGGGCTCGCAATACTGGGCTAAACATCCACATAAAGAAAATTACTGGGCGCAATACGGCATCCTTCTGGATATGGTCGGTGCAAAAAATGCTGTATTTCCAATGGAAGGATTTTCTATGGAGAACGCGCCTGACCTGGTAAATAAAATCTGGAACCTAGCTTCAAATATGGGTTATAGCCAATATTTTTTATTTGAACGATCTGCCCCTGTCACTGACGATCATTACTATGTAACCAAAGGAAGTGGCATCCCCTGCATCGATATCATTCATTATCATCAGTCTAACATTCACGGATTCGGTGATTTCTGGCATACACACGATGATACCATGGATATTATTTACAAACCAACGTTATATGCCGTAGGAAGTGTTTTACTGGAGCACCTGTATCAACAACCATTTTAATGCTTGAGCCATTTTATAAAGAAGGAATTACTGAAGCTGGTTGTGATGAAGCCGGAAGAGGTTGCCTTGCAGGTCCGGTCTTTGCAGCAGCTGTCATTCTGCCACCAGACTTTAAAAACTCTGTGCTTAACGATTCCAAACAACTTTCCGAGAAGAACCGCTACATGTTGCGTGAAATCATTGAAAAAAAAGCCTTAACCTGGGCTGTTGCTTCGTGTTCACCCGAAGAGATTGATCAGATAAACATCCTCAATGCATCTATCCTTGCCATGCACCGTGCCATTGAAAAACTGGCGGTTATCCCGAAACATATGATTATTGACGGCAACCGGTTCAAAAAATACAAAGAGATTCCACATTTGTGTGTGGTTAAAGGGGACGGGAAGTACCTATCCATTGCAGCTGCGTCCATTCTGGCTAAAACCTACCGTGACGATTACATGCTGAAACTGCATCAGGATTTTCCCGATTATGCCTGGGACCGAAATAAGGGGTATCCAACTAAAACTCATCGGGCAGCCATAGCCGAAAAAGGCGTTACACCCTGGCACCGTAAATCATTCCAGCTACTGGACCGTCAGATGAAGTTGTTTTAATCAAGGGTTCTCTCTGAGATAATCAATAACGATTAACATCCTACTGTTAACGATTCACGATTCACGACGGCCTTTTTGCGGCTCCCGCAGATAACGCAGATTTTCGCAGAAATATTTAATGATGACTAACGATTTACGAATTACGTTTCACGTCTAACGGTTCACCTCTACTGACTAACAAACAGACAACTTCCGCTTTTGTCTCTTATTTCGACCTTTACAATTAACGTTTTTTCATTTGAAAATGAGGATAAATTAATCTCACTTTTACGCGTCATTCTGGCTTCAATCAGCTTTCCATTTAAGGTGTAAATATGTACCTCTGCTTTTTCTCCCAATGGATTTAAAAACGAGATGCCATTTCCTTTCTGCAAAATCCATAATCCAGCATCATCATGAATATTACTTGTTCCTGATTTTGGACTGACAAAAATCTGATAAGCTGTATTTTCGGCTGACTTACAACCTTTTTGATCAACAGCATAAGTATCATATTCAGTAGTCTTATTCGGTTTTAACCACACATAACCTTGTGATAATTCTGTCATTCCATCTTCTGATTCCCAGTAAAACTCCAATGGTTCAAATCCACCCGTGATACCTCCACCCGGTGAAGGTAAATAAATACTGTCACCTTCTTCAATATAAAATCCTTCGTATCCTAAAACATATCCATATACAGTAAACCACACATTAATGGTATCTGTAACGCTATCGCCATTGGCGTCATAAGCAGTCAGGTAAAAAGGGTTCCATTCGTTACCTAACGGATAATCCAGAAACTCCGGAAACTGTGCTGTTGTATCATTCAGAAAAGCGCTTGCGGTATAAACCTTACTGAGACCGATATCATACGTGGTGTGCCAGGCAAAGCGATAGGGTTCCACACCACCTGAAAGTTGCATTTTATCTCCCAAACGATAAGAAGCATTTTGATCTGAAGCAATACAATATGCAGTATCCGGTCCAAGATCAAGGGTCAGTTGTGCTGAAGCTGTACACCGAGCTAACAGGAATAATACAAGTGTAATGAGTGTTTTAGGCATGGTAAATAGTTTTATGAGTAACAGATTAAAACAAAGTTACTAAATTAATTACGAATTATGAATTACGATTATCGACTCACAGCAAACTTTTTTCCGGCTCCCGCAGATTATGCAGAACTACGCAGATATAATCTAGTACGACAAACGATTTACGACTTACGTTTCACGATTCACGACTAACTTTTCACAGCCAACCTTTTTCCGGCTCCCACAGATTATGCAGAACTACGCAGATATAATCTAGTACGACAAACGATTCTCGGCTTACGATTCCTGATGTAAGAATTAAACAGATCCGCGCATACCCGCAAAATCTGCGGGATTCTAAAATGATGTAAGTTTTAGCTCAGCCCCTTCAGTAAATCCCTGAGCTTGTTCTGCGTAGAAGTTGAGGCAGGAACAATTGGCAAACGCACCACATTTTTAATCATTCCCATTTCGTGAAGTAAGGCTTTGATGCCGGGAGGATTCCCATCCACAAAGAGATAATCTGTAAACTTACCTATCTCCTCATACAGTTCCTCAGCCCTTTCCACATTCCTATTTAGTGCTTCATGGATCGACTTTGAAAACCGTTCCGGGAATGCATTACCAATAACAGAGATCACACCATCGCCTCCCTGTTTGATTAAGGGTAATGTCAGTCCGTCATCACCGGAGATCATCATAAAACCGGCCGGTCGGCCCTTAATTATAGCCTTCATTTGTTCAACCGAACTGGAAGCCTCCTTAACACCAATAATATTAGGATGTTGTGCCAGTTTGAGACAGGTTTCTGCAGCAATATTGGCAGCCGTTCTTCCCGGCACATTATATAACACAACCGGCACCGGCGACGCATCGGCAATGGCTTTAAAATGCTGATAAATTCCTTCCTGAACCGGACGGTTATAATACGGCACAACCGACAGAATACAATCCACACCGGCAAAATCAGTAGTTGCAATCTGGTCCAGTACATTTTTAGTACAATTGCCACCTAGCCCCATCATTACCGGCAAGCGACCTTTATTCTTTTCAATAACAAACTGCGCAATCTTCTTCTGTTCTTCTTTATTCAGGGTTGGGGTTTCTGCTGTAGTTCCAAGCACAACAAGATAATCTGCACCGCCACTTATAAGATGGTCAGTTAAATTTCCCAATGCCTCAAAATCTACTGTTTCGTCCTCATTAAACGGTGTCACCATTGCCACACCTAATCCTCTTAGTCTGTTAGGATCCATAAAGTTACAGTTTGTTGTTTTAATCAGTGAAACACTTATTATACAGTGGATTTCACGCTGCGAAGATAATACTTTATTTGTTCAGCTAAAAATGTTTCGTCCTTATCATCGGTCACGTCAATCACCAGATCGGCAACAGTTCCCTTACCAAAATTCTTCCCTGCTTTTAGCTCTGCATCTGCTATCTGGCATAAGACATCCACAAAGTCAGACTTCAGAAGATTAAGGTTCAGACATAAATTATATCTGAATTTTAAAAACTCATCCGTAAAATCAGAATTTGGCAAGCCTTTCCAGTCAAATTCACTTCTGCTGATAAACTGAATGTTATTCTGGGTGAGGCAAATGTCATCAAGTTCCTTTTTATCGAAAAAAGCCAGACAAGTAACTGTTTTTCCATCCCCTTGCAACGACTTGATTATATTGTTTATTCTCCCGTACTTGGAAATATCTGTTCCGTCAAAAATGATTAAAATACGACTGATATCGCTCAATGAACGATATTGCCGTTGTGATTTATGCTGTGCACAGACATCTTTCAACGCCTTGTTTTTCAGATATGTTTTAATCGCCTGTATCACTAATTCTGGTTTATCATTTTCAGAAAATCATCCTCACTGACGATCGGAATTCCCAGTTTCTCAACTTTCTCGAGTTTACTTGGTCCCATACCATCGCCACCAAGCAGAAAATCTGTATTTTTAGATATTGATCCGGTATTCTTACCACCGTTGTCCTCAATCATTTTTTTCAGTTCATCACGTGAATACTTTTCAAACGTGCCGCTGATCACAATGGTTTTACCTTTTAGCAACTCAGTTCTGTTTTCCAGTACCGATTGATCCAAAGCTAACTGAACCCCATATTCTTTTAAACGGCGAATAATTTCGAGATTATCCTTCTGTTGAAACCACGTGATAACAGACTGTGCAATCCGGGTTCCGATTTCATCAACGGCAACCAGTTCATCTTCTGAGGCCTGCATCAGCTTATCTATGCTGGTCATGGCATAAGCCAGTTTTTTGGCAACCGTTGCACCCACGAACCGAATCCCCAGGGCATACAACACCTTTTCGAAGGGCACCTCCAGCGATGCTTTAACACCAGCAACAATATTCTCTGCCGACTTTTCTCCCAGGCGCTCAAGCGATGCTATATCTTCTTTTTTCAACCGATACAAATCGGCTATATTTTTCACCAAATCCTGCTGATAAAACAGGTCCACTGTTTCAGCTCCTATGCCTTCGATATTCATGGCCTTGCGGCTGATAAAATGCTCTATCCTGCCCTTTATCTGTGGTGGGCACCCATTCTGGTTCGGACAGTAATGCGCAGCTTCGCCTTCGTAGCGGATCAGTTCTGTAGCGCATTCCGGACAGTTTTTAATAAACTGTACCGGGACATTCTCCATAAACCGGGACTCCTTATCAACCCCAACTATTTTGGGAATAATCTCTCCGCCTTTCTCCACAAATACAACATCATTCAATCTAAGATCCAGTCCCTCAATAATATCAGCATTATGTAACGAAGCCCTTTTTACAGTGGTTCCAGCCAGTTGAACCGGTTCAAGATTGGCAACCGGAGTAACCGCACCTGTACGCCCAACCTGAAATGACACACTTAAAAGCTGTGTTTTGACCATCTCTGCCTTAAACTTATACGAAATGGCCCAACGCGGAGATTTGGCTGTAAATCCAAGTTGCTTTTGCTGCCGGATTGAATTCACTTTAATCACAATGCCATCAATGGCAAATTCAAGATCATGCCGTTTGGTATCCCAGGTATGAATAAAGGCATATACTCCATCCAGGGTTTTACATTTTTGGGTATGATCACTAATCTTAAAACCCCATTCTTTTGCCTTCTGAAGGTTTTCATAATGCCCGTCAAACGGTACACTGTCTCCCGGCATATAGTAAAAGAACCCATCCAGCTTACGCTTGGCTACCTCTGACGAATTCTGCATTTTCAGCGATCCAGCTGCCGAGTTTCGCGGATTGGCAAATTGAGGTTCACCGTTTTCCTCGCGTTCCCGGTTGATAGCTTCAAACACCTTGAACGGCATCACAATCTCACCACGAATTTCAAACTCATCGGGATAATCGTTGCCATGCAATTTTAACGGAATAGAACGGATTGTTTTTACATTCTCAGTTACATCATCACCCTGCTCACCATCTCCCCTTGTCACAGCCCTGACTAATACTCCATTTTCGTAAGTCAGACTGATGGAGGTGCCATCAAATTTTAACTCGCATACATATTCGTACGGATCAGAAAGTGCTTTCTGCACACGTCCGTCAAAATCGGCCAGCTCATTCTCGTTATAGGTATTACCCAACGACAACATCGGGTATTTATGCTTCACACTGGTAAAACTCTGGTTCAGATCGCTCCCCACCCTTTTTGTCGGCGAGGAAGGATCATCAAACTCCGGATGCCGTTCTTCCAGCGACTGAAGCTCCTTCATCATCATATCGTACTGATAATCATCAATTGAAGGATCGTTCAATACATAATAACGATAATTATAATGATTGAGTTGCTCCCTGAGTTTCTCTATTCTTTGTTTTATCTCCGTATTCATGTTTCGTAATCAACAAAATTAAAAATTATTATTAGACACAAGACATAAGATACAAGAATCAAGAGTTACAAAAATCATTATTTTTCAAGCTTAACCGCATATTTTTTCTAATTTTGATAAAAATTAAAATCAAAAGCTGAAAAACATGAGTATACCACAAGAATTAAAGTACACTAAAGATCACGAGTGGATTAAGGTTGATGGTAATGAAGCCTTGATCGGTATTACTGATTTTGCCCAGGGAGAACTTGGCGATGTTGTGTTTGTTGAAGTGGAGACTGTTGGCGAAACAATTGAAAAGGAAGAGGTTTTCGGTACAATAGAAGCCGTTAAAACGGTATCGGATCTTTACATGCCCGTGAGTGGCGAGGTTCTGGAACTGAACACCAAAGTAGAAGATGATCCGGAAATAGTCAACAAAGATCCTTACGGAGATGGCTGGATCATTAAAATTAAAATTGCCGATACAGCACAACTGGATGATCTGCTTTCTGCAGATGCCTACAAGGAAATGATTGGATAATTTTTTATAACGTTATACCACCCGAAGCCCTCGCTATGTACATCTTTTAAATAGCAAGGGCTTCGGTTTTAATTTATCGATTCATCGCGTCTCTACAATAACACATATGCATATTCTAATATTATTCGCTTTCAGCCCTGTTCCTGTAAACCGGAATTATTACAAACCAAACAATTAAGCTGCCCAAAGCATCGGCCACAAAATCGCCCCACTCGGCAGAACGGCCTGAAGTTAGCGCGCTTTGCATCAGTTCAATTAATCCGCCCCAAATAATAGGAAATAACAGGATGACATACCATCTGGCCTTTTCAGGTCTGAACCGGTAACCATCGATAAAAATTACAAAAGACAGGGAAAAATAAAACATAAAATGCACCAGTTTATCTATTCCGATTTTTCCGGTCTCCGGTGCTTCAAGCGGTATTTTGTTAACAAGACTGGCAAATGTGATTACACTAAACCAAAGCAGTGATCTCCAATAGGTTTTAAAAAACTGTCTCATTCTTCGTCATCTTCAAGATAAGCAGGCAAAGAAAAATAAAACGTTGACCCTTTCCCTTCCTGCGATTTAAACCATAATTCTCCACCATTACGCTCTATAAAGTCTTTACAGAGAATCAATCCCATTCCGGTGCCCGATTCATTTTCAGTTCCCGGTGTGGTTTTAACAGCGTCCAGCGAAAATAACGACTTTTTATCTTTTGAGGGTATTCCCAGTCCAAAATCTTCCACAAAAATCACCGCTTTCCCTTCATCCCTGAAATGTTTGATACCCACAATAACTTTTTTACCCCTGTAAGAAAACTTGACAGCATTACTGATCAGATTCCGTAATACCGTATCCACCATTTTCTGATCTGCGATGGCAAACACCTCTTCACTGCAATCCTGTTCCAGCTTAATTTCTTTTTTGGCAGCTTGCAAACCCGAAAATTTAATTGCATCATCAATCACTTTATTCAGAAAGATAATTTCCGGGTCAACCACCATAGAACCACTCTGCGACCTTGCCCATGTCAGCACATCATCGATCAGCCGGATAAGAACCTGGGTTGCATTTTCCATGGCAGAAAGCACTTTTTCCCGTCCCTGATGTGACATGGAATCGTAGTTGGTTTTCATGATTTCCGTGAATCCGGTAATCGATGCAATCGGATTTTTAAGATCGTGTGCCAGAATAGAAATAAACTTGTCCTTGGTTTTATTAGCCAGTTTCAGATTGCGTTCAGAATTAATAAGCTGATTCTCAAAATCGAACCGTTTTTTTACGTTATTGGTAATAATGATGCTCAAGAGTAAAACCAGAAAAAAACCGGTGATGATCATAGCCAGATCTTTGGGTTCAAAGACATGCGACCTGAGCTCCTTCAACTTTTGCATAGGCAGAAGCGACACGATATACCAGTTCTCTTCCATCACCTTTTCGCCATTTTGCGACAAGGCAAAATTATTCTTATCTATCCTGTGGAACGTAAATAAACCGTAAGGTGTCAAAAAGGTTGCCTTTTCATTTGGATTAGCCAGAATATTCACATTTTTAAATTCATCCTGAAAACGCGGTGCATTGATACTGTCCTTAAATGACAACCACTCTTTCAGCGGATCCGGCCCCATCAGGAAGTTACCGCTCTGATTCAGAAAATAGGTCTGCCAACCGTACTCACTGCCAATTACGCGCAGATTTTCAAAAAACTCATGTCCCTTAATATTAACCACAAACACACCGTACAATTTACCATCCCTGATAATGGGTGTAGCTATACGCAGTATCGGTTTTACGGGATAGGTTATCGCATTCTTTTCCGGATCCAGATCAAACCGTGAAATATATATCTCATTTTCGCCCAACTCCTTTGCTTTTTGAAAATAATAACGGCTACTGATATCCCTGAAATCCTTTGGATCAACTACGTGAGGTTTACCATTAATATTATTTACCCGGACATGTTCAATACCCGAAGCACACACAATGCGTACCTGATCGAAAAAATTTGAGTTCTTAATCATCCCTGAAAAATAGTTCTCCATATATTTTCGGGATTTTTCCTGCTCCTTTTTATTCTTAGAAAAAATCTCAGTCACATGTTCCTGCTGTGAAATAGTCAGAATTTCAGATTCCATGAACCGGAAATAGTCAGAAAGCTGTCGAACATTCAGTTCAACTTCCTTTTCCTGCTCTTTACGAACAGAAAGATTAAAGCGTTGGATACGGCTGTTGTAATAAGTATATTCCACCACAACTACCGGAAACAGCAAAAGCAGAAAATAGATGGTTAACCGTTTAAAATATGAAAAATTTTCGGGCATCGATTTTTACAAAAATTAACAATTGCAAATATATAACTTTTTTAGAACCTTTTATAAATTCATTATTTGACTCACCTTAACCTGTACGATAAATTAGTCAATTGCAATACAGACATAGCAAGGCCGCGTATTAAAACGAATACATGAAAAATGACTCACCCCGGTTCTAAATACGAAATTGCTACTGGCATACCGCCCTCTCTCTTTTTCCGTTTCACTGCAAAACAAAGAGGGGTAGAACTCACAACTTTGACTGACTTCTTCTAATACAACGATAAGCCCCTGAAGGGGGCTAAGCAAATAACCCGGGGTAAATGAGCATTGCGAGTGCAACCCCGGGTTATTGAACAAAATGTAATTCAAGGCCTGTGTTGGTTGCGTTTATTGAAATACAGACACAGCAAGGCCGCATATTAATGCAAACACATGAAATATGACTCACCCCCGGAACCGACATTAAATACATACCCTCCACAAAAAACAAAAACGGCTCCGCAAAAAACCGGAGCCGTCAGCTATGTTGTTATATGTAAAGCCTTTTTTATTCCTGTTCTGCCAGGAAGCGTTCTGATTCTATAGCTGCCATACAACCTGAACCTGCAGCAGTTACAGCCTGACGGTAAATTCTGTCCTGAACATCGCCACAGGCAAACACCCCTGGAATATTGGTTTTTGGTGTACCACTAACGGTTTTTATATAACCAACTTCGTCCGTTTCAAGATAATCCTTAAAGATGTGTGAGTTTGGTGTATGACCAATAGCAAGGAAAAATCCGTCAATCTTAATCTTCACTTCTTTCTCTTCAGGTGTTCCCTTTTTATGCCATAATACCGCACCTTCTACACCATTTTCACCGAATAATCCCTTGGTTTGGTGCTCCCAGAGCACCTCTATATTTTTAGCTTTAAACACTCGATCCTGCATCACTTTAGAGGCACGCAATTCATCACGACGCACCACCATATAAACTTTTTTACATAGTCCGGCCAGATACAATGCTTCTTCAGCAGCCGTATCACCACCACCCACAACAGCCACATCTTTTCCGCGGTAGAAGAAACCATCGCAGGTTGCACACGCAGACACACCCATTCCGGCATATTTATCCTCATCTTCAAGACCAAGATATTTTGCAGTAGCACCGGTTGCTATGATCAACGCCTCGGCTTCTATTGTCTTATTATCATCTATGATAACTTTGAACGGACGCTTACTCAGATCAGCATCAGTAGCCATTCCAAAACGAATATCAGCGCCAAAACGTTCTGCCTGCTTTTTCAGGTCTTCCATCATTTCCGGGCCTGTAATTCCGGACGGATAACCCGGAAAGTTTTCCACTTCAGTTGTGGTAGTCAATTGTCCACCGGGCTGCATGCCTTCATACATCACCGGCGAAAGGTTTGCTCTTGAAGCATAAATGGCTGCAGTATATCCCGCAGGTCCCGAACCAATGATCAGACATTTTACTTTTTCTGTTTCTTTTGGTTCATCTTTAGATACTTTAGGAGCATCGGAGAGATTCATTTTCTTAAAGTCCATTTGTCTTATGTTTTAGTTACTATTTATCGCATATCAATTACTTCAACATCGGGATGTTGAGCCGAATTGAAAACAAACTCACTTTCGTTTAGGTTCAACCCCTTTTGCATGTTTTTTATCTCAACTTTGGTATCAACACCATCCCGGCCATAAGCTTCCACTGCCTTAAACAGTTTTGCTGCCTTGTCAATCACCAGACTGATTTTATAATACGGCATTTCCTTATCATCCGGGAACATGTCAATAGTCACCTCATTTCCTTTTTCTTGCACAATTCTGAACCGGAATCCCTGCTCATACAATGTAAAAAGATTAACCGGTGTCAGCTCCATTTTATCATCCGGATCAGGATTGGAAATATTCACCTCCTCTTCATCCACCATATGAACCCATTGTGTTGTTCCGTCAAAATAAGTCTCGGTTCCCATCACGGACAGGTGATATTTATTCCCCTGCAACACTAATTTTCCTGAATCTGTTTCGCTCAGCTCCTTTTGCTTGTTTTCAAGAGTGAACACAAAATCAGCAGATACGCCACTTGAATTCAGAATCGATTCAGATACCGGTTTAATAATTTCAACCGCCTCAGGATTGAACTGGGCACTTAGCTGAAAAAAAGCCAACAGAAATATTATAGTGAATGACAGATGCTTCATAATTAATATTTAGTTTTTTACATATATCAAAAAGCAGGCCAAAATACTTCGACAGGCTCAGTAACCTAATTACGGATTAGGATTTAGGAATTGTTTAGTCCTATATCTTATGTCTTGATTCTTGTGTCTGTCAAAGGGCATTCAGATGATGCTCAAGCGATATTTCATCCGGGATCAGTACTTTCCGGGCTTTGCTGCCCTCAAATGGACCTACAACATTTGCGGCTTCCAACTGGTCCATAATGCGGCCTGCCCGGTTGTAGCCAATGGAAAAACGACGTTGCAACAAAGATGTTGATCCGGATTGATGCGCCACAACGATGCGGGCTGCTTCCTCAAACAGCGAATCCTTGGAGGCCAACAGATCTTCTGCGCTTCCCGGTGTAACTTCCTCAGACTCATATTCCGGCAGCTGGAACGGCATTTGATAGCCCTGTTGATCGCCGATATAAGTTACAATCTCTTCCACCTCCGGCGTATCCACAAACGCACACTGCACACGTACCAGTTCACTGCTCTGGCTGATCAACATATCACCTCTTCCGATAAGTTGGTTTGCACCGGGTGTGTCAAGAATGGTACGTGAATCTATCATAGACGAAACCTTAAATGCAATTCTGGCAGGAAAGTTTGCCTTTATGACACCCGTAATAATATTGGTGGAAGGACGCTGTGTGGCAATGATCATATGAATACCGATGGCACGGGCCAGCTGTGCAATACGGGCAATGGGCAGTTCAACCTCCTTACCCGCTGTCATAATAAGGTCGGCGAACTCATCAATGATCACTACGATGTATGGCAGGAATCTGTGACCGTTATCTGGGTTCAGTTTCCGTTTTATGAACTTGGCATTGTATTCCTTAATGTTTCGGGCATGCGCTTTTTTGAGCAGGTCATACCTTGCATCCATTTCAATAGTCAGTGAGTTCAGGGTCTGAACCACCTTCTGAACATCGGTAATAATAGATTCTTCCGCATCAGGAAGTGTGGCTAAAAAGTGGTTTTCTATTTTCGAATAGATGCTCAACTCCACTTTTTTGGGATCAACCAGCACAAACTTAAGCTGGGCCGGATGCTTTTTATAAAGCAACGATGTAATAATAGCGTTCAGTCCAACCGATTTCCCCTGACCGGTAGCACCTGCCACCAAAAGGTGCGGCATTTTAACCAGATCGAATGTAAATGTTTCGTTGGTAATGGTTTTTCCGATGGCAATAGGAAGTTCATATTTACTCTCCTGAAACTTCTTGCTGGCGATCACACTCCGCATGGAAACCACCTCCGGTTTGCTGTTCGGCACCTCAATACCAATGGTTCCTTTACCCGGAATAGGTGCTATAATACGAATGCCTAGCGCTGACAAGCTAAGTGCAATATCATCCTCCAGGTTCTTAATCTTGGCGATCCGAACACCCTTGGCCGGTATAATCTCATACAACGTTACGGTTGGACCAATGGTCGCTTTTATCTTTTCTATGGAGATGCCATAACTCTCCAGTGTACGGACAATCTTGTTTTTATTTTCGTAAAGCTCCTCATCCGTTACCACCTCGTCGTTCTTATATTCGATTAACAGATCAAGCGCCGGATACTTATAACGCGACAAATCCAGTGTCGGATCATAGTCCTCCATGTCTTCCGTTTTCATGGCCTTTTTAACCACTTCTTCCTCCTCTCCTTCCTCAACTGTCAGGGTCACATCATCATCTTCTTCCTCCGGTTCATTTTTCTCTTCACTGGTTTCCGGTTCAGGCTCAACAGTTTCCTCAACCACACGTTCCACAATCTCTTCTTCGATAACAGGTTCTTCGTCATCAGAAAGATCCACCTCTTTGGCTTCCTTGTCATCCTGAGCCTCAATTTTGGGCTCTTCCATCGGCACATCCGGATTCATTTCCTTATGTCCTGATTTTAACCTGCCAGGAAGCGACTTTAAAATGGATATTGAATTGCTGAACGAGAAGATAAAAAAGAGTAATAATGTAAGAATTATCACACTGAATGTACCAAACTTACCTATGGCTGCATTCAGCCAGATACTGATGTAATATCCGTGAATTCCGCCAAGAAAAAGATGTGTGTCTTCGTAGCTGTCGATAAAAAAGAACCCGAAAAACAGGCTAAACCAGATCAGGCCTAAAAGTGACCACACCAGGGCATGCCTGACTTTTACGATTTTAACATTAAAGAACCTGAATCCTACAACACCCAAAAAGAAGGAATAAAACAACGCTGCAATACCAAACCCACGGTTGATCAACCGGTCAGCTAAAAATGCCCCCGTTTTCCCTGCCCAGTTCTGTACCCGTATATCCGGTGACTTGATCAGGTCTCCCCATGGCAGATCCAGTTTACTTTGGTCTGCACCACCTGTAAAAAAGAAGGATATAAACGAGAGTGTCAGGTACAAGGTAAATACAATGATGATTGTCCCGATGGTAAACCGCACCTTTTCGTCCTGAAAAAACTGACGAAAAGAATGGGATGACTTCTTTGGTTTGCTCTTGGTCTTCTTAGTTTTGCTCCGGGGCATAGATTTTTTCTTTATCAGCACAAATATAAAAAGAAACGAAGTTATACGAAAAATAGTGCAAATAATGTATGAATAAAACATATACCTGTAATTAGCCCGAATTTTTCATAAAACTTTATCTGCAATTTTTGTAACTTTATTCACACTAAAAACTAAATTGACTAAAAAGGCCTTTGATTTATAATACTTTGTTACCATGAAAAAGATTCTGTTACCCATATTACTCTTCGTTTTCTGTTACTGGTTGTTAGCTGAAAACAAATATGGTTCCATTGATTCAGTACCTGACACAACCGATTACCTTGTGGCGCACTGGGATTTCTCATTAGAAAATATGGCCCCAAATGGTATGGATATTTTAGATTTAACGGAACACGGTTTTGCTGGCACTTTAAAAGGGACCTCCTGGATCAGAACAATAGGAGAAACAAAACAATTTGATGTATTTGTAACCGGAGAAGGAGAAGGTTATTTTGATTTGGGAACAGAATTAGGTGAGTTTATTTATGGTTTGGAGGATTATACTATTGCGTGCTATTTCAGAATTTCTGAGGAAGTTAATCTTGCCGATTATAACAATTATGCCATCTGGAATTTCGCGAATGCATTAAATCCGGATTCATACCCAAACGGATACATGTATGCTAATCTGAAGAACTTAAGTCAACGAATTTCGGCTGACTCAACCAAAAATGAAACGGGATTATTTACCAATATAGATGCTCCCACAGGCAGTTGGCATCATCTGGCATATTCTCAAACGGACTCCATAGGAAGAATATATCTTGATGGGGAGCTTATGGATTCAGGTATTGTAAGATTAACACCCAAAACGGCGCTGCTTAAAGATAGCCTTGACGGAACTCCATTTAACTGGCTGGGCAGATTTAAAAGAGAGTTTTCTTCAGACCTGACCCTGTATGATTTCAGAATATATTCCAAAGGACTTACACAGGAAGAAATCAATAACAATAGCCCCAATGCCACAGGACTTAATATTGCAAACACCATTGAAGATCTTGAATATGCCTATGCAGATAATTGTGATTGCTATGCAGGGCGGATATGGAATGAAATCCAAAACTTTGAAATAAAAAATTCAGGCTATTTAACCCCTGGTGATACACTACCGTTAAACGGCTTATTGTATCCGGAAATTAATATTAGTTGGTTATCTACGCCTGGACTTGTAGATTCTGCTGGAATTGTAACGTTACCAGACTACCTACCTCAAAAAACTAAGGGTTTAGATGTAAAACTTACCGGAATTTTCGCATACAGACAAGCTCTTTTTATGGCAGAATTTGATGCATTTATCCCAGCCAATCCGGAAACACAATACACCTCAGATACACTCATCCATTTTAATTTTGGATCGGAACAGGTTAATGGTTCTACAGTAACAGATTTATCTGAACAACATTTTAAAGGAACCTTAATGAATGGTGCTGCAGTAAAACAGCTTTGGGATGGGACAAACACCTATGACGTTTTAAAACTATGGGATGACTCATCTTATTTTGATATGGGAACCGAAATTGGAAAAATCATATATGCCCTGAAAGGCAATTTCTCCTTCAGTATTTATTTTCTGGTAGATGCATCCAACATGACGCTCAAAGAAAACGGAAACTTTCTGTTTACTTTTTCTAACAAAGATACCTCTTCCTTACAACAAAAAGGATATTTGTATTCACGTGCCACCTACGCCACTTATAATATTGCCCATGAGTATTGGGGCATTGATCAGGTTGGAACAGCACAGAGTTCTGAAATGATCGAACAGGGTCAGTGGCACCATTTTGTGTATACACAGGATGACACATTGGGTATTTCTTACCTCGATGGCAAAACCATTGATAATTCTGTGATAAAAAAATGGCCGGCCAACACCATTCCGCATGAAGGTTTAACTGGCACAGCATTTAATTATCTGGGAAGGCCAAATTTCAGTGAAGACCGCTACCTGAGCAGATCAATGCTGTATGATTTTTTACTTTTAGGCCGAACCTTAAAACCGGAAGAAATATCTGAAATGTCGGACGTATCAGAAAATCTGACGCTCGCTTACTTGCTTTCCATATCAGCTAATAAAGCACCTACGAATACCAGATACTTTATTGACGCCTCAGAACCGGGTGTCATTCAGATCCCTTACCTGAAAGGCAATGAAGATATCCGGGTGTATAATATTACAGGAAAGCAAATGCCGGTTAAGGATAAATGCAGAATTTATGTTGACCCGGGGATTTATATTGTTAGAATTAATCAGACTATTCAAAAGGTACTAATCAGATAGAGATAATAGCATCATCTTTAAAGCAGGCTTTTATCTGTAGATTTATCAAAAAGTCGAAATCAATTAAAACCTGTAATTCCAATCTACAAATCTTAAACTTCCTGTTAAATCATGTTTTAATACACTAATTGATTGCACACTTTTACCATTTAAATTGTTATACGCTCAATTTTCAACTATTTTTGCAAACATAATTTAGATAAAATACATGAGTCCTTTAAAATATTCTGCGCGGCTGGTTTCTACCATTGACAAACTGGCGGAAACAGAAACGGTTAAATCTGTGTGCCATCAACATCGTGCCGGTGAGCCTATGCCGTCGCACAGTAAGATGGCAGACATTGTAAACCTGTTACGCGACATATTATTCCCGGGTTATTTTGGCGATTCTTCAGTGAATCCCAAAACTGTACAATATTATATTGGTGTCAACACCGAAAAAGTTTTTGAGCTGATCAGCGAACAGATCCTTGCCGGATTATGCTTTAATTGTGAAGATCCGGATAAAGTTCCACTCGAAACACGTCGTGAAAAAGCTACAGAACTGGCAGCTCAGTTTATAGAGTCTTTGCCGGAAATTCGCAGAAAGCTCGTAACCGATGTTGTAGCGGCTTATAATGGCGATCCTGCTGCCATAAATTATGGCGAGGTTATTTTCTGTTACCCTGCTATCAGGGCTATTGCCAGTTATCGTATTGCACATCAGCTAATAGATTTAGGCGTGCCTTTGATCCCACGGATCATAAGCGAGATGGCGCATTCTGAGACCGGTATCGACATCCATCCGAAAGCAGTTATAGATGAATCATTTACCATTGATCACGGAACCGGTGTTGTTATCGGAGCTACATCAGTAATAGGTAAAAATGTAAAAATATACCAGGGAGTTACCCTAGGTGCTAAAAGTTTTCCATTGGATGAAGAAGGGAATCCGATTAAAGGTATACCACGGCATCCAATTGTTGAAGATGACGTGGTCATTTATTCCAATGCCACAATTCTGGGAAGAATAACGGTTGGCAAAGGCTCCGTTATCGGTGGTAACGTCTGGATCACCAACAGCGTTGCACCGGGATCCAAAATATCCCAGGTTAAGGCCCGTGATGGTTTATTTATTGATGGTGGTGGCATTTAATTTTAAACATAGTGACTGAAACAAAAGATTTTAAGATTGTTGTAAAAACATTCGGAGGCCTCGAGGAAATTTTAGCCGGGGAATTGCGTGATTTAGGTGCTAAAGAGGTGACACCCTTAAAGAGAGCAGTAGAGTGTGTAGGTGATAACCGGATGCTGTACCTGGCAAACTTCAGGTGTCGCACGGCTTTAAAAGTGCTGAAACCGGTGTATGAATTTGAAGCCAGCGATCCCGAACAGGTATACCACAAATTACGACATCTGGACTGGAACCAATACCTCACGGTGGATAAGACATTTTCTATTCACTCGGTTGTGCATTCGGATAACTTCAATCACTCCAAATTTGTTTCCTACAAGGTTAAAGATGCCATTGTGGATTTCTTTAACAAGGAAACCGGCAAGCGTCCGTCTGTCAGTCTCACCAATCCTGATATTCTCTTTAATATCCATATTGCGGGAGAACAGTGTACCTTATCGCTCGACAGTTCGGGTGAATCGTTGCATAAACGTGGCTGGCGTGTGGAACAGACCGAAGCGCCCATCAACGAGGTTCTGGCTGCCGGCTTGTTAATGCTGGCCAACTGGAAGGGACAATGCGATTTGTACGATCCGATGTGCGGATCCGGCACCTTTCTGGTTGAGGCTGCGATGATCGCAACCAATACAGCTCCGGGGCTTTACAGGCAGGAGTTTGCCTTTGAAAAATGGAACGACTTTGATGCTGATTTGCTGGATGAAATCTATAATGACGATTCTGCAGAGAAGGAATTTGAACATAAGATATACGGCTCCGACGTTTCCCGTATTGCCACGGACAAAACATTGAAAAACGTCAAAAATGCCGGCATGAACCGGTACATAAAGGTAGATACACTGCCATTTCAGAACCTGGAGCCAAAATCAGATAAAGGAATGATTGTGACCAATCCGCCGTATGGTGAACGATTAAAGGTTCATGATCTGAACAACCTGTACGGCATTATCGGCGAACGGTTGAAGCACCATTTTTCAGGCTTCAATGCATGGATTCTTGGCTATCTTGAAGAAAGCTTCTACGCCATTGGATTGCGTCCTTCGCATAAAATTAAATTGAAAAACGGACCACTTGACTGTCAGTTCAGAAAATATGAGTTGTACGAAGGATCTAAAAAGGCTGCCAAACAGGATCGTGGCAATTTCAGACAAGGCGGTAACCGGAACTTTAACGGAGACAAAAGGCGTCCCAGATTTAATGCCGGCTCAAACGGGAATAACCGCTTTAGTGCTGATGGGGCAAAAAAACATGAACGTCAGGTAAGAAGCGGCCAGAGAAAAAGACGGGACACAAATGAATGAAGAATGAAAAGTGAACAATGAACAATTGTTCATTATAAAATTGTTTATGAGCAAATGCACCATTATATCTTCTGAAGCATTAACCGATGTAAGCCATCAGGCAAAATTATCGGAACGGAAACGCAAAAACCATAACTACCATCCTGATTTTGCTGATCCGATGAACAGGATGTTGAATGCATTTGAACCGGGAACATATGTCCAGCCACATAAACATGAAAATCCGGATAAACGGGAAGTGTTTATCGTATTGAAGGGTAAACTCGGTGTGGTATGTTTTGATGACGATGGCAAAATTACAGAAAAGCATGTTCTGACGCCATTTCCCGGAAATCCCGGTATTGAGATTCCCGAAAGAACGTGGCACATGGCCATTGCCCTGGAAGAAGGCACTGTAGCATACGAACTAAAAGACGGCCCTTATGTACCGGCCGACGATAAGAATTTTGCACCCTGGGCACCGTCTGAAAGTGAGCCGGAAAGCAGAGTCTATCTTGAGAATATCATAAGAGAAGCGGATTTCTGATGTCAACCTATTACAACATACATACACATCAGGCAAAAAAGGCTCCGGAAATCATTTCGGTAACATCCTATTCCGTTGATGATAAGCAGATCAACACCGAATCTTATTTCAGCATTGGCATTCATCCATGGTTCATCAAAGATCCGGAAAGCCAGCTGGATAAACTGAAATCATATTTAAACCACCCGAATCTTGTAGCCATCGGAGAATGTGGACTGGATATGCTGGAAGGGAATGATCTTGAAAAACAGATCATGGTTTTTAAGGGACAGGTTGAATTATCGGAATTGTACCAAAAGCCGCTGATCATACACTGTGTGAAAGGATATCATATTCTGCTCGAACTGAAAAAAGAGCTGAATCCCGAACAGCCGTGGATCGTGCATGGATTTAACGGCAAGCCGGAACTCGCGATACAACTAACACAGCAAAACATATCGCTTTCCCTGGGAATTTCATGGCTCAAAAAACCCGACCATTTCAACAAACTTTCTGAAAGTATTCCGGGACAACGTATTTTTTTCGAAACAGACGAAGCACCGGTAGATGACATAAAAAAGATCTACTCATTGGCGGCAACATTCAATCCGGGATTGTACGATGTAATAAATCATAACGTTAAAAAAGTCTTCAAAATTTAGTCGTTTTTCATCTAAATGTGTAGTTTTAGGCGACACTAAAATTTACGGTGAGCGAAAAAACAACATATAAATCAATGGGCTGGCGTTCAAGAATGCACGAAATCATTTTTGAAGCCGACACCTTTGAGGGCAAACTTTTTGACGTGGCATTATTAATAGCCATTCTGCTCAGCATCCTTGTGGTCATGCTTGAGAGCGTGGACCCAATCCGTGCCAGTCATGGCGAATTGTTACGAAATCTTGAATGGTTCTTTACCATTTTATTTACCATTGAATACATGGCCCGCATCATTGTCATCCGCAAGCCAACACGGTATGTTTTCAGTTTTCTGGGTATCGTTGATTTTCTGTCCACCATACCAACTTATCTTAGCCTGATCATTGTCGGTTCCCAGTCCCTGCTTATTCTCAGAACGATTCGCTTGCTCAGGGTCTTCCGTATCTTTAAATTATCGCGTTACATGGGCGAAGCCAGTGTGATCCGGTCAGCCATGATGGCATCACGGCGCAAGATAACGGTATTTCTGGGACTCGTGGTCATTATTGTGATCATCGTCGGAACACTGATGTACCTTATTGAAGGAAAAGAAAACGGATTTACCAGCATACCGCGAAGCATTTACTGGGCTATTGTCACCCTCACCACCGTTGGTTACGGCGACATTGCACCTGTAACGGTCTTCGGACAAACCATCGCATCCGTATTAATGATCCTGGGTTATGCCATTATAGCGGTACCAACAGGTATTGTGACCACCGAATTTACCATGGCAAAGAAACAAAATCTAAATACTCAAAGCTGTCCGGTCTGCTCACGCGAAGGACACGACGATGATGCCGTACACTGCAAATACTGCGGCAGCAAACTTTAACTTTACTTACAAACGGACTAAACTCCTGAAAAGAAAGCATATTCAAATAACTCTCGGCTTAAGCCCAAAAATCTTTTATCTTAAATCTTGTGTCTTATATCTTATGTCTTATATCTCATAAGAATTTTACAACTTTTTAAGCATAAGAATTTTTTACGATCTCATTTAAACGTTAAATTTGTGTCCCTCAAATAGTCGAAAACTATTAACAATATATATTATGGCTGATTTTAAGTATCAAAAACCGTTTCCTGTTAAAAAGGATGATACGGAGTATGAGCTGTTGAGCAAAGAATACGTTCAACAGGTTGAATTCGATGGCAGAAAAATACTGAAGGTTGATCCTAAAGGGCTCGAAGTTTTGGCCAAAGCGGCATTCAGTGATGTTTCATTTTTTTTAAGATCCAAACATCTCAAGAAACTTTCGAATATCCTGGTTGACCCGGAAGCCTCAGACAACGATCGTTTCGTGGCGCATACCATGCTAATGAATCAGGTGGTTTCTTCTGAAGGCGAACTGCCAACCTGCCAGGATACCGGGACAGCCATAGTAATTGGCAAGAAAGGTGAAAATGTATTCACCGGATCTGTAGATGCGGAACATCTTTCAAAAGGAATCTTTGACACATACAAAGAACGAAACCTGAGATATTCACAGGTCGTTCCGTTTTCCATGTTTGAAGAAAAAAATACAGGATCAAACCTTCCGGCTCAGATTGATATTTATGCTACAGAAGGCAATGAATACAACTTTCTGTTCCTCACCAAAGGCGGTGGTTCAGGGAACAAAACCTACCTGTACCAGCAGACAAAATCGCTGCTGACAGAAGAAAACCTCACCAAATTTGTAAAAGAAAAAATTAAGGATCTGGGTACGTCTGCATGTCCGCCATACCACCTCGCATTGGTGATCGGTGGCACTTCAGCTGAAGCCAACCTTAAAACAGTAAAAGAAGCTTCTGCGCATAACCTGGATCATCTGCCAACCGAAGGAAATGAAGGCGGACAGGCATTCCGTGATCTGGAATGGGAAGAAAAAGTATTAAAAATCTGCCAGGAAAGTGAAATTGGTGCCCAGTTCGGTGGAAAATACTTTGTGCACGATGTCAGGGTGATCCGCTTACCGCGCCACGCGGCTTCATGTCCTGTAGGAATAGGCGTAAGCTGTAGTGCCGACCGTAACATAAAAGCCAAAATTACAGCAGATGGAATTTTTCTGGAAAAACTGGAGAAGGATCCGGCAAAATACCTGCCTAAGGAAGCACCAACCATGGCAAAAGCAGTGGATATTGATCTGGACAGGCCTATGGAAGAGGTGCTGGCTGAGTTATCAAAATATCCAATTAAAACACGGTTAAATCTAAGAGGCACCCTGATTGTTGCCCGCGATATGGCTCATGCAAGGATCAAACAAATGATAGACGAAGGCAAGCCAATGCCGGACTACTTTAAAAACCATCCGGTGTACTATGCAGGACCAGCCAAGACGCCTCAGGGTATGGCATCTGGAAGTTTCGGTCCAACAACAGCAGGTCGGATGGATCCCTATGTGGATGAATTCCAGTCTTTGGGCGGATCCATGATCATGCTGGCCAAAGGAAACAGATCGCAGGCCGTGACGGATGCCTGTAAAAAACACGGCGGGTTTTATCTTGGCTCCATCGGCGGACCGGCAGCCATTCTGGCTAAGGACAGCATTAAATCGGTTGAGATAGTGGATTTCGAAGAACTTGGAATGGAAGCTATCAGAAAAATTAAGGTGGAAAACTTCCCGGCCTTTATCATCGTTGATGATAAAGGCAATGACTTTTTTGCGAATATGTAAGCCTTAAAACAGAAAGTATAAAAGAAAACGGGAGCCTTTAAGCTCCCGTTTTTTATATTTCTCCTCTCACAAGGCTGATCACATCATCGTTATAAAATTTCCGGAGTTTTTCGTGTGTTTCCAATGGCAGCGGTTTCAGCGCTGATGCAGCCATATTTGATTCCACCTGAGATGATTTGGAAGCTCCGGGAATAACCACCGATACTTCTTTATGATCCAGTATCCATCTGATAGCCCACTGTGCCATATTGCCCTGAGGTAACATGCCGCGTAACCCATTCACCAGTTTCACACCATCACTGAATGGTAAACCGGAAAATGTTTCTCCAACATTGAAATATTCCCCTTCGGCATTATAATTTCTATGATCGTAAAAGCCAAATGTTGATGATTCATCAAACTTGCCGCTCAATAATCCGCTGGCCAAAGGGACTCTGACAATAATACCCACATTTTTAGCGGCAGCCTTTTCAAACAACTCATCTGCTACATTCTGCCGGAAAATATTAAAAATTACCTGTAACGTGGAAATTCCTTCCTCATCCAGACACACCAATGCTTCTTCAATGCTTTCAACACTGGCTCCCCAGTTATCTATATAACCCTCGTCCTGCAGCCGTCTAAGATGGTCAAACACAACACCGCGATACAACTCATCCTTAGGAACACAATGTAACTGCTCCAGAAAAATGGAACTCATCCCCAAACGTTTCAGTGAATCTTCCACATGATCCAGCATGGAATCATAGGTAAAATTTTCAGGCCATCCGTATTCTTTATCCGTCCTGCGCCCCAGTTTTGTGGCAACAAATACATCGGCTTTGCTTTCTTTAATAAACTTTCCAATGTATTTTTCACTCAAACCAGAACCGTAAACATCAGCCGTATCAATAAAGTTTCCGCCTTTTTTAACGAACTTTGTTAGTATTTCAAATGCTTTTTCTTCTGTCACATTTCCCCAATCTGCACTCCCAAGCTGCCAGGTACCTAATCCAACTTCAGATACTTTTTTGTTACACAACAGACGTGTTTTCATGTACAATATTTATTTTTTAAAAAACCTCATTATTTTTTCAGGGGTCAGATTATATTTTTCCAATCCCCTTTCATATTCAAATTTAAAATTACTCAAAAATTCTTTTATATCATCCAAACTCTGATAATTACTTAACACAACCCGGGTACCTGAATTTCGTATTGGTACAGCGGGATAAACACCACCTGTAACATACGCTCCATATTTTAACATCCCAGCCCCCAAATCATTCGTAAAGTCAGTTAATGAAGTTGCTATGTAGAAGATCGGCGTATCTGTTTTTATAACCTGTGGCAAATTGTAAGCATCGCATAAATCATTGAACAGTTGAATTCTTTCATCCAATTGTTTTTGCCTTTCATAAATTTCAGGGGACAAATGAATTTTGGCTGCTTCAATAATAGCACCTAAGGTTGCCGGGCTTACAGGAGAAGAAAACATTAAAGGGGCACCACAGGTAGCAATACGTTCTTTTTGCACTTCATCATGACAAACAATGGCTGAACCGCCTGCGCCAAAACCTTTCCCCAGGGAAGTCACCAAAAACACACGGGGATGATCCGGCATTTTATCCAGAAAGTATCCCTTTCCGTTTTCCCCACGCCAGCTCATTCCATGAGCATCATCCACATAAACATTAAGTTCTTCATATTTTTCAAGCAAGGATTGAATTCCTTCAAACGGAAAAGTATCACCGTACATGGAGTAGACACCATCGGTCAGATACCAGATTTTTTTATATGTTTGCTTTAGTTCCTTGATACGGTCTTCCAGCCTGTTCAGATTATTATGACGTAACACCTCAATGGTATTACCGGTAGCCTTCATCACATCACTGCCCAGTTTCACGCTGGTATGGGCCTGATGATCTAATATTACTGCATCCTTATCATCTATTATTACGGGCAGTACGGATATATGTGCCAGTGTTGTTCTGGGAATTAAAACTACAGGTTTGTTAAATATGCGTGATACATACTGTTCTGCTTCCTCATACAGATGTAATTTAACATACGTTCTCGAAACAGCCGTATAGACGCCGTATTTCTCAATAGCTTTAATGGCTCCTTCTTTTAACCTTTTATCCTGTGATAATTTCAGATAATCGCAAAGGGTATAATTCACATAGAATTTCCCATTAATTTCAATAGGACTTCCACTAAAACTGCCAATATCCGTCGTCAAATGAGCCATTCCGGCCTTTTTAGATTTCCCTACTTCATCAAACACTACATCAAAAAATTCTTTTCTCATAAGTTCAAATATTATTAATTAGGCAAAGGTATGATATACAAAGATAAATCGTTGAATTTTTAATAAAGCTTAAATTTATTTTATTAATTTGTAAAAAATTTGATTTTATATGCTTGAAAAAGAAAATCTAAAAAGTTTTTTTGCATCTTCTTTTAAAACTATTAACTACAAAGAATTTGGTTCTTTTGAGAAAAATTTTCTTGTATCCATAAATATCATATCAATCTTTATTTCTGGGATAGGTAGTATTATTAATATTTTACTTGGATTCTCATATATATTAATAGCTTTTACCTCAACAGCGTTTATCGTCTATATTGTTTTATTAATTTATTCACTTAAAACAAAAAATATTACGCGTGTAAAATGGATTTATACCTTTTTTACACTTTTTGCCATGAACTTTTTATGGTTCTATAATTTTGGCAGCAAAGGCCCTGCTCCATATTTTTTTGTTCTTCTTTATAGCCTTCTAATATTTATTTTTCATGGTAAGCAAAATACCTTTATGACAATTGTTTTGGTAGTAAATATTATAATTATTGCAATAATAGATATTAGCTATCCTGGAATTACTGGACAGTATGCAACAGTATTATCCCGAAAAATAGATGTCTATACAGGTATAATAATGTATCTGATAATAATATTTGGATTAATGAACCTTGCTAAACGGAGTTATATCAATCAGTACTATGAAGCAAAAAATTCTGAGAAACTTAAATCCATCTTTTTAGCAAATCTTTCCCATGAAATAAGAACTCCAATGAATGCCATACTTGGTTTTTCTGAACTAATTGCTCAGGATGAAATAGATGAAGACTCCAAAAATGCATATGCTAAAATTATAGATGAAAATGGGAATTCCCTTCTTAAACTTATTGATAACATTCTTGAAATTTCAAAAATAGAATCCAATCAGTTAAAGCTTAATATTGCTGAATTACACTTAACTGACGTAATGCAAAGCATGGAAAACATTATTAAACGAAAAATCGAAGAAAGCAAAAAACAACTGAAACTCACTATTAGCAAACCCGAAGATCAGATTCACATTCATTCTGACAAATTTATTTTGGAAAAGATTTTGTTTTTCATACTGGAAAATGCCGTCAAGTTTTCAGATTCAGGTGAGATTATATTTAGTTGTAAACATGAAAAACAACACATCATTTTTATGATAAAAGATTTTGGGATTGGTATCGATAAAGGTGTAGGTCAGAATGTTTTTAATATATTTTCGAAATCAGAGCAAAATGTCAGTACCAACATATTAAATGAAGGTGCCGGTCTCAGCCTGTATCTTGCCAAGGCTTTTACAGATAAACTAAATGGCCATATCTGGTATAAAAGCAATGATGAAGAACCCGGCACAACTTTTTATCTTAGCATTCCTGAACGTCTTAAAGCCAATTAATAAATATTTCTGTTATACGACTTTTATCAGAAGTTTGAGCATATATATTTTTTAAGTTTGTGATATATCAACGAATAATTACAGAGCTTGAAAAAAATTCTGGTCATAAACCCCGGATCAACATCCACAAAGATTTCTGTCTTCAGTGACACAAATGAGGTCTTTACTGTTACGATAAGACACTCCGCAATTGAACTGGAACCTTATCAAAAGATTTCCGATCAATATGCATTCAGGAAAGAAGTTATCGTTAATACTTTAAAAAACAAAGGCTTTGAGCTTGATAAATTTAACGCGATAGTGGGGCGTGGAGGTTTAATCAGACCTGTGGTTTCAGGCACCTATGAAGTTACGGAACGTTTGTTGAGCGACCTGAAAAAAGGCGTCATGGGCGAACATGCCAGTAATCTTGGTGGGATAATATCCTCTGAACTCGCAAAATCCATACCAAATTGCAAAGCATATATATCAGATCCTGTTGTAGTTGACGAGTTGGAACCGGTTGCGAGGGTCAGCGGCCATCCGCTTTTTGAACGTAAATCAATTTTTCATGCACTGAACCAAAAAGCTACGGCAAGGAAATATGCCCGGGAAACGGGTCGCAAATATGAAGATTTAAATCTGGTGGTAGCACATATGGGTGGCGGTATTACTATAGGTGCACACAAAAAAGGCCGTGTTATTGATGTAAATAATGGCGTTGACGGCTATGGACCCTTTTCGCCTGAACGGGCAGGGACAATACCGGCGGGCGATCTGGCTAAATTATGTTTTGAAGGCCGATATACACTTTATGAGGTAAAACGAATGCTCAACGGACAGGGAGGATTAATGGCACATCTTGGAACAAATCAGGCACATCTGGTTCAGAAAAAGGCTCAGGATGGTGATCCTAAAAGCAACCTCATTTTATCTGCAATGGCTTACCAGGTTGGCAAAGAGATAGGTTCGATGTGCAGTGTTCTGGAAGGCGATGTAGATGCCATTCTGCTCACAGGAGGCATAGCAAACAATTCATACGTGGTTGACAGAATTATGCAAATGGTTAAAAATTTTGCTCCTGTAAGAATCTATCCCGGAGAAGAAGAAATGAGAGCGCTGGCAGAAAACACTCTCAGAATATTAAATAACGAAGAAGAATGCAGAATCTACTGATACCTAATCACCACACAATACATATATATCATTCCTGGGATTAATTATCATTACCGGTTTTTCAGATTTCTTCAGTACATGATATTCCTTTGGCCCAAAAAAATTATCATCTAACCCATACGCTCTGGAAGCCGAAATTATGAACATATCGGTATCATCTGTAAATTTCTTCAAAGCTTCAAATTCTATTTTAAAACTACTCTTTTCCCCATCCGCTATAGCACAACTATTCTTCTGGGTTTTTAGAAATTTTTCAATAAATGATACATTTTTAGTTGCTCTTGTTCCCCGGTCCTTTGGCCTTAATAAGGTTATTTCGGCGTCACAATATTTAATAAAACTATTACTCCATGGAGCCTTCTCCTTTTCTTCTGGTAAAAAGCCCACAGGAACAGTAATTTTTTTTACCGATTCAGGCAATTTACAATTTACGGAAATACCAATATAAGGAATTCTTAGTTCCCTGAAGGCCAGCAGAATTTTACGAAGATCCTTTCCTTGAATCATATTCACCACTGAGTAGCTGAACACTATCATTACCGGATCAAATTCCTGTACGATCTGTTCTACAAAATCGACATCCGGTTTTACAGATAAGCGGTCATATTCGGTATCACCGGTTCCTAAAACAATAAGCTTCCTTTCGAACCTTTTGCTCAGATAACGAGCAAATTCTGAAGCCGGATTTGATTCCGACAGTGTGAAAAGTATGATGGATTGCTTTTCTTTCATTGAGTTTGATTCTCCATTTTGAAAAGTTCCATCAAAAATAAGGAAATATCAGACAACCAAAATCAAACTGCCACTTTCGCCACATTCATCAAATACTGCTTCACATAATCCGATACACCACTTTCAAGTGTAGTGAATGGAGTTGTATAGCCTACTGATCTCAGTTTCGAAATATCCGCTTTGGTATAATACTGATACTGCCCTCTCAATTTTAATGGCGTATCAACATATTTAATATTTGGAGAGAGGCCAAGTGCCTTGAATGTTGCCCTTGCCAAATCAGAAAATGTACGGTTAATACCTGTTCCAACATTATAGATTCCTGATGCAGGCATCTCTTCCATGTAAAACATCATCACATCACAAACATCATCCACGTAAATAAAATCACGGGACTGATCACCGTCTTTTACATCATCCCTATGAGAACGAAACAGATTAACATATCCCTGCTTCTGAATCTGGTTGAAGGAATGCAAAACAACACTGGCCATCGAATTCTTATGAATTTCATTACGACCGTATACATTAAAAAATTTCAAACCTGCCCAGAATAAGGGTTTTACCTCTTGCTGCAGTGCCCACATATCAAAATCCTGTTTCGACTGACCGTATAGATTTAAAGGTTTTAATTCCGAAATTAATTCATGTTCATCTGAGTATCCGTTTGAACCATCGCCATAAGTGGCCGCAGAAGAAGCATATAAAAACGGAATACCGTATTTAATACAGCTACTCCAAAGCTTTTTGGTATAATTAAGGTTTAACTCATCAAAAATCTTTTTATCAGTTTGGGTAGTATCAGAACACGCACCCAGATGAAAAATAAATTCAATAAAAAGATGTTTATTCTCAATGAAATCGAATAATTCTCTGTGGGTTATATTCTTGATATTCAGATCTTCACTGATGTACTGGTTTCTTTCTACATGCTCCAAATCAACACAAACCAAATCTTTGTAGCCACGCACTAATAACTTCTCCACCAATACGCTACCAATAAACCCTTCTGTTCCTGTGACAATTATCATGTTTTAATTTTCCCCTTTAAACAACAAAAATCACTAAAAATAGTTATGTAATTAACTGGTATTTTTTTCAACGGTAAAAATACAATTTTATTGTTAAGATTTATAAAAAATTACTCAAACGTCTTAATTTTGACAATTCAACCCAATAAAACAAGTACATGAAGGAAGGGAAAGGCTACTTAAAGATTGATAAATACGATAAGGAATTAACAGGTGAGATGGCCACTCACTATCGGCAAATCATTGAAAGTCTGGGAGAAGATCCGGAACGGGAAGGACTATTAAAAACACCTCAGAGGGTAGCGAAAGCAATGCAATTCTTTACACAGGGATATGATCTCGATCCATATGAAACAGTCAAGTCTGCCATGTTTCACGAGGAATATCAGCAAATGGTTATTGTTAAGGATATAGATTTCTTCTCATTATGCGAACACCACATGTTACCATTTTTTGGTAAAGCTCACGTAGCATATATTCCAAATCAGTACATTACCGGTTTGAGTAAACTTGCCAGAGTAGTCGAAATATTCTCCAGAAGACTACAGGTACAGGAACGCCTGACAACGCAAATAAAAGATTGTATTCAGGAAACGTTAAATCCTTTGGGTGTAATGGTTGTTATTGAAGCACAACACATGTGTATGCAGATGCGTGGCATACAGAAAATCAATTCTATCACGACCACGTCCGATTTTACCGGTGCCTTTACAAGCGCTAAAACCAGGGAAGAGTTTATGGGATTAATCAGGATAAACGGAACCAAATAAATGATAGACACTCATTCGCATATTTATTTAAGCGAATTCGACACGGACAGAACCGAAGTAATATCCAGATCTAAAAATGTGGGAGTTGACAAAATAATCCTCCCCAACATTGATTTGGAATCTTATCCCCAGCTTATTTCAACATATAAATTGGCCCCGGACTATTTTACTATTCTTAATGGCTTACATCCAACAAGTGTAAATACAGGTTTCAGGGCGGAACTGAATTCTTTACTTGAGATGATAAATGACCATGAATTTAAAGGAATCGGAGAAATTGGCATTGATCTTTACTGGGACAAAACTTATATTAATGAACAGAAAGAAGCGTTTAGAATTCAAATCGATTTTGCCATACAACATAATTTGCCTTTCGTAATTCATGCTAGGGATTCCTTTTCAGAAATATTTACCGTGTTAAAAGAGTTTTCTCCGGGGAAATTAAATGGTGTCTTTCATAGTTTTACCGGAGGTCTTGAGGAAATTCAGAAAATAAACAAACTCGGGAACTTTTATTTTGGTATAAATGGCGTTGTAACATTTAAAAACTCAAACTTACGAAACGTTCTAAAAGATATCGGATTGAACCGATTACTTCTGGAAACCGATTCCCCATACCTTACACCTGTTCCATACCGGGGCAAAAGAAATGAATCGTCATATCTTTATTATATTTGCAGGCATATTTCAGAGCACACTGGTGACGATTTTCAAAAAGTTGATGAAATCACCACCAGGAATGCAATCGACTTATTCAACTTACTATAATGGTTAAAACACCTACTTCAATCCTGTTGATTTATACAGGTGGTACAATTGGTATGGTTCAGGACCCGGAAAACGGTTCACTCATGCCGATGGATTTTGAAAATATTCTGATTCAGCTTCCCGAATTAAAAAGGCTTGACTGCTGTATAACCGCGCTTTCTTTTGATCCGATTATTGACTCATCAAATATGACCATCGATACATGGATTAAAATTTCAGAGCTTATTTATAAAAACTACAACGCATTTGACGGCTTTGTCATTCTGCACGGAACCGACACTATGAGTTTTACGGCTTCAGCTCTGAGCTTTATGCTGGATGACCTGCAGAAGCCGGTCATACTGACAGGTGCACAGCTCCCGTTAGGCATGCTCAGAACTGATGGTAAGGAAAATATTATAACAGCGATTGAAATAGCTTCAGCAAAATTAAAAGGGAAAGCTATAGTCCCCGAAGTTTGTATCTATTTTGAGAATAATCTGTTCCGTGGCAACAGAACAACTAAGCATTATTCAGAAAAATTCAATGCCTTTAAATCACATCACTATCCCGCCTTAGCAGAAATTGGTGTCAATATTAATTATAATACTCAGTTCATTCATCAAATAGATGAACCACTTCCGCTTAAGCTATCCACTAAAATGGATAACCGTATTGCTTTGGTCAAGATATTTCCCGGAATGAAGAATTTTATCAATTCTGTTTTGGAATCAAAGGAACTTAAGGCTGTAATCGTTGAAACTTATGGAACAGGAAATGCCCCAACCCACAATTGGTTTCTTGATTCTATAGATTCAGCCATAAAAAGAGGAATCATTATTGTTAATGTTAGCCAGTGCCCCGGAGGAAGAGTTGAAATGGGCAAGTATGAAACAAGCCTGGATATGTTAAATAAAGGCGTTCTGAATGGATATGACATTACAACTGAAGCGGCATTGACCAAATTAATGTATCTGCTTGGCAGATACGATGATTTAGAAGAGGTTAAATATTGGATCCCCAGATCAATCCGCGGAGAGCTCTCTATGAGTTGTTAAAATTACATACCCAATAAAATACTAAAGACTAAATAAATATCGTTTAAATAATTGGATAAAAAACATTATACCATTTGTTTGAAAAAATTTTTTGTTAACTTCACGGCGCGTTTTTTTCGCCACATTTTTGAAGTAAAATGGTATTAAATTTTTACATTTTAGTTCTTTTATTTTACATTTGAGAGTTCTTTAATTTATTTAGTATGATAAGCCCATTTTTGAAGTTGATCCCAAATATTCAAATTCAAGTATTCAGCATCAATACATTCCATAACGGGCTCAAAAACATATAATTAAAAACTTTCAGATACTAACTAATGCAAAAGACACAGGTTCTTTGAATGAAATATTGAGTCATTTTGCACTAAATCATGGAGAGGTGCAGGAGTGGCTTAACTGGCACGCCTGGAAAGCGTGTGTTCCTCTAAAGGGAACCGGGGGTTCGAATCCCCCTCTCTCCGCATTTAAAGAATAAATTGAGAAATAATTATTAATAATCGATAAATTAGATTGAAACTAAAGTCAAATTAAATTTTTAGAAATGAAAAAATTATTCGCGTTTTTAGCAGTATTTGGTTTGCTTACTTTCGGAATGTCGCAAATCATTGTAGCACAAGATGAAGCAGCCACTGATGATGTTACTATGAGTGAAGATTCAGCCGCTGTCGATACTACTGCTACCATGGAGACTGTTGACAATACAACTGTTGACAATCAGGCTACGACTACTGAATCTGGAGGCATTCATAAAGTAATCAAGAAACAGTTCATTGAAGGTGGTGCCGGATTCATGGGTATCGTAGTTTTATGTCTTATCCTTGGTCTAGCTCTTGTTATTGAAAGGATTATCTATCTTAATCTTTCTTCAACAAACACTAAAAAACTTCTTGAAAACATTGAGACAACACTTAACGAACAAGGTGTTGAAGCAGCATTGGAAGTTTGCCGTAATACACGTGGTCCAATCGCTTCAATTTTCTACCAGGGTCTTAGCCGTTTAGATGAAGGTGTAGATGTGGTTGAAAAAACTGTTGTTTCATACGGAAGTGTTCAGATGGGTCTTCTTGAAAAAGGGTTAACCTGGATTTCATTATTCATTGCGATTGCCCCGATGCTTGGTTTCATGGGTACTGTAATTGGTATGATTCAGGCATTTGATATGATTGCAGCAGCTGGTGAAATCTCACCAACACTTGTTGCTGGAGGTATTAAAGTGGCCTTAATCACAACTGTAACAGGTCTTATCGTTGCAATTATTCTTCAGCTGTTCTACAACTATCTGGTTTCAAAAATCGACAGTATAGTTAATGACATGGAAGATTCTTCCATTACATTGCTGGATATAATTGTAAAATATAACGCTAAGAATTAATTAAATATCGTTTAAAATGTCAGCACACAAAATATCTACATGGGTTGAATATATCCTGATCGCTTTAGCAGTAGTTTCTACTATTGTGTTTTATGGCATCGGATTTCAGGATACAGCACCCGGACCGGATTATACAGACCAGTTTTTAGGTCTTACATATTTATTAGTGGGTTTAGGATTAGGAGTAACATTATTACTCTCAGTTATTAACTTCGTAAAAAAAGTTATTGCTGAACCTAAATCTGCATTAAAATCGCTAGCAGGACCGGTATTTATTATCCTGATTTTTGTGGTAGCATATGCAATGTCAGATGGCACACCATTAAAATTACAAGGATATACCGGCACAGATAATGTACCAAGCATGCTCAAATTTGCAGATACCTTTCTGTATAGCATGTATGCTCTTATTGTCATTGCACTGATTATGACACTTGGCAGTTCTATTATGAAGCTGTTTAAATAAACAAAAGTCATCTACGGATTAATTACTATCCGTTAAAAAAATAAATAAATGGCGAGTCGAAAAATACAGGAAATTAATGCAGGTTCAATGGCAGACATTGCCTTCCTGTTGCTGATCTTCTTCCTTGTAACTACTACCATGGATGTTGATACAGGACTGCAACGAAAGCTTCCACCAATTGAAGAGGATCCTCAGAATACACCTCCAATTAAAGAAAGGAACGTTTTCATTGTTTTGATCAACAGTCAAGACCAGCTACTCATTGAAAAAGAACCATCAGATATTTCAGAACTGAAGGCAAAAGCTAAAGAGTTCATAAAGAACCCTGAAAACAAAGCAACATTGCCCGAAAAGGAAATGAAATATATTGAAGGTTTAGGCCGAGAGGAATTTGTATGTAAAAATGCGGTCATATCGCTCCAAAACGACATGAATACCACATATGCCAAATACATGGAAGTTCAGAACGAACTGGTGGCTGCATACAATGAACTCAGGGATGAATTTGCAAGAAATGAGTGGGGTAAAAAATTCAAGGAATTAAGTCCGGAACAGCAGGATGCGGTGAGGGAAGTTTATCCAATGAAACTTTCTGAAGCTGAGCCTAAAAACGCTAATTTGGAATAATATGGCAACATTTAAAAAGAAAAAAGGCGGAGAACAACAGGCGATTAATACAGCATCATTACCTGACATTGTCTTTATGTTGCTTTTCTTCTTTATGGTTTCCACAACCATGAGGGAAGTAACGTACAAGGTTCAGATTCAATTGCCGAATGCAACAGAGCTTGATAAGCTTGAGAAAAAGTCCCTCGTGAGTTTTATATATATTGGGTCTCCTTTACCACAGTACAGAGGTATGTATGGTAGCGGTTCCCGTATTCAGTTAAACGACAAGTTTGAAACACCTGATGACATCATGGGGTATATTGCAACTGAACGTGAAAATATGAATGAGGTGGACAGGCCAAAAATGACCGTATCGCTTAAAGTGGATAAGGATACAAAAATGCAGATTGTACAAGATACAAAATATGCATTACGTAAAGCTCAGGCACTTAAAATAAACTATTCTGCGCGTAATCCGCAAAAAACGCAATAACACAGATATATTATACCTGTAAAAGGCTGTCTGAAATTCAGACAGCCTTTTTTTTGTCATTTCGAAATTAAGTCGACATTTACTTCAATTATTTCTTTACATATATAAATTATTATATCTTTAATAGTTATTAACTAAAAATCAGTACAATGAAAAAAACACTCCTCTCATCATTCTTCTTATTTACTGTCGGCTACGCTATGGCTGGCGGAATTTTAACAAACACAAATCAAAGTGCCATGTTTACACGATTACAGGCACGCGATGCAATCATTGATTTAGATGCCGTTTATTATAATCCGGCTGGTTTAAATTTTTTACCTGATAATGGGCTTTTTGTTTCGTTGAATAATCAAACTCTGGGACAAACAAGAACCATTAAAAGTGATTATATGTATTTAAATGATGGCAATTATCAGGGTAAAGTCTCTGCGCCCTTTTTCCCGGGCATATATGCAGGCTATAAACTTGACAAAATTGTTATTTCCCTGGGTTTTAATCCAATTGGTGGTGGTGGTGGTGGAATATATGAGAAAGGTCTTCCATCCTTTGAATATCCGGTTGCGGACCTGGTACCTTCCCTGAGCAGCCAGGGTGCACAAGGTTATAACCTGGATGCATACTTTAAAGGTTCATCGGTATATTTCGGGTATCAGCTTAATGTTTCTTATAAAATTAACGATAAACTATCCGTAGCCCTTGGCGGAAGATATGTTCAGGCTAAGGAGAGTTATTCTGGCTATTTGAAGAATATTGAATTAAACATGGGTGGCACATGGATGCCTGCCAGTGATGTTTTAAACGGTTTTGCAGCACAAGCCAGTGCAAGAGCCACAGCTGCAAGTTCCGCTGCTGCTAATATGGAACCTATTATTACTGCAGGCAACGGCGGATTAACTTTCGAACAGGCACAGAATAATGGAATAATTGACGCCACAACAAGAGCGCAACTGGAAGGTGGACTTTCAGAATTAGGAATTTCCCCAACAGGTTTAACTCTTGCACAAGCCCAGGGTGCCTATTCCAGTGCTGCTACAAGTTTAACCGCTACTGCAGCTAAATCAACAGCAACAGCATCAATTTTGCAGGATCAGGAGGTGGAATATGAGAAATCAGCTTCTGGAATTACACCTATCTTTAGCATAAACTATAAACTGAACGATCAGCTAAACTTTGCTTTCAAATATGAACATAAAACTGAGCTTATATTTGAAAATTCCACAAAAAAGGACTTTACCACCGGGTTTACTTCTGACGGTGCTCCGGTAACACAATTTCCGGATGGAGAGAAAGCACATTTGGATTTACCGACACAGATAAGTATCGGAGCTACCTATCGCCCTGTTAAACCTTTACTTATTTCAACCGGATATCATACATTTCTGGATAAAAATGCAAACTGGAATGGAAAGGAACAACTTTTGAACCACAATAGTTGGGAGTTTGCGTTGGGGCTTGAGTATACGCTGACTGAAAAAATATTAGTTAGTGCTGGCTGGCTCAAAACAAGTACAGGTGCCACGGAAGCATACCAAACTGATTTAAGTTACAGCTTACCTACCAATACGTTTGGCGGAGGATTTGCATACGACATTAATAAAATGATAGAATTGAATCTTGCAGGTTCATATACCATGTACCAGCAAGGAGAGAAGAATTTTTTGCATGATATCGGCGGAAGTGGTACTATGGTTCCGGTTAAAGAAACATATGACAAAGATGTTTGGATTGTGTCTCTTGGGCTAAACTTTAGATTTTAAAGTGGAAGTATAGTCAAGTAATATTATAAAAAAGCCATCCGTCAATCAACGGATGGCTTTTTCGCTTTACGAATTTCGTCGTTTCATTAATCGATAATTGGTATTAACGGATCAACACCAATTGTCCCTTCAAGCTCTTTAAGATATGCAGGAGATTTCACCCTTTTTAGTTGTTTTTTTGCATCTTCAAGATTAGCATTAACATTTAGCTTATCAGCTATTTCTTTAAAACTACTCTGTTTCAATTTACTTTCGAGGTATGCTATATTTCTTGTCCACAAATCTATATCACGTTTCTGTTTCTCAACCAAACGTGCATTATACCATTTACTGTTCAAAACCACATCTCTACTGAACATTTTCCTTATATCCGGATGGTTCCTGTCCTTCCCTTCAAATTTACCTTCAACCATGATACTAACGAGAGCCTTAAGCGGAGGACACAATGTTTCAAATGTACCATCAATCATATATCCTTCGGCAACTCTTTTCTGGGTAATGGATAGATTCTCGATTGACGCCACAAAAGCATCCATATCCTGAAGTTCCGGTTTAAGCATATCCTCTGTAAATACTGCGTCCGGACGACTAAATATACGCGCCATAAAATGCTTCACGAATTTAAGGGTAATTCTGTACCCCAGAAGGCTGGCCTCCACTTCTTTTCCCTTGTACTCAAAATTATTCACCTTTTCCAGATAACCGTTATCGATCAGGAATTTAGGATCCCTTTCTGCAACAGTCATTCGACACCATACTTCCGGCACGAGCAAACTTACATCATGATCCACCTTGTATTTTGGACCTACATAACCGGCAGCTGATGAAAATCCATCATACCCGGTTAGTATATAAGAGAGAAAAGCATTATTTAAATCAACCGAAGGGAGCAGGGAGTTAAACGGACCCTTTGTAAGTGCTCCTTCAGATCCAAATCCTGTTGTTGAAGGCGATTTTCCCGTAATACTACACATAAAGTCAATAAAGAGCTCCGGTAGTTCCTGGTAATGAATAGGATTATAAACAGCAAGCGGCGGCACATTATTTGCGGGTTCAGCTGGATTGTTTCGTCTTCCTGTTAATACTGCATTTACCGGTAAAAATACTGGTTTATCTAATGGAATACCTCTGAAAATACGCGTGCTTATTTCAGCAACATATTTATTTGTACCATCAACCAAATCAGGCCGGGTCTGCAAGTATCTTGGGTTTTTGGTTGGAACACCATCCACCAGTCGTGGTTCTGAAGATATTGCCAGATATTCCGGATCATCACTTTTTAGAAAATTATTGATCAAATCCTTAACCGGTTGTGTATACATTTCAAAGCCAATGGCATCCTCTTTTATATTGAGCACCTGCTCTCTGTTAAGCGGTTCAAAATTTGAAAGGAAAGTATTCGGACTTGAAATATCCTTTTCGCCTTGCTTGTCGTAACCTTTTATCACACAGTCATCCGGACGTTGAAACAGCCTGGCTTCTACATTCTGAACAATCTTTACACTCGGATTTTTATAATCCGCGTTCAGATTCTCCAGTTTATCACTTTTTATAATAACTGATGCTGTGATATCATCTTCAACCTGTACTTTCTGTGCCGCGTTAAAGTCCTGACGCAACAGGAATACCCTCCATGAACCATCGGTATCCAGACCAACTCTTAAATAGTTGGATAATAGTTTTGTATTATGAAATTTTAATTCATGTCCCGGAATACCATTCACCTTATCCACAGAAAAATACTTCCTCCAGTTCTCTTTATCCCAGGTTGCATTATAGTTCCCTTTTATAACATACATCAACATTTTTATAGGCTGAGGAATTGATGCGAGCCATTCGTTATATTCGTCTGTATATTCTTCTGCAGGAGTCAATAATTTTATAACTGAACCTAACGATCTTCGTGAACTCAGAATAGAACGTGGTGGATTTTTAGAATAATCTGCGGCAACCCTGAATCGTTTGGAAAAGTCCTTATTCATGATTTCCTCAATCATGTCAAGGTCATTCTGCATATCACCAATAATGACCGGCCCCTGTATCATAGCATCCTGTATGGACTTTGAGATCTCTGATTTTCCTCCACCGGAAACCGTACAAGGCTTATGGCACAATGTACCTTCCGGTACAGTTCCTACAAGATGCCAACGCGAGGTTCCGCGTCTTTTACGCATTTCAACCTTATAGCCCGTTGGATAGATATAATGCTTGTATGGCAGTAACTTAATGCTTTTTTCAGCCCCCTTCACCAACCAGGATATCTTTTGATTCATCAGATCGAACAATGCATCTTCAGGCACATAGATGATACTATTATGATTTTTATCAATGGCATATCCTTCATGCTTAAGGTCCATGATATCGCCAAATTTATATAACATTTCAGCAAAAGTCATATCGTTCGAAGGTAACCTCTCATCCAGATAAAATTTCTCACCAAGGTTATAACTTCTGAATGCCAAAGCACCACCGGCATGTTCTTCTTCTGCCAGTCCGTAAAGGTTTGCCGAATAGCTTATCATTGTCTTAACCTCTTTCTTGCAATAACCAAAATAGTTATCTGCAATAATGGTTATTGCCACTCCCCTTTCATCCCTTGCAGTTATTTTAAATGCGCTGCCATCGTTATACAGTTCTTCATCAGATTTCCAGCACATGCCATCTTTTCGTTGCCTTTCTGTAGCATTATCATAATGAGGAAGTCCAAGTTCCTTCTTGGTATGCTTTGTAATATGTGGAGCAAGTATCACGCATCCTGTGTGTCCGGTCCAGAAATCAGGGCTTAATGCTGCATCATTTTCCGGTAAAATCGGATCACCTGCATTACCAAAAATTGATTCCACAAAATCCAGGTTACTCACAAGACTTCCTGGCGCCAGAAAGCGAATCTCCATGGATTTTTCCTTATTTACTCCTGTTACCTCCGGCACTACGATCGGACGAAGTAATAAACTTACAAAAAGTTCAGCTTCTTCCTCCTGACCAGCAGTATAAGGAAGTTTCATTATTTCTTTTGGGGGATTTAGTGCACTCTGCAGAAGTTTTGCAAATGCAACTTTTGGGACAGCCTTTTTATCATTAGGAATTGGCAAACCTCCTTCGCATACATGGAATACACCTTTTGTGGTACGCCTGTCATTTTTTGGATTATGTAAAATCCCCTGACTTATTCTGTATGATTTTATTAAATCTGTTTCATATAAGTCGGAGTCAGGTGGAACAGATACTGTTTTAGCTATTCCATGTCTGTCGAGATTAAGAGGGCGTTTCGGAAATTCAATTTTAATCTCCCCCGGAACGTCATTTAAATAGGAATCTAAAAAGGACTCTATACGAATCCCTATAGGGGATATTTCACCGGGCAAAAATCTGGATTGTTCCTTAAAATTATCGAACAAAGGTTGCGCCATTTCCAGAAATTTAGACGTAGAGTTACTGTTATACACGGGATAACCCAAAGCAGCCAGCTTCAAATTTATGTACTGAATCATTTTTTTGTCAGATACATCAGATTTTTTTGCATCGATGCCAATTCCAAATGTGCGTTTTACTGTCATTTTTATATTGTTTTTTATCTTCTGAACCGTATTACAAATTTAGACAATTAATGTTTTACAACATATTTTCAAGAGGTTAAAATATGATAACATTTTAACAATCCATAGCAGGATAATTCCGTTGAATTACAACAGCCTTCTGTCTCCCAAACCCTATGTCATATTAACAGAGTAAACGCTTTAAATGTTGATGAAATGCGCGATTATGAAAGTAAAATCAGGACAATATTAATACTTGTACACTATATCCTTGCCAAACGGAGCAAATGCCAGCCTGGCCATTTTAAAATGTTGTTGCCCCCAGGGAATTCCTATAATAGTAATAAAAAGTAAAATGCCAAACAAAATATGAGTTACAAGTATCCAGAAACCTCCAATGATAAACCATAAAATATTCATGGGAATTGTAATGCAACCATCCGGCTCGTTGCGATCCTGAATCCTCTGATTGAAAGGCCACAATGCAAACATTCCAAGTTTCATACATTGAATGCCAAAGGGAATACCAATGATAGTTACCATAAGTGCTAAACCAGATACAAAATATTCAATCGCAACGGCAAAGCCACCAAATATCAACCAAATAATGTTCCCCAAAAATCTCATATTGTGATAATTTTAAGTTTAAAGATAATGATTTGAAAGAAATCGAAATCAACTTTAAAAATAAAGGTTAAAATAATATTTTCAAAATATTTTTTTTATGTTATATAAAAAAAGCCATTCATCTTACGACAAATGGCTTTTTAGTATTATGTATTTCAGTTTATTCCTTCTCTATCTTTAATGTTTGTGTTGTTAGATCACAAACTTCGGTTGGTCCAAAATACTGAATCGGACCAGGATAAACAAAAGCAGTTTCAACAGCCCATTTTTCCCGGTTTTCTTTTAACTTAAGGAATGGTTTGCCATCCAGTTCAACCAATGCTTTCTGAATAACCGGTTTCATGTGACCATGACGACGCTCCATATTCATCATCATGGTAACCGGAACCCCACCTGCAATCCATTCATCCGCAGGAGCAGTTGTATTGCGAACAGATGCCATGTAACCGGTTTTACCTTCACCTATGAGCATAGATGCGGTATAACCAAGTGAAAAACAGTAGTCGGCATCAAAATTGGATGGAGCAGCACAACGGCCTTCGTATCCAAAGAAATGGTTCAGTGCAGAGAATTTACCTTTAAACTCTTTTGCTTTTTTCATTTCTGAAAGTTTGGCATCAACCATTTCAATCAACAGTTTTTCTGTCTCAATGCGTGAAACCTGAACGTTACCATGTGGGTCACGATCCAATGTTAACTGTGTAGCAATACTATCAGGAAGTGATTTAAACACTTCGGAAGAATGCGCTGAAAGCTTGCCAGCAACCCATTCGTTTCTATGAGATTTTTTAATATGCTTAAACTCCGTATCTGAATCGGTTCCTTCGGCCAGAAGTTCGTTCAATTCAGAAATAAGAATCTTCATTTCAGGGATAAATTCAACTAATCCTTCAGGTATAAGAATTACACCGAAATTGTGACCTTCAGCTGCCCTGTTACTAATAGTCACTGCCACGTTTGCCACAATTTCTGCCAACGTTTGTTTCTTCTGAGCCACCTCTTCCGAAATCAGACAAATATTAGGCTGTGTTTGAAGTGCACATTCCAGTGCGATGTGAGAAGCCGAACGTCCCATCAACTTAATAAAGTGCCAGTATTTTTTTGCTGAGTTGGCATCACGCATAATGTTACCTATCAACTCACTGTAAACTTTACAGGCCGTATCGAAACCAAACGAAGTCTCAATCATTTCGTTTTTAAGGTCGCCATCAATTGTTTTAGGACAACCAATCACCTGAATTCCTGCTTCTTTTTGAGAATAATATTCAGCCAAAACACATGCGTTTGTATTGGAATCATCACCACCAATAACAACCAGTGCATTTATACCGAGCTCCTTACAAATCTCAATACCTTTATCAAATTGCTTTTCTTCCTCAAGTTTTGTACGGCCTGATCCGATAATATCAAAACCACCGGTGTTACGATACTCATCAACAATTTCTGCAGTTAATTCCATGTATGAATGATCAACCAATCCACTTGGACCACCCAGGAAACCATACAATTTATTATCCGGATTTAAAGCTTTTAATCCATCAAATAATCCTGAAATCACATTGTGCCCACCCGGTGCCTGACCTCCTGATAAAATAACGCCTACATTCATTACAGGATATTCTCTAACAGAACCTGATTCGAATGTCAACAACGGCATTCCATAAGTATTAGGAAAAAGTTTGGCTATTTCTTCCGGATCAGCCACACTATTTGTTTTTTCACCTACCACAAGCGCTACAGGACCCTGTAATGATTTAGGCAGTTTTGGAGCATATGCTGCTCTGGCAATTTGTAACGGACTCTTTAACATTGTTCTGACTTTATTAATTTATACTGAATTTTTTCTTTAATTAACGGAGGTGCAAATTTTACGATTTTTTTTGATTTTTAAAAGTTTTCATTCACTTTAATCTCCCTGAGATCACGGCCTAAAGAAACTTTAACAAATTAGAAATGAGACCGCAAAAAGCACTGAAAATAAAAATGTTGACAACGATAATTCTCTTAGCAGCGGATCAAGCGAAGCTCCCTCACGCTTTATTACCTTTTGCAAATGCACCACAAACAAGGGCATAGCCAACAAGAAAATGAGATTAAAAACGAAACAATATGAAAGCGAAAGATAAAGCACAGCAGATAACCATCCCAATGTAATCAGGGATATATGATAATTTTTAGCACGCTTTAATCCCAGTCTCACAGGTATAGTATGTTTCCGGTGAATTTTATCGTTTTCAATATCCCGCATGTTGTTCAGATTCAAGACCCCGACAGAAAACAATCCCAAAGTTAATGCAGGCAGAAAGATCCGGATATCTAGCATGAGTGTTTGCACATAGTAACTTCCTGCCACGCCAACCAGACCAAAAAAGATAAAGACAAAAAAATCACCCAAACCTGAATAACCAAATGCTCCTTTCCCGACCGTGTATTTTATGGCTGCCCAGATAGCGGCAATACCTAAAAAAAAGAACAGCACAAGTTCAGGAAATTTCTCTTCGGGAAAACTGATATATAATAACAACAAACCTGAAATCAACGATAGCAGGACAAAAGCTATTATCATCCGTTTCATTTCCTGGTGTGTGATCTTTCCGGACTGAACTGATCGTAATGGTCCAACCCTGTTCTCATTATCCGTCCCCTTTTCTGAATCGCCGTAATCGTTTGCCAGATTAGACAAAATCTGCAAAAAAACAGTGGTAATCAGAGTGAGTATAAAAACGAGAGGTCTGAAAAGCCCTTCTCTGACAGGCAACAGCCCACCAGTAATAACTGATGCCAGAGCAAGAAATAATGTTCTTAACCTGAACGCTTCAATCCAGTTTTTTAACCGTTGCAACAAATTATAAATTTTATGCTGTATAAATCGGGATCAAATTGCCCGTTTTGTGAACCGCAGCCTCTGTCCTTTCACGGATTCATCGAAAATTCCGGCATCATAAACTTTGTGTCCGTTAACAAACGTGGTCATTATGGAATGGGAAAAGGTCATCCCTTCAAGTGGCGACCAACCGCATTTATAACGTATATTATCTTTTGTCACTTTACTTGCAGTATCCGGGTCAACCAAGACGAGATCAGCTTTATATCCTTCCCTTATAAAACCGCGTTCTTTGACGTTGAATAAAACAGCCGGAGCATGGCACATTTTCTGAACCACCTTTTCGTAAGAAAGCTTCTTGTTTTTCACTAACTCTAGCATTGCCACCAAACTATGCTGAACCATCGGACCACCAGACATTGCTTTCAGAGCTCCACCCTGCTTTTCCTCCCACAGGTGTGGCGCATGATCCGTGGCTACAATATCCACCTTATCACTTATAATCCCTTGCAATAAAGCCTCCTTATCCTCTTTGGTTTTAACCGAAGGATTCCATTTTATGAGCGTACCTTTGGTACTATAATCCGAATCATCGAATAACAGATGATGTACACAGACTTCTGCTGTGATATTCTTTTCCCTCAATGGCTTTGAATTATCGAATAACTCAAGTTCCTTTTGGGTAGAGAGATGCAATATATGTAATCTTGCATTGAATTTTTTTGCCAGGCTTACAGCAAACGATGACGACAAATAACACGCCTCAGCACTTCGGATCAAAGGATGCTGTTCAATTGGTACATCCTCACCAAACTGCTGCTTTGCTTTTTGAATGTTTGCCTGAATAGTTGATTCATCCTCACAATGTGTAGCAATTAACAGTGGTATTTCTGAAAAAATATTTTCCAGGGTTTCCTTGTTATCCACCAGCATATTTCCCGTTGAGGACCCCATAAATATTTTCACGCCACATACCTGTTCCGGATCTACTTTCTTTAATTCATCAATATTATCGTTGGTGGCACCCATAAAGAAAGAATAATTTGCCAGGGATTTTTCAGAGGCAGATTTATATTTATCCTCAAGAATCTGAATCGTTACTGCCTGTGGTTTGGTATTTGGCATCTCCATATAGGATGTTACACCTCCAGCCACTGCTGCTTTAGCCTCAGTATAGATATCACCCTTATGTATCAGACCAGGATCGCGGAAATGTACCTGATCATCTATCACACCGGGGAACAGTATTAATCCTGTTGCATCAATCAACTGAATATCCTTGAACGATTGCGGATCAACCTCAGTCTTAAAAATCTCTTTAATCACCTCATCCTCAATCAATACAGAACCTGTAAACCTTTCGTTTTCATTTATAATTTCTGCATTGAATATTAGTATTTTATGTGTCATTTCAGGCTGCGTTTTTCTGAGGGTACTTTTTGAAATAACTGCGTAATTTCAACTTTAATACGCCCCAAACGGCTTCATTAAAAATACCACCGCTCATTTTCGAGGTCCCGAGAACGCGGTTCACAAATACAATCGGGACCTCTTTAATAGTAAATCCACATTTAAACGTTGTGAATTTCATTTCGATCTGAAAGGCATATCCCTTGAACCTGATCGCATCCAGATTGATAGTTTCCAGAACCTGCCTCCGATAACATTTAAAACCGGCAGTAGTGTCAAATACTTTCATACCGGTTACAATTTTTACATATTTTGAAGCAAAGTATGACATTAGTACACGACCAATAGGCCAGTTAACAACATTTACTCCGCTGATATATCTTGAACCAATTGCCAGATCTGCTCCTTCTGACTTACATGCATGTAATAGCCGGGGAAGATCATTGGGATTATGGGAAAAATCGGCATCCATTTCAAAAATAAAATCATATTTTCTTTCGATGGCCCATTTAAAACCTGCAATATAAGCAGTCCCAAGTCCCTGTTTTCCCTGACGCTGAACCATGAATAAGCGGTCATCGAACTCTTTTTGAAGTTTTTTTACAATGTCTGCAGTACCATCTGGTGAACCATCATCAATAATAAGAATATGAAACCCTTCTTTAAGATCTGTTACAGCACGGATTATGTTCTCAATGTTCTCCTTCTCGTTGTAAGTTGGAATGATTACTACACTTTTTGCCATGTGCTTTTATATGTCTTTAGCTTCTTTTTTATAAATAAGGACTACTGCATAAGCCGAAATTCCTTCTTCCCGCCCTTCAAATCCCAATCGTTCTGTTGTAGTAGCCTTTAATCCAACACTGTTTTTATCTATATTCAGTACTTCTGCCAGTTTCCGCTTCATATCAGACATAAAGTCGGCAAGCTTTGGTTGTTGCGCTGCAATTGTACAGTCTATGTTTCCGATCACGTAGCCCGATTCACTCAGCAGTCTCACAACTTTTAGCAACAATTTTTTACTGTCCACATTTTTAAATGCATCATCGGTATCAGGAAAATAATGCCCGATATCCCTAAGTCCGGCAGCACCCAACAGAGCATCTGAGAGTGCATGAATCAGGACATCTCCGTCAGAATGAGCAACTGTTCCTTTTGTATGAGGAATTTCAACACCACCGAGCCACAAAGATTCGCCTTCGGCTAACCGGTGAACATCATATCCGAAACCTACTCTGAAATCCATAATGCATCAATTTTGTTATTGCAAAAGTAGCAAAAGATGAAGATACAAAAAAGGCCGGGTTGACCGGCCTTTAATTTAAATTATTTCAAATATGTTATATCAATTTAAAAAAGATTAATCCAATTGATAATCTGTACTATTATTGTCCGTTAATCATTTTTTGCAATCCATCAACTCCAAAGGACAACGTAAATCTTAAGGTATTTGCCAGAGGGCTGGTTGAATCCGTCGGAATCAGATAAGAAACATCCAGGCTTAACACATTCATTTTAAAGCCGGCTCCAGCAGAAAAGAAAGTTCGGTTCCCTTTAATTGCAGATTCATGATAATAGCCACCGCGAATGAAGAACATTTCATCGTACACATACTCCAGACCAGCTGACCACATTATCTCCTGCATCTCTTCCTTGAATCCCCCGGGAGCATCGCCAAAAGATCTTACTGCACCGACCAGAACGTTCATATCATTTCTTATCTGTGCATCATTCTCAGCATTAGCAGCATCATATCCACCGGGTGTTGGAACCAGTAATTTTGAGAATTCCACTGAAGCAGATAGTTTATTATATTCATCAATTACCATTCCCCAGGTGGTACCTAAACGAAGTGTGGTTGGAAGAAAATACTGTTCCGTTTCGTTATATGACATCTTTTGACCTAAATTGGTTATACTTAAACCAACGTTATAATTAACATCATATCCACTTATTTCAGTCTCCCTTGTATAGAAAGTTGACATATCAGCCGCAAAAGAACTACCAGCACGGTAATCTTCACTTCCCTGTTGTGTAGCACCACCACTCAGATCCGAATAAATATATCTGAATGTAACAGCCCCTGTTACATAATCGGAAAACTTTCTGGAATATGCAGCATCCAGAGCAAATTCATTTGGTTTGATGGTTCCAAGTCCGAAACCCGTTTCATCGGTCCACTGTATCTCACCCAACGAGAAATACTTCATAGATGCACTGACCGCATGTAAATCACTAAGTTTATAATATCCTGACAGATAGAAAAGCCCGATGTCATTAACCAGTGCTCTCAACCACGGTGTATATGAGAAAGTAAACCCGAATTCATCAGTATTATACGGATATTTTGCAGCATTCCAGTATTGTGAATTAAAGTCTGCTGATGTTGAAACACCGATATCACCCATAGCACTCGAACGTGAATCCGGTGCGATAGTTAAAAATGGTGTTGCTGTAGTGATAACATTGCTGGTATTCTGGGCAGATAACGCGCCTGTAACAACAACAAATAAAAGCATTAATTTCGATCTAAACTTCATATTTCCTAGCTTAATTAATACGCTTCTAAAAAACGTTTTTCTAAAACGCAAAGAAACTGTAAATTATTTTATTAACCAACCAAAAACTAATTAACAATAAGTTTTTGAGCTGCCCCCAAACTCTCCTTACCGTTCTGAGTAATTCGCACCCTGTAAAAATATATTCCCCTTTTGACTTTTCTACCCGACATATCCGTCAAATCCCAATTAAGAGGATTTGAAGTATTGTCGGCACTGTATGCTATCTGGTTTAAAGTATTTAAAAGCTGACCATTGGTAGAAAAAATGTCTATTTGAATATCCAGAACCGATTCCGGACGGTTATGATCAAATTCAAAATACACATAAGATTTCGCCGGATTCGGATAACAGGTAACCTTCGTAATATCGGGTTTATCATTCTTATCCACCACAAATTTAAGTTCTGCTGAAGATGAATTATTATAAATATCCCACACACGGAAATGCAAGGTATGTTCTCCTTCATCAAGATTACTGAGTCTATACCTAACCTGACCCTCAGACGAACCTACAGATGGTTGAAAATAATCATTCACTATGTATGTCTGATATGGATCATCATCCAGGGTCAGCATAATATCATGACCAATGCCCAGGCCTGAAGTATTAATTCCACTCTGATCTACAATATCAGCAAAAAACAACGGATTGGAACTTACCGAAGAACCATTTGTGAAACCAGTGCTGTTCAGATATAATGAAAGCTCAGGGCCCGCATCATCTGCAATAAAATTATCATTGAACCCTCCAATCTTAATTTCTTCCGTATATCCCTTTGCTTCGGCTGTTTCTGAAGTTGCATAATACACAATCCTACCATTTCCAACCATATAATTTATCTCTTTGGGTATCATGAACTCAAACTCAAACCTGCCATCCTTTACTTTAGCCTTACCATTGAATATGGCTTTGTCCCATAATTTGAAGGTAAGTGGTCCACTATTAACATAATCAGCAGCATCGTTCATGAGGGTTGTAATTGTGGAAATCTTGTCGTATATTTTAATATAAACATCGCCATTAAAAAACGTTGCCGTATCGCCATTTAAAGCTTCAATATATCCACTCACGGTAGCACTTTCAAGTGCTGCGATTGTATCATTATCTGTTTCAAAACTGGTATTACCGTTGACAGCAGAGGTTTTAACTGTTAGTTTGGGTTGCAACATCCTTAGAGCCGGATCACCCAGAAGCATAAATTTACGCTTGTTGGCTCCGGTTCCGGTGTGACTTTTTGTTTCGCGACAAATATCACCTAATCTATATGATTCCCCACTATCATCCAGCTTAAAGGCATAGTCAAAAAAGTTGTTGTTAATGGTATAATTGGAACTGGAAAAAACAAGACGTGTGGTTGTAAAGAGTGATACACCTCCTCCTGCCTGACTCAGCAGCACCCATTCACCAGCTGAAGTACTCTCTTTCATATCAAACCGGCTGAATTCACAGGTAGCAGTTACCCATACCGGTAAATTATTAAGGTTACTTAGTGCCTTAATCATATTTTTTGTTACAATCTTTTCATCTGTAAGTCCTGTTATTCCTCCATGTCCTGAGTAATTCAACAGCAGGACTCCTTTTTGAAGATCCCTCTTCAATGCCTTATTGGCATCAGGGAAAGAAGGCCCGGAAGCCTCAACCACCTGCTGATAGGCATCCAGTAAAATTTTGTCCACAACCATATCGGGATGCAGCCTCATCACTTTATCTGCCATAAGATTAGCATCCCGCATATGGGTATTGCCGTCCCCATCATCCGCAACAAAAGTGACTGAATTTTTCCACATGTTTTTATTGAGATTCTGGTTATAATATGTTGATTTGGACACCATTGCTTTCGCTTCTTCAACAGTATAGACAGGATAGCGCCCTACACCAATATCCACTTTATCACTATTCCCAAGCGATCCTTCAGAGTCATCAAGGATACCAAAATAATCATCTGTTACGTATGTATTGGCTTGGTTTAAAGATTCATCCGACTCAAATGTAATTACTCTGTTACGTTCAAGATCCACGTCTGGCCTGTTATCAAAAGTTCCATCTCCGAATATAAGCAGATACTTTAGACGATCTTCATTGGCTGTTCCCCTGTCGTATAACATTTTCATAAACCAACGAATAGCTGTTACATCAGGCTGACCACATGAAAATTCATTATAGATTTGTTCCGGTGTTACAACCAACACCTTCAAACCTTCAGATGTATGCAGATCATAAAGGTCCTGAGCCATGCCTTCGCCAAGAAAATCTTTATTTGATACAATCACCATATCAATACCTGCTTCAGCATGTAGGTTCTGATTTTCAACCTCACCAATCACCTCCGGTTTTGGGAAGGAACCATTCGGATTCAGTGCCACATAATTTCGCAAAGATGAGGCATCATCATTAAATGAAATTGCACCATTTGTAGTTGCAGTTGCAACTTTTTCAATGTTCATGCGATCAGTTACATCCAATACTATAATATTATCATCAACTCCGTTAACAGTAAAACGATGTGATTTACCTTCACCGGTATTATAAGGATACCTGAACTGTAATTCGTCTCCGGTCATTTGTAACGGGCGAATCACATTCACCCTCACAAAATCAATCCAGCCCGTAGCTGAATTATCTGCACTTAACAGTTGTACATTAATGTCGATATCAGGAGAAACAGGTGTAAATATCTTGTTTAAATCTCTGGTATACGCAAACATACTTATTTCTGAACTTATTGTTGACGGGATGGATAATGATCCAAGTAATCCGTCATTGTAATTTACGTACACGTTTGATCTGGCATCTAACGATCTTGCTACATAAGATACGTAAACTTTCGACTCTTCATTTGTAGAGATTGTTGGAAAGTTAAAAGAGACTGTTTGCGTTGTACCTTCATCCATTTTAGGGCCATACCAATCATCACCCGATTCCAAAAGATTTTCAGTCATAGGTTCATAAACCGCATAATCCACAAATGTTGTAACCTCATCATCCGCAACATTAATTGTATCGGGTTTTGACTTTAACTCTTTTAATGATCCTGAACCGGACGTCAAAAAGTAATAGGCTTTGTCACTAAAAGGATGTTGTGTTTGAACAAACTGTTGCGATGCATCATCCCAGGTCCATTTGTAAGTTCCAACAGCATAAAACAGGATATAATCTCCGTTGTTAAAAACCCCGTCCGAGCCTTTTTCAACCCAAACCGCCACTTCATTCAAATCATCGTATTTGTAATTTGCAATAAATTTATCCAAAACCTGTCCTCCGTTACCGTAAATTTTAACAGTACCCGGATCAAGCCCCATACTGCTTATATCACTGTAAGTAAGCTTATAAAAGCCTGTTTTTTTAATGGCGACCTTTACCCATTTTCCGGTGGCAAGAGCCGATGACGGTTTAAAATAGTCAGTTTTATCCAACGTTGCAGACTTTAATTTAACAACCGGTTGCTTAACAACATTTATTGCAAATGATTTTAAACCTTCAATTACATTTCCATTTTTTCGTAATGGTATAACGGTAATATCCAGCATACCGTTCCCCCTTGACATGGTAACATAATGCTCTACAATTGCCGAATCAGAAATAAAACCCATTCCCTGAATCTGTTGATTTGTATTAACTGGCAATGGCTCCCATTTCTGATTCTTTAGGGTGACACTAAAATCAACATTGCTAAAATCTTCCTGATTGATGGGGATATACGTATAATACTGTGGTAAATATCCATACTCATCCGCATTCTGTGCTCCTTCAAAGTTTAAAAAACCTATAGAATCTTCCTTTGTTACCTGTCCCAACGTGTTATACCAGTTAAGACTAACATTAATCTGAGCATTCAGAACAGAAAAACCACAAACAAAAAATATTAATATGAATCTCTTTAACATATTATTTTAAATTGGTCACTAAAATAGATAAGTTTTACAATTCAAAAAACTTTTCTGATGAGTAATGACAGTTAGAGCAATTTCAGTTATAACGCAATCATTCAAAAAATATTTTACAATTTTAAACCCTTTTAAACAGACTTTAATTTCAATATAATCGCTTTGAGAAAAAGGATTTCGTTACTCCTTATGATAATTACTATAGTACAGACGTTTTAAATGATCCAATCTTACAGCAACTTTTGTAATTTTGCAGCGTTGTTTTTTATAAAACGCAAATTAAGATATTCGGAAAAGAAAATGGTATTTATATTATCAGCAATAGCAGTTTTTGTGATCCTGATCCTTATAGGGGTTCTTTTTCGCTCTAAAAAGGATGAAACGGAGGAAGAACCTACACTCCTCCCTGATGCGGATTGCTGCGGCGCACATGAAGTATGCGAAGCTGAATCGCTCATGAACCACACCAACAAACCCGTGTATTTTGAAGATGAAGAGCTGGATCGTTTTGCAGGAAAAGATGTTCATGATTACTCCAACGGGGATATCACAGAATTTGAAGATATCCTTTATACTCTAAAGGAAAAGGATGTTTCGGGATGGCTGAAGAGTCTGCAACTCCGTAACATAGAACTACCCATTCCTGTACGGGACGAAGCACTAATGATCATCAGTGAACGCAGGTTTGGATGAACATGAAATCAAACCCAACCGTTTCACAATTAGACTCAGGAGTTGAATACACCTTAATTAAAGAACTCAGGTTCGATGAAATTAAACCATTCATTTTAAAAATAATCTCTAAGCGGGATACACTAATCAACTTTTATGTGCTGTACCAGACAATTGCACTTGCAGCACTTATAATACTGGTGGCATTTCATATTTACAATGCACTAATCAATGAGGCTTACCACATACAAAACTTCTACTGCATATTAACCGGGTTACTTTTCTCTTTTAGTGTTTTGGTTATAATTCACGAACTGATGCACGCTTTAGCTTATTCTGTGCTTGGTAAAAAACAGTTAAAGTTTGGAGCCGATATTAAAAAGTTTATCTTTTACGTGCATGCACATATGCAGGTTGTCAACCGAAAAGAACTGATTCTTGTGGCACTTATTCCTTTCATTCTGGTTCATCTGATTTGCATACCTTTAATTATAATCCTCTGGCATTCCCCGCTTTCTTTGTTTTTTTGGGTGGTATTGTTAGCACACGCTTTGTTCTGTGCCGGAGATTTTGCAATGATAAGTTTCTTTTCAAGGCAGAAAACATCTGAAATATATACCTATGATGACAGCAGAAATAAGCTGGCACGTTTTTATATAAAAAAAGCTGATATCGAATAATACCAGCTTTCATAAATTATATCTCAGTTTTTAAATAACACCCTGTGCGAGCATTGCATCCGCAACCTTGACAAAGCCTCCGATATTCGCTCCTTTAACATAATTAATTTTACCACCCGGTTCTTTACCATAACGGATACAGGTTTGGTGAATGTTATGCATAATGATCTGTAAACGTGCGTCCACTTCATCTACCGGCCAGTTTAACCGCATACTGTTTTGGCTCATTTCAAGTCCCGAAACAGCAACGCCGCCTGCATTTACAGCTTTTCCGGGAGCAAACATAATATTGCCGGTTGCGAGCTCTGCAGCCTCTGCTGTCAGCCCCATATTTGAAGCCTCAGCTATCAACTGACAGCCATTATCTATCAGCATTCTCACATCTTCGTGGTTCATCTCATTCTGTATGGCACATGGAATAGCGATATCCACTTTTTCACGCCACGGCCTTTCACCTTCATAAAACTTTACGCCATAACGCTCTGCATAAGGTTCAACCACATCCATATTGGTAGCACGAAGTTCGAGCATATAATCAATTTTTTCGCCAGTCACACCATCCGGATCATAAATATATCCGTCAGGACCCGATATTGTAACCACCTTAGCACCCAATTCAGTTGCTTTGAGTACTGCACCCCAGGCCACATTACCAAATCCTGAGATGGCGATTGTTTTACCTGCAAGTGTTTGATTTACATCCTCAAGCATTTCCTTTACAAAATATACCGCGCCAAAACCGGTTGCTTCCGGCCGGATCAGACTACCGCCAAACTCCACTCCTTTTCCAGTCAACACGCCTGTAAATTCATTCTTCAGCTTTTTATACATTCCGAAAAGATAACCAATTTCGCGACCACCAACACCAATATCACCGGCAGGCACATCAGTATGAGGACCAATATGGCGGTAGAGTTCGGACATAAAAGCCTGGCAAAAGCGCATAATTTCGTTATCCGATTTTCCTTTGGGATTGAAATCAGAACCACCTTTACCTCCTCCCATTGGCAGGGTTGTCAGGCTGTTTTTAAATGTCTGCTCGAATCCAAGAAATTTCAACCCGCTTAAAGTTACACTGGTATGGAAACGCAGACCACCTTTGTAAGGCCCAAGGGCGCTGTTAAATTCAACCCTGTACCCTCTGTTGATACGTATTTCACCACTATCGTCTATCCAGGGAACACGAAACATGATAACCCGTTCAGGTTCAACGATGCGCTCCAGAATTTTTGCTTTCTGATACCTGGGGTGCGATTCGTAGTAATCCCAAACCGATTCCACTACTTCTTCTACTGCCTGCAGAAATTCATCTTCGCCAGGATTTTTTGCTTTTACATCTTCTAAAAAAGCAGTCATTTTTTCTTTCATCTGCCATTTAATTTTTTGTTCTCATATCATCAGATCATTACAAAATATCTGATCTGAATCTGGTTCATAGTCTCGATACTAAAGTTTTAAATGCGTGCAATTTCTTAATTAGGTATAAATATAGGTATGATTTTTATCAATTTTAATTTTTGCCTGATACTTAAACAATTTAAAGGATTTTTTTGGGTTAAAGAGATAGATTTTGTTTTTTCGTTCAACAAAAATTCTGAAGAATATGAAATACCCTGTTTTTACTTTCATTCTGGTTTTCACAGTTTTTTTTGGGTGCAAAAAAAGCAACAGATTTACCGTTAAAACCGACGATATTGATATAAATATTCAATTCATCCGTTTCGATCAGGAATTGGGAAAAGAAGATACAACTGCAACTGCTGCAAAAGTTGATACTTTCCAGAATAAATATCCTCGATTCTTTAATTTATACTCTTCCCAAATTATTAAAACAGGCGTTCCTACCGGTAAGAATTTTGAAAAGTACCTAAATCGATATCTTACCGACACAGTATACTGTCAGGTTTATGATACTGTAGAACATAAATTCAGTTCCACTCAAAAGCAGGACCTCATCATCCGAAACGGATTCAAACGTTACAATTATTTTTTCCCTGAAAGAGCCATACCCGATGTATATTATATGATTTCAGGATTCAATGAATCTGTTGTTGTAGCAAAAGATATTCTTGCCATAAGCCTTGAAGATTATCTGGGCGTTAATCACCCTTTTTATCAATGGTTATCACTGTATGAATATGTCAGGATTAATATGTATCCCGAAAAGATACCAACCGATGCATTATGGGGCTGGCTGAAAAGTGATTTTCCATATCGGGCAGAACAACAGACGCTATTGAATAAAATGATCTACGAAGGTAAGATAATGTTTGTTTTAGAGCAGCTGTTACCCGACGAACCCAAAAACAGAATACTGAGTTATTCCGAGCCACAACTGAAATGGTGCGAAGCAAATGAAAAAGCAATGTGGAGTTACATCATCGAATATAAACATCTGTTCAGTAAAGAGCCTTTAGTTATAAATAAATATACCGATCCTGCACCATTTACTCAATTCTTCGGAAATGAATCATCACCCAGAGCAGGCTCCTTTATCGGGTATAGAATTGTATCGGCTTTCATGAAAAACAACAAGGAAGTAACACTGAAACAATTATTGAATATTAACGTCGGAGCGGATATCCTTGGAAAATCAGGATATAAACCGTAAAATTAATGACGAATACAAAATTATCTTAGGAGTTTGCAATCAGGGGAAAGTATAACAGCATAATCCCAATTTGGATTTTACGTACTAATCATAAAAATTCCAGGAGACTCCTATTTTCAAAAAGCGCGGATTGTACCCATAATGGAGGGCTGAAAAATACCGTGGTGGAATTACATCTTTCAATACATTGTAATACATAATGAAGAAACGCATCCGTTTGATCTGAAAATTCGCATACGCATGGGTCATTGGAAAATTACCAATTAATAGTTCATGCTGGTTGTAAAACCTTCCGGTTGCAGGCATATAAGCCGGGACATAGTAAGATGTATGATAATAATTATCCAGCCCGATCTGAAACCTTAGCACATTAGCATACGTATTTTTATAATAAATATTAGATCTGACAGCCAAATCCGGTAATGGTAACACGTCCGAATTTCCTGTTATCTGATAGGTTGCAATATTGTCCCAATGAAATTTCCCAACGGTAAGGTCTTTGTAAAGCGTCGCTTCAACTAAAGGCAATCCAGAAGTATATTGACGCGGTAACGAAGCTGTATCATAATAAATATAATTTACAATTGTATTGAGCTTAACCTTTGCTCCTGCATGCCATGAAGGAATTTTAAGTTCACCTTCCAGACGTTGCTCAAACACATCTTTGAAGTCATTATTCCACCAAAAATGATTTGATGCGTAATGATTAAGAAAATAATCGGGCGTTGTTTTAGAAAAATCAGCATTCAGGGTTAATGAGGCAGAATCCAGAACTGCAAACCATTTTGTCAGTTCACCCTTAATACTATAGTCTCCCTGTCGATACCCCAAAAAGTAAATTTCGGCACCTGCTTCAAAAAAGAAGTTTTTCCCTTTTCTTCTGAATATCTGACCTCCAAATGAAGTATTAGCATAAGTAGTGTCATTGGAATGCCGCATGTATTCAAATTTTGAAGAATCGGCAACCATTGTGCTATAAATAGACTTAGCCTGTGAATATCCGTAGTTAAACACAGAATCCGGCATGAATGACCATGAATTATTTTCCTGACGGATCAGTTCATTTTTAATGTAAGCTCCAAATCCAAAAGGCATATATTTATTTAAACCTTCTTCAAAATACAGCTTAATTTTATTTTCCAGAACCCTGCGATACGTACTATCCAAAGTAGTTGCACTGTTAATAAAATTATTCTGATAAAAACCGTTGGTTGGTAATGGAGAACCTTCAACATAGTTTTTGGAATACTCTGAGTATTTAAATGTATGTCCTATTGTGTTAACAGCCACAAATTCCTTGACTATTGTATCCTCAAGCTCTACATCCTTTTTGTATCCTATTCTGTATTCGTGGTTCAGATAAAGAAAACGGTTTTTTAACTGTGATTGTGCATTATTAAGATTAACCTGAAACGTGGCATAGTCTCTCGATGCTCTTCTGTCAGCAAATACTGCATAAGGATCTGAGATATAACGATCATCTGCAAATCCACCGTTTTCAAAATTCTGCAGATTATTTATCCCTCCAATAAAGTAGAGGACATACCTTGGTTTCAAAATGGATGTTGACAGAGAGAAATTCAGGTGCTTGGTAGACATACGGTCGTAAAATCCCCTACCGTAAATATAATTTCCATACCCTGTTATATTGATGTCTTTATGAATATTCCGGGAATGTATAATCCTTACCTGCTCCTCTGCCTGTAGTTTTGGGCCACCTGTCCAGTAATTCAAACTGGTATAAGGGGTCTTGGTATTATAAAATCTGTAATCTTCAGGCATTTTCATATAATCACGGTAAACATCCATAAAAAGAAACGGAAGATCCACCGGGCGATCAAAATAAATCATCGACTGATAAGGGCTGCCAAGATTTCCCAAATGAGCATTTGCAATACTTGTACGGTATATAGGGTAATAAACAAAAAAATCATTCATGGCAGTATCAAAGGCGATATGAAATGTGTCCAGATTGTTCGGATCAATCTTCCATGAAAATATTTCTGCTTTTTTCGACTCTTTTTCCTTTACTTCCAATTTTTTAGGCCCCACATATGTTGTTCCCTCTTTTTGTTCATCACTCCCAGGTTTTACAAGTTCCTGCGCCTGTAAAACGGAAATACAGTAAAAGAATAAACCAACTAATATTAAGGCTCTTAAATTCATGGGCACAAATATAATTAAATTAACACTTGTCATTTATTGTGACACACTTACTTTAAAAACTTTAACAAAAAACTTATTATTGCCCGTGTCTAAATTTAATCTGCTGGCAATTCAACGATGATAATGCAATATTACTCTGATAATTTACACTGGTAATTTGATGTAAAAATAAAAGGACTAAATTTGCGTTTTATGCGTAAACAATTCAACATAATGAATCTGACAAAACCGGTATTAATAACACTCTGTTTATTATCTACTTCAGTATTTGCACAGTTTAGTCTGAACACCGGAACTCTTCTTAATTCAGGTGATAATATAAGTGCCTCAGGACTGGATACAATATTTGTTGTTCAAAACCTCAACAATGTAACCCTGCAATACACCAATTCAGACACCACAGACTTTTCATGGAGCAGGTTTACGATTCAGGATGGTGCTGTAACAACTCCTTCATTAATACCGTCTTCTATTGTTTCGAACCAAAAGATAGCCACTTTGTCCATAACCGAACCCGGAGGTTATCAGGTAGAGATAGGACCTACAGGTAATTCCATAACAAAACAAATATGGGTTATTGATTATGAGGAATATACACCGAGGGTAGATTCTGTTGTGGTTTATGATAAATCAAAGGATGGTGCAGACAGTTGCTCATTTATTAAAGTGGAAGCTTTCACAAGCTCAGACACTATTCTGGTAGGTGATCCGATACAGAATAAAATTGTCCGGCTCACTCGATATCAAAGCATAAACTGGAGTTCGGTTCCATCACTTACTTTTGACAGTAAAGAATTTAAAATCAATTTATTTGCGCCTAATATACCATACGAAGATACACGTATAAAGGCAACGCTTGCAGAATCACTATTCGAAGGTATTACTTCATTTAATACTGAAGTTGAAAATGACACCTTATATATTCCGGTTGCAGTAAAACTTGAAAGCATTGTCGCCAATATTATAGAAAGGGATAATAATAACGAATTCGAAAAAGTTGTTACCGGTGATATCAAAGGAAGCGCACCTTTAAATGTTGACTTCTCAACAAAGGGAGCTAATTCAAAGGTTGAATTTTACGATTGGGAAATTCTTGCCATGAGTGAAGCCGATTCCCAGAAAATAACGTTTGCACTTGACTCGTTCCGATATGAGTTCCGAAATGACGTAAATGATAACGAAGAAGCAGACTATCTTGTCCGGGTCACTGTAAGTAATGACTATTGCCACGCAAGTGATAAAGAAGAAGTGCGTATTGTTTCATCGTACCTTGATGCCGCCAACATTATGATCATTGGATTTGGTGCCAGTGAAGAGGCTGGTCAGTTTAAAGTGGTGTATAAATCCCTGAAACCGGAAACATTTCGTGGCGCAATTTATAACCGCTGGGGACGCCGGGTTTTTACATGGACTGATCCTGAACTTGGCTGGGACGGACGTTATAACGGGAGATATGTTTCACCGGGTGTTTACTACTATGTAATTACAGCAACCGGAACCGATGGTGAAAAATGGAAAATAAAACGCGACCTGAACATTATTCGCTCAAAAGACTCCAAATAATACAAGTTAAAAACCCTCCAGGACTTGGAATCTCTGAAGGGTTTTTGAAACTGAACGAATCTTTCCGGGACGAACTTACTTTCTAAGGTGGTCTAGGCGTATTGTATAACCTAATTTAACCTTTATTAACTGTAGCAAATATCATATATTTTTTTTAATCAGCCGTAAAGATTCAAATCTGTTTATTGAAGACAGGTTCTCATTTAATGAATTAAAATAATACAACCTTTATTTGGTAGGTTTTGCTATTACAAAGCTGAACTGGTGTGGGATAGACACTTTTACGATCGTTCCTTTCGCCTTGCCATCCAGTACGAGATCGGTAACCGAAATTACAATATGGCGAACGTTATACTTATTAAAAAGATTAATCTGTTCCTGCATCACATTCATTCCAATACCACTCCCTTTACTTGTATGAAGTTCTGCGGCCTTTTTTCTTCCAATTCCGTTATCCTTTACTAAGATTACCGTTGCTTCAGGTGTTTTTTCAATACTAATTTCTATTAGCCCAGGGTAATCAATCTGGTAAAATCCATGCCGAACCGAATTCTCTGCATAGCCCTGTATCAGCATCTTGGGGACCTGCATTTTCCGTTCAACTCCGGGACCTGTAATTACCTTAAAATCAAATTTGTCCTTAAACCGGTATTTCTGAAATTCAAGGTAATCCATTGTAAATTGTATTTCTGCATCCAGTTCGCGGGTAATATTGGTACTGTCTATCAAACTGAAACGCATCAACCTGGAAAATCGCGTAAAGTAATCGTAAGCCACGTCCTTATCTTCCTTATAAATAACTGATCCAATAACATTCAAGGCATTGAATGTAAAATGCGGATCAAGTTGATTCCGAAAGTTTTTTAATTGCAAATCGGTAATCTTACTTTCAATGGCTTTCAGTTCAAGTTCTCTTTTCCGGGTCAACTGGCTTCTCAACCACACAATCAGATTTAACAACAGGAAAACCATGAGCCAGTAAGGGTATTTAAGCCAAACCCATACAGTACTTCTATAGGTCAAACGATTGATATAAATTTCTCCGGGAATAATTATGGAATATATGCTACCCTTTCTCACCGAAAACTGATCAAAATAAAAATCTTCATCCATTATTTCTATTGATGCCGGATTCTTAAATCCTTTTCGGTAAACAATCAGTTCATTCGAAATATTACTAAAAAGCACATGTTCTTTGTCGGGCTTATTATCCAATTGAACAGATGTTATATAATCGTATCCGTCAAGATTAACCTGTGCAAAAAGGGTCTGACTTAAACTTCCGTTTGATTTATCTACCAACCAGTACTGCCTCCCCTCGGTCTTAATATATAACTCGTCCTCCTTATCCTGAATAAGCAAAAGATCCGTTATTATCTGATCAACATTCAGATCCGCTTCAAAAATAACATCTCCGGTGAGGCTCACCTTAACCAACTTCCGGTTATTTGAATCAATGCTTAAATCCCACAGGAATAAGTATATATCTTTGGAACCCGATTCGGCATCATCCATAACCACTAAATCAGCATATCCATATGATTCCGCTAGTATTACCGGATCAAATAAAAAATTAAAATCCTTATCAAGAACCATATAACGGCATTCCATTTCGCCATAGTCCCAGGCAAAAGCCTCGCGAATGTGACGATTTGAAACTGTGTTAATAACAATAGAAAACTCATGCTGATCATTTGTTGTTACTTCTACCTGCGGATTCATGGAATCAAAACGGAAACGATTCATTTGCCTGGTGCTCACATTAAAACACATAATTTCACTTGATCCCAGACTTTCGCTGTCGTCACCCCAAAAGTATAACAGCACTTCCTGCTTCTCATTCTTTCTGAATCCCAACCATCTGATTTTTGAAGGTCCATGCTCTCCACTGGTATTTTGTTTTACCGGGTAACCATATACGTTATGCGTACTGTCATGAATGGAAAAAACAAACAGATAAACAGAATCGATACTACGGGTAAAAAAAGCTGTTGTTATATATCCGGTATCAAAAAGATCTTCAAAGTAAAACTCATCAATACTTGCTACATCTCCATACTTTTCTTCGTACTGCGTTTGGTACATAATATTACCGTTCGCTTTTGACACGAACATTTGGGTACCATTTCCGGTAAGAGCAGATGATCTGAACCTGAAAAATTCAGAGATACCGTCCTCGTCCAGATCATAGTAAACCCGACTGACACTTTCATTATTCAAAACCTTGAATGTTGTCTCCAATTTATACTGTGCAAAAGGAAATGGCAAAAGCCAGATAAGTACCAATACAACAATGGATGTAATGAATAACGGATGCTTTATAATGGTTGTAAACCTGATCACTGCTAAAATATTACAACAGGTTTTGTAAATAGTTACGTGAGTACTTCAAATTAATATCTTCTCCACTATCGCCCATAAGAATTATTTCCAGGTTATGCCGTTCTACACGCTTAAGATATGAAACATTAACCACGCAGCTTCTGCTGATCTGTAAAAATCCGTTTGCAGGCAAATGATCATTTTTTATTCTGCCAAGATTGAAACTGGAAAAGATTACCTCATTATCTTTTAATATAACATGAGTATAAGTGCCCTCTGCCTGCAAATAAATTATCTGAGAAGGATCGAGCAATTCAATTCCCGAATTTGTAGGAATTTTAATTTTCCCGTAGAAAAACTTATTCTCTTCGTCTCTTTTTTTAATCAGAGGTTTTATTCTGTTTAACGTATCATACAGTTCCTTGCGATCAACAGGTTTCAACAAATAGTCGAATGCATTTAGCCTTAGCGCATCCAGCATATATTCATCAAAAGCTGTTACATAAACCACATGAAGTTCCAGGTTTACCGAACGGATTTTCTTAAGCACCTCAATCCCTGATATACCAGGCATCTCTATATCAAGAAATAATATATCCGGCTTTAACAACTGAATCTGACGGTCCAGATCCATGGGATCGGTCAAAACACCACATACTTCGGCAATACCTGTATTATTGATTAAGGTTTTAAGCAATTCATTGGCTTCATATTCATCATCAACCAGCAGGGCACGAATTTTTGTTTGATCATCTTCATTTATCATAATACCGGTTATTTTGAATCAATATAAAGATAGCAGTATCCTGACAATTTTCAGAATGAGAAAGCCATTCAACCTAATGTTTTACAACATATTAACTCAAAATATAAAAGTGCGGCTATATTCATTTTTTGCACCCCGCATAATATTGTAACTTTAAGGTTGAAAATACATACTTTCAATTTTTTATTATGAAGCAAATCATCTTTGTTTTGGCATTGATAGCATTAGTGAGTTGTGAAAAGAAAACCGAAAAAACATGTCTTACGGCAAGAGTAATGGCAACAACCTGCGCCGGGTCGGTATTGCAGTTTATCAGTGCAAATGAATCATTTGGTGAAGCCTGGATAAATATTTTTGAATCACCCCAAATTACTTATTCTAACTGTGCTTTGGCAGAAAATCTTCCAACAGGTTTTCATAAAGGAGATACACTAAACCTGAATTACATACAGGTCTCCCGCTTCACAACTGCCGGCTTATGCACATTGGATAGTTTACCCAAAACAAAAATCAGAATAACTGAGATACTGGACGGTGATTGTAATTGATTTCTCCAATCTATTTCATTTCGCTTAGGGCATAATGCATCTATCCAACCGAAATTTTATTTTTTCTTGTTGTCCGGGTAAAGCTTCAGAGATTCCTCGCTTCACTCGGAATGACAGGCATTTGATGGCTTTCGGCTGGAGAATGGACCTAAAAGACTGTCATTCTGAGCGTAGTAAAATGAAGCGAAGAATCTTTAAATAATATTGATTTTTAGCCTGACAACAGTGATTTTTTTATTTTCTTTATTGTCTGATTACCTCTTAAATTTAAAGACTATGAAATTACAACTTACCTTAATCTATTCTTTATGTCTGTTAATATTTACTTCTTGCAATAAAAATTCAAAAAAAGAAAGCAATGATCCCTATAATTTTAATTTTGAAAGAAATTATTCAGAAAACAATAATGAATTTAGCTGGGAAATCAGTGGGACTTACTTTAAGATAAGAAAAGATACTATAAATAAATTTGAGGGTAATTCTTCATGTTCAATAATAAATCCAAATAATCTTAAATCATCTACTGGTAGACTAAGAATTTTTCAAAAAGTACGTATTTGTCCTACAAATAATGAAATTAAAATCTCTATTTACTTAAAAGGGAAGAAGATTCAGAATTGTATGATAAAAGCATACTTACTCGACCAAAATGAACAAATTGTTATTGAAGATTCCCTGGCATTCCACCCGTCGATTGATTGGACAAATTATAATTTTAAATTAAAAAACGCAGATTGTGAACTACTATTTTTAGAGTTTATAATTGGAAAAGGTTCTGAAATTTGGGTTGATAACCTGAACGTTACACAAAATGGAGAAAGCATTAATATTCTCAGGAACAAAGAAATTTCAAATTCGCAAATCTTTGGGAATAGAATAATCGAAAAATCATTTTTGTGGCAAAAGGATTCCGAGCTTTCTCTGTCAGATTCTTTAACTGACTTTGAAAATTACAATGTTGTGGGCATTGGAGAAACCGTACACGGAGCTAAAGAAATGGTACTTTACAGAAACTCTTTAATAAAATACTTGATCAAAAAGTACAATTACACTACAGTTATTTTAGAAGCTCCTGACTTTTATATGAATGAAGCAAATAAATTCATTAATGGAGAAATTTCTGATGAACGTATATTAATGAACTACAGGAAACACTTTGCCCAATACTACAATTATGCAATTTCAAACATTGAACTGTTCAAATGGTTAAAAGAGTATAATTTAAAACATGACAATAATGTTGTTGTTTTAGGTATGGATGTGTCTCATGAGTGGCGCACATATATACATAAATATCTGGGAAAGTTTAATTTTCCAATTATTAATGAAATAGATAACAATATAAAATCGCATAATATAAAAACTGCGGTGGATATTATTAATAAAAATCAAGATTTTCTGGTTGATAAAATGGGGGCTACATATTATGATTCATTACAATTTATCGTGAAAAAAATAATTGATTTTAATAGTGTTTATGATAGCCGATCTAACAATAAATCCAGGGACTTGATAATGTATCATAATATAATAAAGTTGATCCCTCCAGATAAAAACGAATCATGTCAAAAAACTATAATATGTGGTCACTTTGAACATTTAGGGAAAGGAACGTTCCTTAATGATCCTTTAACTAAGACTGTTGGAAGTATGTTAGCAGATGAACTTAAAGATAAATATTTCGTTATTGCGGAAATAACTGGAGGTGGTACTAACCAGTCCGGATCCTTTTTCATTCAACCAAATTCAATAAATAAACTTCAGAAACCCGATGACAGCTCAATAGAATTTTTATTTAAGAATATGAACAATTGTTATGTAAATACAAATGATATATCAAAAGATATACCTGAGCTTATAACGATCAGAAGCATTGGTGGACGTATTAATGATTTTAATCAATTCGTTACGTGTAATTTTAAGACACGATGCGATGGAATTATTTATATAAAAGAATGTACCCCAATAGAAATTGTTTTATCCCAATAATATTTAGCTTATTGAGGGCTTCAACTATGGTGAAACCCTCCGCAAATACCTAAATTCTTAAACCCTGTTAAGAAATTTTACTTTTCTCTATTGAAACAGCCAAAACACACAACTTTTAATAATCTGTTATATCTTTGCAAACACAAAATAATAACGGACAACCGGTTCATATCAATTCGATAAAAAAATAATAAAAAAGATAAATATTATGTTACCAATCAGCAATCCAACCAGCACAAAAGCCTGGAAAGAATTAGAGGCGTATTTTGCAAAATTTAAAGGGACCCAGATGAAGGATCTTTTTGCAAACGATGAAAATCGCTTTAAAAAATACACCCTGAAATTCGAAGATATATTAGTCGATTACTCAAAAAACATAGTTGACGACAAAGTTTTGGAACTTTTGATTCAACTGGCCAATGAATGCGGACTGCAATCAGCCATAGAAAGTGAGTTTTCCGGTGAAAAAATAAATCAGACAGAAGGTCGTGCTGTATTGCATGTAGCATTAAGAAATCGAAGCAACACGCCGATTTTGGTTGACGGAAAGGATGTAATGCCTGAAATTAACAAAGTGCTGGATCAAATGAAAGCTTTTTCTGAAAGCATTATTTCCGGTACATGGAAGGGGTTCAATGGAAAAGCTATTACCGACATTGTAAATATTGGTATTGGCGGTTCCGATCTTGGACCCTTGATGGTTACAGAAGCACTAAAACCTTATAAAAAGGAAAATCTGAACCTGCATTTTGTATCAAATGTTGACGGAACACACATAGCAGAAACTTTGAAAAAGGTCAACCCTGAAACAACATTGTTTATTGTGGCTTCAAAAACATTTACCACTCAGGAAACAATGACCAATGCTCATTCGGCAAAATCATGGTTCCTGAAAGCGGCGAAAGATGAAAAGGCTGTTGCTAAACATTTTGTTGCGCTTTCTACCAATGCTGAAGCTGTTTCTGCATTCGGTATCGACACCAAAAACATGTTCCGGTTCTGGAACTGGGTTGGAGGCCGTTACTCGCTATGGTCAGCAATTGGTCTATCCATCGCATGTGCCATTGGATTCGACAATTACATTGAATTGCTGGAAGGTGCCCATGTCATGGATAAGCATTTTAAATCTACAGATTTCAACATGAACATCCCTGTAACACTGGCATTAATAGGACTTTGGTACAATAACTTCTACGGAGCGGAAACCGAAGCAATTTTGCCATACGATCAGTACATGCATCGTTTCTCAGCGTATTTCCAGCAGGGAAATATGGAAAGTAACGGAAAGTATGTAGATCGTACCGGGGAAAAAGTTACATATCAAACCGGGCCAATTATCTGGGGTGAACCGGGAACCAATGGCCAGCATGCCTTTTATCAGCTGATTCATCAGGGAACAAAATTAATTCCTTGCGATTTTATGGCTCCTGCCATCAGCCACAATCCACTGAGTGACCACCATCCAAAACTTTTGGCAAACTTCTTTGCGCAAACAGAAGCTTTAATGGTAGGTAAAACGCCTCAACAGGTTGAAGCTGAGTTAAGGTCTGCGGGCAAATCCGACAAAGAAATTGCAGACTTGCTGCCATTTAAAGTATTTGAAGGAAATAAACCAACAAATTCTATTTTGTTTAAACAGCTTACGCCACGCACGCTGGGTTCTTTGATTGCCATGTACGAACACAAGATTTTTGTTCAGGGTATCATCTGGAACATATTCAGTTTCGATCAGTGGGGCGTTGAATTAGGTAAGCAACTGGCAAATCAGATTCTACCAGAACTCTCAGGTGAAGAAGAAGTGACAGCTCATGATGGTTCAACCAACGGATTGATTAATGCTTATAAAGCCATGCGTTAAGAGATTACATACAATAAATAAAGAGAGGCGGTCTGAAAAGATCGCCTCTCTTTATTATATAGATAAAACATACTGTTTTTTCTTAATGTGTCACCTATCGTAAATTCTCATGCAATAATTTGATCTCAATGGCCGGTGAAATGCGTTCATAAACAATGTTATAAACAGCATCAGTTATGGGCATCGAAACTTTGTACTTTTCGTTAATCTCTTTAATACATTTCACACCATAATAGCCTTCTGCCACCATGTGCATTTCCAATATGGCATTTTTTACCGAATATCCCTTCCCTATCATGTTTCCGAACGACCTGTTCCGGCTGAACTGCGAATAACAGGTCACCAGTAAATCGCCGAGATATGCCGAATCTTTTATATCACGGGATATCGGGTGAACCGTATCAACAAACCGTTTAATCTCCTGAATAGCATTTGAGATCAGCACGGCAAGGAAATTATCACCATAATTCAATCCGTGGCAAATACCGGCTGCTATAGCAAATACGTTTTTCAGTACAGATGCGTATTCCGTTCCATAAATATCATCGGAAATATTAGCTTTAATGTAATGGCTGCCAAGCATCTGTGCCATCATTCGTGCTGTCTCACGGTTCTGGCAAGCCAGCGTAAGGTAAGACAACCGCTCCATGGCTACCTCTTCAGCATGGCAAGGCCCGGTTATGACACCAATATTTTCGATGGGAACCTGAAATTCCTGATTGATGTATTCCCCAATAATCATATTTTCATCAGGAACAATTCCTTTAATGGCCGAAAAAACAATTTTGTCCTTTATAGAAACCTTAATCTTTTTGAGTGCAGGCTTAAGGTAAGGCGAAGGAATGGCCAGAATAAGAATATCAGACTTTTCAATCACTTTGTTGATATCGCAATTCAAAAAAAGCCGATCGGTATCAAAGCGAACCATAGTAAGATAAGACGGATTATGCTGCAGTACTTTAAAGCGTTGCAGGTTATCCTTATCCCGCATATACCAGTTAATGCGCTCAACATTTTCAAGCAACATTTTGGCAATAGCAGTAGCCCAGCTACCTCCTCCTATAATCCCTATTTTCGCACCCGATTTTTCCATGTTATTCAAATGAGGCAAACCATGAATTTACCTCATCTATAGATGGATTTTTTAAGCCCAGTTTATTCTTTTTGTTATATCCGCAAAGGTCGTTAAAAAATTTAGATGCCTTTACCTCTTTAAGTTGTATTACCTTTTTATAACCTAAATTACGAACCACATCCACCCATTCCGGTGCTATTCCAAGCTCAATAAATTTTTCATCACTATCCGGTACAGAACGTTTTTCGGGTTTCATTTGCGGGAAAAACAACACTTCCTGAATGGCCTGCTGATTGGTCATTAGCATCACCAAACGGTCAATACCGATTCCCATTCCGGACGTCGGTGGCATACCATATTCCAGTGCCCGCAGAAAATCCTGATCAATAAACATCGCCTCATCGTCACCTTTTTCCAAGAGCTTCAACTGTTCTTCAAACCGTTCACGCTGGTCAATCGGATCATTTAATTCTGAATAAGCATTAGCCAGTTCCTTACCATTCACCATTAATTCAAAACGTTCGGTAAGTTCAGGATTGCTACGATGCTTTTTACACAATGGCGACATCTCAACCGGATAATCAATGATAAACGTAGGCTGAATGTAACTTCCTTCACATTTTTCACCGAATATTTCATCAATGATCTTCCCTTTACCCATAGTTTCGTCCACCTCCACGTCTATTTTTTTACAAACTTCACGAAGCTGATCCTCATTCATTCCTGAGATGTCTATTTCTGTATGCTCTTTAATGGCATCAAGCATTGTGATGCGTTTATAAGGACGTTTGAAATCAATTTCTTTATCACCCACCTTTAGTTTGGTTGAACCGTGAAGATCCAATGCAACTTTTTCAACCAGCTCTTCGGTCAGGTCCATCATCCAGTTGTAATCCTTATAAGCTACATAAATTTCCATAGCTGTAAACTCAGGGTTATGGGTTCTGTCCATCCCCTCGTTACGAAAATTCCTGGAAAATTCATATACGCCGTCAAAGCCTCCAACAATCAACCGTTTCAGGTAAAGCTCGTTGGCAATACGCATATACAATGGAATATTTAAGGCATTGTGATGTGTTACAAACGGACGGGCAGCAGCACCACCCGGAATTGGCTGTAACACCGGCGTTTCAACTTCAAGATATCCTTTACTGTTAAACAGATCACGAATGGAGTTGATCAGTTTTGTACGTTTAACAAAAGTATCCTTCACACCGGGATTTACAACCAGATCAACATAGCGCTGACGGTAACGCATTTCAGGATCAGAAAATGCATCGTAAATTTTTCCCTCTTTTGTTTTTACTATTGGCAAAGGTTTCAGCGACTTTGCCAAAACGGTCAGGGATTCCACATGAATAGAAATCTCACCAACCTGGGTCCTGAATACATGACCTGTAACACCTACAAAGTCACCAATATCCAGCAACTTTTTGAATACAGTATTGTATAAGGTTTTATCTTCATCGGGACAGATATCATCCCTGGAAATATACATTTGAATACGACCTTCAGCATCCTGCAATTCGGCAAAAGACGCTTTCCCCATAATACGGCGGCTCATAATACGACCGGCCAGGGTAACCTTACCAAAATCTTCGTCATCCTTAAAACTTTCCTTAATCTGCGCAGAGTAATGGCTTACTTCGAATTTTTCCGCCGGATAAGGATTAATGCCCAGACTTCTTAATTCATCAAGGCTGTTTCTTCTGATTAATTCCTGTTCGCTTAGTTCTGTTTGAAGATTATTTGACATATTCAATTCCCTTTTTAAAAAAGTTTTGCAAAGATAATAAACCTGCAATGATAAAATGAAAAAAGGCAACAAAAAAGGACCGCCCTCCAGCGGTCCTACCTCATCCTACTACCTCAAGGTCAATAACCCTCAAAATATATTTTTACATCGAACGATTGTCTATTCTTTAATACACCTGACTGATATGTTTGCGTCTTTTTTAATGTTCACTTTAATAACCAGGTTATTTTCAGCATTAAACTGATAAGCTACAGCATAATCAGGATTATCAGCAGATTCTTCACCGGTCCAAACATAAGCCCTGGCCCCAAGCCCTGTACTTGATCCATCTGATGCCACCATTCCGGCAGGAATAATTTCAGTTTCAGCTGATCCGGTTACACCATTCGCCTGAACATTCCAGTGAAATGTTCCGGTCTCTTTTAAAGAACTTCCTGCCAATGCAGATCCACCGTATTTCTGTAACAACACACTCCATTCCGCACTGGTAGGCATACGGTATCCGTCAGGACAGATATTTTTACCTTCTGCTATAATTGCATCATATGTATACAGGTAACCATAGTCTACAGCAACTAATGGATCGTTATTATATGATTTTACGTTCTGAATAGGTGTACCATCTGTATAAATCTCTGCTTTCAGATTATCTGCCATCCAGTTATTGCCATCATTTGTAGTAATGGTATCATACCAAACAGTTAAGTTCGGATCTCTTGTATCTTCCAAACCTGTACCCATTAATTCTTTCTTTACAGATTTAAGCTGAGTCTGTACATCCGCCAGGCTTTTCTTAAGATCAGTAATCGTTTTTGCATCCACACCATCAACAGACTGAGCTGTTGATGCACTTTTTGCATACATGGCGTAGGGCACGCTTAAAAGCTGACTGGTGGACATATCCACATAATCAGTTCCTCCGTCAGTGTCCATTGCTACACCTACAAAATATTCACCAACCGACCAGTCAATATCTTCAAAGTATCCAAAAGTTGGATGACCTGTTCCGATAGTCAGATTTATAATTCCATAATTATTGGTCGTTGGAGAAAATTCCTCAACATAGGCCAACTCACCAACCACAGAATTCTTAAGAATACTGATTTCAATGCCAACTTTCTGATTGGCAATGACATCACCTCCAGCGTCTCTTGCAACAGCCTGATAACTGAATCCAGGTACTGATTGCGCCACAGCAGCAAATGACGTTACTGCGATTAAAGCTACTATAAGTAATCTTGTTTTCATGCTTTGAAATTTATTTTTTTACAATTTTTACCGATCCGGATATATTACCAAATTTATCCAGCGTATTTACAGTATATACACCTGATGCAAGTGATGTAAGCAACAAACTTGTTTTCTCCGAATTTAATTCTTCTGATAACACATTTTTACCTGATAAATCAGAAATAACTACATGTCCTCCCTTCAACTGATTATTTTTCATATGAATATTTACATATTCTGTTGCCGGATTAGGATAGACACTAATCTCTGCAGCAGGCAGACTGTTTTTTAAACTCAATGCTATTTTTTGGTTTTCATAAATGTCTGGTGTTAAAACAGGTGATGCATCATTTTGATTGGCAGAAATTCCACCGCCTACAACCCATGTTAAAGATGCTTTTGCTGATTTTCCTTCTGCTCCTGAAGAAACAAACATATCTTGCGCAGCCATTGTTCCTGAAAAAAGAACTATTCCCAATATTAAATTTACTATTCTCTTCATGGCCTTTTATTTATATTCACATAACAAATATAGATCATTAAATTAAATTAAACAATATTTTTAAAACATTTTTTTAATATTTATTTAACATAAAACTGCCCGCACGAGGTCAGGTAACCCTAAATAGCTGTAAATATGACATTTACACACTTGAATCGATTTAGGCAATTCTTCATGTTTTAAAACACGATATTTCCAAGTAGCTCATTTTCAATAATTTATTTAATTTTAGTTAAAAACACCTTTAATTAACATTAATTTAACAATATTGCCATAACTGTGTTAATTTAACATTAATTTTTACTCACGTTAAATTATTATTTATAACTAGAAAATTGAAGATCAAAGAATTAGGACAAATTCATATATTTGCAGAAAGCAAGTTTTATGAAAATCCTAAAAATACTTGGTATAACCTTTATTATATTTTATCAAAACATTAACGCTGAAGTTTTTATTCAAGCTGTTCCGCCGACAGTTACTACATCCAAATCCTTTAGTGTTAAAGTTAACAGTAAGCCTTTAGGTTTATTTGCTATCCCGTCACGATACGGAAACAACATTTCTTACGGAACTTTCGGATTTACAGATTCAGTCTCAATAGAAGTTACCACCAATTTCCCATCGGCAGGTTTTACCAAATGGAAATTTTTACCTGCAACAGACAGCATAAAATATAAAATCTTGTCGAATGGGATAATTACCTTTAAACTGTACAAGCCAACAAAACTTACCGTAATACTCAACGGCGATTACAGAGGAAGAACCCTGCATTTAGTCGCTTCCCGCCCACAAATCAATCCTCCTGATCCCAACAGTCCGGGAACACTTTTCTTTGGTCCTGGGCTGCATGAAATTTCTGCAGAAGAACAACATACAATTACACTTGAGAGTAACAGAAAAGTATATTTATCCCCAGGTGCAATAGTTAAGGGATATATCCGGGCTGAAAATGCCGAGAATATTAAAGTATACGGCCAGGGCATTCTTATTCCGCCGTCGGACTCTATCAACAAACATGTAATAGATTTTGAGGCTTGCAGCAATATTTCTGTATCCGGTATCAGTATTCTAATGCCACATGAAGGAGATGGTATCTTTATTTACAAATCGGATCAAACCAATATTAGCAATGCTACAATAATAAATCCGGTAATTTGGAATAGTGAAGGCATAATTATAGCGAACAGCTCGGAGACAACCATAAAAAACTGCCTGATCAGAAGTGGCAGCAACGCAATAGCAATCAAGGGCATCGGGAATAACCGGGAAGCTTCCAATGATTCAATAGAACCAGGATCAGCACTACCTAGCACGGCCATCGACATATCGCAGTGCAGGTTATGGTCTGACAACAGTAATGCAATTGGCATTGGACCGGAAACAATGACTGAATATATCTCTGACGTTACAATATCAGATTGTGATATTTTATTTGTACGGGATGAAGAAATAGATAAGGCTGCAATTTCTGTCTTTTCTTTACAAAGCACAGATATATATAATGTATCCCTGAAGGATATAAATATATATACGTCAGGACAACTTATCGTTTTAAAAAACTCGGAACAGCTGGCAGGACTTAAAGGATCTCAGAAATGGCCGGGTAATATCCACAACATCACTTTTAACAACATAAAAACGTTTGAGCGTGGAAATGATCGCATTCAGATAGAAGGATGGGACAGTACGAAACTGATTCATAATATTGCATTGACAGGTATCATTACAATGGGAGATACGGTAAATGCAAACTCACCGCTGCTAAACCTGAATGATTTTACATCTGCCATAACAATTAACGGAGACACCATAAAAAAACCGGTCCAAACTGAACCGGTTACTTCTACCCATAATTAAACAGGTTTATTGGTATATTAAAAAGTGATCGTATTATTCTTATAGAATTCCAGTACTTTGGAAGAAAATATAAACTGATATTTAGAACGTAACATTTCAGATTCAGCCTGCATTAACTGACTCTTAGAGGTATTATAGTCATAAGGAGATATTGCACCAACTTTGTATTTCTCTTCGGCAAAACGAAATGATTCTTTCGTAGCATCAAGCGTTTTTTGTGCAGATTCATAATTTGACTGCGCGGCCACTGCCGAAACATAGGCTTCTTTTATGGTTTCCCTCAGCTGATTTTCAACCTGTGCCAGTTGCAGATCCATCGCATCGTAATTCAATTTTGCGCGTTTTACATTATTCCGGTTAGTGAACCGACTGAAAATCGGAATGCTTATATTCACGCCCATATATGGTCTTGAAAATGCATCTAACTGATCCGAAAACGATAAATTTGATGTATTGTAGTAATTGGCCGAATATCCCGCAAATGCAGATACAGATGGATAATATCCCGACTTAGCCTGAGCAATCGTATATTCCGAACTTTCAAGATTTTTCTCCGCACTTTTCACATCAGGCCATGTCAGCTTTGTTTCATTGAATAAAATGGCTGCATTATACAATGCAACTTTTGCCATTACTTCTGGAAGCTTCAGGGTAACCACATCAAACTCCTCAGGATTCTCCAAATCCAGAATATGAGCCATTACCAGTCTGGAATATGCCAGGTTATTTTTGGCTTCATTTAACGTAGCCATTTCACGGGCTTCCTGAGCCAGATTCTCCAGATAAATATCTTTCGACACCTCTCCTACCTCATATTTAATCTCAACAGCCTCTTTGTCTTTCTGTGTACTCGCGAGCTGTTGCTCTGCAATAGTTACCAGTTCTTTTTTCATAAGGATATCCAGATAGCTTTGCAGTAAAAGCAACAGTACATTGTTTTTTCTGGATTCAAGATTATATTCAGCAGCTTCACGATCGACTTTTGCCTGCGAAATACTGTTCCGGATAGCAAAACCATTAAACAAAGGGACACCAGCTGAAGCACCAAAACCAGTATTGAATGAATTTCCCTGCGTATATGTATTATCACTTGACCCCGAAAAATTAAAACTCTCAGTCATATTCACACTACCAGACAAATTCGGAAGCATCTGATTTCTCGCACTCTGGACCAGTACTGCCTTGTCCCTCACATCCAATTCCTGCATGCGTAACGTAAGGTTGTTCTCAAGGGTGTAGTCGATGCATTCCTGTAGCGTCCAAAGCTTTTGGGCTTTTGCGCTCAGTAAAGTCACACCGAGAAACAGCAATATAATTGAATATTTAATCTTCATAACACTATTATATTTCTTCGGTTTTAGGTCTATCCTTTTTGGCCAGCTCCTTTTCGCCTTTTATTTCATCGTCAAGAGTCAGGCCATTTAAAACCTGTATTTTGATTCCGTCTGACAAACCGGTTTTAATCTCTTTCCTTTCGAAAATTTGTCTTCCATCTTCCTCTCCTTTGAACAATTCCACAAATGCAGTATCATTTTCAAATTTCACCAGACTTTCATCAATGGTCATTACACTGTCTTTCTTATCCAGAACAATATCAGCATTTGCGCTGTAACCAGCCCTTACAAAGTCTTTTTCATTAAGTTTTACATCGGCTTTGATCTCAAACTGAATGGCCCCGTTTTCTTCTACACCTTTTGGTGCCACATAGGTCAGCTTTGCATCAAACTTTTTCTCTTCAATGGCACCTATGGTCAACATCAGGTCCATCCCGCTTCTGATCTTCCCAACTTCTGTTTCATCTATCTTTCCTTCAAAGATCATATCGCTCATATCGGCAATGGTAGCAATGGTAGTACCATCATTAAATGTATTGGCCTGAATTACTGAATTTCCTTCCTTCACCGGCACATCGAGAACCATACCGGTTATAGTGGCACGAATAAGAGTATTCGAAGCATTGGCATAGTCCTTAATTACCCCTTCTTTTATAAGCTGAAGGTTATTATTGGCTGCAGCCAGTTCCTCTTTTGAAGCATTGTACGATGTCACCACTTTTTGAAATTCACTTTTTGAAATTACCTCCCGGTCATACAATTCCTTCTGACGGTCATAATCCAGCTTGGCATCATTCAGTTTAATCTCGGCCTGCTTTACGCGAGATTCTGCTGAATTCAGGTTCACCATATCCGGTATAATCTTGACCCTTGCAATCACCTGGTCTTTTTCAACATGATCACCCGGTTCCACATAAATCTCATCAATAATTCCTGATATCTGTGGCTTTATCTGGATTTCCTGCCGTGGAACCACACTACCGGTTGCAACCGTTTTATTAATGATATTACCAATCTCAGGTTTCTTAATCTGGTATTGAACAGGAGGTTTCTGCGATTTTTGATACAAAAAGTAGAACGTCCATATAAAAAGGAGTCCAAGAATCACTCCAAATGCAATTTTAACGATCTTCATAATGGCTATATTTTTATGTTTATTATTCTTTTAAGTTATTATTATTCATCGCGTAGTGCGTCTATAGCTTTCATTTTAACAGCCCGGTAAGCCGGAAGTAATCCTGCCAATGCACCGCCAATGATCAGTATTATCAGCGACGCAATACCCACACCAAAACTAATCTGTGGATTCTGCAGTACAATTGTATTATCCGGATTTTCAGCTGCCTTTTCTAATCCATACGAAACACCTTCCAGAAGCATCATGGCAAGAAACAAGCCTACATATCCGGCAAGGGTTGTCAGCACAATGGACTCAGACAGAATTTGTGTAATTATTTTAGCCGGAGTGGCTCCAATGGCACGCTGAATACCTATTTCATGTGTCCGTTCACGAACTATAACCAACATAATATTGCTAACACCGATTACACCTGCGAACAGCGTCATTATCCCCACAAACCAGGTCAATATATTTATGCCCGAGAAAAGCATATTAATCTGCTTAAATTGCATCTCAACATTTACATGCCCCACACCATCCTTATCATTCGGGGCAATATCATGCCGGTCCTTTAAAACTTTAACAACTTTATCTTCCACCGTCGAAACGGGAATACCAGGTTTAGCGGTTATTGAAAAAAAGTGAACTTCATTCCCGTAATTATAAGTCTGCTGTAAGGTTGTAAAAGGAATAAAAACCGACTCTTTTTTATCACCTCCAAAATTCATTTGTGTATCAGGAGTGAATACGCCTACGACCTGAAACCATACACCATTAACCTTGATATATTTTCCTACCGGATCTTCATCCTTTTCAAATAATACTTCTTCAACACGTTCACCAATTATGCAGACTTTCCGTTTTTCCATGATATCGATATCATTAATAAAACGGCCCTTTAAAACAGTGAACGGATCTATATTCCTGTAAGAAGGATAATCGCCTTTGATATAAAATGATCCGCTTTTATTATTATAATGTGTATTATCTCCGTTGCTTTGTCGCCATCCCTGCAAACGGGGAGCTATATATTGTATCTCCTTTACATTTTCTTTTATATAGGCCATGTCGTCGTTGGTAAGATCCCATAAACGACCCCGTTTATAACCTTTATAAGGCTCTCCGGTTGGCTGAGTCCAGAAAAAAGCACTGTTTGTTGCAAAATTACCAAAGCCTTCAGTGATCCCATTCGCCAATCCCTGTCCTGCTCCTGCCATGACAACGAGCATAAAAATTCCCCAGAATATCCCGAATGACGTTAAGAACGTACGTAGTTTATTCTTTTTCAGAGAACTCCATATCTCCTGCCAGAAATCCGAATCTAAAACACTTATATACATAACTTATTCGTCTCTTAATGCTTCAATGGGTTTAATTTTAGTTGCCTTTCTTGCCGGAAAATAACCTGCTATTACACCCGAAATAATCAGAACCAATGTTGAAATACCAGCAATAGTAAGGTTTACAGTTGGATTACTGAAAGGCATACCACCCTGTCCCTGCTGACTCTGTGCAGCCTCCGCACCTTTCTCCATTGCCATATTAAGCAGTTCCAGCAGGCCAATGCCACACACCATTCCAAGATAACCTGCTATACCGGTAATTATAACCGCTTCAAGTATAATAAGTGAAATTATACTCCCCGGTGTTGCACCCAGTGCTTTCCTAATTCCTATTTCCTTGGTCCTTTCTTTTACCGTAATAAGCATGATATTACTAACCCCCACAACACCTGCAATGATTGTGAAAACACCAATGATCCACACGAATGCTTTAATCCCTAGAAATACCGACTGAACACGCGTGTAGTTTTCAAGCCTGTTATTGATATAAAGTGCCTTTTTATCTTCCGGATCAAACTGATATTTTTTAGCAAAGTACTTTAAAAACCGTGATTCCAGTTCCTTATTCTGTTTAACCGACATATCGTCCACAGTGAGAGCGATGTTATGGACTCTGTTCGCACCATTAAACAGTTTCTGTGCGGTTGTCATCGGCACATAAACCCGCTTGTTATCCCAGTCAGATTTATCATGGTAAACGCCAACAACCCGAAACATTACACTGTTTATTTTTATGAACTTACCCAGCGGCTCATCGCCATTAAACAGTTTGTTAGCTACTTCCTCGCCTATAACGGCATATTTCCGGGTCATTTTCAGATCCACATCATTAATGAACCGGCCTTCCATCATCACAGCATTTTCAATTTTCTGGTAATCGGGCATACAGGATAGAACCTGGTAAGTACCGTATTCATTTCCATATGATATATTGGTTTCGCCCCAGGGTAGAAAAAACCGGCCTGAAATATCATTCACCTCACTGAAATTCCTTTTTATATTGTCAATATCTTCATTTTCAAACCGGATACGTCTGCCGGGCTTCAACCCTTTATATGCCTTGCTGGTGGTTCCTGAATTAAAGAATATAGAGTTTGTGGCATCATCCGAAAAATTCTCCTTCATACCGTTTGATAATCCGTTACCGGCACCAAGTAGCAGGATGAGCATGAAAATCCCCCAAAAAACACTAAAACTCGTTAGAAATGTCCGGAGCTTATTCTGTTTTATTGTTGAGGCAATTTCCTGCCAGATATTGGAATCAAACATAATTAAACGGTTTGAGCTTCAATAAATTCTTCTTTTTCAATCAATCCGTCTTTCAGGCGGATGATACGACGGGTCATCTTTGAGATGTCATTTTCGTGAGTTACTATCAGAATAGTCTTACCTTCATCGTTAATCTGCTTCAGGAGCTCCATCACTTCGTACGATGTTTGTGTATCAAGGGCACCTGTTGGTTCATCGGCCAGAATAAGCTGAGGATCAGAAATAAGCGCACGGGCAATCGCAATACGCTGCTTTTGCCCACCGGACATCTCATTTGGAAGATGCTCTGCCCATTCCCGCAGACCAACTTTATCAAGATATTCCATGGCAATTACATTACGTTTTCTTCGGCTTACTCCTTTATAATAAAGTGGTAATGCTACATTTTCAAGCGCATTTTTAAAAGATATCAGGTTAAACGATTGAAACACAAAGCCAACCATCTTATTCCGGTACCGCGCGGCCATCGTTTCCGACATATTAATAATGTGTTTCCCTCCCAGAACATATTTCCCTTTGTCGTAATTATCCAGTATCCCGAGAATGTTCAGCAGCGTTGATTTTCCTGATCCTGACGATCCCATAATTGACACAAGTTCCCCTTTATCAATGTGCATATCTATGCCCTTTAATACATGAAGACGGTTATGTCCGGTAATATAAGATTTATGAATATTGGTTAGCGTAACCATATGATGAGTTTTACAGAATTACGTTGAATATAATTATTTGTTACAATTTACCTCAAAAATAATCCAACATCAATCAAGGCCACAATCAAATAAGGTAAACAACAGGTTTTCGTCGGTAAACGACGTCAATTAAAATTCCAGTGTATGCAACATCTAACCATAAAAAAACGTAAATTGGACAAAATTATTTCTTAATTTTTTTCAATATGAAAAACATACTCATCACATTTATTCTTACTTTTTCAGCCTGCACATTTTTAAGTGCTCAGGAAAAATCTGATGCTCCAACAAAACAAAAACAGTTTACCATTGAAAACTGTGTCTCCCAATTTTCATGGGAAGATACGGTCAAAACAAAAGTTGGTTATCAGTTTTGGTTCGCTGATAAGGAATTTCTTGATGGCCGAACGCTTAAGATGAGCGTAGTCGCACCGCATTCTGCAACACATCCACCACATAAACACCTTGAAGATGAGTTCTTTTTTGTTCTGGAAGGAACGGCAGAATTTTATCTGGATGGTAAAACAAAAGTGGCGGGACCATATGCCAGTTTCTATTGTCCCCCAAACACTGAGCATGGCATTAAAAATGTGGGTGATACCGAACTAAAATATTTAGTCATTAAAAAGTATCTGAAATAAACTTTTTACAGATATTTGTATCATTCATTACCATACAAATTAAAACAATATTTGATGTTCTGATATGATACACCCACATACCGAATTAAAGTTCATCAGTGAAGAAATTGGCTATGGAGTGGTTGCCACCAAAACCATACCGGCCGGGACCATAATCTGGGTTCACGATAAACTGGACCGGGAATTTACGCTTCAGGAAATTCAGAATATGGAACCGGTTTACCAGTCCGTTATATTAAATTACACATTCAGGAATAACAAGGGTAACTATATTTTTTGCTGGGATAACGGCCGTTTCATCAATCACAGTTTCAAATCCAACTGCCTGTCAACAGCCTACGACTTTGAGATCGCCATACGCGACATTCAACCGGGAGAAGAATTAACAGATGATTATGGTTATCTGAACATAGTAGAACCTTTCAGGGCAGCCAACGAAGGTACAAAACGCAAAATGGTCTATCCTGATGATCTGCTTCGCTATCATCGTACCTGGGATAAGAAAATCGCCAAAGTCTTTAACAAGATTACAAAACTTGACCAACCTTTAAAACCGTTGATCGCAAACGGAACGTGGGAAAAAGTAGAAAAAATCATATCAGGTGAATTGCAGGCAGATTCTGTTTTGAATAATTATTTTGATGAAAAACAAATTAAATCAACTACTTAAGTATTTTATTGAATAAAAAATATTTGACAAATAAAAAACAATCTGTAACTTGAAAACCTGAAAAATTATTTTTGGGGTACAACATTTAACCCATAGGATCATATTTTATTATTTTAATAATCACCTGCTTTGAAAAAGACTATAACTTCTATATGGTTTTTAGCTCTAATAATTACTATACCCATAACTTTTTTGATTCCTAAAGTATTTGATAAATACAATTGTGAACTGATTCAAGAAGGAGAATCCGGTCTGGCATTAAAATCAAATCCCAGATTGCATTTTGTTGACCTGGATTCTGATGGAAAGATGGAAAGAATTGAATCATTTAAAGATTTAGGCAATAACAGATTCTCAATTCAAATATATGACAACAACGGAGGGATGTTTGACCAAATAAATTTTCCTGAACGATACAACTCTCAAACCGATCGATTATTCTTTGAAGACGTTGATAATGACGGGCACAAAGAGGTATATAAGTTTTCTTATCACAATGACAGTCTTTACCTAACCTGGCTGAATCTAACTCCTTCCATTGGTAAAATCAATTCCTTGCCGCTTTGTAAGATACATACTTATGGAGATAACTTAATAGACTACCAATTATATATAAAAATGCATTGTTTAGATGTTGACAATGATGGCAGCAAAGAACTAATTTTTCCTGTTAACGCCGGTTTTTCTATTTTACCAAGACAAATCTTTCTGGTGAACCCGAAAACAAAAGAAATTAGAAGATCCGAAAATTCCGGTAGCAGTAGTAACGACCTTCAATTTTATGACCTGAATAATGACAATAAATTAGAAATCATAACTAATGGAAGTGTTGGACCCATAAGATCAGATTTAAATTTACTTTATAACAAACCGGCTCCTTATCTAAGTGTATTCAATTCAGACTTAGAATACTATTTTGAACCCATAAAGTTTTTTGAAGGCATACAAAGTAGTTTAATGACTCAGGTTGTCGAGAATAGCGGCAAAAAAGAAATTATCGCCGCTTTCATGTCTGCAAGTTCAGAATGTGTCCCCTTCAGAGCGTACAAGATTGATTTGCATGGCCATCTTATTGATTCCTTACTTTGCAACAATTGTGAAAGAACAGGGAAATTCTTTATCAAAAATGAAAAAGGGAATTTTATTACTCAAATAAAACCATCTGTTTTGATGGAGTTCAACAGCGATCTAAAAATTGTAAAAACCTATAAATTAGGATTATCCACAGACCTGTCCCTTATGGATAATTTTGACTACAACGATGACGGAACCAATGAGGTTCTTTTTCTCAGCAACAACAAACTTTACCTTTTTAGTGATAACTTCAGATGGTATAAAACTTTCAGCTTCGATTCTAAATTACACAATGCCTCTCAGGGAATACGATACGGTAAAAACAAGTTTTTTATCACAACACTTACAGGAGAATATTATATTTATCAATTCTCAAAGAATCCTTATTATTGGTTAAGATTTCTGTTTTACCTGGCATTATTTTTTGTAACTTTTTCTTTGATAACCCTATTCACAAAAATTATTGAATCACGCATAAGAAAGAGATACGATTTGCAAAATAAAATACGTGAATTACAGATACGTACATTTAAAAACCAACTGGAACCACACTTTATCTTAAATACGTTCAACAATATTGCATCTGTAATAAAGCAAGGCAGAAATGAAGAAGCGTATCATATATTTATGAAATTTTCTAATTTATTCAGAACAAGCTTACAGAACACCGAAAAAATTTTAATTCCTCTTAGGGAAGAGTTAAAAATGATCAATAATTATATAGAGATACAGAATTTCAGATTTAAAGATGTATTTAATTATGTTGTTGACATATCAGAAAATGTTGATTTGGATATAGAAATACCAAAAATGCTTTTACAGGTCCACATTGAAAATGCAATTAAACACGGCTTAATATCGAAAAGATCAAAAGGAAATCTTGAACTGAAAATAAGACATAGAAAAAATATAATTACCATTGAAATAACTGATGACGGCATTGGCCGTAAAGAATCTAAAAGGACAGGTACCCAGGGAACAGGCCTTGGCATTAAAACCATAAACGATTTTATAGCATTACATAATCAAAATAACATACACAAAATCAGCTATAAATTTATAGATTTGTATAAAGACGGAAAAAGTTCAGGAACAAAAGTAGAAATTATAGTTCCTGTATAAAATCCTCTTTAACAAGCCGAGTGGAACATAAGAACCAAAATATCACAGCGATGATAATCGATGATGAACCTGAAGCCATCGTGTATTTATCCATGATATTAAAAGAAGAATTTCCGCAAATAAATATCATTTCAACATCAAACTCTTTCGAGGATGCTACAAATAAGGTTGGTAAACTTAAACCGAATGTGATCTTCCTTGATATTCAGTTAAATGAAAATAATGGTTTCGATGTTATAAAGTATTTAAGTTTGAATAATATATCAACTTATATAATATTTGTTACAGCCTTTGAAAATTATGCCATTGAAGCCTTCAAAACCAATGCACTTGCCTATTTGGTGAAGCCTGTTGAAGCCGAAGATTTAAGAATAGCTGTTAACAAATTTATGTCGCAAAAAGAAAAAGATACTATTAAAACCGATTTATTACATATCCTGAATCATTTTCATCCAAAGATCAGGTTTAATACACGAACCGGATTTATATTAGTCCCACCTGACGAAATAGTTTATTGCGAATCTGACGGCAACTATTCAACACTGTATTTAACTGACAACTCAAAAAAAGTTGTGTGCCTGAATCTAAATACGCTTTTACAACAGATCAATCATCCAAAGTTTAAACGAATTAGTCGCTATTTCATTATTAATTTGGATTTTTTGACAGAGCTGGACAGAAGAAAAAAAGCTTGCAGCCTGGCAAACAACGGGCATATCATCAGTTTAAAATACTCTCCAAAATTCTTTAAAGAATAAATTATTCTGATATTATTTCTTGTCATATCTCTCCTTTACGCCTATACTTTATACAGTCATAATACTCTTTAATGAAACAGCACCTATCTTTTATACAATAAAGGATAAAGGCATTGATTATTCCCTGGTTATTAAATAACTTTTGATAATAAATAACGACATAATCTGTTGATCTAATATTATCTCATGAAAACCCGAAGTCTGTTAATTTACGTTTTAGCCTTTTTATTTTCAGCTATATATTCACAGGAGGTAATATTTAATAAAAAAGAACAAAAATCAATTCCTATTGAGAAATTACCAATAGACTCCGGTACTGTAACCGATATTGACGGCAATACCTACAAAACTGTTAAAATAGGAACTCAATGGTGGGTGGCAGAAAACCTTGCTGTGACTCAGTATGCAAATGGCACACCTGTTCCACCTGTTACAGGAGACGCAGACTGGGCAGCTTTAGACGATGATAATACAGACAAAGCATATTGTTGGTATAACGATGATATTGCAAACAAGGATATTTACGGGGCACTTTACACTTATGCAGCAGCTACTAATGGGAAGCCATTTGATGGCACAAACCCTGTTCAGGGTATATGTCCTAATGGTTGGCACCTGCCAAATGAAACAGAATGGGCTATTTTAGAGAATTACCTGGCAGATAACAACTTAAATCATGGTGACACCTGTTTAGGAGGGAGAGACAAAATAGACAAAGCCATGGCTTCTAAAACAGGTTGGAATAGTTTTTCGGAAGATGGAACTATAGGTAATCATTCCGAAGATAATAATACAAGTAATTTTTCAGCTTTACCAGGTGGCTACCGATACTTTGCCAATGGTTCATTTCTTAATGTAGGCGAAAATGGCTATTGGTGGAGTAGCTCGGAGGATAAAATAAGCCATTATATTTTTATTCGATTTCTTTCATACAACAAGGCCAGTTTGGGCCAGGTTCTTTTCCGTAAGTCATCCGGACTTTCGGTCCGTTGTATCAAAGAATAGTATCTTTTTATAAAAATAGATTAAGATGCAAAAATCTAGTTTACTCATATATTGATCTAAAATATTATCTCATGAAAACTTTTAAAACAATAATTTTTATTGGCTCATTATCTATTTCATTATTTCATTTGCAAGCTCAAACCGAGGTCCGTGGACATATAACTGAAAATACAATTTGGTCGTATGCTAATTCGCCTCATCATATAATGGATGACATTACAAATGATAATGGAGTAATATTAAATATTGAAGCTAGTGTTGTTATAAAACTAGGAATACAAGAAAGATACTCGTATTACAGGTACGATATTTTTATTAATAGCATTTTAAATCCTCGAGAAACTCCCATAAATCCTGATGTTTTTACATCCTTCAGAGATGATACTTACGGTGGGGACACCAACTCTGATAGTAATGCAATATCCCCTTCTGCAGGCGATTGGAGCAGAATAAAATTTACTTCTCAACCCAATGTTTCAAATACATCCCAGAATTGTATCGTAAAATATGGTGGAATATCAAGAACATCATCTACCTACTATACATCAATTTTGGCTCTCATTAGAAAAAACTGAAAACGAAAAACATATTAGTTAACTTAAATTAAATAATTATGAAAAGGAATATTACAATTTTGACTTTCTTATTTTTAATTGGTCAATTATTTGCCCAAAATGGATTAGTAGCATATTATCCATTTAATGGAAATGCAAATGATGAAAGTGGCAATGGAAATGATGGAACAGTAAACGGAGCAACTTTGACAACTGATCGCTTTGGAAATGAACATTCTGCATATGAATTTAACGGGACAGATGAATATATTTCAATAGCCTATAGTGAGGACTTTAATATTGATCCGACAGGACAATTGTCTCTAGTTGCATGGGTAAAACCATCCATACAAGATGCTTCGATGAATATAGTGACAAAAGCACCAAATAATACTGTATGGGATTACGGATTAACCATAGATAACAATAACGAATATTTGTTTGGACATCATACACAACATGAAGCATATTCCTCATCAACATCAGAGATTGGTGCATGGCATATGGTAGTAGGAGTGTATGATAACGGTAATTGGAAAATATATATTGATGGAGTTTTGGAAACTGAGAATGATGTATCATTATTAACTCAATCAACAGGAGGAATTGCAATAGGAAGGAAGGGAGAAACTTCATTAGGTTATTTTAATGGAAGTATAGATGATATTAGCATATTCAATAAAGCATTGGCTGCAACGGAAATTGATGATTTATACTATGAAGGTGGATGGGATAGCGGAGTTGAAGGATTAGTAGCATATTATCCATTTAATGGAAATGCAAATGATGAAAGTGGCAATGGAAATGATGGAACAGTAAACGGAGCAACATTGACAACCGATCGCTTTGGAAATGAAAATTCTGCATATAGTTTTGACGGAGAGAATGATAATATCGCGTTTGGTCATAACTCAAGCCAGAATTTTACAGATCAGCTTACTCTAATAGCATGGATCAATACTGAAAAACAAGGAGATATTCAATTTATTTTTTCAAAATGGGGCGGTCCAAACAATAACGAATCATTTTATTTGGCTTTAGATGCAAACAATTTACCCTATGGGAAAATTAATTTTACTGATACCGAAGAAATAGTTCCCAAAGGCACTGATCCTATTGAAGTTGGTGGCTGGCATATGCTGGTAATGACTTATGATGGAACTTCTTCAAATTACTTTGTTGATAATGAAGTTGTCGCAACTACTAATGATACAAGAAACATTTTATCAGGAACTTTATCATTAATAGCAGGTGATGACAATGGAAATTACCTGAGATATAAAGGCAAAATAGACGACTGTCGATTATATAATAAGGCTCTGACAATTACAGAGATTAATGATTTATATCATGAAGGTGGATGGACAAGCATTATTAATGTTAAAAATGAATTTGACTTAATTGTTTATCCAAATCCTACAAATGACATAATTAATATTAAATCTAACATTAATAAAACAGCTGATATCAGTATTATCAATCAGATTGGACAGAAAGTCTATAAAAATAAATTAAACACTGAATCCGCAACAATCAATATTAAAAGTATAAAGAGCGGATTATATTTATTTGTCTTGAAAGACGAGAACGGTAAAATTCTTAGTACACAACGTTTTATAAAGGAATAATGACAGTGTCCCATAAAGTGTGTAAATGGGATTTGGTTAATATAAATTTAAACGTTCCTCAAATATAATTAACGTGAGTTCGAGCTAAGCATTTTTTGTAATTCTATGTTCATCAATAACTTCCGTATTAATTGATGGCTTTTTA
>NZ_JBHMVA010000014.1:0-127628 GCF_042436675.1 Quyinboa ferrireducens | reverse complement strand
TTTGCCGTTATTAAAAATGACAGACTTTTTATACAAAACTATGTTAATCCCTTGTCCATATCATAAGAATAAGGAGGACGTACCTGCACACTGTTTCGGTAAGCAAACCATTTTGCTTCTTGTGTCTTGGATCTTGTGTCTTACATCTTATATCTCTAAATAACTATTCTTCCGCCCAGTATGCTTCCCAACTGTTTTTTTACCTCATTCAGATTTTGAATCTCTGTCATGGTCTGCATCAGTACTTCACTGTCTTTTTCCGTTTTAAGTAATTCCAGCTTTTGGTTCAGTAATGTCTGAACCACTTTTAGTTTAAAGTCATAAACCACCCGTGGAACAAGTTCAGATAAGCGTTCTTCTGTTGTTTCTATACTGGCTGATTTGGTATATATCTTACTTAATACATGTTTTTCAGTGGTCAGGTCCACGGCCAGTTTTGCAATATCAGGATGTGCATGATTGGTGAAATAACGCTGTGGATCGAACCCCTCATTTTCAGCATTTTCACGATACAGGTCAAAAATTTTCTGATAAAGCGGAATACTGAGTTGCAGGTCATCTTCATCAATGGATTTAATGATGAAATCGCTCACTTTGATCCCAACATTTTCTGCAACTTCTCCCTTGTCATCCTGAACTTCAAAATTGATTTCCAGGTTTCCGTAACGAACCAGGTATTTTATCAGTTCATATTCTTCGTAGTTTACTTCAGTTCTTTGGTGTTGAACCTGAGGTGTTTGATGTGTCTGAATCGTAACCTGATCCTGCTGCTGGTACGAGTTGCGTTTATACTGTTCGTTCCTGCGTTGTCGGTTTATCTTGTTGATTTCGGTGTATAGTACCTCTTCGCGTACATCCAGCAGGTTACTACATTCTTTAATATAGACGGATCTGATAATGCCATCCGGAATAATAGCAATGGATTTGACAATATCACCAATAAGCTGGGCTTTTTTTACCGGATCACCCTTGGCACTTTCCAGCAAAAGTTTCGTTTTAAAATGGATGAAATCCGTTTCGTTTTGCCCGATATAGGCAATCAGTTCTGTTGAGCTGTGTGATTTGGCAAATGAATCCGGGTCCTCGCCATCGGGAAGTAGCAGCACCTTTACGTTGATATTTTGTTCAAGTATCAGATCAATTCCGCGGATAGAAGCATTAATTCCCGCCTGGTCGCCATCGTAGATTACTGTAATATTACTTGTGAACCTACTGATCAGGCGAATTTGATCGGGCGTCAAAGCTGTTCCTGACGAAGCCACCACATTTTCAATCCCAGACTGATGAAACGAAAGTACATCGGTATAGCCTTCCACCAGGTAGCAGCGGTCCTGTTTTACAATTTCCTTTTTTGCATGAAAAATCCCGTACAGAACACGACTCTTATGGTAAACCTCCGATTCCGGTGAATTCAGGTATTTGGCAGTTTTGGCATCCGTTTTCAGAATCCGACCGCCAAAACCAAGCACTTTGCCCGAAAGTCCGTGTATAGGAAATATGACCCGACCACGAAACCGGTCGCTTTGATAATTTTCACCTTTAACTGTTAACCCGGTTTTTACCAGATAATCCAGTTTGTATCCGTTTGAAAGTGCTTCCTGTGTCAGTGCATCTTTTTTTTCGGGTGAATAGCCCAGTTGAAATTTTTCAAGAATGGTTTCAGTGAAACCACGCTCCAGAAAATAACTCAATCCAACAGCTTTACCTTCATCCTTTTTCAGCTGATCCGAAAAATATTTAGCAGCAAATTCATTGACCACCATCATGCTTTCTCGGTCATTCTGAAATTGTTTTTCTTCAGTTGTCAGCTCTTTTTCCTGGATCTCGATATTATATTTCTTTGCCAGAATCCTAAGTGCTTCCACATAAGATATCTGTTCAACTTCCATCAGAAAATTAACGGCATTTCCGCCTTTCCCACAGCCAAAACACTTACATATGCCCTTGGACGGTGAGACTGTAAAAGACGGTGTTTTTTCATCATGAAAAGGACACAACCCGATAAAATTCACCCCTCTGCGTTTCAGAGTCACATACTCCGAAACCACCTCTTCAATGCGAGCCGCATCATGAATCTTTTCTATGGTAAACTGATCAATCATATTTTTCTGTCAATTCCTGTGCAAAGGTAACTAAATCAACGCCGTCAAAGTTGCCCGAACTCATTAATAAAACGACGCAATTTCGTAAATCCTTTGTTTTAAGGTTAGTTATAAGTTGATCCGAATGATCATAAACCGTTACATTCTTTCCGTTGAACCCATTGGCTACGTCCTGTTTTGTTATGGGATCCAGCTTTTTGTGTTCAACCACATGCGGATTAAAATAAACATTGGCCTCATCAGCTTTTTCCATTGAGCCGGAGTACTGTGGTAAAAAATCTTTTTTCAGACTGCTGAATGTATGCAGTTCCATGCAGGCGATAACGGTTTTATCAGGATGTTTAAGTTTAACCGCATCAACAGTTGCCTTCAGTTTTGATGGAGAATGGGCAAAGTCAAGATAAACGGTCAGGTTATCGTTTTTAGCCAGAGTCTGTAAACGTTTGCTGGCTCCCATGAACGATTCAATTGCAGCATAAAAATCTTTATCGTTTACACCTAGAGCCTTGCAGACATTTCTTGCGCCTTCGATATTTTGCAGGTTGTGTTCCCCAAATACATTCAGGGGGACAGGACCATATTCTGTTTCCAGATTCATAACTTCGTTAATCACCTTATATTTAGGTGTACCGTACGGTGTTTTTCTAATATCACTTCTTGACTGACGTGCAATATGCTTCAGTATTTCGTCTGCCTCAAAATAGACCAGTTCACCTCTTATCTCAATGAGTTGCACAAAGGTCTGAAACTGCATCACATATTCATCAAAAGTGGGAAATACGTTGATATGGTCCCAGGCAACGCCGGAAAGGAGTGCAATGTGTGGCTGGTATAAATGGAACTTCGGACGCATATCGATAGGCGAGGACAGGTATTCGTCCCCTTCGAAAACAGCAATTTCTGCATCGTGGCTAAGCCTTACCATGGTGTCAAAGCCTTCCAGTTGAGCACCAACCATGTAATCAAAGTTAATATTTTGATGGCGCAGTACATGCATTACCATAGACGTGATGGTAGTTTTGCCATGACTGCCACCAATTACCACACGTTTTTTATCTTTTGTTTGTTCGTAAAGATATTCGGGATAAGAATAAACCTTAATGCCTTTTTTCTGCGCTTCCAACAATTCAGGATTGTCTTTTCGCGCATGCATTCCAAGTATAATAGCATCCAGTTCTTTTGTGATCTTTTCCGGATACCAGCCCCATGCTTCCGGAAGAATACCGGCCTTTTTTAATCGCGATTTTGAGGGTTCAAATATCTCATCATCAGAACCTGTAACCTCGTAACCTTTGTGATGAAGGGCAAGGGCAAGATTATGCATGGCACTGCCACCGATTGCTATAAAATGAATTTTCATTTGTATGCTCTGTTTTGTATGAAGTCGCAACGCTAAAAATAGAAAAAAATGAATGGAGAAAATCTTAAACCCATTATGAAATATGAATAGTTTTCAACGGATATAAGTTTTATATTTATTGTTGGTAAAAAAGCTGAAGATGAAAACGTTTATTATTTTTTTTATAACACTCTTATTTTTTGTGTCTTGCTGCCCGGCAATAAAGGAAAACAGTACAAAAGACGAAATTTTTAAAGTGGAAAAGGATTTTGAATTAAAGGTTGCAGAATCAGGTATGGCAGAAGCTTTCTCCTACTTTGCAGATGAAAATGCTGTCATAAAAAGGTTAAATGATATGCTGATTTCCGGCAGGGAAAACATAAAGGCATACTACACTGATCGTGGCAATGATCCTCTAAGCCTTACCTGGACTCCGGATTTTGTGGATGTGTCTGATGATGGTACATTGGCGTACACTTATGGAAAGTATATATGGAAGGCCCTCTCAGAGACAAATGATACAGTGAAATTTGAAGGTGTTTTTCATACCATATGGAAAAAGCAAAAGGATGGAAGCTGGAAGTATGTTTGGGATTAACAATTTAATCCTTACATTTGAGATATAACCTCAAAATAAACTCTTATTGCTCCGGGAAACTCTAAATAACAGTTCATGTTAAATAAGTTCAGCGTACTGTTCCATCCGGAACGTTATCAGGGAATTGGAAAAACAAAACGATATTTTGAGGGGTGGTATTATAAGCTGATTACCGCCGACGAGAAAAAGGCAGTAGCCGTTATTCCCGGAGTTGCAATGGATGAAAAAAGGAACCGGCATGGGTTTATTCAGATCCTTGACGGGAAGGAGAATTCTTCGGAATACTATAAATTCGATTATTCAGCATTCAGTTACAAAACCGACCGGTTTGAGATACAACTTGGTTTCAATCTGTTTACTTCGCAAAGTCTAATACTCGATCTGCCGGAAATTTCTGGCTCGCTAACCTTCAGTAATCCTGTGGAATGGACGGATCACTTTTATGCTCCGGGAATTATGGGACCTTACACGTTTGTGCCTTTTATGGAGTGTTACCACGGTATTATAAGTATGGATCACCACATAAGCGGGGCATTGAAATATAAAGGGGAGGAGGTAGATTTTACAGATGGAAAAGGATATATCGAGAAGGATTGGGGGCATACCTTTCCATCCGCCTACTTCTGGATACAAAGCAATCATTTTTCAAAATCAGGAATTTCCTTTAAAGCCTCAGTTGCAAAAATTCCATGGCTCCGCAGTTCATTTACAGGTTTCATTGCCGGTGTTTGGGTCAATAATAAGTTATATAAATTCACTACGTATAACGGAACCAAACTTTTAAAGTCATATGCTGATCGCAAATGCGTTAAGCTGATATTTAAGAATCGTCATTATGTACTCACGGTTTTGGCTCACCGTGAAAATGAAGCAGAACTGGCTTCTCCTATTGCCGGATTGATGGAAGGCAGGATTAGTGAAAGTATGACATCCGAAATAGACATCAGGCTCACAGATAAAAAGGAAAATGTTATATTTGAAGATAGGGGAAGAAATGCAGGGCTTGAAGTAGCGGGAAATGTAACTGAAATTTTTACTTCTTAAATGTTTCTGGATTTGGTTCATCAAAACAATAAAAATAAGTCTGCACCACAAAGTATTCAGCTGAGAAATAAAGTCCCCATTAATTATAACTACCTTTACACAAACAAAAAATATGAATTTAGCAATCTTAATTGACGGTGATAATATCCCGTCGGCATACATTAAAGAAATGATGGAAGAAATTGCCAAATACGGTAATCCTACCATTAAGCGTATTTACGGTGACTGGACCAAACCTAATTTGTCCAAATGGAAGAATATACTCCTTGAAAATGCCATCACTCCAATACAGCAGTATGGTTATACATCAGGTAAAAATTCGACGGATTCAGCCATGATAATTGATGCCATGGATATTCTTTATTCTGAAAAAGTAAACGGATTCTGCCTGGTTTCGAGCGATAGTGATTTTACAAGACTGGCTACCCGTTTAAAAGAAGCCGGGATGCTGGTTATTGGCATTGGGGAGAAAAAAACACCTAATCCCTTTATTGTTGCCTGTGATAAGTTTATTTACATAGAAATACTTAAGCATCAGTCTAAGGAAAGTGATTCCGGTAGCGATAAGGATGATAATAAAGATTCGGTAGATAAAATAACTGCCCGGGAGATTAAACTGATTGCTACTACCATTTCTGATCTTTCGGATGATGATGGTTGGGCATTTCTGGGTGATGTGGGGAGTTTACTACAGAAAAAGCAACCAAATTTTGATTCCAGGAATTACGGCTTTCAAAAACTGACTCCGTTGATTAAATCCATTGGTGAATTTGAACTTGAACAGAGAGATAATCCCAAAAGTAAACATAAACTGATTTATGTAAAGAATAAGGAAAAAAAGAAAGCAACGGTAAAACGAAATACCCGAAGAAAGACAACACCAAACAAAACAAACGCTAAAAACTAGTGGAGTTTAATACAAATTTTATTGTGATCCGGTTGGTAAGTTAACCCATATGAACCCTGAAATAGTTACTATAAAAGAAAAAATGTTCATTGGAATGACCATGGAAATGTCCTATGCAGATAATAAAACACATGAACTTTGGAGATCTTTCATGCCAAGACAGAGTGAAATTGAAAACACGTTAAATAATGATCTGATTTCGCTTCAGATTTATGAACCGGGATTTTTTGAAAATTTTAACTCCAAAAGGATATTCAGAAAATGGACACTGCGCGAAGCAAACAGTTTAGAGAATATTCCTGAAGGCATGGTCACTTTTAAGTTACAGGAAGGAGACTATGCCGTATTTATTTACAAAGGTTTACCGGCAAAGGCTCAGCCATTTTTTGATTATATCTTCAGAGAGTGGTTGCCAAATTCAGCATATATGCTTGATGACCGGCCACATTTTGAAGTTTTGGGTCCAAAATACAGCAACAGTAGTCCCGATTCCGAAGAAGAAGTATGGATTCCAGTAAATGTCAAATAATACAATTTTCTAAAACCTGTGTAATGTTTCCATGATAATCAAAGGTCAATGAAATAGAAATTCCATTTTTTATTATTGGGAAGTATCAGCAAATCTTTGGGACAATCCATAAACTCGTTTCATGATATAGGCTATAAATTTGTCTCTAACGGAATCAATAAAATTAAATGTCATGAAACGGTTAATTTTACTTTGTTTATGTTTAGGAATTGTTTCAGTTTTCGCACAAAACCAATCAAATCCTGACTGGAATACTTATCTCGAGGGATATAGTGTTGTTGATATTGCAGATGCAGGTAATTATTTATGGTTCACAAACTATAAAGAAGTATACAGATTTGAGAAACTTACGGGAAACACCACTCATTTTGCGTTTGAAGACATGGAACTATCGCGGGATTATTCCATTCCTACTATTATATGTGATAATAATGGTTTGCCATGGATTGGTGTCGAATTTACGGGAACTTTAAAAATGACGGAGGAAGGTAAATGGTTCTTATTACCACAAGTTAGTACTGATGCATTTGAAAGAGGCACCCATGAAATTCTTGTTACTGAAAATGGAGCTGTTTGGACATCTACAATTAATATTCTAACAAGATACAAGGAGAATAATGTAGAATCTTATACAACAAATGGTTCAATAATTTCTCTAGCTGAGGATGCTGAAGGGAGTATCTGGATTGGGACAGCTAATTATTTTCATGGACATTATGACGGTTTAGTTAAATATGATGGTAAAAATTGGACCATTTATAATTCGTCAATGACAGGATCTATCCCTCTGGCATTTAGCTCAATAGCAATAGATAAACATGGAGCTTTGTGGATGGGAGGATATGAAGGTATTGATCATCCGTACACTGATTTAGTTGAATTTGATGGAACGAGTTGGATTGTTTATTACGCACCTTTCCATAATCACCCCTTTTATATCCGGGAAATTGCTATAGATGAAGTAGGAACTAAATGGCTTGCAACAAACCATGGATTAATGACATTTGATGGTTCAGACTGGACTACGTATAATGTTTTAAATTCTGAATTACCTTCTGATAATGTTTATTCCATTATAATAGATAGCAACGGAACAAAATGGCTCGGTACGGCAAATGGCCTTGTAACAATTACTAACAAATCTGCTGAAAAAAATTTAACGACTTCACTTATTTCGGAATCTGGATTGAATCACATTTTTAAGCTTTATCCAAATCCGGTCAATGATTTTATCGTAATAAAAATGCCCAAAGAGATACAATATTCACATTTGAAAATTCTCAATATTCAGGGAAAAATAATAAAGTCTTTTACTGTTCATAACAACCAAAATCAGTTGGATGTAAGTGATCTATCCAATGGAATATATTTCGTTAGAATTCAAACGGATAAAGGCTGCTTAATTAAAAAAATTGTAAAGCAATAAACTGGTTATTCACGGTGATAATCAATAACTTTATTAGTCTGAAAAACCTTAATGGGGAGAATATAGATAGATAACTCTGTTTATATAAGTTAAATACTCAAATATGAAGCTCCTTCAATTTACACATAAAATAGATGCTAAACTGGATGATTGGTTATCAACTGGTCAGAATAATTCTTCCAATAAACATCTTAAAAAATATTACTTATACGGCCAGATTGGTTTTCTCTTTTTGACTTTTACTCTTTTGATATTTTCGTTGATTTTATCTGTGGAAATGTATGTGCAATACTCTTTGGTATGTTTGGCTTATGGTTTAGTAATGCTCTTAGCTTTTTCATTAATCGAAAAAATAGAGCGCATAATATTAATAACAAAATTTGGTTTTGAGGTTATTATTCTTTTATATGTGGCCAAGATGGGTGGGGTTCTCACCTGCGGAGGATTAATAATTGCTGGGTTGGTACCTGTACTTTTCACACTTATCATCAATAAGTATAAATGGATGATAACAATATTTTCCTTCTATTTAGTTTCATTATGTTTATTACTAGTTTTTAATGGAAAATTAAGCGGAAAAGATTTACTTACTGCGCAGCAAAATCTGGTTTACTTCATATTCCAATTGTCAGGAATAGCAATCTATATTCTAACTTTTGCGTTTTATTCCCAAACAATTTATACTAATCTTGAGCGACAAGAGACGTTACGACAAAAAGAACTGAACGAAGCAAAAACCCGGCTTTATACCAATATTACTCATGAGTTTCGCACACCGCTGACGGTTATTCTGGGATTGGCAGATTCGTTAAAAAGTAACGGGCAGAATAACATTCCAGAGAAAGCGAATACGATCATAAAAAACGGGAAGAATCTCCTTCATCTGGTTGACCAGATGCTGGATTTAAGCAAGCTTGAATCGGGCAGGATGTTGGTAAATAAAATAAGCGCCAACATTATTCCTTTTCTGAAATATGTTTTCCAGTTACAAGAGTTTTATGCCGAAGAGAAAAATATCTCCATGGCGTTTTCTTCTGAAAGCCAGTCCTACGCACTTGAATTTGACCCGGAGAAGATTGCTGCTATTGTTTCAAATCTTTTGAGTAACGCCATCAAATTTACACCTGAAGGCGGACAGATCAGCATGAAAGTTTATCATGCAGACGAAAATATCTGTATAGAAATTAAGGATAACGGAATTGGTATTCCGTCGGAAAAGCTGGAAACCATATTCGACCGGTTTTATCAGGTAGATGGTGCTAACACACGCAAAGAAGGTGGTGCCGGAATTGGTCTTGCTATCATACATGAGTTTGTAAATCTTTTAAACGGTTCAATTGAAGTTAAAAGCAATACCAGCTTAGGCACCATTTTTACCGTGAAACTGCCCTGTATTCCCAGTACTGAAAAATCAATTGCAAGTGAAGCATTAGAAGAAGAAAACAAATCATGGGAAAATAATTCTGATTCAAATGAACTGTTTGATATCACTTCCAATGGTCACCACCGATTGTTAATCATAGAGGATAATCCAGATGTGATTGGTTACCTGAAAGCCTGTTACCAGGATCATTTTTCAATACATGTGGCAAAAGACGGCAAGGAAGGCTACAAACTGGCAATTGACGAAATTCCCGATATCGTTATCAGCGATATAATGATGCCGGAGATGGATGGTTTTGAATTGTGCAAAAAGTTGAAAGATGACTATCGGACAAGTCATATTCCAATAATCCTGTTAACTGCCAAAGCTGATATTCCATCCCGGATTGAGGGATTGGAAACCGGTGCCGATGCCTATATTGTAAAACCGTTTAATCAGCTCGAATTGCTGGTGAGGATGCAGAAATTGCTGGAATTAAGACGGAAGCTTTTTCAAAGATATAATCATGGAAATGGTCTTGAATTTTCATCTGATCCTCTTATTCAAAAAGAAGACCAGTTCATTAAAAAACTAAATGATATTATCTGGAAAAATGTTGAGGATGAATCTTTCAATATCCGTACTCTCTGTGATGAAATGGCTATGAGTAAATCTCAGTTATACCGTAAGTTCAGAGCACTTACTAATTTATCAGTTGCGAAGTATATTAGATCCTGTCGCATGAAAAGGGCGAAGGAATTGTTGCAAACCACATCAATGAACATTACAGAAATTAGTTTTGAAGTGGGTATGAAAAGTATATCAACTTTTAGCAGGCTTTTCAAGGAAGAATTCGGAGAAAATCCAACTAAGTATAGAGATCATATATATAAAAACGTTCAAAACAAGACCAGAATACCTCGGTAACTGTCTTACTTCATAATAAATGGTTCCTGAACAACAAAAATGTGGTTATTTCATAGCTTTGTTACTCCGGTCTTACAATAAATGAAAATGTATATGGTTCTTTCAGTGCCGTTCCGTACAGGTCTTTTGCTTCTGTTCCAATTGTAACTGTATATTTTTTGTTATGCTGCAAATCCTGATTTGGGTCGAATCTCATGGTCGTTTTTGAATTACCGTACCAATCCAATGTACCCGAAACAGAGGGTGAAATACTAATGGCATTTTGCACCGTTGATTTCTGCATATAGGTGTTGAAATAAAAATATATCGCCGTGGATTCCGATACAAAAACTTCACCATTTTGGGGAGAAGTGTTTGTAACTCTTACAGGTGAAGTATTAAAAGAAAACTGAAACGGATTGCCGAGTTCAATCCCGTCAGCATCTTTAGCCGAAGCGCCAATAGTAATATCGTATGTTGTTTCGGCATGTAAAACGCCTCCTGTATAAATGGTTAAATGGTTTTGTGCCGGCCATATGAGTATGGCATCTGATTCAGGGGAAACGGAAAGTGCCTGTTCCGTTGAAACCTGATCCATATTCCGTGGAAATGAAATCTGAATTCCCTGGGTCATTATGAGGTCCACCTCGTTATCACCATTACTCGGACTGCTGAGTATAGCATTTTGTGTACTCTCGGACTGGATGGTACTGAAACTGAATTCAAGTGGAAAGCGTAATTGATTTCCCGATGTATCCTGTGCTTCAGTGGATAACCTGACCGTGTAGCTTGTATCTACATAACTGTCTTTTTGACTGACCTGGTAGCTGAAAGCTGTAATTTTACTGTATGTGGTAATTGTTGAACCGGCATCGTAGCCCCAGTTCGTTGCATCGTTGCTGTAGTATATGCGGTTTGGAGCTGTTGAGTATTGTCCCCAATGAAATATTCCGTCTGTAGAGGGCGTTGTAGAGAATGCCTTTTCAACACTTTCTCTGTCCATGGGCTGTGTAAAAATTATGGAGATTGTCAGACGTGAATACTGGTTATTATAGATAATTTCAGACTTATCTTCGGGATAGTGAGATGAGATGAGGTCAGGTACCGTTGAGAGGTCAATTTCGCCAACATAAGTATTTCCTGATGCCAGAACATTTACATTATGAAGGTTGTATTTACGGAACATATCTGCATTAACGGTTAAATCGTAGTTTCCAACGGGTAAATTTTTTATTTCAAATGAACCGTCAACCGGATTAATCTCAGTGGAATCAATCCCGTAAACCTGACTGACGACTACCTTTGCCTTGCTGTCTGTTTGTAACACTTTCCCAACAATATTGCCCTGTACAGCAACGACAGAATCTGATTCATTATTGTCGAATCCTTTTTCCTCACATGCATATAGCATCGTGACAAGAACCGTAAGTACTAAAACACCGTATTTCATAATATTAGTTTTAAGTTGGAATTATAGCAGAAATTTCAATACATCATTGATAATGATGTGAATAAATATGGTTTGGTTGCATCAAATTACGGATTAATTTGATTTGATAAGACAAGTTCGCTCGCACAGCAACAAAATTCAGGTTCTATATTTTATATCATACATAATTGTACCTTTATGCCCGAATCTTTTGTATGGGTAAAACTATCTTTAAAAAAATAGAGCAGAATTTCGGATTCTGGATGCTGTTATTCTCAGTTATTGGTTTTTTAGTACCAGACTTGTTCAGCTGGGGAAACAGTATTACGGATAAACTGTTGATGTTTTCGTTTTTTCTGGGATGCTTACGCATAGACTTTGAAGAAGCAGTTCATTTAAAATCCAACTGGGGCAAACTCATCCTTTTTACCTTTTTGAACCTGGTAGTGTTGCCCGTCATACTTTATCTGATCACCCCTTTTCTGAATGTTGAAACGCGGACAGGGCTATTTCTGATTATGGCTGCCTGCGGTGGTATGCTGACACCCCTGATCGCCAGTTTCGTGGGTTTGAATGTGCTCTGGGCTGTGGTTTATGTGGTCATATCCTCCTCATTAATACCTTTTGTTTTACCGCTTCTGGTCAAGCTAATGTTTGGCATAAACATGGAAATATCGGGATTGGATATGATTCTTTTTCTGGCCAAAATAGTTTTTCCTCCGGCACTTCTGGCCTATGTTTTCCGTAAATATTTTTCGGGTTTGTCAGATCGGTTTATGCGTTATTCTGGAACCGTTGGTAGCATAAATATGTCCTTTTTTATAGCCATAGTTATTGCTCATAATCATGCGTTTTTAAGCCAGCATCTGTTTCAGTGGAATACAATTCCATTGCTTTTAATGCTGACTTCCGTATTTGTGATCCGGTATTTAACCGGCTTTGTTATGCCTGCAGCCAATAAAAAGGAGCGCTGGTCGAATGCTCTACTGTTTGGTGTTATGAATAATGGATTAATCATCCTGTTTGCCAATAACTATTTTTCAGAACAGGTTATGTTTGTAACGCTGTTGTCTGAGGTGCCATGGATCCTGGCACAACCGACCTTCTCAAAAATATATCAGCATTTTAACGGTAATCACATCTGACTTTTTAAGGAATTTTTTCATTGTGCATTCTTTTTTAAACGAAGATTCTTAAATTTGGATTAAAATTTGGGGAATGAGTAAACCTTTGATTGAAGATACAGATTACAGCGGTGTTAACTTTAACGATGAAATCCTGGAACCTGGTGATTACGAAAACTGCACGTTTCAGAATTGTATTTTTTCAAAACAGGATCTTACAGATTATAACTTTATGGAGTGTGAGTTTCTTAATTGCGATATGACTGCAGTGAAGCTTGACAACACTGGTTTGAAGAGCATTAAATTCACCGGATGTAAGTTGTTGGGTGTGCGGTTTGAAGTCTGCAATCCATTTGCTTTGGCAATGACATTCCAGAGGTGTATTTTAAATCTGACGTCATTTCATGGGATGAACCTTAAGAACAGTTCGTTCTATACCTGTAATCTGATTGAAACTGATTTTTCTGAAGCAGATCTGTCTGGCATTATTATACGTGACTGCAATCTATCGAATGCATTATTCGACCGGACAAACCTTCAAAAGGCAGATCTGAAAAAATCGTTCAATTTTATCATTGACCCGGAAGAAAACAACATTAAAAATGCAAAGTTTTCAGTGGACAGTATTACCGGTTTGTTGGACAAATATGATATCATTATCGATTAGGTTTTTACATTTTGATTTTAAAAAACTAAGGGCTGTAATCCATTCCCGCCATAGATCATACTTATTCACATACCTCTGATCGTATACTCAATATATTGATATTCTGCATTAAAGAAATATTTCTGTAATTTAGAAGCATTATGAATTGCTAATACCTGACTTTTAGTGTGTTATCGTCATGATTTTTTCACATATCTTTGCGGAAAATTTGCATCGGGTGTATGTTGATGTTGTTTAAAAGGATTGAAATTTGATGAAATTATCTGATGTTATAGAAGTGCTGGATGCCAGGGTGGTGTGCGGTGGTGATATGTTAAACAGGGAGGTCCGGTTTGGATTTGCATCTGATATGATGAGCGATGTGTTGACGCTGGATACAGACAATATGATTCTGATTACGGGTCTGGCTAATCTGCAAACCATCAGAACCGCAGAAATGGCAGATATATCACAGATAATTTTTGTACGTAACAAAGCCGTGACACCAGAAATGTGTGAATTGGCCAAAGAAAACAACATGGTTCTGTTGTCCTCTACCAAATCAATGTTCAGGGCAGTGGGAATGTTGTATAAGGCAGGATTGGAACCAATATATTAGAAGGATGCACTTTGAGTTTAAGGTAACAGGAGGTGATTTTACACAGGCGGGAAAAGCTTCGAGTGAGGTGAAGAAAATCCTCAAGCAACTTGGTGTGGATCATAAAATAATTAAACGTACTGTTATTGCCTTATACGAAGCCGAAGTAAATATTGCAGCGCATGCCCAAAGAGGGTCAATTAAAGTTGATATCGATCCGGATGTGATAAGGCTCGTTTTGCAGGATGAGGGACCCGGTATACCGGATATACCACTGGCTATGACCAAAGGTTTTTCTACTGCATCAAAGGCAGTGCGGGAAATGGGTTTCGGTGCCGGAATGGGCTTGCCGAACATTCAGGAAAATGTGGATGAACTGAAAATAGATTCTGAAGTAGGCGTAGGAACAACATTGGAATTAACAAATTATATCAGGTGAAAGGATTTTTTCATGCCATAGAAATAGATTACAACAAATGTATTGGCTGTGCACATTGTATGAAAGCCTGTCCGACTGAAGCTATACGCATTGTTAACGGGAAGGCTGATCTGAGTGCAGAGCGGTGCGTGGATTGCGGCGAATGCTTCAGGGTTTGTCCGGTTGATGCCTACTCCGTGGTTCATGATGATATGGAAACCATGATGCAGTTTGATTGCCGTGTCGCATTGATCCCATCTGTGTTTTACGGTCAGTTTCCATCGGCTGTGCCACCAAAACTGGTTAGAAAACTAATGAAGGACATTGGCTTTACCCATATCTACGGGATAGAAGCCGGGGTGAACCTCCTTCGTGATCAGATTAATAAACAGGTTGATAAGGCCGAGATTAAGCCTTTAATTTCTTCATTTTGTCCCGCTGTGGTTCGGACTATTCAGGTAAAGTTCCCCTCGCTCGTCGATAATATCATTCATCTGAAGGCACCGGCGGATGTTGCGGCAGAGTACTACCGTGAAAAATTACATGAGGAAGGATTTGATAAAAACAGGATTGGCATCTTTTATCTTACCCCATGTGCCGCTAAAATAGCCGCTATTAAAAGTCCTGTTGGAGAAGAAAAATCACAGATTGATGGTGTAATAAACATCAATACGGTTTACAATAAGCTGCTTAAAATACTTAAAACTGAGAATCCGCCCATCCCTGATGAGGTAGAGGAAAATATACTGGATGATATATCCATACGCTGGCCTTTAACAAATGGCGAAGCCAAACATATTAAGGGACGATCACTATCCATAGACGGTATAAGGAATACGAATGCATTTCTTGAAAAAGTGGAAAATGACGAGATGAACAGTGTCAACTTTCTGGAATTACGCATGTGCGACGAATCCTGTGCCGGTGGTATTCTGAATTGTGATAACAGGTTTTTAATTGTGGAAAGGCTCAATAACAGGGTAAAGGAACACCGTGACCGCTTTCAGGAAAAAAATGGTCCTACGGTAAGGAATTTTAATGACAAGGCGGATTATCTTACTGAGCGAATCTTCCTGAATCAGCCTATTGAACCCCGCAGTATTGTGCTTGATGAAGACATGGTGAAAGCTATGAAAAAAATGCAGCGGGCGCGTGACCTGATGTGTTACCTTCCAGGTATCGACTGTGGTGCCTGTGGTGCACCAACATGCCGGACACTGGCCGAAGATATCGTGAACCGAAAGGCCAATCTTTCTCATTGTATTTTTATGCAACGCCAAATGGAAAAACATAAAAAACTAAGCCCGGATCATGCCATTAAGATTATTGAAAAAGTCTGGGGAAAATCGAGACTGGACAAAGACTGTACGAAAAAAGGAGCCAAAAATGAAAATATCTGATATAAAGAAAGCATTGAATCTCACTGTTTATGCAGGAGAAGAACAACTTGATAATCCGGTAAACGGCGGGTATGTATCCGATTTGTTATCGGATGTAATGGGAAATGTAGAAGAAGATTCTGTTTGGATCACCATACAAAATCATAAAAACGTGGTGGCTATTGCTACATTAAGGGAAGTGGCTGCGGTTATCCTGGCAAAGGGAATTGAACCGGATGAAGAAATGCTGCATTTTGCTAAAGAAGAAGGTTTACCGGTTTTAGGATCAACCGAAGAGGTATTTCCGCTGAGTGGGAAATTATACAAGTTGATTAAATAAAGAAACAAGACACAAGTATCAAGACACAAGACATGCGATAATCTTGATTCCTGATACTTGATACTTGATACCTGATACTATAAAATGAAAACACTAAGGATTGATCTCCATATTCATTCGGTACTTTCACCATGTGGTGAACTGGAGATGAGTCCTGCCAATATAATATCAGAAGCGCAGGTCAGAGGACTTGATATCATTGCGATTACTGATCATAACTCCACCAGACAGGCGGGCGTGATCAGGGAAATGGGAAAGCAGATTGGAATTAAAGTCTTGTACGGTGCGGAGGTTACAACACGTGAAGATGTTCATGTGCTGTGTCTGTTTCAAAACAGGGAGCTGGCAGGTGAGTTTCAGGTTTACCTGGATGAGCATTTGCCGGATATAAAAAATAAGGAACATGTGTTTGGGTTTCAGGTGGCAGTAGATGCAGAAGAACACATTATTCATAATGAGAAACGGCTGCTTTTATCGGCCATTGATCAAAGCATTGAGGATGTGGAAACGAAGGTTCACAGTCTGGGAGGTTTGTTTATTCCGGCACACGTGGATCGTCAGGCATACGGACTGTATTCTCAGTTGGGTATACTGCCTCAGGGATTGAAAGTGGATGCACTGGAGTTTTCCTACAATACGAAAGACAACGTGCTGAAAAGGAAATATCCGGAAAGTGCTGATCATGTTTTATTGACTTCTTCCGATGCACACCGGGTGGATGATATTGGCCGGGCAGTAACACTGATAAAAGCTAAAAAGCCAACATTCAGGGAGCTGAAAAAAGCTTTAAGAAATGAGAAGGGACGCCATGTGATTGGGTTTGAATATGAAGATGAACAGGTAGGATTTTAGGTGTGAAGGACATTGCATCACATATACTTGATATAACAGAAAACTCAGTGCGAGCAAATGCTACACTGGTTTATATTTCGCTGGAAAAGGATATAACCAGGGATACACTTGTACTGGAGATTAAGGATGACGGCATTGGAATGGATGCTGACATGGTGAAAAATCTGACGAATCCGTTTTACACAACACGTAAAACCAGGAAAGTAGGGTTGGGCATACCGCTTTTGGTGCAGAACAGTGAAATGAGTGGAGGCAAGGTAGACATTAAAAGTGTACCGGGCAAAGGAACCGAACTAAAGGCAACCTTTGGCCTGTCACACATCGATCGTCCGCCCGAAGGTGAAATAGATGATGTGTTTGTCAACATTGCGACGGGATATCCTGAGGTAGACTTTATCATGACGTACACGTCTGAAAAAGGCGATTTTATACTGGATACAAGGGAAGTGAAACAGCTTTTTGAGGGCTTGCCTATAAACGACCTTGATGTGGTAACAGGCTTAAAAGAAATAGTGAAGAATAACATAAAAGAACTAAAATAATTATCTAACAATCTTAAAAAAACTGTCAGTTAGCTATGACAAAAGTTAAAACTCTCGATGATTTAAAAAAGCTCAGGGAAAACCTTCAGAACAAGATGGATATGAGGGAAAAGGGGCTGAATCCTGAAAAGGTAGTGCAGGTAAAAGTCGCTATGGCAACCTGTGGCATTGCTTCAGGAGCACGTGAAACGATGAACTTTTTCATCTCAGCTCTGAAAAAGCGTCAGATTGATGCTGTAGTAACCCAGACCGGTTGTATGGGCTATTGCTATGCGGAGCCTACCGTTGAAGTAACCATCCCGGGGAAGGAACCGGTTGTATTCGGACATGTGGATATGTCGAAGGCTGATGATATCATAGAAACCTACATTAAAGGTGGTCAGCTTGTGGATGGCGTTATTCCGGTATCGTATAAAAATATTCAGGAATAGGAGGACCCGGAATGACAGATACAAAATTTGACATACTGGTTTGTGCAGGTACCGGGTGTAAGGCATCACGAAGTGATGAGATCATTCAGAACCTCAAAACCGCTATACAGGAAAACGGCCTGTCTGAAGAGGCGCAGGTTGTAGGTACGGGTTGTTTCGGCTTTTGTGAAAAAGGCCCCATTGTTAAGATCATGCCGGATAATACCTTCTACGTGCAGGTAACGCCGGAGGATGTGGATGAGATTGTAAAGGAACATCTGGTGAAAGGACGTAAGGTAAAACGTCTGCTTTATAATGACCCAAAGAAAAAAGAGTCCGTAAGCGATACACAGAAAATGGATTTCTACAAAAAGCAGTTGCGTATTGCGCTTAGAAACTGTGGTTTTGTAAATCCAGAAAACATAGATGAGTCCATTGCCAGAGATGCTTATGTGGCACTGGGGAAAGTGTTGACAGAATTATCTCCTGAACAGGCTATTCTGGAGGTTATTGAGAGTGGAATCCGCGGACGTGGAGGAGGTGGTTTTCCCACAGGTATCAAATGGGATATTGCCCGTAAAAACAAAGCGGATCAGAAATATGTGGTGTGTAATGCTGATGAGGGTGACCCGGGCGCATTTATGGACAGATCCATCCTGGAAGGTGATCCGCATTCCGTAATTGAAGCCATGGCTATTTGTGGTTACTGCATCGGTGCCAGTAAAGGCCTGGTTTACATTCGTGCGGAATATCCGTTAGCGATCAAACGACTTAAAATAGCCCTGGATCAGGCAAGGGAATACGGCCTGTTGGGTAACGATATTTTCGGAACCGGTTTTGCGTTCGACATTGAACTGCGTTATGGTGCCGGAGCATTTGTTTGCGGTGAGGAAACAGCATTGATCCATTCCATGGAAGGGAAGCGTGGTGAGCCAACACTGAAGCCTCCGTTTCCGGCAGAAAGCGGTTATATGAATAAACCGACCAACGTGAACAATGTGGAAACACTGGCTAATATTCCGGTCATATTCTTAAAGGGAGCGGATTGGTTCAATAAGATTGGTACAGATAAAAGCAAGGGAACCAAGGTGTTTGCCCTGGCCGGAAAAATCAACAATGTTGGGTTGATCGAGGTTCCAATGGGGATTACCTTACGTGAAGTCATTTACGATATTGGAGGCGGAATTAAAGGTGGTAAGAAATTTAAAGCGGTTCAGACCGGTGGTCCTTCTGGTGGTTGTTTAACGGAAAATCACCTGGAGACGGCCATCGACTTTGACAACCTGATTGCTGCAGGTTCCATGATGGGATCAGGTGGAATGATTGTAATGGATGAAACCGATTGTATGGTGTCCATGGCAAAGTTCTTCCTGGAATTTACGGTGGAGGAGTCGTGTGGAAAATGTGCGCCTTGTCGTGTCGGAAACAAGCGTTTACATGAGATCCTGACAAAAATTACAGAAGGAAAAGCTACACGGAAAGATCTTGATATCCTTAAAAACCTTTGCAGTGTCATCAAAGATACTTCGCTTTGTGGTTTGGGGCAGACGTCACCGAATCCGGTTTTGTCAACCATGGAGAATTTCTGGGATGAATATATACAACATGTGGAAGAGCATAAATGTGCTGCCGGAACGTGTAAGGCATTAATGAAGTATTATATCACCGAAGAGGAGTGTGTGGGCTGTACAGCTTGTGCAAGAGCCTGTCCGGTTGGTGCCATAACTGGAGAAAAGAAGATGCTGCACACCATAAACCAGGAAACATGTATAAAATGTGGTGCGTGTGTGGATAAGTGTAAGTTTAATGCCGTAATATTAAAATAGAAGAACTGTGGAATCTAAAAAAATAGTATCGTTAACCATCGATAAACATAAAGTAGTGGTCGAAAAAGGAACCACTATTCTGGAAGCAGCCCGTTCTGTTGGAATAGATATTCCCACGCTTTGTCACATGAAGCTGGATGATATGGGCATTGAAAACAAACCTGCCGGTTGCCGTATTTGTGTGGTAGAGGTGGACGGACGCCGTAACCTGGCACCATCGTGTGCAACGGATGTAGCAGAAGGTATGATCGTAAGGACCAACAGCATGCGTGTTTTAAATGCACGCCGGACCGTGATGGAACTGTTGTTGTCCGATCACCCTGCTGACTGTCTCATTTGTCCTAAATCCGGTAACTGCGACCTGCAATCCATGGCACACCGTTTCGATGTGCGTGAGATCAGGTACCAGGGCGAACAATCCACGTACCGTGAAGACTTTTCGCCATCTATCATCCGCGATATGGATAAATGTATCATGTGCCGCCGGTGCGAAACCATGTGTAATGAGGTTCAGACTGTAGGTGCATTGTCCGGTATTAACCGCGGGTTTAATGCCGTAGTGTCTCCGGCGTTCGAAATGGACCTGAAGGATTCCGTTTGTACCTATTGCGGGCAATGTGTGGCTGTGTGTCCAACGGGAGCATTGACCGAGGTTAACCATACCAATGAAGTCATCCGGGCACTGGCTGATCCGGATAAAACAGTCATTGTTCAGACAGCACCAGCAGTTAGAGCAGCCCTTGGAGAAGAGTTTGGTTATGAGGCCGGTACACTGGTGACCGGCCAGATGGTTTCAGCGTTAAAAGAGCTGGGGTTCGATTATGTATTTGATACCGACTTCGCTGCCGACCTGACCATTATGGAAGAAGGAACGGAGTTGTTATCCCGTCTGGAAAGACATCTGAAAGGTGATGAATCGGTTAAATTGCCGATCCTGACGTCCTGTTGTCCTGCCTGGGTAAATTTCTTCGAAAAGCAGTTCCCCGATCTGATCGATATTCCTTCTACTGCAAGGTCACCGCAGCAGATGTTCGGTTCAATTGCAAAAACCTATTTTGCGGATAAACTGGGTATACAAAGAGAAAAACTGATTGTGGTTTCCATCATGCCTTGTCTGGCTAAAAAATATGAGCGTCAGCGTGATGAATTTAAGGTGAAAAATGATCCTGACGTAAACTATGTTTTGTCGACCCGCGAGCTGGCTAATCTGGTGAAACGGGCGAATGTGGAATTCAAATCACTGCCGAAAAAAGATTTCGACCGACCAATGGGTGACTCATCCGGTGCCGCTGTTATCTTCGGTGCAACGGGAGGTGTTATTGAAGCGGCCGTACGTACAGCTTACGAACTTTATACAGGCAAGGAACTTGAAAAAGTGGACTTCAAACAACTGCGCGGTATGGAAGGTTTCCGTCAGGCAACCATCGATTTTGATGGCACGCCCATTCATATCGGTATCGCTCACGGACTGGGAAATGCACGGAAATTGCTTGAATGCATTCAGACCGGGAAATGTGTGTATCATGCCATAGAAATTATGTCCTGTCCCGGCGGTTGTATCGGTGGAGGTGGTCAACCCTTGCATCATGGAAAAAGTTCTATTCTTAAAAAACGGGTGGAAGCTATTTACCGTGAGGATGCAGGAAAACCAATCCGTAAATCACATCAGAATCCGTACATCATTAAACTGTATGAAGAATTTCTGGGTGAGCCTATGAGTGAAAAAGCGCATCATCTGTTGCATACCAATTATTTTGACAGACAGGTGAAATTTCAGGAAGAAGTTAACGAATAAAGCATGAATCATGGCAGATAACATCACAATAAAACTTAAGAAACAGGATACTGAATTCATCAAAAAGATTTGTGCGGAATTCAGAAACGATAAAGGGGAACTGATAAATGTGTTGCACAAAGCCCAGGAACACTTCGGCTATTTACCTGCAGAGGTTCAGGAATTGATCGCTGCAGAACTGAAAATGTCAGTGGCCAAGGTCTATGGTGTGGTGACCTTTTACTCATTCTTCACCATGGTACCTAAGGGTAAAAATCCAATCTCAATTTGTACAGGAACTGCATGCTATGTTCGTGGTGCAGAAAATGTACTTGATGAATTTAAAAAGCAACTGAGTATTGAAGTGGGTGAGGTGACAACTGATGGCGAATTTTCGCTGAGTTGTCTGCGTTGTGTAGGTGCCTGTGGTCTGGCACCGGTTGTTATGGTAGGAGAAAAGACCTATGGCCGCGTAGCTCCCGAAATGGTAGCCGATATTATTGCGGAATATAAATAATTGAAACGTTAGTGAGGGCTTCACTTGAGTGAAACCCTCGTTCCAATCAAAAATAATTAACAGTTTGGCGTAGTCTATATGGCTACGCCATTTGTTTTTTATGTAACATTGCGGGTAAACTAAAACAGGTATAAAATAGCTGTTGAACAACTGCACTTATCCTATTGTTTTTTAATCATAAAAACCGATATTTACTGAATTATTAAAACTATTATATGATATCAGGAATATACCCTCAGACGTTATTTGATAAGTCTTGTGTCTTGATTCTTGTGTCTTGTATCTAAAAAAGTACAAATGAAAAAACTTGCATTAATTTATTGGCCTAAAGGTGGTAGCGTTGAACATGTTGCCAACATCATCAAAGAGAAGCTTACTGGTTTTTCAGTGTCTTTTATCTGTGTGGAAGATATGACAACAGAGCAGCTGAATGATTTTGATACTTATATCTTTGGTGGTTCAACTGTTGGTGCCGATTACTGGAGTAATAAGGAAACAGAAATGGACTGGAGACCTTTCTTTGCAGATATGGAGCAAAAAAATATCCGGCTGGATGGTAAAAAAGGTGCGCTTTTAGGACTGGGTAATCAGGTACTTTATCCCGATAACTTTGTGGATGACATGATGTATATGAAGAAAAAGCTGGAAGCTGCCGGACTGCAGATTATTGGTGAAACTTCAACAGATGGGTATGCTTTTAATGAATCAAAAGCCATAGTAGATGGCAAATTCGTCGGTTTGGCTATTGATGAAGACTCCGAACCCGAGTTGACAAACAGACGTATAGAGAGCTGGTTGTCAGATATTTCAGGTGAACTCTGAGAATTAATTTGTAAAAAGGCGTTATTTTATTTTGTCAATTAAATCTAAATAGGTTTAATTTGTACCCTATAAAATTAGTAGGATAAATGAGATATTTTCATACCAATATGATGTGTTGTTGTATGATGTTCTGCAAAACCTTGCGGAAGGAAATCTCATTGTCTGATATGAAGTAGAAATAAATAGTGTTAGATATGAAAGCCCTCCGCAAGTTGCGGGGGGCTTTTTTCGTTTTTAAGTTTTTAATTTCAATAAAATGGCAGATTTAAATTTTAAAGTTAACGGGAGTTCTGAAACAGCAACACGCCTGAATGCAGTTGCAAGGGATTTTAGTATTGTAGTGGATGAGCCACCTGCGTTGGGTGGTGAAGATAAAGGAGCTAATCCGGTGGAATATCTGTTGGCAAGCTATGCTGGTTGTTTAAATGTGGTGGCTCACCTTACGGCAAAGGAACTGGGTATTGTGCTGCAGGGCTTGAAGATCAGTGTAAGCGGGAATCTGAATCCTGATAAATTATTCGGTAATGAAACCGAAGACAGAGCAGGCTTCAAAAACATAGTAGTGGATTTTGAACCGGTAACTGTAGCTTCCGAAGAAGAGCTGGATCATTGGGTAAAGGTTATTAAACAACGCTGTCCGGTAAATGATAATCTTACCAACCCAACACCTTTACATCTGAACCTTAATCGTAAAGTTGCTTATTCAAACTAAAATATAGTATCATGATTTATAATAATATCACAGAAACAATTGGTAAAACACCATTGGTAAAACTCAATAAACTAGCACCGGAAGGTGTAAATGTATTGGTTAAGCTGGAAGCCTTTAATCCGGGTAGTTCAGTGAAAGACAGGATCGCTAAAAATATGATAGAGCAGGCAGAAAAAGATGGCTTGTTGGATAGAGATACCGTTATCATTGAACCAACCAGCGGGAATACCGGTATCGGACTGGCTTTGGTCAGTGCAGCAAAAGGCTATCGTTTAATCCTTACCATGCCGGAAAGCATGAGTATTGAACGACGAAAAATCCTAAAGGCTTTGGGTGCAGAACTTGAATTGACGCCAAAAGAGGGAGGTATGAAAGGTGCCATATCACGTGCTTTTGAACTGGCAGAGAAATATGATAAAACCTTTATTCCTCAACAGTTTAAGAACACGGCGAATCCTGATATACATCGTCAGACAACAGCTCGGGAGATTTGGGAAGATACAAAAGGAAATGTGGATGTGTTTGTGGCAGGAATTGGAACCGGTGGAACCATAACCGGAGTGGGTGAAGTTCTGAAAAGTGAAAAAGGCGATGTGAAAATCGTGGCTGTCGAGCCTGAAAAATCGCCGGTACTGTCAGGTGGAGATCCGGGGCCACATAAAATACAGGGTATTGGTGCCGGTTTTGTACCTGAGATTCTAAATACAGAAATTTACGATGAAATTGTTCGGGTCAACGAGGATGATGCAATAGATGCGGCCCGAAAGCTCGGCGTAAATGAAGGGATTCTGGTTGGTATTTCATCAGGAGGAGCGCTTGCTGCAGGCCTTGAAATTGCATCCAGACCTGAAAGTAGAGGAAAAACGATTGTTATTTTGCTACCCGATACAGGAGAACGCTACTTATCAACCGCATTGTTCGATTATGAGCAAAGCGAGGTAAATTATCGTGTTATGATATGAGCTTTTCCAAAGTTTTAAACTTTGGAAAAGTTAACGACAATAAAATATATTTCTTAGATGTTCTGATATCTGTTTAATTGTCGCTGTAACAAAAAATTCAGCCACTGTTGGTAATCTTCCGGCAGTGGCTGTTTTTGTTCTGGTTAAAGACAGAGATTCCTTTATTTTTGCAAAAGGTCTGAAAGAATCAATCTAAACGAAAATTGATAACTTCCATATCGGTAGCTTGTATAAGTTTTTGCATTAGGGTAAGTATGCTATACTAAAGTTTAGGATATTAATTCTCCTGCCCATAATTTTTGTAGAAAAATTTGCCACGGTAAAACCAGGCAGTCCCCCATTTGACGAGGATATGTATCATTAGTAATTAATATTTGATTTTTTACAATGTATTCTTCTGCAAAATGCTGTAACCCTTTTGCATGGCGTGGAATGGCGTTGCGGGTTGATTTCACTTCAATGGCTGTTTCATGGTCTCCTAAAATAAAGTCTACCTCAATTTGTGAAGCTGTACGCCAATAACGAACAGGATAATTTAGTCCACTATAATGACTGTGGGCAGTAATTTCCTGGTAAATAAAGTGTTCAAACGCATGCCCGAAAGCTTCGCTTCCAATTTCAATTTCACCGCGTTTCAATAAATAGTTAACAATTCCGATATCGAAAAAATAAAATTTTGGAGCCTGTATTACTCTTCTTTTTGGTTTCTTTTGAAAGGAAGGAAGAAATCTTCCGGTTAATGTATCGATTAGTATCTGAAAATATTCCCTGACTGTTGGAGCACTTACACCACATTCTGAAGCAATATTTGAATAGTTAATTATTTCTCCGTTTGAGAAGGCTGCCATTTCCAGGAACAATGAAAAAAGAGAGGCGTTTCTTATTCGAGCTTCCGCTATTATTTCCTCCTTTAGATAATTCCCAATATAAGCAGATATCAATTTCTTAGGATTGTTAGATAGATAATGTCTTGGGAGCAGACCATTATTTAATGCCCTTTTTAAATCAAAATCTGGTATTTCTGCACTTGTTAGCGGGAATAATTCGTAACGCAAAGCTCTTCCCCCGAGTAGATTGGATTCGCTACGAATAATTTTCCTTGGACTGGAGCCACTCAAAATAAAAATATTATGGTTATTTTCTATAAGCCAATGGATTTCGTTAAGTAGTGCAGGGATTTTTTGTATCTCATCAATAATTATTGGTTTTTGTGGTTGGGTTGCCAATATAATTTCTCTAAGTTGTGAAGGCTTTCGGTTTAACTGTTCAAATATATCGGTTTTTAGAAGGTCAAACCATAATGAATCGTTAAACAAAGATTTTAATAATGTGCTTTTGCCAGTTTGTCTGACACCCCAAAGAAATAAACTTTCATTTTCAGATCCTTCAAATATTTGTTTTCTTAAATACATGATAATTAAAATATATAGTTTTAAAATACATGATAATTAAAAGTAAATTTATGAAATTATATTTAAATAATTAAAATTAAGAATGATTTTTAGTAATCAGTACATTAGTCAATTTATTTTCCCAATTTTGTATTGATCCGGAATTGAGGGCTGCCATTTATGAAATACATCCTTTTTTTAGATACAGAGACATCAGGCGTTCCTAAGCACTGGGATAACCCGGTTCTGTTTGAAAAAAACTGGCCCTATATCCTGCAGATCAGTTGGGTGATTTATGACGAGGGTGGTAAAAAAGTTAAAAGCGAAAATCACTACATTAAACCCGGAAGGATCAGGATTAAGAAATCATCCCGTAAAATTCATGGGATCACTTTAAAAAAGCTTGAGAAAATAGGGGAGGACCGTAAAGAGGTCGTAGAGTTATTGGCTGCGGATTTTGAATTTTATCAGCCTTTGGTGGTTGGCCATTTCCTCGAATTTGACCGTAAAATGCTGGACGTAGGATTTCACAGGTCAGGAGTGCAGTATGATCCGGATCGCTTAAAAACGTTTTGTACCATGCAGCTCACGCATGATGCAGATTTAGCTCCTTCAGGATCGCAATACCTGAGACTGCAGGATCTATACCGAAAATTATTCAATAAAAATCAACAGAATCCTCATAATGCACTGAACGATGCAGAAACTACAGCGTCCTGTTTTTTTGAACTTCAGAAACGGGGCATTATAACGGATCAGGTAATTTCGGATCAGGTACAAAAGATAGGATTAAATCGGAATGTTGTTGCCCTACGGATAGCGAATATCCTGTTGTGGCTGATTGTTGTGACGGCCATTGTGTTGATTTTAAAATATGTAATGTAAAAAAGGATGACGAAAGAAGAGCGGATAGATTTTTTAAGGCAGACCAGGCCATTCGATTTACTGCCCGAAGAGGTTCTGGAGCATGTGGCCGAACTGATGGAAGAGAAGTATTATACTAAGGAAACGTTGATATACCGTCAGGATGAGACCAAACTGGAAGGTATTGATATTATTGTGGAGGGGCAATACGATGCATTTTTTTACGACAGCAATAATGTTCAGCGCCTGGATGAAGTATATAAAACCGGCTATGTGTTTGGCGGTGGCTCAGTTTTGCTGAATAAAAAAGTTTCTATCCGTACGGTGGTTGCTAAAAAGGGAACACGGATTCTTTTTATGGATAAGGTTGAATTTAAGGAAGTATGCCGGAGTTTCAGTGGGTTTTTTAATTATTTCACCACACTGTTTGCACAGAAAGTTCTAAATGATGAGTATGCTCATTTTGTGAAGCGCCATAATACGAGGGAGGGAAATTTTCTGGACGCTGATCAGATCTACAGCCGCAGACTGAATGCGTTTGAATCCCGCGATGTGGTTTTTTGTGCACCTTATACCTCCTTGCGTGATGCGGCTAAAATAATGAAGCAGAACAATGTCCCCTGTCTTTTCGTGGAGGAAAAAGGGCAGTATCTTGGTTTTGTAACACATAGAAGCATCATTGAGAAAGGATTGGCTGAAAATTTCTCTCCGGATGGTTTTGTAGAAGCAATAATGGAAACACCCGTTGTGGAAATGTCAGGTGAAACCCTGGTTTATGAGGCAATTCTGACCATGTTTCGCGAAAAAATTAACTATATTTTGGTGCGAACCGGTGATCATGTCGGTGTACTCGACCGTCACCGTTTATTATCAGAACACGCACAGTCTCCATTATTGTTTATTCAATCCGTAAAATCGGCGTGGTCTGTTAAGGATCTGAAAGAAAAATGGGATCAGGTACCGGAAATTGTGAATCAGCTTTTAGGACGTGGGGTGAATGCTGCAGTGGTGAACCAGATTGTGACTACCATTTCCGATTCAATACTGCACCGTGTCATCGAAGGTGTGCTGAAAGTTGTTCCTGAGCCACCTGCAAAATTTGCGTTTTTTGTGTTGGGAAGCGAAGGCCGCAAGGAACAAACGTTATTAACAGATCAGGACAATGCCATTATATACGAAGACAAAGCCAATGAGCACAGGGAAGAGGTTAGGGAGTACTTTCTGCACTTTGCCACATTGGTCTCTGAACGGCTCGACCGGATTGGTTTTAGCTTTTGCAAAGGTGGATACATGGCAAAAAATCCTGACTGGACACATTCATTATCACATTGGAAAAGGAATTACGAAGAGTGGATCAATCAGGCTGGAAAGCAGTCTGCCATCAATGTAACCACGTTTTTTGATTGCCGGTTTATTCATGGTGACCCGGAATTGCTCACCGGGCTATTCACACATGTGAATGCTTTGCTTGAAAAGGCCAGTTCAAAGTTCTATTGGAGTATGGCAAACAATGCCCTTTTGTACGAACCGCCTATTACATTATTCAATACTATCCGGACTTTTGAGGATAACGAGCGAAAGGTTGTGGATATTAAGAAGGCGATGACGCCGATCGTTGACCTCGCACGGATGCTTTGTTTACGAAACGGAATTAATAAGACCAATACTGGTGAGCGTTTGCTGGCATTGCGGGAAAAAGGAATCCTGAACCAGGATAATTACAGGGAGTTTAGTCAGGCCTACTATTATTTGATGGGGTTACGTTTAAAGGCTCAGGCAAAGAATATTATTCACGATTACCTTGAACCAACGAATTTTATTGAGCCCGCAAAATTAACGCAGGTTGAACAAATTACCCTGAAAGAGATTTTTAAAGTGATTAAGAACTTCCAGTCGCTGTTAAAACTGGAATTCGGTATAACAGGTTTATAACAACAGAAGATGGTTCGCGTACATATAATTACAATTGGCGATGAATTGCTGATTGGTCAGGTGATTGATACAAATTCTGCATGGATAGGAGAATACCTTTCAAAGGAAGGTTTTGAGATTGCAGGAAAACAAAGTGTCAGAGACGAAAGAAACTCTATTGTAGGTGCACTTGATTATGCACTGGAAAATTCTGATGTGGTGTTAATAACCGGTGGACTCGGACCGACAAACGATGATATTACAAAAAAGGTTCTGGCAGCGTACTTTAATTCCGGTTTTGTGTTTAATGAGGACGTTTTGGAAAATGTTGAACGCATTATTTTACCGCGGATAGGGCATATCAATGCGCATAACCGGTCACAGGCCGAAGTACCTGAAAAAGCCAGGATTATTATGAACTCATTAGGTACAGCACCGATTATGTGGTTTGAGGAAAAGGGCAGAGTTGTGGTATCAATGCCCGGTGTTCCGTATGAAATGAAAAAATCCATGGAATTGGATGTCGTTCCTCAGCTGATACAGAAATTTAACCTTCAGAACCTGAACATATATAAAACCATTGTGGTTTCAGGAATCACGGAAGCCGAGCTGGCTGAAAATCTGTCCGAATTTGAAAGCGATTTGCCCGAAAGTATTCGTCTGGCTTACTTACCATCTCCCGGATATATCAAACTACGACTGACCGGAAAAAATGCAGGTTCTACTTATGATACGTATTTAAACAGGTTGAAGCATGAGGTGGGCAGCATATTGGTATCTGAAGATGAAATATTGCCTGAACGGATTCTCGCCAGACTGATATTGGATAAGAATCTGACTATAGCCACGGCAGAAAGTTGTACCGGTGGTCTTATAGCGCATAAGATAACGTCCGTACCCGGAAGTTCAAAGTATTTTAAAGGTTCAGTGGTTGCTTACGATAATGCAGTGAAAATGGATATGCTCGATGTGCCGGAGGAGTTGCTTATTAATTATGGTGCTGTTTCAGAAGAGGTCGTTATTGCCATGGCATTGGGAGTAAGCCGGCGCTTAAATACCGCGATAGGTATCGCAACCAGTGGTATTGCCGGTCCCGATGGTGGTACGCCTGAAAAACCGGTCGGTACTATTTGGTTAGGGTGGTGCATAAAAGGAGATTGTTTTGCAAAGAAACTCTCATTGCCTTACACCCGCCAGGTTAACATAGAACGGACTGCAACCAATGCCCTAATGGCTCTGAATAAGTATCTGAAAGATATCTGATTTATTCTGTTGTAGTTCTTACATTTGCGTTCTTTCTGAACAGAAACCAGTATAAAAGGGGAACTATAAACAGACTGACAATAGTACCAAAAAACATACCTCCAATGATGGCGATTGCCAGTGGCCTTTGTAAAACGGAACCTAAATCATGTCCAAACAGAAAAGGGACCAGAGCCAGTATAGTCGTTAAACTTGTCATAATAATAGGTTTGAGCCTCCTTTGTCCTCCTTTATGAATGGCATCAATAAGCTTGAAGCCATCTTTTCGAAGCCGGTTAATGGTGTCAATTTTTAAGATAGAATCATTGATGATTATACCGGTCATCACAATAATTCCAATCAGTGACATAAGGTTAAGACTTGTACCTGTAATCCTTAGAATCAACAGAACGGCAGCAATATCAAGAGGAATTTCCAGCAATACAATCAGGGGTTGTGTAAGAGATTCAAACTGGCTGGCCAGGATGAAGTAGAGCAGTAAAACAGCAATCAGTAATACAACAATTAATTCGTTAACCAATGCCCGGTTGCGGAAAACTGCACCGGTGAAAACGTGGTCAATAGCAGGGTTTGTTTTAAAGAAAGCATTTATTTCAGATATCAGTTTTGTGCTTTCTTTTTCACTGGCCTGAATAAAAAGCTGATTGTAGCTACCCTCTTTTCCACCATCAATTTTCTTATAATCTATGGTCTTTCCAAAGCTGATCAGTTCTGATAATGGAATAGGAACACGACTCTCATTTTGTATCAGTGTTTCATTCATTATTTTGTCGAACGATTTTTGGTCCTCAGTTAATACTATGGGTATCAGGTAATTTCCGTTTTTAAGATTTGTGATCTGGTATCCTCTTAAGCCCTTTTGCAATGCGTAAGTAATGGAATTCAAATTCACATTATACAGGTTGATGTTTTCAAAATTGGGGTGAAGTACATAATACTCCTGAAATGCCTGGTTGCTGGCAATCGTAAAACCTGTTTGTTCTGCCATATCTCTTTGTATAACACCAAACATTTCTGCATCAACTGCACCATTTTGTTTATTATCCCAGAACTTTACAATTAAAGGTGTTTTTTCTACTTTAAATACCTGCTCAAACAAATTTGGAGGAGTAGCGAAACTGTAGGTAGCTCCCGGGTATGTGTTTGTGATCCAATTTTTTATGGCATATCTTACCGAGTCCAGAGATTGAGCAGAACTGGTTTTAACGTATAGTTCTGCCTCGTTAATATCCAGTTCATTGCTGTGCGCGAGAAGGTACTCCTGCTTCCCGATATTCGCATTAAAATGTACAACATTGGACTCAACCTGCTTAAAAAGTGTTTTCATACGGTCGGCTCCTTCCTGTACCGATATATTTTCATTCCAGTCAACCATCACCAGACTTTCATTCTCTTCGAACTTTGGGAAACTTTCCTTGGGCAGTTGATTAAAAATATACAAGCCGGCTGTAATGAGAAGAACCAATACTATAATGGCCGGTTTTCTGTATTTAAAAATAAAATCAAAGCCTTTGTCGTAGCTTCCTTCAATGGTACTGTACAAACTGATTTTTTTTAGAATTTTATTAACCTTTGATGTTTCTGCATTTCCCCGGGAATAAAAGATTCTGTAATACACAGGCAACAAGGTAATGGAAACAAATAGGGAAATAAACAAACCGATAGTTATGGCAATGGCCTGATCATAAAACAGTGCACCGGTAATGCCGCTCAAGAACAGTAAGGGTATAAATACGGCACAGGTGGTTAATACCGAACTCAGTAAAGGTTTGATAACTTCATTCGTTCCTAAAATGCATGCCAGGTTTATCTCATTTTGTTTATGGTACTGGTGTATATTGTCGATAACGATGATGGAATTATCGATCATCATTCCGACCCCTAATACTAATCCGGAAAGCGAAATAATGTTGATGGATATCCCCGTAAGGTAAAACAGCAGCATGGTAATTATCAGGCTCACCGGGACAGAAATAGCAATTAAAACAGGACTTTTATAATCTGACAGAAACAGCAGCATGATAATAATGGCCAGTATTGATCCCGAAATAAGGGTGTTCCTTAAATTACCGATAGAGTAACTCAACAGTGCGGTCTGGTCTCTGGATACTTCGAACGACAACCTTGGATAATCACTTTTCATTTGGACCAGCAGATCAGAAAATGCTTTTTTCAGTTCTTTCATCTGCACATCACTTTTTTTAATGATGGCCATCGATAATCCGGTTTTATCTTTGGTTAAAAACAGCCCTTCAGTATTTCTGCTCCGAACACCAATTTTTGCAATATCACCTAATTTAAAGACACGATTTCCCGATTTTATTAAAATGTTTTCAAGATCGAACCGGTCTATGATGACAGATGAAAACTTCACATTGTATATGTACTGACCTTCCCTGACAATGATATTTCCAATGTTAATATTGTTGTCAGTAAGTGTTTTACTAATCGTGTTTCTGTCGATTCCCAGTTGATTGGAAATAGCCTCATCCAACTCAATGTAAATTTCAGGATAATCCATTCCTGTGATGTCAGACATGGCGACTTCGGGTAACTGTTCTATTCTTTTTTTTATGACAGATTCGCAAAACTGACTCAGCTCGAAAAAGCGTTCCTCATTGCCCGAAAACGCCTGTTTCATTGATACGCTGAGGTAAAACGCAGGAATGTCTGTGGCACTTGCCTTGATGACCTTGGGCCGTTCAAATTCCCTAGGCATCCCCTGCATTATTGCATCAACTTTTTCGTTCACATCAAGATATGCATACTGCAAATTTGTACCATAAGTGAGATATATTTTAATATAGGCCTTATTGTTGTACGAGGTACTTTTTATATCCCTGATATGGTTAACCTGTAAAAGCTGTCTTCTGATAGGGGTAGTATACCGCTCTTCCACCTCATTAACTGATGTTTCAGGTGTTGAAATTCGTACGGTTATTTCAGGAATATCGACTTCAGGCATTAATGATACCGGAATATATCGTAACGAAATAATACCGAGTACCATTAAGATTATGAAAACCATTGATACGGCAATAGGCTTGTTTATGAGAAATTTAACCATGTCTTTATCGGTTTGAAATGTTCATACACATCAGGTATGCGCTTATTTCATAATGTCATTTAATTTATTTTCCACCTGATCCAGTATGTCTTCCTTTTGTTCAAAATCGAACAAACAATACTGTCTTAGTCTGTAATAGCTGGTCCAGTAGTTTCTTAATGCATTCAGATATTCGTTTTTTGTGTTTTCCTTTTCATTCTGAGCATCATTCAGATTCAGTACATTTAATGTTCCGTTTATAAATCGTTTTTCAACCATGTCATAGGTTGTCTGGGCAAGTGTATCGGCTTTATATGCATTCATAACCTGTAATTTCTGAATGTTAAATTCATTGGCCTGATCAATGACATTATTGATGATATAATCCTTCTGTTTTTTGATATGCCATTCCGTTTCATCAATTTTATCCTCTGCCAGAATGATATCGCGTTTTACATTACCCCAGTCCATGATAGGAATGCTGATGCTTACTCTGGCATTCTCCGTTTGTGTGGGATTCCGGTAAGACTCAGAAAATGTATTTGCATTGTTATTCAGTCCCACACCAAGGTTCAGGGTTGAAGAGAAGCGGTTTGATTTAGCGCGCTCCAGATTATATCTGGCCTGAGCCGATTCATGTTGTAGCGCTAAAATGGCTGGATTATTTATTTTAACCAGCTCAACAACTGTTTCTACCGGTATAAAATCAATCGGGATATTATCAGGTATGGTACATATTAGTTTTGTATTACCGCTGATTTCAAGAAATGAAGTGAGTTCCCTTGAAACAGAACTGAAGGCATTTTTTTGTCGTTCAAGATTATTTTTTGCCTTTAATCGCCTTAAATCCAGTTGATAAAGTTCGTCCAGTGATATGGTATTGATTTCGTACCTCTTTTTCCCCATCTCATATAAAGCCTCAGCTTTTTCGTAGTAGTTTCCGGAGATGGTCAGGTTACTTTGTGCCGAGAGAAATGCAAAATACAGGTTTATAGTCTGCAGGGCAATTGCCTCCCTTTGTTCTGCATATTCATGTTTTGCAATTTCAAATTCTACAGGTTGTAACCTTGATTTCCATTTAAATTCATTGACAGCAAAAATATTCTGGCTGTAGTTTATATTGAACGGTACGGTAATGAAATCGAGGTCGTTTATGGATCCGAATTTCTGATAACGGTTAATATTTGACGAAGCACTCAAGGTGCCTCCGGTAAGTTTAATTTTTTGGTTTACAGATAGTCCTGCCTGACTGGAAAGGTTGTGGAGATCAACATAAACCAGTTGTTCCACTTCTGAATCATACACCTGTTGCAATGATCTGTTATAATACAAGGGTGTAATATTTAACGAAAGGGTAGGCCTGAAAAGATTCAGGTATTCCATGTAAACATAGTATTCACTTTTGAACAGGTTATCTGTTTTAAACGCTTCAAACGAATTTTCAAGCGCAATGGCAATACATTCATCAAGCGTAAGCACTTTTTCCTGGGATTGTACCTTATACGGGAAAATGATGAAACAGGACAGGATCAGAATGAAGAATAGTTTATTCATAATATAAGTTTTAGCAACAGGGTCTTTAGTTTGAGACAGAAACCTTTGCCAGGTGAGCCAGGTTTAACTGTCCCGATACTATCGCATCGTCTCCCGGTTTTAAGCCACTTATGATTTCTGAAAACCGGCTGTTCTCATTGCCAACTTCAACATAGTTCCAGATAGCTGTATCGTTTTTAACGGTGAATACAACTTTTTTCTCCTGCCGCAATACAATGGCTTCACTGGGTACCATGATTCTGTCGTTTAAGGCTATTTTTATTACAGCCTGTACATTCATCCCATCTATTAAGCGGTTGTTCCTGTTTTTAATTCTTGTTTTTACCGTGATCATTCCATTATCAGAGATGGTTGGGTTAATGGCAATTATTTTACCGGGAAAGGTATCTGTTTTCATGGCATATGGAATAATATCCACCGGAAGACCTTTATGTAATATGCTGTATTCAGTTTCCAGAATGTTGAATTCTACATCCATAAAGTCATCATTGATAATTGTACAGGCTTCTTTATAGCCGGTTGTGCTGTTGTTTTCCATGAGGTCGCAGTTGGCAACAATGCCATCGAACGGAGCCCTGATTGTTGTCTCACTAAGATTTCTTCTGGCAATTTCAAGATTGGATATGGCAGTATTATAACCTGATTTGATAAGACACGACTTCATAGTATTTTCAGGAACCCGTGCGGAATCGTTTATAGAATAGCCTGCACTTATTAAGGCATCAGTCAGACTTATCCTGGAATTTTCAAGGGATATTTCTGCTTTGAGTAAGGCTTGCCTCTGGTCAAAATCGTCAATTTTAACCAGAACATCATCACTGCTGACCCGTGCTCCGTTTTCGGTATAAACCGCATTAATCATTCCGTTTTGTCTGAAGGTAAGCGTTGCTTTTTTATAGGCAGACAATGTACCGTTGTTATAGAGTTCCCTGTAAAAAAGTCCCCGGGTAACAGGTACGGTTCTAACAAGAACAGCTTCTTCGGTAAAGGTATTTTTTTTAGCGGATTGGTCCTCTGTTTTGTTCTTACATGCACCTGCAATTAGTAGTGCTGTGATGACAAGAGAACAGATTACTGCGTTTTTTTTCATTTCAAACTATATTAAAGATTATCAGTGAATTAATTGGTTGTGAATTTTTTTCGGTTCATTTTTATGAATAATGGTAGATAAATATACAAAGCAAATATAGAAAACACAAGGCCTCCCATGGTACCGGCTGCCAGGCTGAACCAAAATGGATCCTGCTTGCCTCCCAGTAAGAATGGAACAAATCCCAGTACTGTAGAGAAGATAGTCAGGATAATGGGAATAATCTTGTGGTTAAAGGCCATGATATAAAATCTCACAGTACCTCTTTTTACTCCTTTTTGTTTTCCACCTATCAGCAGCCGTATAAACCATTTTTTTGATTTGTATTGTTGATAGTTCATCGGCGGACGATTATAGTAACCGGGAATATCCGCGAGCTGGGGCTTATCCTTCTTTAAGTTATTAAAATCATTCAAAATGTAAAGGCTGGAATTTACTGTTAATCCACTTAATAACAGGAGGGAGGCGTATCCTCCGTCGCTGAACGGCAGTTTAAAGAGCCAGAATACCAGGAAAACACCGATAAAAGTCAACGGGATCATCAGTACAACGGCTATGGGTTGTAACAGACTCTCCAGTAGGACGGCACAAATCACATATATGATGGCCATGATGAGGATGATCAGGTAAAACCGTTTTCCGGTTTCTTTTTCTGTGCCCCAGTAACTTCCAAAATACCTCTGGTTTTCAATTCTGAAGCCTACCGGCAGATCCTGGTTAAAGCGCTTTGCAAGACCGCCAACCAGGTATTGCTTCTGTCCGTACGATCCTATGAAATCAAACTCTACCACAAGCTTATATTCCATATTTTCTTTATTAATCAAATCACTGGTTCTCTGTTTTGATGTGTGGCTGAGCTGGTTGAGCTTGATGCTTTTTTCATCTGTTACAGAGATAGGTATATTGTTAAGTCTCCACCGGTCGTTATAGGTAAATCCGCTTTTTTTCAACAGGATATCATAGGGTTCACCGGAAGGCATGAGAAATTGTGTCACTGAAATCTGCTCTGTTGAAGCATCCTGTAGTTTATTCAGAATGCTGCTTTTATTAATACCGCTGCCCAGGAGTTCATTTTCATCAAAATCAAGTTTTTGCTCATACATAATCTTGTCGCTGGTGGTAGCTCTGCCGTTCACATAGATTTTTTCAACACGTTGTATGGTATTTAAAGAATCCTGTAATTTATAGGCAAAGCGTTTGAGCATTTCCAGGTTATAACCGTACAATACCAGCCTGGAATTGCGATATCCTTCGTTAAGTGAGTTGTCAAATCCCCTTCCTACGCCGGAGATACTCCAGTCGATGCCGCCAATATCGATACAGTAGGTCTGTACGGCATCTTTCAGCATAAACGGAAAGTTGCTTAGTTCATGTTCTTTTTTAAACCATATGTTAATGCTGCCGTTCTGCGGGCTGTTGATTCGTGATTCAAAGCGGTCTATTTCGTCATATTGCAACAGGTAGTTTTCAACCCGTTTGAAAACTGCATTCATTTGTTTTAACGTTGCCCCGTATGGCATGCTGCCTCTGACTCTTAGCATTGTTCTTAAAGTGGTTCCCGAGCCCGAATTTTTGGTTTGTTGGCTGAATGGCCTGTAAACGCCACCAAGGATAACTTCAGCATAGGGTTTAATGTGTGCATTGAACAGATTGCTTCCCAGTGTTTTGTTGTATGCAGTTGTCCAGAAATCGTTACCGTTAAGTATTGTGGGGAGCTTCTGTACGGGTATTCCAAAAGCCAGGATGGCAAGGATAATGAACAATGCTCTTTTTTTATAGCTGTAGATAATCAATCGTTCGTAAAGCCGGTTTATCCTGATAATTCTTCTTTTTCGTTTTATAGTGGTTACAGAATGATTCTTTTTCAGGGGTATTTTTTCCATGAGTGCAGGAATAAGAAATAGTGCCACAACAAGCGATACAGCAAGATTGATAATAATCACCCAGGCGAAATCCTTTAGCCGAAGCAACTGATGTTCGTCCAGAAAGAAGATGACAAGGAGTGATCCTATTGTGGTGAGCGTTGAGGCGAGGATGGCAAGGAATACTTTCAGATTTCCACGGTATCTGATATGATCCGTCATGATGATAATGTTATCGATGATGATGCCAAGGGAAAGGGTTATACCTGCCAGGGAATACAGATGAATTTCAACTCCCAACAGCACATAAAAGATAAATGCGATGATGAGGGACGAGATAATACCTGTAAAACAGATAAAAAGGTAGCGCCAGCTTCGACTGACAATAAGTATAAACAATAACAAAAGAAATACCGACAGCGCAATACGGATGAAAATATTATTCAGTTCCTCCTTCAGGTAAACCGTGGCATCGTAATAAGTGGAAAAGCTGTAGTCGGGGAGACCGTTTTGTAAACCGGCCAGTTTTTCCTTTACCCGTTTTCCCAGTTCAAGTGTGTTTATACCTTTTTGCGCTGTAACAGAAAGATATACAGCGTCCATGCCGTTTATTCTGAAATAGGTACCCGGATCTTTCGTGCTATGGTTCAGTTGTACGAGATCTTTCAGCGGGACTTCAAAGTTGTCGTTTTTTAGTTTTATTCCCTTAAGGCTGAAGTCAGTGTGCGATTGGCTGCTTAAAATTACAGGTATCTTCTTTTCCTCCTCTGACGTGGCAAATCCAACATGTTGTCTTAATTTGTAATGGTTGCGTATGGCTGTCTGGATATCAGCAGTGGTAAATCCATAACGGTTTAAATTTTCAGGGTCGTAGATCAGTTCCAGCTGCTCCTGTTCACCACCGTAGCAGTTTACCTGGTGAATTCCGCTGATAGCCGCAAGCTCAGGAACGATTTCTTTATTCAGAACAGAGGCAATATCGTTTTTACTCCCGGGACCTGAAACATGCCAGGCTATGAGGGTTTCAACCTTGTTTTCCTGATCGGGCTTGTTTATGGATACGGTTGGAAGAGAGCATTCAGCAGGAAGAGTAGGGTATATCTGTCGGATCAGCATGGATATTTCAAACCTTACGGCATCCATGTCACTTTTCTTATTCATTTGCAGATATATGGATCCATAGCCGTTTCCCGTTCTTGATGTCATATTTTTAACTCCACTTACTGTCGAGAGCATACCTTCCATTGGCGTGGTTACCTCTGCATCAATAATTTCGCCTGTAGTGCCGGGCATACGGTAACTAATGGTAACCGATGGTAATGCGCCTGTCGGTTCAAGATTAAGGTGGAGCAGGGGAATAAGAGCCAGCCCTACGATAAGAACCAAGACAAACATTGTAATGGTACTGAAAGAGGATATGTTATGTTTTTTATTCAAAGGCTTTTATCAATAGTGTAAAGTATCTGTAATTTTAAAATTCTTTCAGGTCATATACCAGCAAAACCGGGTTGTCTTCAGCTTTTATTGATTTCATCAGTTTAACTTCCTTGCTAGATATATTTTTAGACGTATCAATTCTGTTTTTTCTATAAATGAAGTTTCCTGGCTCAAAATAAGATATAAACTTATGATTATCAGGAGATAAGAATTTTGGAAAGCCAAAAGTATATTCCTTAAATTTGTTTTTTGAATTAATGTATGCTGTACCAGATATATTTTTCCCTGTTGTTTTTGAATAAAAGTAATGATACAGTAAGTTTTTGTATGACATGTTAAAGTATAATATGTTATCCGAAATTACAAACTGTCCGTTAAAAAACCCATTACTTCTTATCTTCTCATAAATGTCCTTATTTGTAAAAGTTGTAAGATCTTCACTGGTCCAGCCAAATTCTTCCAGGTCGAGTTCATAGATTAACTCAGGTTTTGAATTATTTATTTCCAGTATTTTATTTTGAAAAGGAATATTATAGTAGAACTTTGATCCAAATTTCTGAATAACAGGAAAGCCAGCATACGAATTATTTTGTAATTCAAATGAAACTAATTTTTTAATGTTATCTCCTTCTTTAAGAATGAGACAGCAGTTTTTAAGCTCCGGATACGAAGGGTTGTAACACCGGTCAATATCCAGTAGCATACCATTATTATAATATTCATGTTGTAGACAAATGACCTCCATTTTTTGCATGCCTAAATATTTTCCGTCATAGGCATAAAACACGTATTTGCGTCCTTTGAGATCCATAATGGAGACCACATTTTTCCTGGCATCAATAACGGTATTAAACGCTTCATTAAATTCATCCGGCCCCTGGCCTAAATGGCCTATCTGGTTCAGGAATTTGCCTTCAGTGTTAAAACGGAGTACTTTATTGTTGCGTTTATCATGGATAATAATATCGGTTGAATCGGAATGTATTTTATGAATATGGCCGATCAGACAGTTTTTGTTTGTTTCGAGAGGTATGTATGTGATGTGGTTAATGATGCTGTCTAGGTCTAAGGTGTTATTGTATGTACTGAGTTTAGGTTTTATTTTCGTATAATTCGGACTTAATGTTTGTTCCGGGGGCGCTTCCTGTGTTTTTGCTCTGTTGCTTTTACAGCAGGTCAGCATAAAAACAAGTATAAAGAGGAATAAGAGATTAGCGTAAATTTTTTTCATGTTAGTCAGATAATTAGTTGACAGAAATATAGTTAATTTTTTATCATTTTGATAATAATTGGATTGTCATTAATTGTTTTGTCTTTGAATTTCATCCTTGTATGCTCACTTAACAGAGAAAGATCATCAATGTACGAATAGAAAACATTGTTACACTGGTAATCCGGCCAGATAAGTCTTTCGTCCAGTAACTGATTTGTGAAACCCGGTCTTTGTGATTTGGCAGATTTAACTAATCTTGCTCTACCGGTCGTTTTATTTATAATCCCTCTTTTAAGTTTATTTTCATGAGAAACCGTGAATAGAAATAAATCTGAAGATTCCCAAAAGCCGCCCCAGGCAATGTAAACGGACGCTTTATTTCGGTATTCTTCTGTGCTCTCAAAAACCGTTGTCGGAATATCTTTATTCGAAAATGTAAGGTTATATTTCGGATAAATATTCATATGATCAACAGCATATATGGTATCTATAAATGGAATCTTAACAAGCAGGTGATCATTGAGTTTATTAAAATTGCAAGGCATGATGTAAGGTGATTTTAATACGGAGACAGACGAAAACTCCCTTATTTTATAAATTTTACCGGAATTTATATTTGCAAAAGATAAAGTGGGCGTTTTCGATCTGCTTAGTTGTGAAGGAGAATAAAAAATCAGATTGGAGTCATCGATAAAGGATAGCGACATGGCGTTATTTTCTGTTTTAAATTCTTTAATAAAATTACCCTCAGTTGTAAACAGCAGGATTTTATGTTGAGACATATCCCCAATAGCAACCGTTTTACCATCGCTGGATACTGAGAAGTCGGATATTTCAATAAATTCACCCGGGCCTTTACCGTGCATTGATATTTTAGCGTGAAACCGGCCTGAATCAGCATCAAAAATGAAAAGGTTGTTGAAATTATCGGACAGGTAAAAAAAACGGGAATCTGCCTCAAACCAAAGAATTCCCGAAACCAGTATATCGCTACGGGTCTCTAAGGGTATGAGTTCAATCCGGTCAAAATAATTGTCCAGACTAACAACTTCTTCCTTCTGTTGTAACATGGCATAAATATTCAGGTCTTCTAAAGAATCCTGGTTCACATTTTTACACGCAATACATGATAATAATACCAGGATTAGAAATAGTTGGGCGTTCCGTTTTTTTCTCATACGATGCAGGCTGTAGTTTATATCCGGTGTTCCTTATTAATTTGGTGATAGTTCAAAACAAAATACAATAGGATTATCTGACACTTTTGAGTTTGTTATAATGTCATAGAAATTATGCAACGAATTTTCAAGATGGTTATAGTTGTAAATAAGGTCATTCGTTTTGTAATTACTCAGAAACTTTCTCAAATACATTGGTTCTAAATAGCCAATAAATGATCTGCCATTCCGGGAAATTACAGAACTTAGCATGATCTCCGGTAACGTTCCGGGATGTTTGGAAATCCACCAACAAGATTCATTATTCTGTTTATTGTAGAGTGCGGAGTATTCTCTCTTGTTATAGGTTAAATGAAATGTAATCCATTCGTCACCTTCTATAAAATCTCTAAAAAAATAGCAATAATCAATATTTGACTTTCTAAGTTCAGTTATATTTCCCTCTAAATTGTATGGTAATTTTTTAGAACTAAAATCGATCGAATATTTTTTATATAGGTTTGATTCGGTTAGTCCATAAACCATATCATTCTCTTTCTGTGGAAAAGGGCGAAGGTTAATGTCCTTATCACTAAGGGTAAATATTGTATTCGAACCTATGGCTCTTTCAATCTCGGTAAAAAAACTTTCTTTTATCTCAAATTTTGAATTTGTTCGAACCACAGGAGCTTGACCAGGACTGTTATTGTTATTCCAGAAATAATATGTTTGAGGAGATACAGCTACAAATTTTAATGGCATAAATTTCAGTCTGGTTTCGTTTAGCAATTTGCCACTAAGATTATATTTTAGAATTTTATTGTGAGCTCCCAGAATAAAAATATTCCTGGAATCATTATCAATATAGAAATCTCTTAAATAAATATATTCCCCCGGACCATTACCAACGGATGATATCTTAAAAATGAATTTTCCTTTGAGATTAAAAACAAACAGTGAATTACTTTTTCTGTCCTGAATATAAATCAGACTATCATCCATTACAATTTTCTCAATTTCACCAATTAAGCATCCGGGTTTTGTTTCGAGAGGAATTGGAATGAACTTACTTATTGTTTCACTTACCATTCCACCATCAACAGGGTCGTCATAGAACTGTAAAGTGGTATGATTTGTAGCGTTGGGATCATTATGACATGCAAACAGCACTAAAAATTGTGAATAAATCAGCAACAGAACCTTATTCTTTCGCATGATATTCTATAATTAATGGATTGTCATTTATATCTAAATTCTTAAATATTTCTTTATTATCGTTAATGATTCGGAATTCATCTTTCTCCATTTCTTTAATTCGAAAAAGAGTTCCAATATCCAGGATGGAAACTGCGTTATTTCCACTTGCTTTAAATAGTTGACTGTATTTATTAGTAATATCATTTTTAAAGTTATTCATAACTTTTACCTCACCGTTATTTTTATTAATTAATACATGAATGAGAATTGCAACAGTATTTGCTTTTCGAAAGTTAAACCAGATGAAGTCATTATTTTCATAATAATCGCCAAAACTTGATATACATTTTTGTTCTATCTCTATTCGCCCTTTTTTGTTAGCTTTCTCTAATTCATTTATGTGATTAAATAATGATTTTGAACCAGTATTTAGCTTTATATATGGCATTACAACATCATCACTAATTTTAAATATAGTTTCAATATAAGAATGGCATAGTATTACTTCATTGTCCTCCAGTTTAAAAAAAGGACTTATCCTTTCAGGGATGTTAAAGTTGGGGAATTCTTTGTAAGAAAGTTCTTTTTTAATTTGTGATGTTTTATTATTAACAATGTACAACCAATGAGATACTTTTTTATTTGGGTAAGTTAAATAATATGTATAGTTATCTGTAACTACAAAATCTCTAAACATAAAAGGGATTTTTTCCTCTCTAATAAATTTTCCACTGAGAGCATTAAATTGTATAATTTTCTTTTGTGTTTTATCATAAACATATAAAATTCCATTACAAACTGAAATATTCCAAATTTTAACAAACTCACCAGGACCTTTACCTATTTTATTAATAACATACCTTATTTTTCCATCTTTGTCAATGCAAACAACGGCCTTAGCGATACGATGATCTAATACAAAGGTTAATTCATCTGATTTTACTATCTTTTTAATCATATCTCCAAGTAGAACTTCTTCAACCGGAATCTTATAGAAACTTATACTATCAAAAAAATCAGAATACTTGTAAACGTTCTCTTTTTCAGGTTTAACCCCCAGATTAATTTCAATAACATTTGGGCTGTATTCTTTATTACACCCACTTAATAATAACAAAGGACAAAAAATTACGATTGAATAAATTATTTTCATAATCATGTATTTAAAATAGAACGAGTCTTTCGACTTGCCCTATTTATATTCTATACTATTATAATTGCCAATATAAAGGATTACAGTTAATCTGAAATTATGCCCAAAAGTCCTGTGCAGGGATCAATGCCAGAGATCTCAGAACAAGTAAAATGCATAGGGTAATATCCACCATCAGTAGATTCGTTATAGAACTTTAAAGTGGTATGGTTTGTAGCGTTGCGATCAGTATGACATGCAAACAGTACTAAAACAGATAGGTATAAAATTTTCCTCATAAGTAAAGAATTTATGTTTTTCCCATCTTTAATTTAAAAATGTACCATATAATTCTGCCTGCAACAAACGGTTTGGTGTATTATTTCAGCCTTAAAAATGTGATAACAGGATTATCCTCAATTTTGTGATCTTTAATAGCAAATAGTAATTTTTTATTTTCTTCACTAAGTTTTGAAGAATCCATTGATTTTAACTTTGGCAACAGTTCTGTAACGATATAATCACTGTTTAAATAGAAGTAATATTGCTTTTCTCCTGCAATTTTCGTTAAATTATAAACCGGTAACACATTAATATCATTTTCAAAAAGTCTGTCCGGTAGTTTTATTGTATTTAATCTTTGGGACTTTAAATTATACATGGAGATAAATCCTTTCATATTTTTACCTGTTCCCATCGTAAAGCTTATATATAAATCTGATCCAATCTGTTTTATCGTCTTTATTTCCATATATCTTGCCCTGTTTAATCCAAAATCTTTATTGTTGAGCATCATTTCATATTCCGGGCGGTATTGCCCCCTGTTCAAAAAAGCAACAGGATTTCTACCCTCCGATGAAATGGTATAGATTGTGTCGGAAACCGGATCAAAATAAAAATTATTGCCTTCATACTCCCATGTACATACTCCTCCGATACCTAAATAATATTTTTCTTCAGACTTAACCGATCTTTGTTTAATTGTAAAGGTTTCATTGCCGAAATTTATTACTTCACCGTTGTTGATATTAATAATCTGGAGGCTCGTATAAGGATCAGACACGGCTGCCACATCCCGGATCAGGGCCATACAACTATCATAGATATATAGCATGTTATTCAGGACATCATTATTTATTTTAAATGATCTGATGAATTTATTACTATCTGAGTACACCATAAGCTGATGTGAATTTGATAGTACAAAATAAGTGTAGTTGAGCGTATCGATATCAACACCAAATGCTCCGGTAAATTCTCCCGGACCTTTACCTTTAATACCCATGTTGCAAACATAAGTACCATCTTTTCTCAGAAATTTTTTCCCTCCTGAATAAATGTATCTGGGGGTTATTTTAAAAGAAATAGCCCATCTGCCGTTTCCTAACATGCACTCTTTTGAGGTTTCAAGTTTTACATATTCAAACCCGGTAGCAAATGATGATAACTTTACTGGCTCATTAGTTGTATTCTTAAGAGCCTCATAAATAGGAATATTTAAAACTTTAGTATCCCGGTCAACTGTTGTTTCAGGTTTACACATAACAAATGCCATGAATATGCTGACCAGGTATAAAGACCTCACGATAATAAATTTGTTGTGACCGGAATACTAAAGTTTCAGTAAAGTTTTAAACAATAATATAAAGATATGGACCTGAATTTAGAAGAGAATAAATCCAAATCCAAATCCGGATTACTTCATTTCTCCTATAAAAAGGATTTCGTTATCATTTTCATTCAGCGACTTACGCACCTGAGCCAACCTGTCGTAAGTTTTTTTATCCACTTCATTTTTCTTAAGGATATCATCAATCGTCTTCATCAGGTCTATGGATGGAATAGCGCTGATAAACATGCCATTATTACTCATAAAAAACTTATTAACTTCAAAACCACCATAATAATCATTGATGATCCGGAAAAAGTTGGCGCTTAGGTTTCCTTTATCTACAATAACCTTTTTGCCCTGGTAAGGCTTGTCGAATAAAAAGGCATAATAGTGACTTTTGAGTTCGCGGGACCATGAACCAATGCGCGTATCTCCGTTGGTCACTACAAATTCAGGTACAAGCTCGTTTTTATCCGTTTCGTAGTGGTAAAGGGTATCTGGAGTTTTCTTACCCCAGCCCATAACATACATGTCAAAGGCATCTGCATTATAGTCGGATGAAATTTCACTACTGAAATCCGGCCTTAATATGAGCTGTTGCATGCGAGGAAGTTCCTGAATAACCTTTCCTCCCGTTGTCTGCTGATAAGCCGGAGGGATTTGGTCGTTGAAAGGCATGGATAACACGGTTACCACGTTATCCTTAACATAAACCCTGCATTTGGTTTGTTGATATGCCAGTGGGATCTCCGGCAAAGCGTTGCCTTCAAGATCAAAAACCTGTATATAACGGGCATTGGCAAATGGCGTCAAATATATCCTGTTGGAAGCTTCATCCAGTTGTATTCCGTACAGCGACTGGTATTCCCCGGGGCCTTTTCCTATGGCACCAATGTTTCGGATAAATTTACCATCGCGGCTGAACAGTTTCACGGTAATGGCCGGATAGTCATTACTTTTTATAGCGATATAGTTCGGCGAAATGCCTACGGCATGTGTTCCTTTAAAAATGGACTGATCGTTTGTCTCAAGTTGCACCAGTTCACAGTCTTTGACGAGATCAGAAAGGGGAAGGTCAATGCTGTCTTTCACTTTACTGATGTCACAGTGTATGACATTGTGCCCGTTAACGGTTTCAAGCATGGCATGTGATCCGCTTTTTTTACACTGCGTAAATACCAGGATGAAAAGAATAAAAATGGATGTTGCAATCTGTGAAGTTTTCATGTTAGTGTTATTTTATTGGTTTGAAAATATACATATATGTAAGAATACATTTTATCTGAGGAGCCGGTGGACTTTGTAATAACAGCTTTTCCTGGCTGCATTATAAACTTAACTAATGCAGGACGGCTGGTAATATTTCTGTCAGGATATAATTGTATATACTTATTGCTCAATGATATCGATACGATATTAAAACTAAACATTAAGCACATATATTGTTGACGTATGCAGAAAAGTGATAAGGATGGCTATTCCTTTTTGACTGATCTTTATTTCAGTTTCACCAGCATCAACACTGGATTATCGTTTACGGTAGGGCTGTTGGCTAGCTCATCCAGCTCCGTTTTCTTTTCAGGGTATTGGGGGGCTGCATTTTTAAAAGCTCAAGATGCTATATGTTCTTTCAGCTTATAAGGATCAAGCCGTTTTATGAACCATTCACAATGTACGTTCTTTACTTTTGTATCAGGCATAAAAATACTTTAATATCCCATGAAGTATAAGGACCTTTATTAGGAACATACTCTTTATAGCTTTCAAAGGCCTTCATTTATTTTAAATTTAATAACCGCAGGATTACTAGTAATGTCAAAATATATTATGTGGTTTTTACGGCTTCGCCAGCTCAGTTACATTATCATGCATTGAAAATGTATCTGGTCAGGCACTGAGGTTTAATTCTTTTCAACTAAAAACTTAGTTCAAATATAACGAAAGTTTTAGTTGAAAAATTATATTCAACTATTTTTTTAGTTTTAATCTTACAATTAACGGATTACTATTGGGGGAGATGCTGGACAAAATTTTGTCAATATTTGAAGAAGGTAAGGCTTCGCTTCCCTGATTCTCTTTGTGCTTTAGCACGGTTAGGGGATCAATGACTGAGTATAAATAATTAGTATCCATAGCATAGATGCCCACAATCGGCAACCCGTCAATGTCATTTTCAAAAAATCCGTTGTTCGCAGTTTCCAGACTAAAGGAACCGGACATTATCTGTCGATCGGGCTTGCTGTAAACAGTGGTATTGGCAGTTTGATTTTGCAGGGTCAGCAGTACTAAGTAAATATCATTTTCTACATAACCGACGAGGTTACAGTATTTCTTTTGATTGAAAAAGGTCATAAATTCTTCCATTTCTATCTGAGGTTGAGACAGAAATGTATGGAATGCCTCATCAATATTATACCGTCCATAATCAATGCTGTAAGCAGGCCTGAGATTAAGGTTTTGGTCAATTTCATAAATGGTATTGGAATATGGAAGAATAAAGCGGACCAGGTTATCCCGGCTACTGATGTTATGGAGAGGCAGGGTTAAATATCCGACATTCAGTGAATCAGGGCAGGGAAGAAATCTTTTCAGTATTTTGCCATTTTCGTCTGAAACAAATGCATCGTAATTTACCTGGTTGCTGTTGAATCCGGTATAATCCGCAATGCCAACAATTTTGTCATCCCCAAGGTTGCAAATCTGATTTGCAGTCTGTGTTACAGGGATATCGTTATTAAGATATGTTCCCGTCAGGTCGTATCTTAGGATCGCTTTGTTGCGCGATGAATAGATATGAACGATACTGTCATCGCTCAGATAAAAATCAGAAACTGAAACATATTCTCCCGGTCCCTTACCCTGATGTCCGATCCTTGACAAAAATTTACCGTTTTGCATAAAAATATAGATGGAAGACGTTGATTCATCACTTATTATAATGTGAGAACCTTTTATTCCGAAGCTTATGAAGCTGCCCATCAGGCAATTTTCATTTGTTTCCAATGGAATATATGCAATGGAATCAATAAAACCGCTTAGTTTAATTTTAGAATTTGCAGCGAGGTAATCACCTAATTCAATAACAGTAACTTCTGGATTTTTCTTCTCGGCAGTTGATTGGCATCCGGTGTTTAATACCATGGAAGTTAGTAAAAACCAAAGTAAGTTAAGTGGCTTGTTCATAAGCTTGTTTTTATGGGTTTAATAGTTATTCTGTTTTATTCAAAAAGCTTTTTTTTATGGTAAAAAGAAGCAGGCAGCCGTTATGATTCGGATCTGGTTTATACATATAATTACCATCAACATCTTTAAATTGAGCAAGACTGGTATAGCTAATAGATTTATTATTATATGTGCCAACGATAGTATTAAAATTGGTTTCGAAGGTAAGTTCCCGCACCCTTATTTTTCGGGTTGATAAATCACCAAATACCTGATAGGTATCTCTGTTTTTACGTATTTCGGTTAAAAAAATGCTGTCATCACTAACATGTAGTTTTTGAAAGGGGCCATAATAATCAGATGAGAGAAAAGCCGAAAGCATATTATCCTCATTTAAACTGATGTGTCTGATTAAGAATTCATCTTCAATATTAAAATCAAATTCCCTGGTTATCTGGTTCTTGTCATTTATCGAATAAATTTCGTCGTACCAAAGTGGAATAACATAAAGTCTGTTGCTGTTTTTGGAGCATATAGGACTTGCGTAGGGATAATAGTTTTGTGGAATGCTGAATAAGCTGTCTGTATGCTTTCCGTTAAAATCAAATTTGTTCAGCAGCTGATTATTAACCGGATGAGGTGAAAAACTAATAAATCCACCTCCGGGAAGTTCATAAGAATACAGTCCGATATAGGAAGGGTATTTGATTGTTCTTAAATAATCGCCTTTATAATTATATACAATAAGTTTATGCCCCGTATTTATATATACCTCTTGTTTTGCATCGTCTACCATAAAATTAAGTGCAGAAGTGAATTCACCGGGACCCTGACCAATATTCCCGATTGATCCGATATATTTCCCCTGCCAGTTAAAGACTTTAATTAATTGCGTAGAAAACAATGGATTATTATCGAAAATAAAAATGTATTCTGATGTAAACTTAAATTGGGCACTTTCGTAGTTAAAAACGGATTGCTTATTGGTTTCCAATAGTATTGTATCCGCAGCACTGAAATCAATGATTACAGAGTCAGCAAATTTTTCTACAGGTGTATTTAATAAGGAAAAGGGCTTTTTATTTTGTTCTGTCTTGTTTTTGCAGGCGAAGATGAACAGGATTATGCTTAAAGAAACAAATAGGTTTTTCATGAAATAATAATGGGCTAAAATTAAAATTTGGGATGGAAAAACACCAGTACAGGATTGGAATTATAATTCAGGTTTCCCGGTACCCTGGTTGTAATTTTATCCCTGTTTTCAATCAGATCAGATGCGTCTACGGGTGTGATGATACTATTTTTATATGTGCCTTTTGTTAATGGAAAATACCGACTACCAAAGACATCATTCGTCATGTCATTTCTAAGAATTTTTGCTTTTGAATTGCTTTTATTGAAAAACAAATAATGAAATCTTTGTTGATAGACAAAAGAAAAATAAATATAACTATCTGTTTCATAATAACGTCTGATATCTCTCATCTCCTCTGGTCTTATTCTTCTATTAAATGGATGCAGAACTTCTTTTTGCCTGCATATTTCAGGAGGGACAGGGTCTTCAAAATCGACAATAACATGAGGAGTCATCTTTTCAGGGGTGAGGAGATAGATCGTATCATAAAACTCTTTGCTGTATGTATAATGGGTGACATTGTCTAAGGTAATCCGGCTAACGCCAACCCAGGTAAAGGAACCTGATGATTTTGATAGGGTTGAAATGAATTTTTTTCTGCTCAGATCATAAAAGTAGAAGTTGAATGGATTTTCAAATGCTGTAAACAGAATAGTATCATTATTTAAAGCATGAATTCGGTATCCAATAAATTCGCCTTCGGGCCATGATATACTAATGTTTTCAATAAGATTCAGGTCTTTGTCCAATTGAAAGAGTTTGTAGGGATCTGCAGTAATATAGACCGTATCATTATAAACATCGAAATACTCAAGACGGCTATATTCATCCGGTCCGTTCCCTAAACTATGAAATGCATTAATAAAATTTCCTTTCCTGTCGAAACAAAACATGGCCCTGGCAACAGAATTATCCATAACATATATCCGATCATCAGTAACATCAACTTTGTATATTTCGCCGATTTTTGAATAATCGTTAGTCTCTAAAGCTACAATAGAATCTACTTCAATAAAGTATGATACCGGTTGGTTTATGATATCATTTTTAAGCACACTAATATGTGTAACAGGAACATCAGGCTTGGATCGTTTCGATTTGGGATTGCAGCCAATTAATAATAAGACTGCTAACGCGAGGAGAATTGGTGTTTTGTTCATGGTAAGGTAGTTAATGCATTGTACCGTTAAATCTTTTTGGGTTCATGTTTGATCCACTATTATTTATCTGACAGGATCATTAGAACCGGATTATCATTTGCAGATAATTTTTTCGCCAGGTTCTGAAAGTCAGGAGAGAAATCATCCTTGTTTTTTGAGTTATTGTAATAGTCTATTATTTCATAAGCTTCTTTAGATGCCATTAAATAACCGTCTACAACAAATTTCGGCCAGAGCCCGGGGCCTCCTTCAATATCATCTGATAATTCACTTACATTAGTAAGTTTTCCACTTTGTTTGTCATAAAGCATTTGAAAGAATTGTCTGTCAGGTCCTTTCCCGACACCTCTTTCGGTGGTAACAAAAAGGTAGTTGTTGTACTCAACTGTGTAGTGAATCATAATATTATCCCGGAATTGATTGCCCGCTTTTTCAGGAGGCATAAACAAACTTCCGTAGGGTATATCATTATCCGTTTCATATATAATGTACGGTTCTTTCTTAAATTCTTTGCTCATGTGGTATAATGTATCACTAAGGAGGTCTTTGTAAAAGATTCCCATGTCATTGAAGTACGAATTCGTGTAGCTAATAAAATTTATGTTTTTATTCATTCTTCTGGAAAATTCTGCAATGGAATCCAGACAATTCCCTTTTGAATCATAAAGAAAACATTCATAAACAGTGTAATGAAGAAATATTTCGGGTGAGTTGATTGTGTAAATAACAATCTGGCCAGGTTTAAACACATCAAAACGGGTGAAATCCCTGTTTATTCTGAAAGATCGCTTGTAATTGCCAGAATCAAGATCATATACGTTCATTAAGGTTTTGTATGTCAAAACATAGATCTCTTTATTTTCCTTGTCAATGGCAAACCTGATATTATTACCAATTTCTCCTGGGCCCTTTCCGCGAACACCAATTGTACGGATAAAACGCCCGTTTTTATTAAACTGGTAAAGTCGTTTATAGTCCGTAATAAAATAATAATCCTTATAGCTGCTTATTTTTGTTATACCGGTTAAAAAACAAGCTTTATTGGTTTCTAAAGGAATATACTGAATTTTGTCAGCAATGGCAGATAACCCGATGTTTTCAGGTTTAGCATCAATTGCACTTCTGATATCTACATGTAAAACGCCGGTGGATTCCTTTGAATTACATGACACAAATGATAAAAGAAGAACCAGAACAGAACTTAAAATTACACCTTGCGTTCTCATAAACATTATATTTTACGTTATATATTTCGTGTTAAACTAATTCATTCAGAAGCGTTTTTTGTTTCAAACCTTAAGATTAACGGATTACTGTCAGGTGTGATAGAAACAAGGTCAGGATATATTAAATGAATAAGGGTATTAATTGAATCCAGCTTTGAAGGATTCAGTGTTTGCAACCCGAAAGTTGAAAAAGAATCAAAGAGATGTGTAAAAGAGCCGGAATGTACTTCATTATATACATATTAGTCCTATATGAGAATGTGATCATAAGTAATTAATAGGCAGGTCTGTATGAGATAACGTCACCCTGTAATGACAACTGTCGTAATACTTCTCACAGCTTCGCCAGGTCAGTCCCCGCCGAATAGAAATAACATACCGAAGACTGTGCTTATAGCCTCAATTAAACCGCGTAACATTAATCCTTAAAGTGAAGTCAGGTTTTTCTTCTGAAATAAAAGTAGTTATATGTTTGAAACAAAGCAATAGTCTGTGTCTTATAACACATTCAAATTCTGATATTTTTAAATAGTCTTAATTAGAAGAGGAGTGCATTCGTAAAGCTGTTTTTCTGTTACAGGTATAAGTTTTATGCGCGTTTGAATGTTAGGTTTTTTAACTTTAGTTGAGTTTTTCTTTTAAGAATTATTTTAAATTAACCTCTGGTAATATCTGGGTTTATTGTCGTAAAGATCATTAAATGAAATATTTAGCTAATTATTAGAGAAATACTTCAAATGTAAGGTGTTTTTATGGTTAAAAAAATAATAATTTAATTTGTTCTAAATGTAAAATAAATGTAAATTTGCGTCAGAATAACTATAAAATTCATGAGATGAAAAAAAGATTATTAACTTTAGTAATGTTTGTTGCAGGCTTGGGTGTGTTTTCGGGATATGCTCAATTGTCTGACGAAGAGTATGCTTATATTACCATGGATTTGCAGGGAATCCTAAACCTGACTATGACAACTAATCCACAGGTTGATTTTAGTTTTAGCAGCATAGCAGAGTATAAGCAAGGTATTGTTAAGTATAATGCGACCCAGCTTGAGGTTGATGCAACCGTTGCATGGGACATGTATGTGTATGCAGCATCTGACACCTGGACACAGGTTGAAGCTTATTCAACCAATGGTGCAGCTGTTTTACCTGCTGAGATTCTTGAGATTAATTCTTCTTACGATAACTCGGCAATTACAGGTGGTGTTGGTCTGGATAACAACCTTGTATCTTTAAAAGGTTTAACCAACTCCGGTATGGATGATGCTACTCCTGATGCCAATACACAGTTTTTAATGGGTGGTGACAACACGCTCGCAGGAGTGGACGAAAATGGTGCTCCCGGTACTGCAGATGGAAATCCAACCACACATAAATTCAGAATTTCTTACAGGTTGAAACCAAATGTTCCTGCAACATTTCCTAATTCAACTGTAGCACTCGATGATATTGCTTTAGGTAACGCTGTGGATTATGCACAGGCAGGTTACTATTACATCGAAGTGGTGTATTCTTTGGTTGAAGATTTATAAAAAAAATACTACTTTAGCATTGAAAAGGTTGTCAAACACCAATTGACAACCTTTTTTAGGATTATGTCGAAATGTATCAGATTAATATTACTTGTTGTTTTAAACTGTACATATTGGCTTGTGCCTTTAGCAGCTCAGGTGTCCTTTGAATTAAAAACTTCACCTGAAGTTGATTTTATTTTTTCCTCTATTGCTGACTACAAGTCCGGAATTACCCGGTTTAATTCATTAAAACTGAACGTGTCCACCGACAGAAGATGGGATCTGAGTGTAAAGTCAACCACTGCAGACTGGTCTGTGGTGGAATCTTATGGATCGAACGGTACCGTTCCATCACTGGATATGCTTGAATTACGTGTCAGGAATGCATCATCAACACCTTTAATCTCTGATTTTTTTTCGGTTACAGATAACGATCAGTATTTAATCGGTTCATCGGTAACGGATATTGATGTCCCATGTCCCAATTCCGGAACAAATGTTGCAGGAAATTATCTGACCACACCTTCATGTTATGAGTTTTTCGTTGATTTCAGAATAACGCCCGGTATAGATCCTGTTAATTATTTAAGGCCCGGCCTGTACCGGCTGGAAATTGTTTTTACAATAAGTGAAGACCTGTAAATGAAAAAATATTTACTGTATATATTACTCTGGATAGTAGGTTTTCAGGCATTGTATGCCCAACAGGGAATCGTAATGCAGTTTCTGGAAAAAAATTCATCTGAATCTGTTTCCGAAATAGCACGGAACAGAATAAAGATCCTGAATAATACAAATAATACATATCCTTTTCTATTGAATTTTAAGGTTCCTCAAAAGTGGAAACTATTGGGGATACAGAGCCGGACGTTTATACTTGCGCCTCATGATAGTATATATGTTCCGGTGTACATGATTCCGGATAAAAACATACAGGGAGGTGATTATGCTGTTCTGGGAGCTGAATTATTCAGTGATGGTTTTCTGGTTAGCAACGACAACTGGATTTTAACCGTCGAAAGAATGAGCAACTGGCATATTCAACCGGAATCAAATCAGATTTATTTTTTGCAGGGGAAGGATACAGCAGATATAAGCTTTTCTGTGATAAATCAGGGTAATGCGACAGAAAACCTGACCTTTAACCTGGATGCTTTCAGAGATAAACTTGTATTATACGATGATAATTACAGAATTTTTAAACCCGAGAATTTTAGTCTGGAAAGTGGAAAAGATACGGTATTGAATTTTCATGCGGCCATCAACAGGACATTCGAGGGAGAGAATACATATAACACACTGATTAAAAAGCCTAACCGCGAAATTTATAACGTCAGGGCAGAGGCGAATAATGAGGGTGATGATCATTTGTATGCTGTGGATAAGGAAAATATTACTCTCAATAAGGTTTCTGATTATTACCAGGAAAACCGGTACGGATCTGTCAGTTTGCCTTTGGTAGTGCAACTTGATGCCTATAATATTCTGGAGCAATCCACTTATTTGAGTTTTCAGGCTTATGGAAATAAAACCATAAATGAGGTAAATGAATTAAATTATTTCTACCAGACCAATTTTAATACAAACGTCCTGAATGCTGATGCCTTTCTGGGTGATTACTTTTTTGTTGGTTACAACGCTCCGAAATATTATGGCGAACTGGGTAACCTTGTTCTGAACCATGAAGGAGCATCTGTTTCGGGTAAGGGTGTCCGGGGCGGATACAGATCAGGAGGCCATGAAGTAGGTGGAGGTATTGTTGCCAGTCCGAATATGTTTGACATTGAAAGATGGGGTGGAAGCCTGTATTATAAATATAATTACTCACCCCGTAATCTTAATTCAGCTGTTTATTCATTTTACGAAGAAAACAATTATAACAACCAAAGAAATGTTACGGTTATTCCTGAATCTTCGTGGAGAATAAATAAGAACCACATGGTGCGCCTGATGCTGGGCTACAACATGAGGACCTATCTGTATAAGAATCCGGGAAATTTTACCAAAAACGGTTACGGAGCCCGGTTAAGTTACGGCGGCAGGTTTAACCGCGTAACTTTTTCTGCTACCGGGCGCTACGGAACACCAACATATGAACCATCGCCGGGTATTACACAACTGTCGGGGATAACCGGTTATTACCATAGCAACGGTTTGCAATCCCGGTTGCTGGTCAGTCATTTCTCCTCAAGACCTGACATATACGATGTATTTGGAAATCTCGTTCAGCAGGGTTTGAGGTCAAGGACAAATCAGGCAGAATACAAATTGTCTGCTTCGGAACGCATGAATACATTTACCGGTTCATTCTACGCGCGCGAGCGCTTTTATAACAGTCTGCAAATGGTTAACGAGGGAGTAGGACTTTCGTATTACCGCAGATTTGAAGATAATTCACGCATATCTGCCTCGGTAAATACGGATGTCAATCAGTTTCCTGAGTTAGCAGGTTTCGGATCCTTTTTCAGTGCCCGTTTAAAGACCTCTTACAGGTACAGGAGCAACTTTCTGGTTAACCTCAGATATCATTACGGTCCGTTTTATTATTACGAATTCAGTGAATATGCTCAGTCCAGGGAAAATCCACAAACGATCTTCCTGAATGGATATTACGATTTATGGATGGCAAAAAACAGGTTGCTGGCCCGGTTCAGCGGCAACTATAATTACAGGTTGATCCGAAAGCAACATATTTTTAATTCCAGGCCTGAATTATTCTGGTATTCAAAGACCGGATTCCGGTTCAGCTTTTACAGTAATATATCCTATTTCAGCAGACAACAGCAGTTTATCAATCAACCTGATACTTACAACAGGACTTCATCTACAAATCTGGAGCTGGGATTTGGTGTGCGTAAGGAACTTGGAATTCCGGTTTCGGGGAAGCGTTTCTTCGATGTAAAGTGCATCGCCTTTTATGATGAAAACGGTAATGGCATTAAGGATAAAAACGAAAAAAGTCTGTCAAACGTATTGGTATCGCTCATTCCGGCAGAAGATGAAGGCTTATTCAATTCAATGGATGGATATAAGGTTCTTACAGGTGATGATGGTGAAGGATTTCTTGAAAATATAACCAGGGGAAATTACACACTGCTGGTGGAAAAACTCACCCAGGGGGATGGGTTTTACAACAACAGCATAAATTCAATTGAGCTTTTTAAAGACGAAGTTGTATATTTACCTTTCTCTTCAGGAGGAAAAATTATGGGTACCTTGCAAATTCAAAAAGCAAAATATACCCGGTTCTCTGAAAAAGATGTAGAAATGTCCAATGTGAGAGTTGTTGCAAAAGATGCTTTTGGAAATGAATATTCCACACTGACGGATCAGAATGGATTTTTCAAAATAGAAGTGCCGGGCGGAAATTATACCGTAGCCGTCAATGGTGCTGTTTTTGGATCCGGATTCTCAGTACAGGAAAATGATATTCCGGTGGAAATTAACGATAAAAACAAGTCTGTATTTGTAAATTTCTTAATATCAGAACAGGAACGCAGAATGAACATAAAGAAATTTTAAGAACCATGAAATTAAGTAAGAAGTTATTACCCGCAATTTTATTTTTTACCATTATAGTATTGAATACTTATGGACAGGGAGCCACAGTTGCACCATCCAGACTATTTTTCAGTGCAAGTCCCGGATCATCAGAAACACAGACGCTTAGAGTCACAAACAGTACATCTACGAATCAGGCATATGCCATAAGTTTTTCGGATTTTGAACCGGAGGGAAACAAGGGGAAAACAAGAATGATGCAGCATGGTGAATCGGTTCATTCGTTAAAGAGTAATATTACAGCCACACCTAATTTCTTTGAATTGGGTCCCGGCGAAACGCAGGAAATAAATGTGGCCATAAATCTGGCAAATGTACCGGAGGCGAACCAGGTAAAATGGGGTTCTGTTGTTGTTAGACTGGCAAGGGAGAGGCAGCCTGGTGAAAATGGTAATCAAATGGGGTTCGGTATTATGGAAACGTTCCAGCTGGTTGTTTATGTATTTCAGACGCCGCCGGCCGTAAACCTGAAACGCGCTGAAATTACCGGTTTTGAAAAAAATAAAAACGACAAAGGTGAAAACGGTTTATTGATGACCGTTGATAATACGGGCGAAGCAATCCTGAACTGTGCCTCGTATGTTGAACTTACAAGCTATAGCACCGGTAAAGTAGACCGGATCGGGGTGAAAGCTTTCACCATGCTTCCTGATTCAGAACGTGAAGTGTTTTTTGCCTTGCCCGATACCCTGAATGCGGGAAAGTATTCTGCTTTGGGAGTTATTGATTTTGGAAGCCGGGAAGAAATAGAAGCAGCAGAGCTTGAACTGAATGTTGAATAAGCCCTACGTCGGTTAACCCCTTATTTTCGCTGTTTACCGATAAAAAGAGGTAATTGGCGTACTAATAACATGCGTTTATAGAACAATGTAAACAATTCAGTATTTTTGTATTTACACATTTAAACAGGTATATAATGAAAAGATTTATTCTATTAACCGCCATTTTAACAACGTTAATTTTCTATTCATGTAACAAGGATAAATACGTTGTTCGCGAGATGGTTGACGAAAATGGTTATTCCTATGAAAAAGTAACCAATGATCCTACTGATACACGCGTTTATACACTTGATAACGGATTGAAGGTTTATCTTTCTGTTAACAAGGATGAACCACGTATTATGACCTATATTTCGGTACGGTCCGGTTCATTAAATGATCCGGAAGAAACAACCGGTCTGGCTCATTATTTTGAACATTTGCTATTCAAGGGAACGGCTAAGTTTGGTACTTCGAACTGGGAAAAGGAAAAGGTCTATCTCGATAGTATCTCTGATTTGTTCGAACAGCATAAGAATGCGGCAACAGAAGAAGAGAAGAAAGCTATTTATAAGGAAATAGACAGATTGTCTCAAATTGCATCCAGATATGCCATCCCGAATGAATATGACAGGATGACCTCGGCTATCGGTGCAACCGGAACCAATGCATTTACGTCGTACGAAACAACGACATATGTCAATGAAATTCCATCAAATGAACTGAAACGCTGGCTGGAGATGGAGCAGGAGCGTTTTACAGATCCTGTACTAAGGCTATTCCACACCGAGCTGGAAACAGTGTATGAAGAGTTCAATATGAGTCAGGACAGGGATATGTCAAGGGAAAGATCTGTTCTTATGGAGAACCTGTTTCCCAATAATCCGCTTGGCCGTGATATAATCGGTTACCCCAAAGATCTGAAAAATCCTTCCCAGAAGAATATCATGGAATTTTTTCATACCTGGTATGTGCCTAATAATATGGCCGTGATTTTAAGTGGTGATCTGGATTATGATAAAACCATTCAGCTGGTAGATTCAACATTTGGAAAATTCAAATCAAAACCATTGCCTGAGATAAAACATCCCAAAGAAGAGCCAATTACGCACGTTATTGAAAAGGATGTTTATGGTCCGGAAGCTGAGAATGTGATGTTTGCCTACCGGTTCAACGGAGAAAAGTCGGAAGATAAAAAATATGTGTACATGATTGATATGATCCTGAACAACAGTGTGGCTGGTTTAATTGACCTGGATCTGGTACAGAAACAGAAAGTATTGAATGCTGGCTGTGGGCCGAGCTTTCAGAGCGACTACGGCATGCATATGTTTTACGGTGTTCCGAAAGAGGGCCAGACACTGGAGGAAGTGAAAGATCTTATCCAGGGCGAAATAGAAAAGGTTAAAAAGGGTGAGTTTGAAGATTGGCTGATGGATGCTGTCAATAATAATTTTAAAGTTGATATGATAAAGCGTACTGAAAGTAATAACAGGGTAAGTTTGTTACTGGATGCTTTTGTGTACAACATGAATCTGGCAGAATTATTTGATTTTTATAATCAGGTAGCCAGGATCACCAAAGGTGAACTCGTAGCGTTTGCCAATGAACATTATAAAGATAATTATGTGGTTGTTTATAAGCGAAACGGAGAGCCGGGCGACGTTGTAAAAGTTGAAAAACCGCAAATCACCTCCGTGGAAATTAACCGTGATATTCAGTCCGATTATCTGAAGCATTTTCTGAGTGAAAAGACGGATTCTATAGAACCCGTTTTTGTGAATTTTGACGAATTACTTGAACGGAAAGAGCTGGAGCCGGGCCTTGAACTGGATTATATTAAAAACACTACCAACGATCTCTTTGAATTGGATTTCATTTGGGATATGGGTGACAGGAACGACAAAAAACTGGCTTTGGCCATGAGTTATCTCCAATTTCTTGGAACAGATCATTATACGGCTGAGGAAATAAGCAAGGAATTTTATAAAATGGGAATTACATTTAATTCCAGTGTTGGGGGGACTCAATCGACCATTAAAATTTCCGGATTAAGTGAAAAGATGTTGCAGGGACTGGAATTAGTAGAACATTTGCTGGCGAGCGCCAAACCTGATTCTGCAGCTTATGAGAGCCTTGTGGACAGAATCTTAAAAAGTCGCAGCGATCAGAAGAAGAACCCCGGTGCCATCAGAACAGCTATCCTGAATTATGCGAAATACGGTCCTGTTTCACCTATAACAGATATATTATCTGAAGATGATTTGAGATCTATGAATCCACAGGATCTGACTGATGCCATTGCAGAATTCAATAGTTTTAAGCATAGGGTATTTTACTATGGACCACAAATGGCACCTGAAGTAGCAAATATTATTAAAAAGCATCACAGGGTGGAAGGAGAGCTCGCAGATTGTCCGGCAGAGAAGAAATTTACAACCAACGATTTTACCGCTAAAAATGTGCTGTACCTCAATTATCCCAAAACACAGGTTGATGTACTTTACTTATCCAAAGATGTGCCTTATAATGAAAAGGTTATGGTGGATTCGCATATTTTTAATGAATATTATGGTGGAAACATGAGCTCTATCGTCTTTCAGGAAATCAGGGAAGCAAAAGCGCTGGCATATTCGGCCTGGGCTGGTTATATAACACCAAAGGAGAAGGATGATAATTTCTTTATTCAGGGCGTAATTTATACACAGGCAGATAAAATGCTGGATGCTGTTTCAGCCATGGATGGGTTGTTGGAAACTATGGTTGTGTCTGAGAATCCTTTTAATATTGCATGTAACAATATCATCAAGAATATTCAGACGGACAGAATTACCAAACAACGGATCTTCTGGACCTGGCTTGCCAATGAGAAAAAAGGCATAGATCACGATATTCGTAAAGATTATTATGAAGCTGCACAGACCATGACGCTTGATGATGTGCAGAATTTCTTTGATGAACATATTAAAGATAAAAAATATACATATGTTATTATCGGTGATCAGAATATTGTAACCAACGATAAACTCAAATCCATTGCCCCGGTCAAAACGCTGACGCTGGAAGATGTTTTTGGATTTTAAAATATTAATAACAATTTGTAAAGGAACGCTGCCGTTTTCGGTGGCGTTTCTTGTTTAGGAACAGTTTCTTTGTGGTTAAATTTTACCACGAAGGATACCAGGTTCGGCACAAGGTTTACTAATCTGGTTTCGTTTTTCAATATAATTTTATGTGTTATTATGTTTTCTTTAAACATAACATCTGTAAGGAACATGTTTAAAGTGACTACTAATACCCAATAGGCAATATCTCAAACACATCATTTTGTGTTGTTTCCAACTTTAGCACACCATAATCTTTATGATAAACTAACTTTTTAATTCCAGCTTCCTCATCAAAAGCTATATTATAGCATTCATCGTACCTTTTACCGTTAAATACCTGTGCATTATCTGAAATGGTATCGTTGGGTAGACAAGTTATATATCTATCAAATCTTTCCCTATCTACAATAACGCTTAAAGAGAAGCAAACATTATAATTTCCTCCTCCTGAGACACTTGTACTAAAAAAAATCCTTTCTGATTCAGAAAAATTAAATACTACGCTTGTTTCTCCATTATAGTCATTTCCTCCATGTGGTATTCCCCATCTGTAAGAATATGACTCCTGCCAAATATTTGTGATAATGTCTATTGTAACAGTATCCAAACCGTTAAACAAGTAGTACAAACTATCATTATTCCAAACCAGCCATTCTTTATCGTTTTCTGTGAGTTCTTCAACTTCATCAAATAAAGTGCAGCTGGCTAATGGAAGCATCATTAACAACTGAAATAAAATTATCTTTTTCACAACATCATTTTTAAAGTTGAATAATAAATTTTATTAGATTAATACATAAAGAAAATCATATTCTAGCTCTAAAATATCACGGAAAACCATAAAACATACTATCACGGAAAACGGTTAGATTATTATTACTTATAGTATTAACAAAGGGTTTGGTAATAATAACCATTCTATTTAGTTTTAATATAAATATTAGGGAGGAGTAAATTAACTATAGGAAGTGAATTAATTTCAATGGGTATTAAAAAAATGGCATAAAAAAAGCGGTAGAGAATTCTACCGCTTTTCTGTAATATGGTAATATGTCTTTGAAATTATTTAGTCACCAAAACTTTTGATGTTTTACCTGCAATTTCAACAATGTAAATGCCTTTTGGACATTCTACGAAATCGCTGGTAATACCTTTAGCAACAACTTTTCCTGAAATGGAATATATACTTGCATTTGATTCTGCAGGTACTCTTATACCACCACTTACAGCATATGCAGAAGCACTCTCAACCTGAGTTTTTTCAATACCGGTTGCTAAAAAGCTAAAATCTGCTAACGTTTCCGGTACAGCCAACTCAGCTAACATATAAATTGCGTTTCTCCAAATTGTCAATCCTTCTGCTGTCAACGCGCACTTGTCTGCGTAATCAGTGTTTCTTGTTACACCAACATTATATCCTAATACAATTACCCTGTTTTGAAGTGTGGCATCATCAATTGTTGAGCCTGCAGCATAATCGGAAAAAGATATAGTAACATCAGATGCTCCTTCTGGATATGCAAGCAATGTATTATCAGGTACTACATTTCCTTTATTATACTGCAGACCTCTAACGCCTGTACTACCATCATCTGCTACACCACCTTTCATTGCTGTAATAACACCCGATGATACATCTATCCCTTTAAATAAATCACTTGTGCCATCAACAATTGTCAGGTTATAAACATTTTCTGCATTTGTTGAAGCTCCATCACTGGTTGTGAACGCTTTACCCGCTTGAAGTGCATAAATTTTATCATATAAAGTAGGAGCAGGCAATGTTGCTAAAGCAGCAGCACCGTCAGGTTTCCAGAATGCATCACTTGAGCCTAAACCATCATGGAGAATTATAACATCATAGCCTGAAAGGTCCACTGCACTTTGTGTGTCCGGGTCAATACCACCTTCTTCCAAAACTACTACAGTAACATTGAAATTTGGATCTGCATTCAGCATTTGAATAATTACATCATTATTCTCGGGCCACATGTTTGCAGCAGGGTTAGATCTTAAAGTTGTACAATACACTACATTCTTTTGCGCATTTGCAAATGTTACTAAAAGTGTAAAAGCAATTAAAATTGTAAAGATTCTCTTCATACTATAATTATTTTAATAAGTGAAACATACTAATATCACCACTAAAATATGAAAAAATAGCCGATCATTAAAGTTATAGCGGGATTAATTTAAAAAAAACTGTAAACGTTTACAATTTTTTTAAATTCAGATGCAATTAGTAAGAATTTAAAAGTTGCAGGCACTAAGTTTCTTTCTGAATAAGCGGTGGATAAGTGAAATCCAGAAAGGACTAAGTACCAGGGATAGCGTTATGGCGCTGATAACAATCTGGTATTCCTCGGTAGTCAATATTCCGTTCAGGTGAGCAGTTGCTCCTATAATGAAACTGAATTCTCCGATCTGAGCAAGCAACGAACCGGCATAAATGCTGTTACATAAGGGTGCCTTAAAAATTTTAAAAACCACACCGTTTATGATGTTATTGATAACAAGTACCGTAACAACCAGAATAATTACCCTTACATAATTTTCCAGAAAGAATGAAATATCCAGCATTAAACCAATGGAAACAAAAAACATGGCTACAAAGATGATGTGAAACGCATGCAGGCTGGAATGTACCCAGTTTGTAGATCGGGAAGAGGCCACAATAATACCTGCAACGAATGCCCCCAATGCTGCCGAAAGATGAAAGATAGCCGTCAGTAAAGAAAACCCAAAACAAATAAAGAAAGCCACGAAAACCTGTAATTCGTGATCGCGGAGAATTAGTTTTTCAAACGGGAGTTTAATCTGCTTTTTATAAAAAATCCAGGCCAGTATGGCAATAATAGCCACAGAACCTATAGCCTGCAGTAAGATTTCTTTCATTTCGGGTTTATCACCTCCCATGTAATTAATGCTCAGCATCATAGGGACAATTAATATATCCTGGGCCAACAGAATGGCAATTACCTGTTGCCCAACTTTTGTGTCGAGCTCTTTCCTGCCTTCCAGAACTTTAATAATGACGGCCGTACTGCTTAAACTGATAAGAAATCCAAAGATTATTATTTTATTAAAGTTCCAGTCGAATATGGAGCTGATAACCGCAATGGCTGCAATGCTGAAAATAATCTGAAATAGTGTGCCGATAACAGCCAGTTTCCAGTTTTTTATCAGGGAATCCAGTGAGAGTTCCATGCCCAGGAAAAACAAAAGCAAAACCAGACCCAATGAACCGAAATCAGATATTAGTGCTTCATTTGTAATCAGGCCAAACACATGAGGGCCAACAAGGATGCCTACAAGGATATACGATATGATAGATGGTTGTTTAAGCAGATTAAAAATGAATCCCGCCGCAATAATAACCATCGAAAGCACTACGATATTGGAAAAAACAGGATTGATTTCAGTGACCAGAAATGGCATGCTTCAAAGTTTTAAGTTAAAACAGGGCAGGGGAACACTATCCAAAACCTGCTTAGTACAAAAATAGGTTTTTTGATCTTCTTAATCAATCGAAATAAGATGCTAAAAAAAGACCCGGAAAAGAATTTCCGGGTCAAATAGTAAGTGATCAGCTTAATTAACGTGAGTTTGGTATAAATTTAGAAAACAATAGTTTTAAATCCTCCGTCTCCTGACACTTTGGTCAGGATCCACCTCCTTTCGGGCAAGGAGGAAACTTACAACGAATTGCAGGTTTTGAAGTCCCCCTTTGAAAAAGGGGGTGCGAAGCAGGGGGATTTTTTACCAGATAAAAACCGTTATAGTCAAATTATATCCTTACATCGAACTGACGTTGATCAAAGTTTTATTATTTTCTGAATGTACAGATTTTGTTTGCTTTTTATCTGACATGTGTATAAGCCCGCATTTAAACCGCTGAGATTTTTAATATGCAATACTGAACCGGATGCCAAAGCTGAGTGCACTAACTGTCCGGACAAATCAAAGATTTGAATATTAACAGCTTCTGAATTTTGTTCAGGATTCGTAATATTCAGGTTCTCAGAAAATGGGACAGGATAAATTTCCAGCGATTTAAGGTTTAGTCCTTTTATGGCACTCACAGATGAGTTAAACAAATATTGTATGTCAGCAGGAACTAATGCCCCATCGTAAATTGTCAACTCATCAATGGAACCTTTGTAAGGCGTATCGTATGCCGTATTATTATTTCCAATAGCTAAATCCCCTGTTTCTCCAATATTGCCGGTATTGTCTGTGGTTGACTGTACCAAATTACCGTCAATGTATACTTTTAACTGATCCTGCTCAACATCACGTATAAAGGTGATAAAACGCCACTGGTTATTAAAATACTGATTAGGATTACTCTTTAAATCGATCACGGTTTTAGTTGAATTATCATCGATTCCAAATGTAAAACGTTCCCCTTTTTTTAACTGAATGCCAATCCATTTTCCGGTTCCTCCGTTGTCTGTGTTATGTGTTCCTTTATGAATCACATAAACGTCATCTCCGTTCGCATTTACATCTGCTTTCATCCAGAATGTAATGGTAAAAGAGGTGTTGTTTATATAAAGGTCTGAATAGTATGGAACCACCATTCCGGCTTGCGTGGTTATAGGATTCAGATACACACAATTATTGACTTTTCCGGCCATCCACACCGGCGTAATATTTTTTGCAACGGCATTTTGTGATCCGGCTTCGTTCGCTGCGGTTGTTCCACTTGATTCATCAAACGGGATGTAAAGAAGCTTAGTTAAACTGCTGCTTTCTGTTGAAAAGGACCATATTACACCATCATCAGTCCCCAGGTCGTTGGTTGTCTTAACTTGCCAGTAATATGTCTGGTTTGCTTCCAGTGAACCTGCAGCAAATGATTTATCCGTGATGTTTTCAGCCACTAAACTCATATTTTCCTGACTTGTGCCCAAGTAGACATCATAATACAATACTCCACCAAGAGTATTGGTGGTATTATCCCATGTCAGATGTATGTCGTCTGTGAAATTCAACGTAGAACCATTGGCAGGAGAAGGTGAAGAGCAGGCGACAGGTGGCATTGGTGCATCGTCGGTTTTAGCAGAAATAACATCTGAATAGGTAGAATTTGCTGTTGCACTGGCTGCCATCAACCTGAAATAATATGTTGTGCTGCTGGTCAGATTGGGGATAGTAACAGTAGTCTGATCACCCGTTACGTAAACCGATCTGATTAAATTATCAATGGATTTACCGTATAGAATATATATCTTGTCAGCTTCGTCATTGTTTGTCCATTTTAATGACACGGAATTCTCTGTTTTTCCTGTAATGTAAACCCCGGTTGGATATCTTAAGAAAGGTTGTACCGGCCCATTGATTGAATTGATATAATTTTCAATATTCGCATAACCATTGGCGGCAATTGTCATTGCGTCGTTGCTGTTTTTGTTTAAGCTGTTTGCATCTTCCCAGTCATCAGGCATTCCATCATTATCTGAATCAAGTGGTTTAGGACCATTAAAAACATAACCAAGACCACCATTGGGTATACCATTACTGTTTTCATCCATTACGATTGCACCGGAGGTTCCGTAAGATGACAACTGATTGATAAGAAACTTATCTACGGCATCTCTGGCTATTGAGGGGCCAACGTTATCAATAATATGTGCAACGGCATCCTGTGCTGAGAGTATTGTGTTAACTCCGGGATGATTGTATGGTGTTGATTCAACGGTAGCTGTTTTGTAATCTCCGCTACCAAGTAATGTGCCGTCCAACGAACCGTTTTTGTTGATATCAAGCCAGTTATCCTGCTGATAAACATGATAGTATGGTGTGGTTCCTGAAACATAACTGTCTGAACTGCTCGATGGGCCGGCAATAAAGTAATTACCAATGAGATTGCAATGGGAATCTGCACCCTCGGTATCACCCATAATTAAACCGCGTGAACCCCAGTTGTATAATACATTGTTGATGATTTCGTGTTCAAACCTTATTTTGGGATTACGCGTATTATTATCGATCCATAGTGTACGGATAATGGAAATCGGGCCGCACTGAATCAGGCCTCCGGTTGAATGCCCGTGCCAGTCAGCACCCTGGCCAATGATACAATCCTGAATGGTGATATTTTCTGCATCTCCACTATTAATATCAAAAGTACCGTCAGCTCCCCATGTCACAGATACATGATCGAACATCATGTCGTCCGCGTTATCCGAAATGGACATGGCATCCACACCGCTACCGGCAGCCCGTGCCAGACGGACCCTGAGATATCTGATGATATTATTTCCTGAATTACTGTTGAATGCCAGTCTGTTGCCAAAAAGTGTAATTCCATCGCCCGGAGCAGTTTGCCCTGCAACTGTAACATTGCGGCTAACGACCACAACACTCTCAAGTCGTATGATGCCGGCAACATCAAATACAACAATGCGGTTTGGCTGACTTACCGCATCACGAAAAGATCCGGTGCCACTATCGTTAAGATTTGTAACATGATATACTGTTCCTGTTCTTCCGCCTACTGCATATTTCCCATAACCTTCCGCACCCGGAAATGCGAGCTGTTGTGCATTTATGGATAAGGTAAGTAATAGAGCAGTTATTAATAGTATCTGTTTCATCCGCTTAAATTTTTAGCCTTACTAAGGCACTGGTATAACCTGCTTAGGAGTAAACTACTCCTTCCATTTGATAATTCGTATTCGATATTAAAAAAACAGGAGAGAAGTTTGTTGCTGCTCTCCTGTAAACGTTTTATTTATTCGATAAGTCAAATTTTATGAACCAGTTATCCGGTGTCATCAGATACTGGTATACTTCTTCTTTTTTTCCGTCAGTATATTTTGCACTGACCCTTGACGCCAAAATGGATGGATCGTCCCAGCGTTTTGCCATACGGATCATAGCAAAATAGGAGCGGGCTTCGCCATTACTCTCCATACAGGTTTCATCCAGTATCAGAGAATCGAGCTGGTAGCAGTAGGTATCCGGCTGTGCAATGGAATCTGCAGACGGAAATACGTAGGCAAGTGAAACACGGTCTCTTACACCGGCATTCGGATATTTATTATTTGTAAACGCATCATAAATCAAAGGATCTGTAAATGGATAACGCCATTCTGACTCTTCAAATTTTGAATAGTAATCACTAAACATACCTCCGTTTAAAAGGGCTTCTGCTTCCCTGAACATATGTTTTTGATTCAATGCTTCCATGAGGAAAAAATGGATATCCGGAGCCCTGTACATGTAAATATTGTCCACCGTTTTATATACCTGGTTGGGATCATCCTCAAAATAACGTGTCAGCTTACGATATACTAATTGTCCATTGATTTCATCATATGATCTGCCATCACCACGGTATTTATCCCCTTTGGTTATTCCATCTTTCTGATACTGATTATCAAACCGGTCCATAATAGCCTTTGTGGGCCTCAGATAGTAAAAATTAGGCTCCTTATTGGAAAAATAGCGTAACAGATCGTTAACCTGCCCATTTTCGTAATTGTAAAGAGTCGTATTAATTCTTATATCTGTTAGCAATCCGTTATTGATTGTTGTGAAGATGTCAGATATCCATTCATTATCATGTTCATCAAATGTAATCTTCCATTTCTTTGTTGATCCATCAGCATACAGAAACCATATAGCCTCATCGATAACCCGATCATAATTTTCATCCCACAGGTCAAGTTCAATGTTCAGACATTCAGGGAATGGGTTGATAATATCCCAGGACTGATCTGTTGTTTCTGACGAAATCACATCAGAGAAAAGAAATGGAACCATGCCGTTAATCTTATAATCAATTGTATCGTTAGTAATACTTATTCCATCTCTCATTAACAGAATTAACTGATCAATTAACTGATCAAAATCCAGAGTAGGATAGTTGTGGTCAGGTTGATATTCCACCATAGGGTCATCAAAGTAAATTGCTTTTCCGTAGAGTTTTCCGATCATAAGATAAGCCCATACTTTATACCGGATTGTAGCACTGATAAAACCGTCAAATACGTCATCAGTAACAGCTTTGGGATTATTCTTTTTGTAAATGATCGCATTTCGGATAAAATCGTTGGCATTTACCACCACATCGTAAAAATCGCTGGGATTAGTGAATTCGTTGTTATTATCGTTGGTGTAATTATAAATCTCCCATAAACCCTGAGGTGCATTTTCTGTCGGTTCAAGCAAGTCGCCACGAAGCTCAGAAAGGATTACTGCCTTGTCTGCAACATCGGCTACTTTTGCGGCAACACCCATATATCCGGAGTAGAGTTCATCGTTACTCGAAATGTAATCTTCTCCTAAAAGCAAATCATCCGGGTTAGTATTGAAAAAATCTGAACAGCTTTGTAAAAGAACCAAGCCTGATATTAAAACTATTGCATATTTCATCTTCTTCATCATTGTATCCTCCATTAGAATTGTAGTTTTAGACCGAGTTTAACTGAAGCCGGGGCAGGTGTTTTGGCATAATCAAATCCCTGCATCATTGGATCGTAAGAATAAGATGTTACCGGATCCAAACCCAGATAATTTGTAAGTGTATACAGGTTTTCAGCTGAAACATATACAATTCCACTCTTTATAAAATCATACGTATCAGGTTTCAGTGTATAAGATAAGGTGATGCTTCTGAGTTTAATATATGATGCATCCTCAATCCATCTGTCAGAGAAACGATTGTTTTTCATCGGGTCATTATAGGTTACTTTAGGAATATCTGTTACCTCACCTTCTGTTTGCCATCTTCTCACCACAGCAGCCGATTGATTGTTATAACTGTCAACAGCCTCCAGTGATCTTCTTACAGCATTATACATATCGTTACCATAGCTGTAACCGAATGCAGCAGAAAGATCAAATTGTTTGTATCTGAAATTAGCAAATAATGCACCGAATACATCCGGATTGGCATCACCAATTATTGTTCTGTCACGCGCGTCTATGATGTTATCGTTTCCGTATGAATCTTTAAAGTGAATATCACCGGCATTGAACGGATCACCTTTATAATCTGCTAAACCAGCATTTTCAGCATCCTGTTGAGAGGCAAAAACGCCTTCTGTCTCGTACCCGTAAAAGCTGTATACCGATTCACCAACGCGCGAAATAACAGCAGATCCATCGCTTAATTCATGAATAATTTCATTTGAGCTTCCTAAGCTTTCCAGCACATTTTTATTCAGACATGCGTTACCACCTAAGGTAAAACCAAAGTTTCTGCTGCTGATCACATCAACCATCAGTGACAACTCAAATCCCTTGTTGCTAATTTCACCCTGATTATATATGATTTCTTCAATTCCGAACTCCGGTTGTGTTTTACTTGGCATAATAACATCAGACGTTATGATACTGTAATAGCTCAACTCAGCCTGAACACGGTTTTTAAACATTCCCATATCCAATCCTGCATCAAATGTCTTACTGGTTTCCCATTTCAGCAGGGTGTTCGGCATATTTCCACGAACAATACCTGACAGATCACGGAAAGGTGTACTCAAGTAATAGTATTTACTGATTCTTGTAGAGAAACGGCTGTTACCACTTATGCCATATTCACCTCTAAGATTAAGTTTGTTAATGGGATCAACATCGGTAAGAAACGATGTATTTTTCAGGTATAGTGTAGCACCACCTGATGGGAAAATACCCCATCGTGTTGCCTCTTTACCTGTTGAAGATGCTGCGTCGTAAGATGCGTTGGCTGAAAGGGTAAGCAGATTATTCAGAGTATAATCCGCATGACCATAAAAGTTCATCCAGTTCCATTCTTCTATATAACCCCAGAAGTCTTTATCCTGAGTTACATAGTCCAGTGTTCGGTAGAAATCAGATGCCGTATTTGTTCCTTTTCCTGCATCATATTCGTGGCGTGTTATCAGGGACTGGAAGCCCAGAGATACGTTAAACGGGTTTTTACCAATCATGGTTTTATAAACACTATTTACATTGGAGTAGTAGTTTACTGCTTCCCCAACACCGGCACGGGCAGTATTAAGTGCAAATCCATCCTGAAGCGGAAGAATGGACAGATTGTCTTTTCCGGAAATAAAAGCGTTTTCCCTGCTGTAGTTATAATACAGACCGAAAGTTCCTGTAAACGTCAGTTTCGGTGTAACGCGGTAATTTATGCCGGTGTTAAAACTGAAATCGTAAACATCTGATCCGATCGTCAGTTGGTTTACCACGGCCAAAGGATTGCTTACGCCAAACTGGCGTACGGCATCGTATCCGGGTAAAGTACTGTTAAATGCATCTTTTCTGTAAGGATTTAAAATTGGTGCTTTATATAATGCAGTGAGTAATGGGTTCGTTGCACTCAACATTCCCTGTTCATACAATGAACTGGTTAAAAAGGCAAAACCAACAGATGAAAACAGATCAATGTTCTGACCTAAGTTGATATTTGCATTTAACCTGGTATTATATCTTGCCAGGCTTGAGTTATCAACGGTTCCCTGTTGATCGAAATAGCCGACTGATAAATCATATTTGGCAACCGCATCACCACCTTTAATCCTTATATTATTATCGGTAACAAAAGCAGGACGGTAAATCTCCTGTTGCCAGTTGGTATTGTTGTTATATAAAAACTGATAATAATAATCAGGATCATCTCTCAAAAACGGAAAATCGGTCAGGAATTCTCCCATGTCAGCATATTGAGTTATCCCGACATCACCGATATAGGCTTTAAAATCCGAAACATTAAGTACCGGCAACGTGGTATTGTTAAATGCCATGCCGTACTGCCCCGAGTATTCAACTGCCGTTTCAAGGTCCGTTGCTTTTTTAGTTTCTATGAGTAGTACACCATTTGATCCTATTGAACCGTAAAGTGAAGCCTCCTGTCCTTTGAGTAAGGTAATATTCTTAATATCATTCACACTGATAGCATTGAAAATACCTTTTGAATACCCTCCAATAATAGGAGATTCATTCATGTCAGGCAAATAGGGGACACCATTTAAGATGATCAGCGGAGCATTATTTCCAAGTACAGATTGTATACCTCTAAGGTTTAAATATGATCCTTCACCCGGCATACCGCCTTTGTTGATCATATAAAGTCCTGAAATATTACCCAACAGAGCATCATCTACCGTAGCAGCACCCGGATCTATGTTTTTTTCATTTATATTCTGACTATTTCCGGTTACTATATTATAATCTGACGGGTGGAATGGTAAAACCTTATCCTGGTTATAGTCAAACTTATCGGAAGGGATCATGGTTATTTGGAAAGTACTTTTACCCAGAATTGGAAGCTTTTGCTGAAAATAACCCTGTCCCCATACTTCAATTGTACCGTCAAGTGAACTTACCTCCAGTGAGAACTGTCCCAGGCTGTCGGTTGTGGCAGATTCAGTTGCAACTGAACTCGTAATAACAGCGCCCTTAACCGGTTCATTATTATATGGACTTAATATTTTTCCTGTAATTTTTAACGGCTCTTGTGCTGATGCGGATACTGTTGTCAAGAGCATACATATCACAAGGAAGAGATTAATACATTTTTTCATCCGTGAATTATATTTTATTGTTTGGATGCCCGATGGGATCAAACCGGATCGGACGGGGAACTTGTCCTGAAAAAACTGGAATCGTTTCATTAGGATATTATTTTTAAGATGTATTGATTTACGCTTCCTGTCGGAAACGGGATCAGCCTTTTTATTAATTTGAAAACAATTTAACTTCATTAGAGACGGCTTTTTAATAGTTGTTTTCAGTTGGTTTGAGTGCCCAGTGATATAACTGTAGTTCTTCTGTACTTCCTCCTCCCAATCTACTGAATTCAACTTTTATTTTAACATGTTGCAGACCTTCACCGGCAACATTAACAATGTTCACCAGACCTCCCAGTCCATCATATTTTGATACCACAGTTTCCGTTACGCGGTCATAGTTCCAGGGACTGGACTGATTTACTTTCACCTCTTCGCCAACCAGTTCTCCATTGAAATAGAAATTGACGTAAGCATGGTTTTTACTTCTGAACCCAAAATAAAACTTGTACTCTCCGGCCGGTATCAGCATCTCAGACGCTAACGTAGTATTATCGGGAAGGGTCTCAATTTTTAATGGTGAGAATTCCACAGCCAATGGTAGACTATCATTAATATCTCCCAGGGCTTTTAAATAGAAATAATACCCTTTGGGGTAACCATACTTTGTAAAATCGTAACTATCACCTTGCACAATAGTGTGGCTGGTCTCGTTGAAATACTGAATAAAATTTGGCTTTTCTTCTTCCGGCACATATTGTATATACTGAACCAACGATTTTATCCTGGTAATAAAAATGTTATTAGGGATCTTCATTTTGGTTACATTATAAATGATACCGTTACTCATCATTTTAGGATTCATATCCAGTTGCTGAACCGACGTTCTCCAAACAATATTTCTGCCATCAGGTTCCGGCATCGATACCGCAGAAACCAGGTCGGTATTAGGATCAATATTTCGCATTATACCGTCGTAGAAAAGTGCACCTTTAATCCAGTTGAATGCAAGGATTGTATCTTTTAATGTACACGGCTTCCCAATAGAGAGCAGCTGGTTTTTATAATTTTCCAGACATTCGTCAATAACGTTGTTGTCAGGTAAAAACATGGTAAGCTGGGAAAATTCCGATTTGAAATCTGCCTGAGCAAGCAATGGGTTTTCAATTACAAATACTGAATCGTAAATAGTATTCCCAGTGATATCAACGCCAATCGGCACACTGTTTTCTACATCAAATACTGTGTCATTTGAATTGAATATAGTATCGACAATGGTAGAATAATTATCACCGAGTGCCAGCAGATAGTCATAAATACCGATAACCGGTTCCATCAGGTGGTTAATTTCATGTACCACGCCATTTTTACAGAACTGATCCGTTTTAAGGACTTTTGCGTCTGCTACATACGCATCATCGCTACCAAGGGACACAGAAATATATTTACCGTTCAGAGAACGCAATCTTAATCCATCATATAATTTGGAATATCCAAATGTCAGGTTATTGATTTGATATTGCATGATAAAGGTATCGGTAAACATTTTCTCAAGGTCAGCCAACTGATCCATAGCTTCATTATTCACCGCCCAGACCGTTAAGTTCTGATCCCGCTCAAGTTCTTCTGCTACGCCTGTTGCTTCAAGAGCAGCAACAAATTTGTCATAGTCATGATTGGATTTCAGATACTCCAACACACTTTGCGATGAAATAGTGGAATTACCTTCATCATAATGTTCTTTCCAGTTATCCTGGCACGCACCAAGCAACAGAATTGCCAGACCTAAAATATATGTTAAACGTTTCATAACTATTATTTTTAATTTATTGGCTCAAATTTGATATAATCAAGTTCCAGTTTTTTTCCATCAATTCCCACTATTCTTAAGGTATGTTCATCTGTTTCATCAAATGTGATCGAATTAACCAAAACTTTTTCTGAATATCTGGTAGAAGTAGCATTGGACACGAAGAAAGACGAGCCCAGTTTTGTATCATTATCCATGTAACATTGCATTTCACCTGCACTATTTACAGATAAATAGCTCACGTAAAATAGCGTCATCTTATATGTCCCTTTCACTATAACAGGCGTTTTAATTTCAACCCATCCTCCTGCACCGGTAGAGATTTCAAGATGGTCGTAAAACTTACAGTCATAATAAGCGCCATCATTGTTTCGGTTATTTACATACTTAATCACATCCGGTTTTGTCAGTGGAATGGCTTCCCAGTAGTACGCAGCAACTTCATCTTCAGGAACTACTTTTTCATATGTTCCACTACCGCCTCTGCCGTTAGGACTCTGGAAATAATCACAGATGGCTGCCAGATCAGCATAATTGGACAAATCCCAGTCAATAACAGTAGTGGGAGGGGTGGCTACGGGCATCCAGGTGTCTACCTCGTGTAATACACCATTCTTACAGGTAATGTCATTTCTGAACGGAATAAACCTGGTTCCCGTTTGAACTGTTTCATCATAGTTGATCCAGATTCCGTTATCAGATTTTGAAATGTTTATCAGCTCCTTATTGGCCAGTGTATTGATATTTTTAGATTCCACACCATCCTGAAAAGTCGCCAGTACATCATACGATTGTCTCTGAGAAACAATATGATAAGCAACGTACTGGTTGAGCAGATTATCAGGATTTGTGTAATCAGTCTGATCAACACCAATTTTAGTTTTCAGATCATCAAGAGACTGGACACCGTCAATGCTGTAGATACTATCCGGTACAGCAAAGAGTGTAAAATAATACCTTTTAATAATTTCATTACCACTCAGGTCAAGTGCCGTATCCTGCACTTTATTCAGCAGCGCATTGTAACCGGTAGCTGTTACAGCATCTTTCATGATGGAGAAGCGATCAGAATCAATTCTGTCCCAGATAGTCTCTACTACAGGAATCAGAACTTCATCCAGAACATGAACTACGCCATTGGTCACTTCAATATTCAATTCAACAATTTTACTGGTGTTGTTAATATAAATGGCATTTAATCCACCTTCACCAAACGATATGGATAAATATTCGTCAATTGCTGTAGGCCAGTTCATCACACCGCTTGAAAACTCTTCTTGTTTAAGCACTTTATTATGTAACGTATGATACTTAACCAGGAATGTAGCGTATTCTTTGTCGATATCCGTTACTGAGTTGTACCCTTGTTCGTTCATAAATTTTTCCATAGCGGCATTATTAGGAACGAAAGCCGTATAATCAGTATACAGATTAAATGTACTATACAGTCCTGTATAGCGGAGCAGTTCGACCCATAATGAGAAATCCTCGGAACGCGAGTTCAAATAACTGGCAACAGGCAATTCATCATAGGCAACATATGTGGTTCCTTCGTATGGATCTTTACATGCGAAAAGAACAAAGCCTAATAAGAATGTGGTTAATATTTTTTGCATATTTATTTTTTTTATAGCTTTTTTCATGATGCAATAAATCGTTTAATTAATTATTTGAGACTCTCATAGTAAGGATTCTGAACCAGTTCTTTGTTATTGGTCAGTTCATCGAAATGAATCGGTAAATAATGACTGTCCTTGTTCCTTAGTATTGATTGAACGATTAACGCCTTTTCCGGGCTAATATTTTTTAATACCTCATCTATCATATAATCAAGATACTGATAATTATTGCGTTTCCCCACCCTGAGCAAATCGTACCAGCGTTTACCTTCAATGGCAAGTTCCAGTGATCTTTCATCCATCACTATTTCCAGCATTTCCAGTTCAGTCTGTGGAATATCAGTGATCAGATTAGTGACCTGGGCTCTTTCTTTAATAGTATTTACGATATCAACAGCTTCTGCATAGTTGGTTTGATTTCCTGGTTCTTTCATTACCAGTGCTTCTGCTTTCATTAACAAAACATCGGCAAAACGGTACATGATCCAGTTCTGGTCTTTTTCGCCATCAGTTCTTTCTGCACCAACTTCTGTTGTCAGTAAATGATTCCCGGCATTTGAACCTATATATTTCCAGACCTTAAGTGTCGGCATCGCAGTGTATGTTGCATTCAGACCTCTGATATCGTTGTACGATTGTAAATATTTCATGTACAAGGTCAGGGATATATGATAATTATATGTTGTTCCATTAAACATGTTAAACAGGCTGCTGTTAGATTGTCCCTGTGCATTATTCCACTGCAGCTCGAAGATGCTTTCATTTGAATTTCCCGGATTGAAAAGCGAAAACCAGTTATTTTCATTCTCACCAGTCAGCCCCTGTATCAGCCCTACTTTACCTGAGCCAATAATGTCGTTACATGCTATGATGGCTTTATCATATTCTTCCGTCCATAAATAAACATCAGCCATGGTGGCTTTGACAGCCAGCCTTGTTGCCCGTCCTTTGTTCATCCATGGCTCAGCGGCTGAATATGAGTCTTTTATGTTCTGTTCAGCAAACAATAAATCCGCCTTAATCTGTGCCCATATTTCTGATTCAGGTGACTTAGGGATTTCATAATTTTGGGAATCATTCATATATGGCTCCAGGATAAGCGGTACGTCTCTGAAATTCCGCACAAGAAAGAAGTAGGCCAGAGCACGGAGGTATGTTGCTTCGGCAATAGTTGCATTTTTAGCTTCTTCAGGGAATGAAGGATCCGCAACTCCGGGAGCATATTTGATAACCATATTGCAAAGATTTATAATCTGGTACCATTTGCCCCATTGGCAATAATTATTATCAGGCAGGATATTCCATCTCATAATATCCAATTCATTTCCGGTAATTGTAAACGGGGCAATAGAGTTTGCCCGGTCCTCACCCCATACAATCTGATCTTTTACCGTTGTTCTGTACTTTATGTAGATGGAAGCAATAATTGCGTCTACCTGCTCTTTGTTTTTCCAGTATTCGTCTGCTACCTGCTCATTTTCAGGTATTACATCCAGCCATTGGTTACAAGAGCTAAAACCAATTAAAGCGATTAACAGTAATATTTTTATGTTAGTCTTCATTTTCATCATCGATTAAAAGTTCATTGTTATACCAACCGCAAACCTACGTGCTTTCGGTGTATTGGATCTATCTTCACTTAAAAGGTAGATATTGTTTGACAATCCCACTTCAGGATCCTGTCCGGTGTAGTTTGTCCAGGTAAACAGGTCATAGCCGGTTACCCATAAATCAAGTCTGTCGATACCTTTGTCCCTGATGAGTTTTTTAGGGAAAGCGTATTTCAGAGAGAGCGTTTTTAAACGTACAAAGGTTCCGTCTTCCACAAATCTGTCTGATCCCAGGTAGTTATTCCCTTTACCCCATAAGGCTCTTGGAATATTTGTATCATTACCTTCTTTTATCCATCTGCTCATGACTGCTGTACTTTGGTTGTTTGGCCCAATCATACTTTCTAAGTTCATTTGTGTTCGGTTAATTATCTTATATTTGAAACGCCCATGGAAAAAAGATGATAAGGTCAGATTTTTGTACCTCACTCTAAACGAAGCACCACCTGTAAACAGAGGCATGGCATTTCCCAGGTACACAATATCATATTTGTCGATGACGCCATCCCCATTTATATCTTCATACTTGGCATCACCCGGATATACCCTGTAATTTTCTGTTAGTCCGTTCTGCATATAAACTGGTTCTCCGTTGATATCATAAATTACATTTCCTTCCGGATCGCGTGCCAATGTTTCTTCTTCATTCTGGTAAACACCCAGACAGCGGAATCCGTAAAATGATCCGAGCGGGTTTCCTTCAATTATTTTATGGGCATAGTTTCCGTTTGCCAGTTCAAAACTCTCGAATTCCTTGTTATCCGGAAGGTCGATTACTTTGTTGATGTTTTTGGAAAAGTTTACATCTGTATTAAAACTCCAGTTTTTACTTTTGATAATATCATATCCAACGATTAACTCGAATCCCCTGTTGGACATTGCACCGGAATTGTACCATTTAACCTGAGAATAGCCTGTGGACGATGGTATGTTAACGTCACGCTGTAACAGGTCAGTTGTCATTTTGTCGTAAAAATCTGTAGTAATCCGTAATCTGTTCTGAATAAGTTCAATATCCATACCAATATTGGTCTGAGATACGGTTTCCCATTTCAGGTTATCGAGCTGTTGTCTCTGTGGCTCAACTGCCGTCATAGTAACATAACGTTCATTAAGACCCCGGAATGTTCCGATATATGGCGAAGATCCACTCGGAGCATTACCACTCTGGCCCCAGCTAAGACGTAGTTTACCCATGTTGAACCAATCAACGGCACGCATGAAATTCTCATCACCAAAATGCCACGCCAAACCCACTGTAGGGAAGGAGCCCCAACGATTTTCTGCTCCCATACTTGAATTGGCTTCTCTTCTGAATCCGGCAGAAATCATGTACTTATCTTTAAATGTATAATGGGCATTTGAAATAAAGCCCAGATTTCTGACGACTGAATTTCCTGATCCCATTGAAGCAACATTTGATCCTGAGGTCGGATCAGCCAGAAATATAGATGGTGAACCACTGGTTGCACTGGAATATCCTGCTGAACGACCTTCATAGGTCTGAAAAATCCCTGTAAGTATAATTTTATGTTGTTCAGAGAATGTTTTACGGTAGATCAGTTTATTCTCTGTTTGTATATACATGTTATCCGATAAATTATCGCTTCCTTCGTTACTATTGGAATTGGTGAGGTTAACCCCAGTTACGATATTGGGAAGAAACCGTTTGTTTTTGGTGGTTCTCATGTCCATTCCCAGGATACTTCTATATTCCAGTCCTTTGGTAATGTTATAAATTGCACCAAATACTACCCTGCCGTTTCGTTTTGTGGAATGATTAGTTGCTTCATTTACCATGGCGACCGGATTGTACATTTTATTTGAAGCCCAGGAGCCCTGTACATTTTCTACAGGCGTAAAGTACTCATCCGTACGCTGACCATCATCCCCAATAATATAAGGACTCATATTAGGTAACTTCTTAAGTGCCTCAGAACGCGGGTTTGAACCACCCCAGTAACTATCAATACCGGCCTGTGAATATGAAAAGTCAGCTGTTAACCTGAATTTGTCGGAAAAACGATAGTCCAAACCTATAAGGGTGTTGAAACGCTCCAGTCCTGTTCCAATGGTAGTTCCTGTTTCATTTAAGTACCCCAGTGAGATGCGGTAAGTTGCCTTATCACCACCGCCACTCATGGAAAAGCTGTTATCTGTGGTGAAACCGGTTCTGGTAACTTCATCCAGCCAGTTTGTTTCCTGGTTATATTCATCATAATATATCCAGTTTGGGTCATTATTAATCTCTTTACGATCACTTAAATTGGTTAAAACATCACTTCTGCTTTCTCCTTCGTCAAGGAAGGTATTCCAGTTCATCTCGTTCAAAAGTGTAATAAACCCATCAGCATCTAGCATCGGAATAGTGTTGGGTTCTTTTTTTATGTCAAATTTAGAGTTGAATGAAAACCTTGTCTTACCACGAGTCCCTTTCTTTGTTTTGAAGATTAAAACACCGTTTGCTCCTCTGGAGCCCCAAATGGCAGTAGCAGCAGCATCCTTCAGTACTTCTATTGACTCAATGTCGGCGGGTGAGATATTTACCAGAGCACCCAGATCTTCATCGTTAGCTGTTGCAAAGTTAAAATCATCATTAATGGTCGTTGGATAGGGAACACCATCAATAACTATTAATGGTTCTGATGAAGCATTCAGGGATGATGTACCCCTGATTCGGATGGAGCTTCTTGCACCCGGATCACCGCTGGTAATGATATCCACGTTTGCCATTCTTCCCTGAAGTTGATCCTCAATGGAGGCCGATGGAGTTGATTCCAATTCTTTCATATCTATGGTCTGTGTTGAGGTTACCAACTCCCTGTTGCTGAGCCCCAGAGAGTTACGTTCAATCCTTTCAGAGGTTATGGTTACGCCCTCCAGTTCTACATTTGATTCTCCCAGAACAACATTGGAAACGGACTGTCCTGTATAAGGAATGACTTTACTTTCGAAACCAATAAAAGAAAAAACGACTGACAGGTTTGGTTTATCCGGAACCGATAACCGGTAATTACCATCCATATCTGCAATGGTTCCCGACAAAGATCTGTGTAATTCGTTTTCCACATGGATATTACAACCCATTAGTGGTTCTCCTTTTGCATCAGTTACTTTTCCGGTCAGCACTTTGTCCTGTGCGTGAATAAGCGAAACAGTGAAAAGTAAAACAGCCAATATTTTGTACTTTATTTTCATTAGAATAATATTTTATATTCTTGACCTGCCCTGTTAATCAGACTGGTTCTCAGCTTTATACTATGATTCAGATTTAAAATTACCCGGTATGCTTTTTTATTTTCCATTAATTTTTAATTATCACGGTTGAATTAAAGCATCGATTGTGTATACGGCACAATCTCCATATACTTTGGGAATGTTACTGGTAACATTAGCTGTCTTTCCATCAGGAGTTGTCAGCCTCAAACTACTTCCCAAATCTGATAAAATTACCCTTGATACAGGTACGGTATCTGTCGAACTTGTTTTAATCAGTCCCTGATAAGTAACAAAATCACCTTCTATACCTGCTCCGGGAAAGGCATAATCCGAAATCTCATTATCCGGTACAGGAATAAAATAGTACATTAGAAAATTTGCCAAAGTATCAGGATCAGATGGAATTGTTCCTGCCGGCGCATTCAGTATGGCTTCATCCGATGGAACAAATAACATGTACTTATCTCTTATATCCGGTAATGGTGCATTAAGTGGTAATAAACCTGCCAGTGTCAGTTGATTAGCGAATTCTTTATAGGCCGACAAGTAAGGTATTTCATCTGCCAGACCTATCAGATATTTAAATTCACCTTTTTCTGTAAGTAAAACTGAATCCACATTATAACAGGATCCATTTGTCCAGTCTCCTTCTATGGGTTCTATGGCAGCGAATTTACTGCCTTCGTTGTACATTTTATTAGATGCAACCGAATCGCCTTTCACAAATAAGTAAGAATAACTGTTTCTGCTTTTATATACATCAATACCGTCTACATTTGTAAGAACATCAGTTGCTACATGACTATTAATATAATAGGCCATAGTAGAAGATGACATGTCACCCCAGGTCTGGTCATTTACCTGAACAGCTTCATCGCCGAATCTCCCAGGTGTTGGATCGTAATACCTGACGTCTAATCCGTCAATACCTGCATTCACAATTTTATTATCAGAAGGAAGAAATATAGTATAATTTATAGCTGTACTGGTAAGGGGAAGAGAGCCTTCACCGTATAGCATCATATGTAAAAACATTTTGTATTTTGGATCTCTGAAAGCCGGACCGGTAATGCTTGTGAACATGGGGGGTGTAAGTACAGTATTCAGACCATAGTAAACTCCGTTAGCACATATTTGGCTTTTAGATACATCTATATCAGGATCGAATGTAACAGGTGTTCCCCAGTAGGTGGTTATTTCGCCCTTCTTAATATTTTCAGGGAAGGCCAGATCGCCGGAATAAGTGTGATTATAAAGTAAATATAATACTGCAAGCGGATTTACATCTGCAAAAGAATCATAATACGGTTCCCATGTTTGTTGGAAAAATGCCTCCAGAGCGTTGTTGTCCGGTACAAAAACACTATTAGCGAAACGTGTTAATATAGACCATGAATTAGCATTTTGTACTGGCCATTCTGAGGCAATTGCCGGCAATTCTGTATGCATATGGATGAATAAAGAGTCTCCATTGCCGTAGTCGTCTGATAAATCTGCATCATATTCATAATAAGAAAACTGATCATAGAGTGTCAGAAAGTTGGAGTAGTTACCTTCGTATTTAAGACTCTCATAAATCGTTTTCATTGGATCCAGAACACGGTCAACTAAATAGATAAAACCATTATCTGTTGCAATTTCATAATCATCAACACTGGCCTCAGAAATATTAAAGCCTCCGTTGTCTCCGGTCCAGGTGCTGTTTGGGTATAAAAACTCATAGTTATACTTAGCTTCTATTTCTCTGGAATCAAACATATAGCTTGAGAATATCGGTAAATAAAGGTTTCTGTGGAATACCGAGTATTCACGTGGTCTTCCGTTGGGCTCGTAACCCTGTTCCTTTGTTATGGGATTAGCTGCTTTTGTTCGTTGTTTGTAAAACAATCCCTTCTCCGCCGGATTGTAACTTTCGCGTCCACCAGGTTGAAAATTGGCAAATAATTCCTTATTGTATTTGTAATCTACTAAATGGTATCCGACTAAGGTGTTCAGTTCAGCTTGTGGCATATCATCAATAGAGCTGTAACCTTTGCTGCTTAAATAAGCAGTAAAGGCTTCATCATTCGGAGCCATAACGGTGACCAGTCCCCGACCACTTACAATATTGCCATACTCTGTTTTTTCAAGTGCATCCAGAAAAATGGTGTAGTTTCCCTGACTTTTTAAATAATCAGTTGCACTTCCCACTAACCATGGCGGATCTTCGTAATGCTCTGCCATTCTGTCCTTACAGGAGGATAAAACCAGAACCATGATTATTCCAAACCATGATAGTATATTTAACTTTCTTCTAAGTAACATAAAAATGAATTTAAATTATTTTGAATGCTCTGTTAGCGTTTGTAATTAATGTTTTGACACAACAAAATTGTCTGTGTGATAATTCAGTTCTGAGATGTGTTTTCATACAATAAATATTAGTTTTCCAGTAACTTAGTTAACTGTTTAGTTAATGTTCTTCCTTTGATTAATTTCAGGTTAATGGAAAATAAACTCTCTTTCTTGTACCAATAATGAGATAGAAATGAAAATTTCAAGAAAATATTACATTTTGTTAGGTCGTATTTCTGATCTCTAATTTTAGCGATAGGTTAAACATATCTAAAATTTTAAATATGTTTAAGAAAGAAAAACTTTCCAATTCAAACCCTATTATGCAGAAAAACGTTTTTTTCTGTATTGATTCTTTAGTTGCAAATCGTCCTCTATTGTCGATTATCAGCGGATTTTTTACAACTTAATGTTGTGGCATTAAATGTTGTTTTCAAAAATTAACTAAAATTAAACTATTCCGGTTTTATTCGCAATATATAAATTGGCACATTGCTTGCACATTTTGACACCAAATAATAAATGTAAATTTTACGCTTATTTTCGGATTGAAATAATTATATATGATATAATGCGGTAGGATTATGTGTTTATTTTGAGTATAAGTTGCATTTAATTAGACTTTTATTTCTAAAATGTAATATGTGACCTAAAAAGAGGATAGCGTATGTTCTACGCTAATTAAATATGCAATTTTTGACATTAAATTTAAGGAAGAAATTAAATTTATATATAATAAATATTCATTATAAATAAGGATAAAAAAACCGGAACAAAGTCCGGTTTTTTTTGGAGGTAATATTTGTGTTGTCAGTTTTTTAATTTTTCAATGCTTTCACGCAGACTTCTAATTTTAATCACAGCGTCAGTTTGCTTTTTACGTTCCACTTCTATTACTTTCTCCGGCGCATTGTTTACAAACCTTTCATTACTTAGTTTTTTGTTAACGCTGGTTAAAAATCCCTCGGTATATTTCAGTTCTTTTTCAAGTTTTGCAATCTCCTCTTCAGCATTTATCATTTCACCAAGCGGAATGGCATATTCCGTTGTTTTAACCATAAATGAAGCTGCCGTACTGTCCGTAATTTCAACAAACGAAATTGACTCGATATTTGTCAGTTTCTTTATAACCGGAATAAAGTCTGAAAAATAAGTTGCTTCGCCGGCTACAATCTGTAAACTAAGAGAATCTTTAAAAGCAATGTTTTTTTCCTTCCTCACGTTACGGATGGCTGCAACAATTTCTTTAGCCTCTTCAAATTTTTCGAGGATTGTAGCGTTCCATTCTTCCTTTTCAGACAGCAAGGTAACCATAATACTTTCGTCTTCGCTTCTTGGCTTCAGTTCCTGGTACAATTCTTCAGTGATGAATGGCATAAAAGGGTGTAATAGCTTCAGTAATTTCTCAAATAATTCGATAACTTCATTATAGGTTGCTGCATCAATAGGTTTTTGATATTCAGGTTTAACAGCTTCCAGCAACCATCCTGAAAAGTCGTCCCTGAACAACGTATAGGTTGACATCAGTGCATCGGAAATCCTGAATTTACTGAAATGGTCGTCAACCTGTGCCAAAACTTCATTTAATTTATGGCTGAACCAATTCAGTGCAGCACGAGAAGCTTCCGGTTGGTTAATGTTTTCACTGACTTCCCAGTTTTTAACAAGACGGAACGCATTCCATATTTTATTGGCAAAGTTACGGCCCTGTTCTGTCAGACTTTCGTCAAACAGCAGGTCTCCACCCGCAGGAGAGCACAGCAGCATGCCTACGCGTACACCATCGGCACCAAATTGTTTGATCAGTTCCAGAGGATCAGGCGAGTTGCCAAGTTGTTTCGACATCTTTCGGCCCTGTTTATCACGAACCATCCCGGTGAAATACACATTCTTAAACGGGAAAGTACCACGGAATTCATAGCCTGCGATAATCATTCTGGCCACCCAGAAAAAGATAATATCATGACCCGTTACCAAATCGTTGGTCGGGTAGTAGTAGTCTATTTCATTATTTTCCGGATCAAAACCATCGAAAACAGAAATTGGCCACAGCCAGCTCGATGCCCAGGTATCCAGCACATCTTCTTCCTGGCGCAGGTCAGCCATGGTTAGTTCTTCATTACCCGTTTTTTCCTGTGTCTGTTTCAGGGCCAATTCATCAGATTCTGCTACAATAAAACTTCCATCTTCCAAATAATACACAGGAATACGATGGCCCCACCATAACTGCCGTGAAATACACCAGTCCTTTACATTGCTCATCCAATGACGATACAGATTCTTGAACTTTTTCGGATGAAATTCTACATCGTCATTTTCTACGGCTTCCAGGGCTGGTTTAGCCAGTTCTTCCATTTTCAGGAACCACTGCGCAGACAGTTTCGGTTCAATAGCAACATTGGTACGTTCCGAAAAACCTACCTTATTATTATAGTCTTCAATTTTAACCAGGTTACCTGCTTTTTCAAGTTCAGGAACAATCTTTTTGCGTACGTCAAAGCGGTCCTCGCCAACAAATAATTGTGCCGCTTCGCTTAAAGTACCATCATCGTTAAAGGTGTCAATAATCTCAAGATTATGGCGCATACCTATTTCGTAGTCGTTTTCGTCGTGGGCCGGTGTAATTTTCAGACAGCCTGTACCAAATTCCATATCCACGTAATCGTCCATGATTATAGGGACCGAACGGTTAACAAGCGGAACCAGTACGTGTTTCCCTTTTAAATGCGAAAAACGTTCGTCATTCGGGTTCACACAAACAGCGGTGTCGCCCAGAATCGTTTCAGGACGTGTGGTTGCTACGGTTACCCATTCATCTTCAGTTCCTTCAATTTTATAGCGTACATAATAAAGTTTCGATTTTTCTTCCTTATAGATAACTTCCTCATCAGAAACAGCGGTTTGTGCAGCCGGATCCCAGTTTACCATTCTTACGCCACGGTAAATTAGACCTTTATTATAAAGATCCACAAAAACCTTGATTACCGCTTTACTTCGTGTTTCATCCATGGTAAAGCAGGTTCTGTCCCAGTCGCACGAAGCACCAAGTTTTTTCAATTGTTCCAGAATGATCCCGCCGTGCTTATGTGTCCATTCCCATGCATGATCCAGAAATGCATCCCGTGTAAGATCGGTTTTTTTGATCCCTTCCGATTTTAATTTAGCCACAACTTTGGCCTCTGTGGCAATGGATGCATGGTCGGTGCCCGGAACCCAGCAGGCATTTTTGCCCAGCATTCTGGCCCTCCGGATCAGAATATCCTGGATGGTATTATTCAGCATGTGCCCCATATGGAGAACTCCGGTTACGTTTGGCGGTGGAATAACAATAGTGTATGGTTCTCTTTCATCCGGCTCAGATTTAAAAAAGCCCTGCTCCATCCAGTAGCTGTACCACTTGTCCTCAACGTTTAACGGATTGTATTTGCTGTCAATACTCATTTTCTGATGTTTTTGTCTCGTATTTAAATAGGGTCACAAAAATAGAAAAAAGTTAAGATTGCGTAATGAATAATATGCTATTAATTATGGGACGATCCATAAACACTCTGTAAATTTTTTATACTTTTAAAAAAAAATGCCCATCAAAATAGCCCTTATTATTTCTGTGGTTTTACAGTTTTCCGCAGCTTTTATTGCTATTACGCTTATTAGAAGAACCCGAAACAATGTAGCCTGGTGGCTGATATCACTTGGATTCTTGCTTATGGCTTTCAGAAGAGTTTTTGAAATTATGCAGGTTTATAACTCAGAAAGTGCACTTATATCCGGATTTCTTGGTAGTTGGACCGGAGTGCTTATATCTGTAATAATGCTTTTGAGCCTGATTTATATCAAACGTATTTTTAATATTCAGAAGCAGTTTGATGAACTGAGACAAAAAAATGAATCGAGGGTTTTGTCAGCTATCGTCAGAACAGAGGAAAAAGAAAGGCAGCATTTATCAAAAGAACTTCACGACGGCCTTGGGCCGCTGCTGTCGTCGGTAAAAATGACCATTTCAACCTGCAGGTTTCAGAATAACCAAAATCCAACACTACTTGAGAACGCAGAAAAACTGATTGATGAATCGATTTTTACGTTGAAAGATATATCCAATAACCTTAGTCCGCATATTCTGGTTAATTTTGGCCTGTTAAAAGCGTTGAATTCTTTTATTGGTAAACTTAAAATTATTGATGAGCCGAATATCCATCTAAAAAATAATATTAAAGAGCAGCGTTTCCCGTTTAATGTGGAGGTGGTATTGTATCGTGTGATTTGTGAGCTTATAAACAATACCTTAAAACATGCCGATGCCAAAAATATTTATATCGATTTGTTTGCAGAGGGAACAGAAATTTCGCTTGAATACATTGACGACGGAAAAGGGTTTGATCCGTTATTGGAAGAAACGGAAAAAACAGGTCAGGGCTTATCAAATATCAGGTCGAGGATTAAATCTCTTGACGGAACTTTCGGAATTTATAGTGAGCCGGGGGAAGGTGTTCATGTTAAAAGTAAAATTATACTGGAATCATGAAAAGTTTGTCGGTTATTATTGTTGATGATCACCAGTTATTCAGGGAAGGTTTGAAACTTTTGTTGAAAAGCCTGCCTGATACCGGAATTGTGGAAGAGGCTTCGGACGGCAGAGAATTTTTGGATTACCTCAAATCCGGAAATCAGCCCGATATTGTATTTATGGATATTGAAATGCCCGGGCTCAATGGAATTGAAACGACGAAAGAAGCACTTCGCATTAAGTCTGAGCTGAATATCATTGCACTTTCCATGTATTCCGATGAAAATTATTATACCCAAATGATTGATGCCGGTGTAAAAGGGTTTATACTCAAGAACTCAGGAATTCAGGAAGTGAAAATGGCTATTGACTATATAAGTGAAGGGAAAACATATTTTGCACAGGAAATTCTTGACTGTCTCTTAAAACAATTGAAACCCAAACAAGAACAAGCTTCTCCATTGTCACTAACAGAAAGGGAAGAGGAAATACTTCACCTGATTTGCAACGGACTGTCAAACCAGGAAATCGCCGATAAACTGAAAATCAGCAAACGTACTGTTGACAAGCATCGCGAGAACCTGTTATCCAAATCTGGTTCAAATAATACTGCAGGATTGGTGGTATTTGCCATAAAAAACGGAATTGTTGAGATTTAGATCTACGTATAAACACGTATTAAAATTTACGTTTTTTAGCTGTTTTCTGAATTTTTCAGCTGCTCTAATTTTGCTCTATCATTTTCAAAGTTCAGTTGATGAAGCAATTTCTCAGATTAAGATCCTTGATAATTCTGGTCCTTATGACGTGTTCGTTCTATGTAAAGGCACAGATAACATTTGAGGCCCAATTCAGAAACCGGTTTGAAATCAGAGATGGCTATACTATTCCTTCAGAAAAGAATGCTGTTCCGGCAGTTATGATCTTTCAGCGTACGCGTTTGTCATTTATTTACGATTCCGAAGTACTTAAAATTAAAATTTCACCTCAGGATGTTCGTCTGTGGGGATCCGAAACCATGCGTAGCTTAACCGGTTTATTTGGCGACGAAGCATCTCTGGAACTGTTTGAAGGATATGCTGAGCTAAAGTTAGGAGAACTTGGATGGTTGTCTGCCGGCCGGCAACAACTGGTGTATGATAATCAGCGGATTCTTGCAGCCCGTAACTGGAACAATAACGGAATTTCGTACGATGCGCTGCTATTAAAGTTTAACCCTAAAAACTACGCTATACATATAGGGTCAACCTGGAACAGTCTGAATGAATCATTAATAGATAATCTTTATCCTTCGAACCGGATTAAGACACTAAATTTTTTATGGGTGAACCGTAAATTTGACAACGAGCTGAACCTGTCGTTGCTTCACGTTTCATCAGGCAATACTGAAACTGATACCACGAATACTCTGAATCTCAGACATACAACGGGAATTTATTCAAGTTATAAAAACGGTAATCTGATTTTTGTGGGAGATGCATATTACCAATATGGCAGGAATGCATCCGGAACAAAAGTGCGTGCATATTTGATCAGTGCAGATTTGAGTTATGATTTATTGGGCTTTACTCCCGGAATAGGTGCAACGATAATTTCCGGCAATCACCATACAGGAAGTAGCCAAATTACCGATCATATTTTTGACTTTCTATATGGGGCAAGGCATCGCTTCTATGGAAATATGGATTATTTTAAAAATCTGACATCCCATACGGCACAAGGCGGTTTGTCGGATTACTATGCTTCTCTGAATTTGAAAGCAATTGGGAAAGTAACTATTTTGAATACATGCCACTATTTCAGGTTGACCGAAACCAACGAACTAACACCGGATAATAAAAATCTTGGATTTGAGAACGATTTGGTTGTGAAATGTAAATTTCAGAAATGGGGTACGTTAGAAGGCGGATACCTGTTTTATATTCCGACACAAACAATTAATACAATTCGAGGGGTGACAGATTCAAGATTTAACCAGTTTATATACATGCAGTTAACAATAATAATATAATCGCAAATAACTAAAACCATGAAGACAAAAAGTATAATCGCGCTGATAATAGGTTTACTGCTGATAAGTGCATGTGTGTCACAAAAAAAGAAGGATCGGACCATTAGTATTTCGGGCGCTTTCGCGCTTTATCCTCTGGTTATACAATGGGCCGAAGAATACAAAAAAGAGAATCCTGACGTGCGGTTTAATATTTCTGGTGGTGGTGCCGGCAAAGGAATGGCTGATGCCCTGGCCGGGGCGGTTGATCTGGGCATGTTCTCACGGGAAATATCTCAGGAAGAGAAGGAAAAAGGTGTATGGTGGGTAGGTCTTACCATTGATGCCGTTGTTCCAACCATAAGCGCAGAACATCCTTATCTTGAAAATATAAAACAACGCGGATTGACCCGTGAAGAATTTAAAGCCATTTTTATTGATGGTTCCATCACCAACTGGGGAGAGCTGTTGGGTTCAACAGATGGGGAGAATATTGTGGTTTACACCCGTTCTGATGCCTGCGGAGCGGCGGGCACCTGGGCAAAATATCTGGAAGGAAGACAGGAAGATCTTAAAGGTGTGGGTATTTATGGTGATCCGGGACTGGCAGATGCCGTGAGCAAAGATGCTGCCGGCATTGCTTTTAACAATACCATTTTTGCGTATGACATACAATCAGGTAAGAAACGTGACGGTATTGAGATTATACCGATAGATATTAACGAAAACGGAATAATTGAAGCAAATGAAAATTTTTACGAATCATTTGACAGCATTCTGAATGCTATTGCAAGGGGCATTTATCCGTCGCCTCCGGCAAGGGAACTCTATTTTGTGGCACATGGCAAGCCCGGGAAAGAATCGGTAATCGACTTTATGAAATGGACGTTGACGAAGGGACAGGTTTATGTAAAAGCATCAGGTTATGTACCATTGAATCAAAACAGTATTAACCAATATCTTGAAAAGCTGAATTGAATGATTTTAAAGCGCGTAATAACGGACAGGTTGACAAATGTCTGGATGATAGTTGCTTTGATCCTTATTTTGTTGTTGCCGGTAATCATTGCGGTGGCTCTGTATCTGAAGTCATTGCCTATACTTGAGAGTATCAGGTTGGCAGACCTTCTGTTTTCGAATGACTGGGCCCCGGCTAACCGAAAATTCGGATTCTGGCCTTTTATTACCGGTTCGTTTTATGTGACTGTACTTTCATTTTTATTTGCGGCACCTGTAACGTTGTTGGCTGCTATTTACCTGACCCAATATGCTACGCAAAGGTTAATTAAATTCATGCATCCTGTAATAGATATTCTGGCCGGCCTGCCTTCTGTAATTTACGGTGTTTGGGGAATTCTTATTATTGTTCCGTTTATCAGCAAGGTAGTTGCTCCGGTATTTAATACATCATCTTCAGGATATTCTATCCTGGCAGGAGGAGTTGTGCTGGCTGTTATGTGTATTCCGTACATGCTGAATATGCTGATTGAGGTTTTTAAAGGCATTCCTGTTGAGCTAACAGAAGCATCGCTTTCAATGGGAGCCACTCAATGGGAGTCCATTAAACATGTAATTCTGAAAAAGGGAATGCCCGGTATAATTTCTGCTTTCGGCCTTGGTTTGGCCAAGGCTTTTGGTGAAACCCTTGCCGTGATGATGGTAGTCGGAAATATGGTAAAGTTAACATGGAATCCGTTAGATCCGGGATATCCGTTGCCGGCTTTGATCGCCAATAACTACGGAGAAATGTTGTCTGTTCCACAATACGATTCGGCTCTAATGCTGGCTGCGCTGATTCTACTGGTAGTCATCCTGCTTATTAATCTTGTTTTCAGGTACTTTATCTATAAAACCCGTGTGACATGAATAATTTAAAATATTTAGAGGAAAAGATTTTTTGCGGTTTGAGCCGCGCTGCAACTTATTCGCTGGTTGTAGTTCTGTTGTTCATTATTGCTATGATCTTTGCTAAAGGATTCAGCTCTTTGTCATTAAAAATGGTGTTTACTCTGCCCAAAGGAGGATATTATTATGGTGGAGAGGGTGGTGTACTAAATGCGATTATCGGTTCCTTTTATCTTGCTTTTGGAGCCCTTGTGCTTGCCGTTATTATTGGTTTACCTTCGGCTTTGTTTTTAAATGTTCATCTGATCCGGTTTAAGCGGACCCAAAATACAATCCGCTATTTGCTTGATGCCCTGTGGGGAATTCCGTCTATTGTTTATGGTGCATTTGGTTTTACATTGATGCTTTATATGGGCATGAATGCATCGTTGTTAGCAGGAATTATTACGGTAGCACTCCTGATAACACCGATTTTGGTCAGAACGTTTGATGAAGTGCTTAGTACGATTCCTCTTGGCTTACAGGAAGCGAGTTATGCGTTGGGATCAACCAAAACGGAAACAGCATTTAACGTGATGTTTAAACAAGGTTTTCCAGGTTTTATTACTGCCATACTACTGGCCTTTGGCCGGGGAATTGGTGATGCTGCATCGGTTTTGTTTACAGCAGGTTATACCGATATGATCCCCGTAAATCTGAACGAACCGGCAGCAACGTTGCCGCTTTCCATTTTTTTTCAGTTGAGTTCACCGATACAGGCAGTAAGGGACAGGGCATTTGCCGCTGCTGCTATTCTGACAATAATAATTTTAGTGATTAGTATTTCAGCCAGGATTTTATCCGGAAAATATTCGAAAACAAATTTAAAATGAATGATATGTATAATATAGAAACACTGGATTTGAAAGTTGAGCAGCCTTTAGTGAAACCGGCTGTTCAAGATGCACTCATCATTAAAAATTTGAATGTAGGAACAGGGGAGAGGCTCATCCTGAAAAATATTAATCTGAAGATCCCTAAAAATAAGATAACGGTTTTGCTGGGGCCTTCGGGCTGCGGCAAAACCACCCTTTTAAAAAGTATGAACCGGTTAACAGACCTCTATAAAGAGTTGAATGTTACCGGGCAGGTTCTTATTGAAAATGAAGATATTCTGAATACAAAGAAAAATCTTCCGGAATTGCGACAGAAAATGGGATTGCTGTCACAACGGCCATATCCGTTACCAATGTCTATTTATAAAAATGTGGCATACGGTCTGAAACTGAAAGGAATTCGCGACCGGAAACTGGTAGATCATGTAGTGGAAAAGCTGCTTCGGGAGGTGAATTTGTGGGAAGAGGTAAAGAGCAGGCTAAATAATCCGGCTTCAGAGCTATCTATTGGACAACAACAGAGGCTATGCCTGGCACGGGGACTTGCGGTAAAACCATACATTATTTTAGCGGATGAACCTACGTCTGCCCTTGATCCTGCATCCAGTAAGAATATTGAAGATATGTTCCGTACACTTAAAAAACATTATACCATTATCCTCGTAACACACATATTGCGCCAGGCAGTCCGCTTAGCTGATCACGTTGTGTTTATGTACAATGGTGAAATTATCGAGACCGGCAGCCCGGAAATTCTCAAAAAACCGCAATCCAAATACCTGCGAAATTACCTGGTGGATGGGAATTAGACATAAGACACAAGACATAAGACACAAGACACAAGACACAAGACATAAGACATAAGACATAAGATACAAGACTCATTTTTGAAAGTGTCTCATCCTCGTTTGAATTGGGGATGGTATTGATGATGTAGATTAGCAAGGTTATTGATTTCAAATCCGCCGAGTGTTTGTTGTAAGAAGGCTTAATCAATTTGACAAAGTAAGTTCCGTGTTCTAAAATTCAGGATTCTTACACTTTTTGATATGGTATTATTTCCTTCTTTTTTCCTGTATGTGGATGTAAAAAAATAAAGTTGTAAATTTATATCCATAAATTAATCCTCTTTTACTATGAAAACATTTTCCTTATTAGCTACATTTATTTGTTTTGTGTTTGTTGGTGCTTACGCCCAGTATGACTGGCAATGGGCCATTTCGGAAGGCGGTATTAATAATGAAACGGTTTTATCCCTGTGCAGTGATGATTCAGGAAACCTTTATGCAACGGGTTCATTCAGGGATACGGTTGATTTTTTCGGACAGGAAATTGGTTCAGCCGGATATACCGATGTTTTTGTGGCATCATTTGATCCGGATGGGAACCTGAATTGGGTTATGACTGGTGGTGGAACCTATGAAGATACAGGATGGGACATTGCTACGGATAATGCGTTTGTATATGTAACCGGTAGCTTTACCCGAACAGCAACGTTTAAGGATTCCGTTTTAAATAGTGTGGGTTCAGCCAGTAATACTGATGATATGGATATGTTTTTGATTAAACTGGATATGGAAGGCAATATTGTTTGGTCAGTTACCGGTGGCAGTACTTCCGATGATGCGGCAAAATCGCTCGCCCTGGGAAATGACGGAACGATCTATGTCACCGGAGATATGAATTATGAGGCTGTATTTGGGGACCATGTAACTGAGTTTAAGGGGGTGACTGATATATTTTTAGCTGCCTGGAACCAGTCGGGTACGAACCTGTGGGCAACAAGTGCCGGAGGAACAAATTATGATTATGGAAGAGCCGTAAAGGTGCTTCCAAATGGTGATGTAGTCATGTCCGGAAGGTATGCCGGAACAGCAACGTTTGGCGACTCTACAATAACAGCCATTGATGCGGCTGATGCCTTTATTGCCATCTATAACAATGTGGGTGTCTTTAAACAGTTGGTATCGTTGAGTGGCGGCGGGAATGAGGACATACAAGGGATGGACATTGATAGCGAGGGTAACATTTATGTCGGAGGCTGGTTCATGACCAATCTAACCATAGGCTCCAACACCCTTTTTTCATGGGGGGAATATGATGTTTTTTTAGCCAGGTTTAGCAGTGCATTGGAGCCTAACTGGTCTGTGAAATATGGAGCCAGTGGCTCAGACGAGCCAAGAACGGTGCATTGTGATACCGATGATAACATATTACTGGCCGGAACATTTGAAAGAAAAGTGAATTTTGGAGAACTGGAATATACATCTCAGGGTTATGCGGATGGTTTTGTGTTACTACTTAATTCAGCCGGAAACATTCTGTGGGGATTGCAAAGTGGCGGAACAGGTGGTCAGAGGATTAACGGTTCTTGCTCTGATTTAAACGGCAATTACTTCGTAGGAGGTGATTTTGTTGATGAACTGAAAATCGGCAACAATACGCTGGGTCCGGCAGCTGCCTATGATCTTTTTATGGCAAAAATAGCTGAAGATAATGTCGGCATAAATGAGGCCAGCTTAGCTGGTTCAAACAGTTGGCAAATTTATCCGCATCCGGTAAGCTCAACAGCTATTGTTAATATAAGTGGTATGTCAGGGAAACTGGTATGTTTTGAGCTTTATGATTTAAAAGGGAAGCTGATTTTTACAAAGAATTTAACGGAATCCGTACAGACCAGTTTTGCGCTGAATATAAGTGAATTGGAAAATGGCATTTACATCGGTGTTGTTAAAGATTCTGACCAACAGCATTATTATAGAAAGATCATAAAACAGTGATAGGGGACATTTATTGTCTTAAATGATCGATCTATTTAGCAATGCTAACGTTTATTCTATTATGAGTTTATCGGTTTTATAAATGTTATTTGAATTGCGAATGGTATAAATATATATACCAGGTTCAAGATCCATTAGTTTAATTATTTCAGAATTTGATTTTAGTTCTTTTTCAAGTATTTGTCTTCCGTTTAAATCTGTTAATTCAAAGAATATTTCCTCAGTTACATTGTTACTTTCGATGGTAATGACGTCTGATGTCGGGTTAGGGTAGATATTAATCTTATTTTCAGCTTGTTTTTCATCAATTGCTGTAATCACCAACGGTGTTCCCCATTCTATATCTCCTTTTTTGTAGTAAACCAGTTTTCGCTCTGAATAACCGGCATATTCACAGTAGTAATAAGGTCCGCCTAATCCTTTGTAGAATCTATTTTCAGGAAAACATCCATCCCAAATGCCGTTAGCCCAGCAGCTATCTTCGGTCTTATAAATTTCCATATATGGTGAAAGATCAATTTTAACATTATCACTAATCATGCTGAATGTTTTAGCACTATTCTCGTAAAATACAGGCTCACCTGGAAGGTAATTATCAAATAACTCATTTGATACAATAGTTTGAGTGATAGTATCATGAATGTATTCAAACGTTTTCACTCCATCATAATCCTTGTATTTACTTTCTTTTCTGGATATTTTATATGTTATTGAACTTGAGGTACTAACTTTATCAAAGTATATAAAAATACTCTTATTTATACTTTCTGAAGAATAATCAAAGTCAAGTTGCATTGAAACATCTGTAATGTGTAGCTCATCTCCAATATTGAAATCATAAACATCAAACCATGTTAAATTTTGAACACCAATTTTTGGGCTGGAAAGTCCAGCTAATATGTATGAATCTGGAACTGACTGAAAATAACTATATTCCTCGTCTGATAATGTAAAATAATACATATCAAATGTTTGAACAAGGCCATAGTTTTTACTGATTTTCATCTGCCATTTACTCTTCTTATTTATTTCTACCGGATTCATGTTTTTGTCATAAGCTGCAAAGTCAATTGTTTTTACGGAGTCAATAAGTCCCATAAAATGCAAAGTGTCGTGTTTTGTTATGGCAGCTTTTATAGTTATGGAATCAGTAAGATAAAAGGCTGTCCATTCATCGTTAAGTTTGGCCCGGGTTTCGATGCGGATGGTATCATGATTTTTATTAAAGAATAAATTGATTCCGTTATCATTAACGATTACTTTTCCTCCGATCCATGAGTCACCGTATGGTGTAAAACAATCGTAATCCAGCTGCCGGATACTTTTCATCGGATATAAAATAGAATCAGTATCAAATTTTACTGAATCAATTCGAATGCAACTGATATATCCGTTGTCACCTTCAAAATATGCAGTACGGTTGGATATAACAGATTGATAATTCTGTGCAGAAAGTGTTGATAAACATAATGTCAAAAACAGGGTAAAAATACTAACAGGTTTCATAAGGACTAAATTTAAAAAGATTCAAACAAATTGATTTAACAGGTTCGTTATACAACTTAAAGGTATAAATTTTTGTGATATAATTATATATTTTTTTCTACACAATAAAATTAGAAATTCCGGTAAATCCATACTGGCCGAAAAATGGTATAATGATAAAAGACTCGGATGGATTTTTGATTGTAATATCAAAAATGTAGCTATTTACAGCTGTTTTTTCTTATTCTAATCTATTTTATTTGTAATTGAAATTTAACTTTCAAAAAGTATTGCCCTGATCTATCAGAACGCTGCAGTATGCCGTTTTATTTTAAATCCATCAATCGGGAAAAACCTGTATATGGCCTTAGTTCCATAATTTCAAAGTCTATTATTCCTTTCTTTACCAGCGGTAATTTATCTAAAAGTTGCCTGGCTGTGTATTTATCTTCACATTCAAGGAAGAGAACAGCATTCTTGTTTTCAGTGAAGTATATTTCTCTCAGCTTATCTGAGAGCATCATGTTATAAGCCGATTTTGCTTCTTCAATCAGTGTTTGGGACTCTTTTTCCCAATCCACATGTTTTAATTCCTTTTCTATTGCCAGTATTTTCATATTAGTAATGATGGTTTTGTTTGCATTATTCTTCTACGAATGGCATATTCCCGTAATATGAAGTTATTTCAATCTATTGGAATGAAGTATACCGATGTATCATCATACTTTATTTCTTCAAATCTATTACATCTTTTCTTGATTTAACATTCAGTTTGGAAAAAATACTACTTACATGTGATTTTACAGTGCTTAATCCAATATTACACTCATCCGATATTTGTTGGTTTGTTAATCCTGCCTGAAGTAACGTAAGAATCTTTCGTTCCTGAATGCTTAATTTTTTAAATTGGTTATTATTCTTTTTGTTTATAAGGGTGAAAATTATATAGACACTTAACAATAAAAGAATTCCAACAAGAGCATCTATTCCTGTGTGATTTTTTGTAATTGGTAGATCGTTCCTAAATGTTTCAAAATAAGTAGAATGATTATTTTTCCACCTTTTTAGATATGATTTATAAAAAGATAAATTGGATGAATAGTTTGATTCAAAATCACTTTCATACAAAGCATAAAGTGACACTAAAGGGTTTTTGCAGGTATCAGCTATAATTCTTAATTGCTCAGATGTAGCTTTTTCAATGAGTTCTTTTTTCGATATCGAATTTGTTAACACAATTTCATCATCTGATGATGCTACAATTTCTGTTATTTGCTGGAACGCAATATTGTTAGCATCGCCGCTAAATGTAACATCTTTGAATAAACCATTTTTGTCATTATTTTTAATATTAATCTTAGCATCCCGGTTCGCCAGGAAAAATATTGAATTCTCATCCTTCCCACCAATTATCAATGTGTTTGGGGGATATCCTCTTTTTACTAAATGGATGCGGAATAAATTGTCTTCTTTAGGTAAAAAGCCGATTTCAATATTAAAATGTCCATTGCTGTCTAAGGGTGCTTCAGAGATTATCATTGTGTTGGATATGCTATTCATCTCTCGAAAATTTGATATATAGGACAAATAAATAACCGGATTCCATGTGCTGTCAATTTGCAACTGACCTGAGATGGTGCCTTGGGAAGCATAGGAGTTGGCAGATAAGAAGAATTGAAAAAGGATTAAAAACAATATTGCCTTTGGTGGTAATCTCATTGAAGTAATATTATTTCGTTCGTATTTGATAAATCTTATAATTGCCATTGGCATTATGCGGAGATACCTTAATTAACCATTTCCCCGGGATAGGATTTTCATATGAAACAAAAATATTACCTCTTACACTAATCTTTTTCGATTCATTATTGATACCGGATATTTCTTTAGGTAAGTCTTCTGTTATATAAATATTTTGTCCTTTCTCACTCCAGATTATGGAAACGTCATCCTGCTTTTTACCTGCAGGGTCATAAATCGTATAAGCGATAGTCCCGGAGGTGATACCAGCACTTATTTGTAATTTCAACTCAGGAGTTTTTTCGCCTATCAAAATTTCAATTTCGTACGGCTTAGTGTCTTTTGAGACTTTTCTTAAACCTTCAGATTTAAGAAAGTCACCCGGAATAACGGAATCAACAACTACGACTTGACCCATCGACACTTTTCCAAATAGCATAAAGGCTATGATTGAAAATAATACCAAATAAATTTTCTTCTGTTTCATGATGATAAGTTTTTAGTTCGAAATTAATTTACAGAACAAATTTAGAGTATCGCTTTTCAATGCCTAAGTAACTAAAGGACGAAAAAAGTACCTGTAAAGTATGAAAAAAGTCTATTGTGATCATGTATATATGAATTCTGTTTTATGTTGGCAACGTTCTACAAGAAACTGTCGTTCTGATTTGTCGGGATGCACTATAACCATACATAGGCTTACGTAATTTTATCATTCAACTTCTTCAATGTTTATACCCTTAAAAAAATAGTCAAGTATAACTTCTTTTGTTTTCTTGCTGCAAACAACGTAATTTGAATAAAACTTATCAAGATATCTGAAATTAACTCCATAAACAACATCACCCAATTCGACAATGTCATTAAATGCTTTTTGCATAATTAAACGTTGGGTATTTAACTCTGCCAGGAGCAACTTTTGTTGTTCTTTATCGCTGATTTCTGAAAATCTTTTTTCACCGGACATAAAATCTCCACAACCTTCAGTTAGTTTGTTTTCAGAAATAATGTGCGAAAAGGTACTACTGCTTTTAATTTTTTCTGAGTTAGAAGTTGTAATTGTATCAACCGTAGTATGTTCATAATTGTACTTGTATAAGGTGGAGGAATCTATATTTATCTCTGCTGACATCAGTTGATTAATTTGTTTTGTAAAATCGCGGGTAAAAATTCGTTTCGATTCAGCCGACATATGCGTTGTATCTACAAAACTTTGTGAAAGATAACTGGGTTGAATATAGAATTCTCTGTAGCTTCCAAACCGATTTGCCCCGGCTTTCTCACGGACAGCACGACTAATAAATTGATCACCTGAAAAATAATTGCGATAGTAATTAAGTACTTTGGGGCTTGATATAGTCTCTACATATGAAAAACTCAGTAAAGCATAGTCATCGGCATTCGTTATATGATTCGGTTTCCAGTTTTCAAAAAGGTTTTTGAAATTTGTTTCATAATCGATAATAGTGTCTCCAAATTCATAGATACAGTATTTTTGACCATATAAGTTTGCTGTAAACAGTAGAATTAGCAACTGCAGCGCATATTTAGAAAATTTGTTCTTCATATTCTTAAGTGTCATTATTCAGGCTCTTTAGTATAAATTATGTTAGGTGTTTTTTTATGTATTTCAATTTGGAATAATTGAATGAGCCGATTACGTTTTTATGGTTGTTATCCAGGTGACTTTTCATTCGGCCATTAGTTCCTTTAAAAGTAGAGAATTAAATTATTATAAGCAACAGAATGGGAAAAAGGGCAACTCTTTTGACTGGTATTGTGCTGGCTTGGAATGTCCGGTTGTGCGTAAGAAAGGTGTGAATGCGAATGTTATGGTCGGAATATTGTGAAATTATTTTGAATCATTTTAAACAAAGCGTCTTTTGTTCGGTTTAGTTGACATAATAATACTGTGGGATGAAGAAGACGTTTGGATTATTGAGTGAAGATGAACAGACGCTGCTGAATCAGCTTGTGGAGGGAATGACAAAGGAACAATTGTTATGGACAAGCGGTTACCTGGCAGGAAAAGGTGAAAACAATAATAAATCAGAAAAAAAAGAAAGACCCGCTATGCCTAATATTCAGGTGCTTTATGGCACCCACTCCGGTAACAGTGAAGTTATCTCGGAACAGCTGTTACAACTTGCAAAGAACAATGGTCTGGATATGCAGATATCCATCATGGAAAAATTTGAGTATAAAAATACGCCGTTATTAAAAAATCTTATTGTTGTTGTCAGTACACACGGTGAAGGGGAACCTCCTTCGAACGCCATGGGATTTCTGGATTACTTAAGAGACAAAAATACGCCTGAAATGCCGGAGCTGAATTATGCTGTGCTGGGATTGGGAGACTCAACCTATGCCAATTTCAGTCAGGCAGGAGTCGATTTTCATAAGGCTTTAAAGAAGCTAAAGGCAAAGCCAATTTTGCCAATTCGTAAATGCGATGCTGAATTCATGCCGGATGCAAAGAAATGGATGGATCAGATTATCAATCATTTTTCAGGGAATTCTGTTGTGCTGAAGCCGGAGAAAGTTAAAGCCCCCGAAGGAGGACTTGTTTTAGGTGGAGTGGCCAGGGCTGGTTTTACAGTACCTTCATTTAAACGTGTTTATGACCGGAATAATCCGTTTTATGCAAAGATTCTGAAGAAGAAACTATTAAATGGTGATGGTTCAGGCAAAGAGGTCTATCATTTTGAACTCTCAATACGTGATTCCGGATTTACATATCAGCCTGGTGATACCTTGAGCATTGTCGGGGACAATCCACCTTCGCTTGTAGAAGCTATTCTGGATAAATTCAGTTTCAGTAGGGATGAAGAAGTTGTATTGGATAAACAGATGTTTACCCTATACCATGCCTTGAGGAATTATCTTGAGATAACGGTCATCAATCCGGTGATACTGGATCGATATAACAAGTTTGCCGGTTCTGCAGAGTTAACCGGTTTAATCAATGATCCGGTTCAATTGGCTGATTATTTATATGGCAGTGATGTGCTTGATTTGCTGACTGATTTTCCGGCAACACTAAATGCTCAGGAACTCGTTTCTGTTTTAAGAAAACTACCCCCGAGAAAGTATTCCATTGCGTCAAGCTTTGATGCTCATCCCGGTGAAGCTCATATTACTGTTGCGGCTGTACGGTTTGAAAAAAATGAACGCATTCGTGAAGGGGCAATATCAACCTTTGTTGTTGACAGGGTAAAAGAGGGAGACAGAATACCCGTGTTTATTCAGAATAAAAAGAAATTCAAAATGCCAGAAGATAAGTCTGTCCCAATTATTATGATAGGACCAGGAACCGGCATAGCACCGTTCCGTGCGTTTGTTCAGCAAAGAAAACATGAGGGTATTAAGAAAGGAGCGTGGTTGTTTTTCGGGGATCAGCATGAAGAAACTGATTTTTTATATGGTGAAGAATGGAACACCCTAAAGGCTGAAGGCTATCTGCAGAAACTGGATCTTGCTTTTAGTCGTGATCAGGATGAAAAAATTTATGTGCAGCACCGTTTGCTTCAGAAATCAGACAAAGTATGGAAGTGGTTACAAAAAGGAGCCAGCATTTACGTGTGTGGTGATAAAAAGAAGATGGCAACTGATGTTCACCTTGCCTTGCTTGATATTGTAAGAAATGAAGGTAAGATGGATATCAACACTGCAAAACAATACTTAAACCAGCTAGTTACAGATAATAGATATCAAAAGGATGTGTATTAAAATATTAAGAGGCTGTCCATTACTTATAGGACAGCCTCATTATATAAAATATCTGATCTATTTATCAAAAAATCTCGAATAACAGAATTATTTGGTAATCATTAATTTGGTTATAAATTCCTGTTTCTGACTGTTGATTATTTTAATTAAATATAAGCCTTTCCCCAGATCAGAAACATTCATTTTGTTCTCATGAATAGCGGATTTAACCAGTTTCCCATGTAGATTGTAAATATTTACTGAAACGTTTTCTTTGAAATAAATGAAGTCTTTTGCAGGATTTGGATATACCATATAACCTGCCTCAACTTCAGAAATACCTGTTGCTGGAGTTACCGTAAGGGTGCCTGATACGTAAATAAAACTATAATTTGTGGCTTCACCTCCGGAAACGGTTATATCATAGTTGCCTGCATCACTTGAAATATCAGCATTACAGGATACCGTTGGTAGCGTGTTTAATACCGCCGATGTTTCACCATTAACAAAACCGGTATATGTCATGGTAAATTCAGGATTAGCTTCTCCTTCTTTGCGGGATTTGTCATCGGCTTCAATAGTGAGTTCCGCTGCAACAATAGTTCCAGTCAGAGATGGTTGTTCCAGATTATAATTATCCGAAGCAGCACCGCTCAGAGTCATGTTGGTAGTAACGTTAATACCTGTACCTGCATTAGCAGACTCAAACGTACCTGTGTTTCCATTTTCCAGTGTAACCTCATCCGAACCTATAACACCAGCCAGAGATGCTCCTGCGATAGCCGCATCAGTTGTTCCGTCATATGTTTTAGTTGTCACTGATGCATCTGTTACGGTCAATGCTTTGGTTTCAATAGTTCCAGTCAGAGATGGTTGTTCAAGAGTATAATTATCCGAAGCAGCACCGCTCAGAGTCATGTTGGTAGCGACGTTAATACCTGTACCTGCATTAGCAGACTCAAACGTACCTGTGTTTCCATCTTCCAGTGTAACCTCATCCGAACCTATAACACCAGCCAGGGATGCTCCTGCGATAGCCGCATCAGTTGTTCCGTCATATGTTTTAGTTGTGACTGATGCATCTGTTACGGTCAATGCTTTGGTTTCAATAGTTCCGGTCAGAGATGGTTGTGTCAGGTTATAATTATCCGAAGCAGCACCGCTCAGAGTCATGTTGGTAGTGACGTTAATACCTGTACCTGAATTAGCAGACTCAAATGTACCGGTGCTCCCATTTTCCAGTGTAACCTCATCCGAACCTATAACACCAGCCAGAGATGCTCCTGCGATAGCCGCATCAGTTGTTCCGTCATATGTTTTAGTTGTCACTGATGCATCTGTTACGGTCAATGCTTTGGTTTCAATAGTTCCGGTCAGAGATGGTTGTTCAAGAGTATAATTATCCGAAGCAGCACCGCTCAGAGTCATGTTGGTAGTGACGTTAATACCTGTACCTGCATTAGCAGACTCAAACGTACCTGTGTTTCCATTTTCCAGTGTAACCTCATCCGAACCTACGACACCTGCCAGATATGCACCTGCGATAGCCGCATCAGTTGTTCCGTCATATGTTTTAGTTGTCACTGATGCATTTGTCACTGCAAGAGACTTTTTGTCAATGGTCAGTAGTTGGGAAACCTGTGTTGCTGGATTGTAACTGTTATTACCTGCCTGATCCGCAAAAATACTACATGAACCGGCTTTGATAATGGTCACTGTTGTTCCGTTAGTGCCCGTGCAGGTTGCTACTGTTGGATCGGAACTACTAAATACTACCGGATTTCCTGACGCACCACCTGTCGCACTTATTGCGAATGGAGCATCACCATAAGCAACAGTAGATAATGCATCAAAGGTTATAGATTGATTTATTAAAAATGTAAAACCAGCCAATGTCGCTGTTCCATCCGGAGTGGTCACACTTACATCACCTGAAGCACCTGAAGCAATAACTGCTGTAATGCTTGTTGGCGAAACTACGTTAAACGAAGTAGCATTAGTGCCACCAAAACTAACCGCTGTTGTGCCGGTAAAGTTTGTGCCGGTAATAGTTACAGTTGTACCTGTTGTACCTGATGTTGGAGTAAAAGAAGTGATTGTTGGAGGTGGTGAAGCTATTATTACTGTTGATGTTGAACTATAGCTGGTTCCACCTGAATTGATTGCATATGCTCTGATATAATACGTTCCTGTTGGCGGAGAAGTGATCTGAGATGTAAATTCTCCTGAACCTCCTGTCTCATTAATAATTTTGGTGCCATCTGTAGTGGTTGGTTCAGATATACTTGTTGACCATACAAACCCTTTTTCAGTAACAGGAGCTCCGTTTTCAGATGTTACATTTCCTGTAAGATTTATATCCCCGGATGATTCACTGGCTGAACCAATAACCACAGGGTTGCCAGGAAGGATTATACTACTGTTTGTCAATGTAATCATGTAATCATCAAAGTCTGAAAGTCTGGATCCACCAAAACAAAAATATGCATGTAGTAAACTAGCATTAGCTATAGTGGTATTTGTAAATGAATATGTTTGTGTTGCATCCGGCCCGGTTCTGACAAGTGAATAATCGTTATACACGCTCCAAACCTTAACAGTTACATCAAATATGGAGTTTTCTTGCTGAGAAATGGTATAAACAATTTTATACCAATCGTCAGGTGATCCGTTATTGAGAAGATCTGTAGGTGCACCGCCGCTCAGAGTCCAGCTACCGGTCGAATATTGCGTTCCACTGTTGAGAATATAACCCCCGCCGTGCACAGAGATGCCTATAGAATTTGTAGGATGTGCGTAGTTCGAGTAGGTTGCATTAGCATCTGTTGTAAAGCCAACACCGCCATAACCGCTATTCCATACACTTTTCATGTAGGCCGTAAACTCATAAACAGAACCCGGACCACCTATTGCATAAGCCTGTTTGGTTATGAAGACAGCGTTTGTTGAAGTACTAATAACACTTATTGCTCCTGAGCCAGCCATGCCGGTATTCGTACTCTGGCTAACATTGCCTGTTGCACCGGTACCTGTGAATTCCTGATTTAACAGGCCTGCCGTATTGAAATCGAAAGAATACGTCGTTTGACCATAAATTGATCCTGTGAAATAAACTATAGAAAGAAAAATTATTAGTGAGAATCTTTTAATGCTTTTCATGTTGTTCGGTATTTGTTTTTTCATATCGTTTTGCTTTTATATATTAAATTACTTCTAGCTATTTTTAGTTGATTGTATAGTAATATACTGTGAATTGATTTTGAAGGCTTATGGCGATGAATTCAGATAAATCTTTATTCCATAGAAAAGAGTAATATAGCCTGGGATTTCGTACGAAGTACTTACGACATTGTATTTCCCCTTTTTGTTAAGCGTCTTTTCTTCATTTCCGGTAATATTTTTAAACAGGTATAATAAAATTGACTTTTTAAAATGTTTGTCATTCATGTATATTATATTTAAGATAATTTTACATCAAATAAATATAAAAAACATCAATAATTAAAACAAGTTATGATTATTTTAACATAAAAAGATTTAAATTTTAATGATTATAAATAGTCGAGTGATGATGAATATTGAATCTCTTATCTGAAAAGATCTTCCATATTATGTAATGAGAGTTTGATATAACTTCAAGGAGTCACCTTAATTATTTGAAATAAAGAAGAATGGTCGGGATATGGTTGGAATTATCCGGATCAGAATCGAATATGCAATGAAACTCTGATACCCCAGTCCACAATATTTTCTGCATGATGGAGGTAATTCAGTCGCCAGATTGAGTCGATGCGAATCAGTTGAAAAATATTTTCAATGCCAGCTGAAGCTTCCATATAAGGCGCTTTGCCAATACCGGATAAGCCTTCGGGAAACAGTATCTGCCTGTGTTTTGTATCGCTTAATTCTCCATACAATATTTTAAACCCACCAACTTCGCGTAACTTTAATGCTCTGAATAAGGGGATTTTATTTAAAAAGAAGCCCTGGAAGTGATGCTCAATAAATAAACTGGCATATTTGTCACTTGCAAACTCGTAATAATTCATCAGATTAAATGCATAAAGGTCGTTTGTGAGTGTTTCGTTGCCTTCATGTAGTTTTAATAAAGGAAATGGAACACTTCCTAAAACCGTCCCGGCCTGCAAATAATAGAGAGTATATCCAATAGGATTGATGGGAAGCTTGTCAAATATATCAAGATGAATCCTTCCATAAATGTAATCAGTCTTGTTCAGCCTTACACTTCCGATTCCGGTATACACATTAAATACAGGACGTTTGCTTCCCAGACTGATCCGCTGAAAATCACCAGGAATAAATGTTTCACCAATTGCAATGTGTGTATTGATTCCAAATTCTTTATTGTATAATGCCTTTGCTTCGGTACTGTCCGGTTCGTAAAATGGAACATTTTGTCCTGGTCTGATATATTGCCATTTGAAGATGCCGGTGGTAGTCAGTCCTGTAAACCATTCATGCTGATATTGCACATCAAGCTGATCTGTGAGGGTTAGTTTATTGTTGGGATTCCTGCTAATTAGAGAAGATAAAAAGTTATCTTCCATAAATGCATTCTGACTTTTACCCAGGAGTTGGTTGTCGTGTTCAAAATGCATGCTTAAAACATTCATCGGCTGCTTATTAAAGTAGTAATATCCACCCAGGCTGTATTTCATGTGATTATCCTTAAACCCGTAAGCAATGTATCCGTCCAGCCGTAGCTTTTCGTTAAAATCTTTTGTGGTTCTACCGCCAAGTCTGATCCTGTTTCCTTCAATAGGATTGTAGCTGTACATATAAAAATATGGTCCTAGCTCGAATTTTCCGAAATCCTTGTAGCCAAATAAAATTGTTTCAACAATTTCTGTAATTGACTTGAATTTAGGTACATTCTGTAGAGAATCTACCATGTCGTAAATGCCCTGTTCGCGGATATTTAGACGTTCTGGTCTGGCCTGTACCCAATACTCGGGAGGATGATGCAGGGCATCTTTTTCAACTTTGGTCTGAAACGGGCTTGCCATTAAATCGGGTGGAGGTTCTGCAAATTCGAAATCCTGATAAATTGAAGTTTTTCTCCCTATAATACCCACAGTACGGTTTTTATTATTGCCTTCCACGTTAAAGTCAGCCATAATTTCTTCTTTTTCAGGGATGCAGGTAGTATCTTTTAAAACATACATTTTGCGAATCTCAAGTTTATTTAAGAAGTTGATGTTAGCTTTCGGTGAAATGCTCATATCAATTTTATAAACTGCAAAAATTGAATCAATTACCCACATGGACCCTTCAAATGCGGCTTCATGTGTCATGCGTGGTTTGAAATCTATTTTATATAGTTTTCGCCCCCCTGATTCTAGGCTGTCAACAAGGTAATAGCGATAAAAAAGGTTCCACTGATCATTAATTGGGGAGATAAGCCCAATGTTATCCACATTGATAAAGTTCTTATAAATGTTAAAATCCTGGTAAAATTTTCCTGTAAACTGGGTAATCGTCTTGGTGCGTACTCCTGATAATCGATTTGCCAGAATAACTTCTTTCGATGTATTGTCTTCTTGCGAATGATAATATTCAGAGACTGACTCTGAAATAAATACCGGTAAATAAGGCACACTGTCTTCAGGAAGTGTATCCAGATTTTCAAAAACAAATTCCATATCTTCCCAGAACTTTCTGTTTTTTTTCGGCTTTCCAAGGTTTTTCAGATCAACCTCAAGTTTATTATAAACCCTGCTTTTCCACGACGGAAAATTGTTTGGATTATTGTTCTGTTTGTTTTTAATGATGTTGCGTAATATGGGGTGAGCCGGATTTTCACCGGGCAATACACTGACTTCATTTAATGAATATATATTTTCCTGTAAGGGTATGGTTACGTGCTGTCCTGTATAAGGGCGAATTGGAATTACCCTGGTTATATAACCAACCGCAGAAATTGAAAGAGTATCCAGGCTTTTATTAGATGTGATCCTGAAATTCCCGTATTCGTCTGATGTTGTTCCTTCCGTTGATCCTTTCAGTACAATATTTGCAAAGGGAACAGGTTCACGTTTAGTATCCACTATAGTACCTGAAATAACAGTTTGTGAACTCAATGAGGTACTAAACAGCAGTAGTATGATTAATATGTAATAAGTCGGCAATCTCATTTGCGATTTCAAGATACAAATTATGGATTTTAAAACGGCAGACAATTTATTAGTCAATATTATTTTGTAACGATTTTAAGTATTTTTCAGGTTTTGTTATAAGTTGGTAAATATATTAAAAATACTTAACCAGAGACCTTATAACCGGCTCTATATTGCTTCATCAGGCTTTTTTAACTATATTTGAGAATTGAAAAACACCACTTGTAATCTAAAAATAATCAGATATGTTAAAAGAAAAAGTTGAAAAAATTTTAGTTGAACAGATAGGAAAAGAAGCGTATTCTTCTAATTTGTATTTGGCAATGGCTTCCTGGGCCGAATGCAATGGCTACCCCGGAATAGCACAATGGATGTATGCTCAGTCAGATGAAGAGCGCGTTCATATGCTAAAGTTTGTTGGCTATCTTAATGAGAGAGGAGGGAAGGCTGTTATTCCAGCAATTGATGCACCTCCGGTTGATTTTAAGAATGTAAGTGATTTATTTCAGCGTACAATGGAGCATGAGCAATATATTTCCGATGCTATAAATACTATTGTGGCTGTGTGTCATGAAGAAAGGGATTTTGCAACACACCAGTGGGTTCAGTGGTTTGTGAATGAGCAAATTGAAGAAGAGGCATCTGTATCAAATATCCTCGACAGGTTAAACCTTATTGGTGACAATGGAAATCTTTATCTCTTTGATCGGGATATAATGGGAATGCGTAACTCAGGTGGTGCTGAAGCCTGAAAATGATATGATTTAAAAAAGGTCTTCAGCTAATGAAGGCCTTTTTTTATCTTCGTATATTTTTAAAAATTAGTAAATTGCTTAGGTGAAGCGGTGTCAGTTTTAGTTCTTATCCATAAATATCATAAATGAGGCAGGAAGATTTTATATTGCGTGAGATCCAGAAAATAGGAGAGTTGTTGCTTGGTATAATTGGCAAGCTTCAAAAGAAACAGGACGTGGCTGAGATAAATAACGAACTGGAAGAACTGGAATCAATAACAGATCTTTCTGTTGACAAAATATTGCGGATGGAACCGGTTAAAATGGTTCAGGTTCTTGAAAAGCTTGAGCAGTTTAATATTCAGAATATGGAACTGTTTGCACGGACACTCTTTGAAATGCATACATTGTTCGATAGGAACAGAAGTAACATGATGCTCGAAAGAGCATTGTTTATACTTGAATATCTTGAAGAGCGGGAAAAGACTTTCTCGATGACACGACAGGACTTGATGTCTTCAATTAAAAAGGAATATGTATGAAAAAGTCTTATAAGGTTTTTCAGATAGATGCATTTACAAAAAATGTTTTTGGCGGAAATCCCGCATCCGTATGTATTCTGGATAAATGGCTGCCAGATGAAAAACTTCAGAAGATTGCAGCAGAACACAACCAGCCTGAAACGGCATTTCTTGTAGCTAAAGATGGCATTTATGATATCAGGTGGTTCACGCCTACCTGCGAGGTAGATCTTTGTGGTCATGCCACACTGGCATCTGCTTATGTGCTGTTTAATGAACTGAATTATAATGGAGAAATTCTTCATTTAGAAACGCTGAACCGGGGTGCATTATATGTAAAACGGCAAGGCGACTTGTTCGAATTGGATTTTCCTGTTGATCATCTTGAGGAGACATTTATGCCTTACGGTTTGGTCGATGCATTTGGTTTTGAACCTAGGAATATATTTAAAGGGAAAGATGATTATCTGGTTATTTTTGAATCGGAACAGCAGGTTATAGATTTAAAACCTGATTTGGATGCGATTGCTTCTGTGGATGCAAGGGGTGTAATTTGTACGGCGCCCGGAACAGATGTTGATTTTGTGTCACGGTTTTTCGGGCCTCAGTCCGGAATTGATGAAGATCCGGTAACCGGTTCAGCACACACTACTCTTACGCCTTACTGGTCTGATAAACTGAATAAAGCAAAGCTTACCGCAAGACAACTATCTGCCAGAAAAGGTTATCTTGAGGTTGAACTTAGTAATTCACGGGTAAAAATTTCCGGTTCAGCCGTTCTGTATATGAAAGGAGAAATACTATTGTAAGTTTATCCTTTATATCTTAGCCACTTAAATATTTCCTTGTAACTTACTTTCTTTCCATACATTAGAATGCCAGTCCGGTAAATACGTGATGCCACCCATATCATGCCAATAAATGTAAGGATCAGTAATGAAACCGAAACCATGAGTTGCCATGCCGGGACCTCAAATGGTATCCGTACCATCATTACTATCGGGGAGGTAAATGGTATTAAAGAGCACCAGAATGCCATCGGGCCGTGTGGATTGTTAATCGCGCTAATGGCTACATATAATGCAAATACCATTGGAATAGTTACCGGCAGCATAAATTGTTGTGTATCTGTATCATTGTCAACGGCTGATCCAATGGCGGCAAACAAGGCCGCATAAAGCAGGTATCCGCCTATAAAATAAATAATAAAGAAGGACAGGATTTCATAAATGTTGAATGAATAGATCTTACTCATAAATCTGACCATGTCAGCTCCGGCGCCCTGCGGCATTTCCTGTGCCGCATTCAATAACTGCATTTGCGTATTGGCATCATGCGGCATATCCGGTAAAATCAATACCTTGATGACTGAAATCAATACCCCTGATAAAATAACCCAGAGTAAAAACTGGGTCAGGGCAACCAATGCCAGTCCAATTACTTTGCCCATCATTAACTGAAATGGTTTCACCGACGAAACGATGACTTCGACAATTCGGTTGGTCTTTTCTTCGATCACTCCACGCATCACCTGTACGCCATACATAAAAATAAACATGTAAATGATAAACGCTGAAATATAACCAATGGCCATAGCCAGCTCTGTAGACGATTCTCTGGCTTCACCACCCTTGCCCCATTTTATAGATGTAATATTAACTCCTTTATTCAGGTCGGCAAGAATATTGTCGAGGTTTGCAATGTTATATTCCTTCTTCTTTTCTTCCCTGATATAGTTTTTAAGGTCTTTGCTTATCATACCTTGTATATCAAGGCTTACCTGTTTGTTAGAATATATAAAAACGGAATCAGGATATTTTTCCAGATCTGCCGTAATGTTTAAAATGGCATAATATCCCTTGCTGTTAAACTCTGATTCAAGCGTTTTAAAATTTTCAGAGGAGTACTGAAATTTGACATAATCCTTATTCTGTAAGACATTTCTGTACAATCCTGTTTCATCTGCAACGGCAATGACCTTTGTTGAATCGTCTTTCATGGTCTGTGACAATACCACAGGCACAAGAATTAAAGCGGCAAATAAAACGGGAGTTAAAAAGGTCATAATAATAAACGACTTTTTCTTTACTCTTGTCAGGTACTCTCTTTGGATGATCAGGGATGTTTTGCTCATAATTTATTCTTTTTCGTAAGCTTCTACAATTTTCTGTACCAGTCTGTGGCGTACAATATCTTTTGCATTAAAGGTTATGCGTTTTATGCCTTCAATATCTTTGAGTATTTGCAATGCCTGAACCAAACCGCTATCCTGACGACTTGGCAAGTCTATCTGTGTCACGTCTCCCGTAACGATAAATTTGGCATTGCGCCCCATTCGTGTGAGAAACATTTTAAGCTGATTCCTGGTCGTGTTCTGTGCTTCGTCCAGTATGACAATGGCATCATTCAATGTGCGGCCCCGCATGTAAGCAAGCGGAGCAATCTGAATGGTTTCATTTTCGGTATATTCTTTAAGTTTGGCCGCAGGAATCATATCTTTTAGTGCATCATACAAGGGTTGCAAATACGGATCAATTTTTTCTTTCAGATCGCCAGGTAAAAAACCAAGCCTTTCTCCGGCTTCAACCGCAGGTCTCGAAAGAATAATTTTTCGAATCTCTTTGTTTTTAAGAGCTCTTACAGCAAGGGCAATAGCCGTATAAGTTTTACCGGATCCGGCAGGGCCGATAGCAAACAAAAGATCATTGTGGTAAAATGCATCCACAAACTTTTTTTGATTAGGAGTTCTTGCTACAATAGGCCTTCCGCTGGTACTGTATAAGATAGCATCGGATGGAATACTTTCGTAAATTTTATTTTCAGTGATAATCTCCCTGATAATCTTTTCGGTCAGCTGATTGTACTGAATTGTATATTTAATCAGGTCATTAATTTTTTCTTCAAATTCAGCAATCTGATCCTCGCTTCCATTTGCCTTAATGATACTTCCCCGTGCAACTATTCTTAATTTAGGATATAATGCTTTTATTATATCCAGATTTGCATTATTAGCGCCGTAAAATGATACAGGGTCTATATCTTCTAATACAATGATTCGTTCCATTAATTATTATTGATTCACAAATTTATAAAAATTAGGATACAATTCTGACTAAAAGTGTTGCGATGGAAATAAAATAAAAAAGCCACAACATCATTTGCTGTGGCTCAGTATATAAAATTATGATCTGCTATTTATAAGCATCTTTGTGTACGTTTTTAACGGCCCTTCCTGACGGATCTGTCATGTTTTTAAATGACTCATCCCATGCAAGTGCCTCAGCAGTACTACATGCAACAGAAGGTACCGAAGGAACACATCTTGCTGCTGCATCTGATGGGAAATGTTCAGAAAATATTGTCCTGTAGTAATATTCTTCCTTGCTCATAGGAGGGTTGATAGGGAAACGATATTTTGAAGTTGCCATTTCCTCGTCGGTAACTTTCTTGTTTACCAATTCCTTTAAACTGTCAATCCAGCTGTAACCAACACCATCAGAAAATTGTTCTTTCTGACGCCATGCAACGCTTGCCGGAAGATAATCTTCAAATGCTTTGCGAACAACCCATTTTTCCATTCTTTCAGGTGTTATCATCTTATCCTGTGGATTCAGGCGCATGGCAACGTCAAGAAATTCTTTATCCAGGAACGGCACACGGCCTTCCACTCCCCAGGCAGCGAGTGCTTTATTTGCCCTCAGGCAATCGTATAAGTGAAGCTTATTTAATTTACGAATGGTTTCCTCGTGAAATTCTTTGGCATTTGGTGCTTTGTGGAAGTAAAGGTAGCCACCGAACACTTCATCTGCACCTTCTCCGGACAATACCATTTTAATCCCCATAGATTTAATAACCCTTGCCAGTAAATACATCGGCGTTGCTGCGCGAATGGTTGTTACATCGTATGTTTCAAGATGATAAATTACATCTCTTAACGCATCAATTCCTTCCTGAATGGTAAAGTGTATTTCATGATGAACTGTTCCAATATGATCTGCTACTTTTTGAGCAGCAGCAAGGTCAGGAGAACCTTCAAGTCCTACTGCAAAAGAATGGAGTCTTGGCCACCATGCTTCTTCTTTATCATCTGTATCTACTCTTGTTCCGCTGAATTTCTTGGCCAGAGCAGAAGTTACAGAAGAGTCCAGTCCTCCTGATAACAACACGCCGTAAGGAACATCAGACATGAGTTGCTTATGTACAGCTGTTTCCAGAGCATCTTTTAAATCTTCTATAGACGTAGGATTATCCTTTACGTTATCATATTCAAACCAATCTCTTGAATACCAACGCTGGAAATCAATACCATCGGGGCTGTACATTAAATGACCAGGAAGGAATACTTCAATATTGTTACAATAACCTTCGAGAGCTTTTAATTCAGAAGCAACATAAAAATTGCCAAACTTATCCCATCCACGATACATTGGTATTACCCCAATTTGATCTCTTGCAGCCAGGTAAATGTCCTTCTCTGAATCATACAGTGCAAAGGCAAAGATTCCACTTAAGTCTTCTATAAAATCTTTTCCTTTTTCCAGGTATAACGGAATGATTACTTCACAGTCGCTATTGGTCTGAAAATCATATTTGCCTTCATATTGTTGCCTTATTTCCTTGTGGTTATATATTTCACCATTAACCGCAAGAATTATCTTTTTGTCCGGAGAAAACAAGGGTTGTTTACCGGATTGAGGATCTACGATTGATAAGCGTTCGTGTGCCAGCAAAGCCTTATCCCCACAATAAATTCCAGACCAGTCCGGACCACGGTGACGAATTCTTTTAGACATTTCCAGAACCTGAGGTCTTAAACCGGTTGTTTCAATTTTTACATCAAACACTCCAACTATTCCACACATAATGAATATTCTTTATTCTAATTAATATCGTTTGTCATGCACTCCGCTGCAAATATAATCAAATAGTTTACAAAAAATGCATTGGTCTTACATAAAAATATCATATATGGAAAAATGATATCAAAAAGTGTATTTATAATGAATTTGTATAATAGGTCAATAATGTTTGTTCCCTGTTTAAGGAAGGGGTATTTGTGATTAAATTAGATAAATATTGGATAAGTGTATGAGCAATTCAGGGGTGTTTTGATATAAAAAGGTAAAATTTTACTTGTACCCCCTCGTTTTTTAGTTTTTAGGTTCTTGGATTCGTCTAACTGGAAAAAGTTATTTTTTGAGAAAAAACTGACATTTTGTAAGCATTATTTTGTCAGTTCTTTATAATGCCGGAGCGAATCTTTCCAATTTGGAATTTTTATTGCATAATTTTTTTTGATCTTTGTTTTATTCATGACAGAATAAAAAGGTCTTGGTGCCTTCTGGGGATACATGTCTGAAGTAATAGGTTCAATGCTACAATCAATGTTCCAGAGTTTCATAATTTCACTTGCAAAATCGTACCAACTACAAACGCCTTCGTTGGAAAAGTGATATACACCCTTAATCCAGTCCTGTTTATTATTTTCTGAAGCTGAAAGTATAGCAAGTACTGCATCTGCCAGATCATAAGCATGCGTGGGTGTTCCAATCTGATCAAAAACAACGGATATTTTATCGCGTTCGCTTCCGAGTTTTTGCATCACCTTTACAAAATTATGTCCAAACCTTGAATACAACCACGATGTTCTTATAATAATACTCTGAGGATTATACATTAAAACCTGAAGTTCTCCGTTAAGTTTGGTTTTGCCATATTCTGAATTTGGTTTTGTCTCGTCATTTTCTGTATAAGGTAAGTAGTTTTTTCCCTCAAAAACATAGTCAGTGGAAACATGAATTAGTTTGATATCATTTTTATTACAGGCTTTTGCAAGAAATCCAGGGGCGTCAGAGTTAAGCAATTTCGCCTTTTCTGGTTCATCTTCTGCTTTATCTACTGCCGTGTAAGCAGCACAGTTTATTAAATAATTGAAAGGCCCTTGTTTTTTAATGTAATTATCAATGGCATCAGGAGAAGTTATATTGAGCTCTGCAACATCAGTAAATACAAATTTCCATTTTTTAAAATCAGAAACTCTGTTTTTGAATTCAGAACCCAACTGACCATTTGAGCCTGTAACAAGAATCTTCATATTTGTTTTATTTATGATGAGAATGATTAAAAATTGAATTCAGCAATTGAAAAATCAGGTGCGTCCTTATCTTTTGCACTCAAAATTGCACCGGCCTTGTCAATTTTCCAGTCAATATTTAACGTTGAATCAAACGGATTAATACTTCTTTCACTTTGTGGATTATAGGCGTTGTCACACTTATATGCAAACGTTGCTTTTTCGCTAAGAACAGCAAATCCGTGTGCAAAACCTCTTGGTACAAGAAACATAAGCTTATTTTCTGAGGTTAACTCCACTGCGTGCCATTTTCCGAACGTAGGACTGTTCTTTCTGAGATCCACCGCTACATCCAGCACAGAACCTGATAATACCCGAACGAGTTTTGCCTGAGAAAAAGGAGCTAGCTGATAGTGCAGGCCTCTTACTACACCATAAGAAGACTGGGATTCATTATCCTGAATAAAGCTATTTGTTATACCTTCCGATTCAAATGTTTTTTTATTCCATGATTCATAAAAATAACCTCTGTCATCTTTAAAAATTCTGGGTTTAATAATCAATAGGTCTTTAATTGGAGTCTCTACTATTTCCATTATTTCGTTAGTTCATTTGTGTAATTATTGGCAACATCCATTAAATACCTGCCATAATGATTTTTAATTAACGGTTTCGCCAGTTCAATTAGTTTTTCTTTATTAATAAAGCCTCTTTTATAGGCAATTTCTTCAATACATGAAACCATTAATCCTTGTCTGTTTTGTATTGTTGATATAAAATTGGAGGCTTGCAATAAACTGTCGTGCGTACCAGTATCCAGCCAGGTCATACCTCTGCCCATCAGCTCAACACTTAGCCGTCCTTCGTCAAGGTACAGTTTGTTTAAATCGGTGATCTCAAGCTCTCCTCTTTTTGAAGGTTTCAGATTCTTGGCTTTTTCAACCACATCGTTACTATAGAAATACAGACCTGTAACAGCGTAATGCGATTTTGGTTTTTCCGGTTTTTCTTCAATACTTAATACATTGCCATTATCATCAAAATCAACAACGCCATAACGTTCAGGATCATGCACATAATAACCGAAGACTACTGCACCATCTTCCAGTTTAGATGAATTCTTAAGTTTCCCACTAAAATTGTAACCGTAAAATATATTATCCCCAAGGATAAGGCAAACGTTATCATTTTCTATAAATTCTTCACCAATAATAAATGCCTGAGCCAAACCATCTGGTGAAGGTTGTTCCGCATATTCAAGTCTTAATCCATAATCAGAACCATCACCAAACAGGTTTCTGTAGAGTGGCAAATCCTGTGGTGTTGATATAATCAGAATTTCTTTGATACCGGCCAACATTAAAACCGATAAAGGATAGTATATCATGGGTTTATCATAAACCGGAATGATCTGTTTAGAAATGGATTTGGTTATTGGATATAACCTGGTTCCCGAACCACCTGCTAGAATTATTCCTTTCATAAAGTCTTATTTATATTTATAATAGGTTTCAAAAATATTAATTACTCTTATATAAACCATTTTCCAACGAGATTGTTAAAGCCTTCTTTTATGTTTTTTGTCAGATCTGAGGGTTAGCTGAATTCCTTTTACCTCATTATAAATGGTTCAAAGGTTGACTTCCTATATTAAAATAGTCGAAACCATGTTCAATTACTTCTTGCGGGGAATAAATATTTCTTCCGTCAAAAATGACCCTTCCATTCATGAGTTTGCTCAAAACCGGGTAATTCAAAACCCTGAATTCACTCCATTCTGTAACAAGAACTAATGCATCAGCATCCACTAAAACATCATATGATTCTTTTCCGTATAAGATTTTATCGCCGAATACTTTTTTCGTCTCCTCTATGGCTGCAGGATCATAAGCTGCAACTTGGGCTCCCAGCTTTAAAAGTTCATCAATGATAACGAAAGCCGGTGCTTCGCGCGTATCATCAGTATTTGGTTTGAACGCTAATCCCCAGATCGCAATTTTTTTTCCTTTAATATCGTCTTTAAAGTACGATTTTATCTTATCTACAATAACAAATTTCTGCCTGTTATTTACTGATTCGACAGCTTTAAGTACGTCAAGGGAATAATTGTATTCGCTGGCTGTTTTAATCAGAGCCTTTACATCTTTAGGAAAACAGGATCCCCCAAAGCCTACACCAGGATATATGAATTTATTTCCAATTCTTGCATCAGCTGCAATACCTTTGCGTACCATGCTTACATCAGCACCAACAATTTCGCACAAATTGGCAATATCATTCATAAAACTGATTTTAGTTGCTAGCATTGCATTTGCAGCATATTTGGTCATTTCCGCTGATGGAATATCCATGGTAATGATTCTGTGTCCACTGAGCATAAAAGGATGATATACCCTGTTTAATATTTTTATCGCCTGTTCACTTTCCACACCCAATACAATTCTGTCAGGCCTTAGAAAATCCTCCACAGCATTTCCTTCCTTCAGGAATTCCGGATTGGATGCCACATCAAATTTTATATCAGAATTTCTCGCATCCAGTTCCTCTTGTACAGCTGCCTTTACTTTATGTGAGGTCCCAATAGGTACAGTACTTTTAGTTACAACTACTGCATACTTAGTAAGGTTTTGACCAATTTCTTTTGCTACTGCGATTACATAGCTCAGATCAGCACTTCCATCTTCTCCCGGAGGTGTTCCTACTGCGATGAAAATTGCTTCCGCATCTTTAATTCCTTCAGGCAAACTAATAGAGAATTGAAGTCTGTCCTTTTCATAATTATTTTTAACCAGTCGGTCTAAACCTGGTTCGTATATAGGAATAATGCCTTGTTTTAAACGTTCAATTTTATTTTTATCGACATCAATACATGCAACCTGAATTCCTGTCTCAGATAAACAGGCGCCTGTAACCAATCCCACGTAACCAGTCCCTATTACAGCTACTTTCATATTTTTATTTAGATTAAAAATTTAAGTTCAGAGGCAAATTTAAAATTATTATGTTATATAACCTATTTTATTTAAAGGGGGGAAATCACGTATTTTATTTCTAATAAATGCTTATTTTTGAACGTTAACCAAATTTGATCTCATTATGAAGACAATCATTGAATTGTTTGAAACTTCTGTGGAAAAGTACTCTGGTAATCCATTCCTGTACGAAAATATGGGGAAAGGTTATGTTTCTCAGACATATAGCGAAATTCGTGATGATGTTTATGTTTTGGCAAACGGGCTTATTGCTTCCGGTTTTAAAAAGGGCGACAGGGCTTCGTTATTGTCAGAAGGCAGAAATTTATGGCTTATTTCCGAACTGGCTGTATTGTATGCTGGCGGTATTAATGTGCCACTTTCGGTTAAACTGGATGCGGAAAATGAGTTGTTTTTCAGGATAAAACATTCAGGGAGCAGGTTTATTTTAACCAGTAAACATCAGATTAATAAATTACGGGATATCAAAGATAAGTTAAAGGACATTGAACTAATTATAGTATTTGACAGTATTCCTTTGGAGGAAAAAGAGATTTATATAGGTGATATTCTGGCGAAAGGAAAAAATTACCTTAAGAATCACGAAAAGGAATTTCTTAAACTCAGGGATTCAATAAAGCCCGATGATGTGGCTAATATTTCATATACTTCAGGAACCACGGCGGATCCAAAGGGTATTATGCTTTCGCAACTGAATTATGCGGCCAATGTGGAACAGGCTTCTACATTGATGTCAATTCCCGAAACGCACAAAACCCTGGCTATACTTCCATGGGATCATGCATTTGCCCATACAGCCTGCTTATACGCTTTTATGTATTTCGGGGCCAGTATAGCTTCGGTTCAGACCGGTAAAACACAGATGGAAACGCTGAAAAATGTTTCTAAAAATATCAATGAAATTAAGCCTCATATTATGATGAGTGTGCCGGCACTGGCTAAAAATTTCAGAAAGAACATTGAATCCGGAATAAAGGCCAAAGGAAAGGTTGTTACAACTCTTTTTAATACAGGGCTTAATACAGCTTACAGGTATAATAGTCTGGGTTTTGACAAAGGCAAAGGAGCAAAAAAATTGTTGAAACCATTGGTTGGACTCTTTGATAAGATTGTTTTTTCCAAGGTTCGTGAGGGTTTTGGTGGGAATCTGGAATTTTTTATAGGAGGAGGTGCTTTGCTGGATACAGAACTGCAACGATTTTTCTATGCGCTCGGAATCCCTATGCTTCAGGGCTATGGCTTGAGTGAAGCTTCTCCAATTATTTCTGCAAATTCAATGTTTCGTCATAAACTGGGGTCATCGGGTTATCTCGTAAAAAATATGGAGTTGAAAATTGTTGATGACGAAGGAAATGAGCTTCCAAATTACGAAAAGGGGGAGATACTGGTAAAAGGCGATAATGTAATGTTAGGATATTGGAATAATCCTAAAGCGACGGAAGAAACGCTTAAAGACGGATGGTTGCATACCGGTGATTTGGGATATATGGATGATGATGGTTTTTTGTATGTGTTTGGAAGATTTAAAAGTCTTTTGATTAGCAGCGACGGCGAAAAATATAGTCCGGAAGGAATTGAAGAGGCGATTGTTGATAATTCGCAATTTATTGAGCAGGCAATGCTGCATAATAATCAGGATCCATATACGGTAATGTTTTTAGTTCCAAATAAACAGGCGCTGGTGGCACATTTAAAAGATAAATCAGTCGATCCTAAATCAAAGGAAGGGAAAGAAGAAGCACTAAAGGTTCTTCAAGGTGAAGTTGATAAATTCAAAGCCGGTGGCAGTATGCAAAACTTATTTCCTGCAAGATGGTTGCCTACTTCGGTAAGTGTTTTGTCAGAATCATTCAACGAGGAAAATAAACTGATGAACAGCACCATGAAGATCGTCAGGGCAAGAATTACGGAACATTTTGAGTCGGAATTGAAATATTTATATACGCCGGAAGCTAAAAATATTATTAACCAGGTTAATATGGCACACATGGACAAGTTGTTAAACTAAGATATTTATTCCGGTTTTCCGGGAAAATTTATCTAAAACCAGTTTAAAAAGCTTGTGAATAGCTAATTGAAACATTTTTGTAATATTCCTGTAATATTCATGCAATACTTTTGAAAAAGCAACGAAACAACAATGAAACGAGATTCCGGTTAGCCGGATTAATTGGTTGAAAATTTAAAAAAGATTGACATGAAAAAGTTTCAGTTAGTATTAGGATTATTAATAATCTTTTCAGCATACACATTTGCTCAAAAGGTTTCAGGTGTTGTGTATTTCGTTGATGAACCAGTTAAAAGTGCAAAGGTTATAAATGCCAATGGAGATCAGGTGAAAACTGATGTAAACGGGTATTTTGAAATAAATGCAGCACCGGATGCAGTACTCAATATTGTTTATAAAGGTGTGAAAAGAGCAGCACAGCTTGATGGTGTTGACCTGTATACCGATATTGTTTTGGTCCCGTCGGAAAAGAAATTTAAAAAATTAATAGATAATTCACCATCTGTAAAGAGGTGTGAATTATATCTTGCTAATTACCCAGACAGTAAAAACAGTGAAGAAGTTAAAGCAACATTAGAAAAGGAACTTTTCATTGTAGCTTACGATAATGCAGTAAATGATTTTAACCTTCGGGGACTGAAATCATATCTGGAGACTTATCCAGAGGGGCAGTTTGCCGCAAAAGCAGAAAAGACCGTTGATATTGTTTCTTGGCAAAAAGCCAAAAGTCAGGACACTATGGAAGCTTATAATGCATATCTGGAACAATTTCCAAATGGAGAAGCCGTTTCATTGGCTAAAAGCAGAATGGCTATGTTGGGTGAATAATTTGATGCAAAGCAAAAGCAACATATAGAGAGCTGCCAGAATTGGCAGCTTTTTTTGTCATTAAATTTTAACAATATTGAAATATTGGTGTCGATTAGTTGTAATGATGATGGCATTAATTTGTAGCATCAAATTGTAATGCATGAAAACAACTGTTCTATTATTTTTTATACTTTTCTCGGTAACTGTTTTTGGTTCTAATAAACAGGAAAAATCTAAAATAAGTGGTGTGGTTTACGAAAATGTGAGAGGATATAAAATTCCTTTGTCACTGGCAAATATTCAGTGTAAGGGAACTACAATTGGAACATTTTCTGAAAAAACCGGTGATTTTGAATTGGATTTACCCGAAGGAAAATATACTGTAACATTTTCTTTTGCAGGATATAAACCTGTTAAAAAGGAATTGAAAATTAAGAAGAATAAAAATTTATATCTTGAGGTTACATTAGAAGAGAATACAGGATTTGCTCAAAACTAAAGAGCTTTCTAAATAATTAATTTAAAGAGGTAATTTTCTTAATTACCTCTTTTTTATGGCAAAAAAAATGGGTTAGCAACTGCTAACCCATTTTTGTAATAACATATCAGTATTATTTTACTTCTTCAAAATCCACATCAGTTACTTCATCGTCGTTGCTTCCGCCTTTCTGACTTTCACCGCCGGATGTCTGCTGACCTGCTCCAGGATCAGGTTGTCCCTGGCCCTGAGCCTGACTTGCATTATACATTTCCTGGGAAGCAGCCTGAAATACAGTATTCAGTTCATTCATGGCAGAATCAATTGCTTCAATATTCTGCGACTTGTGTGCTTCTTTTAGTTTATTTAATGCATCTTCAATCGGTTTTTTCTTATCTGCCGGCAACTTGTCGCCAAATTCTTTGAGCTGTTTTTCAGTCTGGAAAATCATACTGTCGGCAGCGTTAAGTTTGTCGATACGTTCTTTCTCTTTTTTGTCGGCATCAGCATTTGCAGAAGCCTCGTCTTTCATTCGTTTTATTTCGTCGTCTGAAAGTCCTGAAGAAGCTTCAATACGAATACTCTGTTCTTTGCCAGTTCCCTTATCTTTTGCAGAAACGTTCAGGATGCCATTGGCATCAATATCGAATGTAACTTCAACCTGTGGTACACCTCGTGGGGCTGGTGGAATTCCGTCCAAATGGAAGCGTCCGATAGTTTTATTATCTCTTGCCATCGCACGTTCTCCCTGCAATACATGAATTTCAACCGAAGGTTGATTGTCTGCAGCTGTTGTGAATGTTTCTGTCTTTTTGGTTGGAATAGTCGTGTTGGCTTCAATTAATTTAGTCATCACACTACCCATTGTTTCAATACCTAAAGACAGCGGTGTAACATCCAAAAGAAGTACATCCTTAACTTCACCGGTTAAAACGCCACCCTGAATAGCTGCACCTACAGCAACTACTTCATCCGGGTTGACCCCTTTAGAAGGTTCTTTGCCAAATAATTCCTTTACTTTAGCCTGAACCGCAGGAATACGTGTTGACCCTCCAACTAGAATAACTTCATTGATATCTGATGGTGATAATCCGGCATTTTTTAATGCTTTCTTACATGGTTCAACGGTAGCCTGAATTAAAGAATCTGATAGTTGTTCAAATTTAGCTCTTGACAGACTTCTTACCAGGTGTTTTGGAATTCCGTTTACCGGCATAATATATGGCAGATTGATCTCTGTCTGAGTTGAACTTGAAAGCTCAATTTTTGCCTTTTCTGCTGCTTCTTTCAAACGTTGCAAAGCCATCGGATCTTCGCGAAGATCAATGCCTTCGTCTGCTTTGAATTCGGCGGCCAGCCAGTCAATAATTACCTGGTCGAAATCATCACCACCAAGGTGTGTATCACCATCTGTTGATTTAACTTCAAAAACTCCGTCGCCTAATTCAAGAATTGAAATATCGAAGGTCCCTCCACCAAGGTCAAATACTGCGATTTTCATATCATGATCCTGCTTGTCGAGACCATATGCCAATGACGCTGCTGTAGGTTCATTCACGATCCTTCGCACATTTAACCCAGCAATTTCTCCGGCTTCTTTTGTTGCCTGACGTTGTGAGTCACTAAAATAAGCAGGTACCGTAATAACTGCATCAGTAACTTCCTGTCCAAGATAATCTTCTGCTGTTTTCTTCATCTTCTGAAGAACAATTGCAGATATTTCCTGCGGGGAATATAATCTGCCATCGATATCAACACGAGGTGTATTATTTTCTCCCTTAACTACCTTATAAGAAGCTCTCTTAATTTCTTTTGTAACGTTATCATAAGTTTCACCCATGAAACGTTTAATTGATGCAATCGTTTTTTGTGGATTCGTAATGGCCTGACGTTTTGCCGGATCACCAACTTTGCGCTCAGAATTCTCTACAAACGCCACCATTGATGGAGTTGTACGTTTACCTTCGCTGTTAGGGATCACAACCGGCTCATTTCCTTCCATTACAGAAACACATGAGTTTGTTGTTCCAAGGTCGATTCCTATAATCTTTCCCATTTTTTATTTTTTTAGTGGTTAATATTCAAATTCACGCCACTGTTAAGTCAAATGTTATGCCAAAAAAGGAAGTTGATTTTAACCTTGAAAATATGTCAGAGGTACAATGGTGACTGTAATAAAATGCGTCAAATTGTCAATTTTGATTTTAAAGTTTAGGAAGGCATGACAGGATGGAAATCTGATATGACATTATGATTGACTCTAATCAATTTGTTGGATCAGAACATTTGCATGTCATGCAATTTTTTATAAATCCCTTTAAGGCTGATCAGATCTTCGTGTTTACCACGTTCAACTATTTTACCTTCATGCATAACACAAATTTCATCAGCATTTCTTACAGTTGATAGCCTGTGTGCGATTACTATGGTGGTTCTGTTTTTCATAAGGTTCTCCAATGCATCCTGAACCAATCGTTCTGATTCTGTGTCAAGTGCTGATGTTGCCTCGTCAAGAATTAAAATCGGGGGATTAGCCAGTACAGCTCTTGCAATGCTTATTCTTTGTCTCTGTCCACCGGAAAGTTTGCTTCCTCTGTCACCAATATTGGTATCGTATCCAAATTCTGTTTCCATGATAAATTCATGGGCATTAGCCACCTTTGCTGCAGCAATAACCTCTTCTTTGGTGCTGTTCTCTAAACCAAATGCAATATTGTTATAAAAAGTATCATTAAATAAAATGGGATCCTGATTCACATTTCCCATTAAATGCCTCAGAGATTTTACTCTGACATTTTTAATATTATGTCCGTCTATGATGATCTCTCCATTTGTAACATCGTAGAAACGGGGAAGCAGATCCACCAGGGTCGTTTTTCCTGATCCCGATTGTCCAACCAATGCCACTGTTTTGCCTTTAGAAATTGAAATGTCAATGTTACTGAGAACCATCTCCTTTTCATACTTAAAGCTAACATCTTTATATTCGATTTTGTCATGAAAACCAGTCAATTCTTCAGCATCTCTTTTATCTACAATATTTGACTCGGTCTGAAGTATCTCATCTATGCGTTCCATGCTGGCCAAACCTTTCTGAATGGAATAAAATCCTGTGGAAAATGCTTTTGCCGGATTGATAATACTGTAAAAAATAACCAGATATACCATGAACATGGATGCTTCAAGAGAGGCTGAGCCTGCAAAAATTAACTTTCCTCCATACCATAGTACAATAACTATGACAATAGTTCCGAGTAATTCGCTAACGGGGTGAGCCAACTGACGTTTACGCATCAATCTTTTTTGGATCCGGAAATGTTTATCAACATTCTCCCTGAAATTTCTTTTGCTTTTAGGTTCGGCATTAAAGGCTTTTATGATCCGTAATCCGGACAGCGATTCCTCAATGTTTGAAAGAATTATGCCAAGTTGAATCTGACCTTTGTTGCTGGTTCGTTTAAGTGTTTTCCCGATTCTACCTATAATCGTACCACTAATTGGCAGTAAGACAAAAACAAAAATTGTTAATCTCCAACTCATATATACCATGGTCACCAGATATATAAGGATAATGATGGGATTCTTAAACATGATTTCAATAGAATTGAAAATTGAGTTTTCAACTTCCTGTACGTCACTTGACATTCGGGACATTATGTCACCTTTTTTTTGTTCAGAAAAGAAACCGATGGGTAAATCAAGAATTTTCTTATAAATAATATCGCGTATATCTCTGGATATACCTGCACGCATCGGTATTATACTATAAGCTGCAAGATAAGCAAGGCCAGTTTTTAATAGTGAGAATACAATAAGAAATATTCCAATGAATCCCAGAGTGTAACTTTTACCTTTCATATCAATCAAATGACCAATATAATAGTAAAAGTTATTGCTCAGAGAATCCGTAAGGGCCTTAATACTTTCATAAGAAATATTCTGATGGATGTAAGTCTCTTTACTAATACCAAATAGAATTTCCAGAATTGGTTTCATCATATAAAATGAAAACAAACCGGCAAAAGTACTAAGTATGGTTAATACAATATTAAGTGTTAAGTTGGTTTTATAAGGAGGAATAAAACGTCTTAAGATTTTGAAAAAATCCTTCATTAATAATCTTTAATGGTTGGTTTAATTAGATTCCTGTGTAATTATAAGGTGTAATTGTTTTCATTTTTACCTTCAGTTCATTATCAATATTTAATGACTCAATAAAAGAGTGAATACTTTCCTTGTTAATTACATTATTTGTTCTTGTTAGTTCCTTTAAAGCTTCATACGGATTAGGATAACCAATACTGCGCAAAATTGTTTGAATTGCTTCTGCAACAACTGCCCAGTTTTTATCCAGATCAGCTTTTAATGCTTCTTCATTTAATAGGAGTTTTCCTAATCCTTTTAATAACGATTTAAATGCAATTAAAGTATGGCCAAATGGGACACCAATATTTCTTAGTACAGTTGAGTCGGTAAGATCGCGCTGCAATCTGGAAATAGGTAGTTTTAATGTTAAATGATCCAGAATAGCATTTGCAACACCCAGATTCCCTTCAGCATTTTCAAAATCAATTGGATTTACTTTATGTGGCATAGCTGATGAACCGATTTCGCCTTTTTTAATCGTTTGTTTGAAATAGTCCATCGAAATGTAGGTCCAAATATCCCGACACAAATCAATAAGTATGGTATTGATGCGCTTCAGGTTATCCATAAATGCGCCCAGTTCATCATAATTTGAGATCTGTGTTGTGTATTGTTCCCGTGTTAAACCTAAATACTCTGATACAAATTTATTTCCAAATTGCATCCAGTCGATCTCCGGAAAGGAGATCTTATGTGCATTTAAGTTTCCGGTTGCCCCTCCAAATTTAGCAGTAAAAGGGATTTGGCTAAAATGTTCTATCTGTCTTTCAAGCCGGTAAACAAACACCATTATCTCTTTACCCAGTTTCGTTGGCGATGCCGGTTGTCCATGTGTTTTGGCAAGCATAGGAATATCCTTCCATTTTTCTCCGTCGTCTGCAAGAACATTAATTACCTCCGACAGTAGTGGATAATAAATCTTATCAAATGCTTCTTTAATAGATAATGGGATAGCGGTATTATTAATGTCCTGAGATGTAAGTCCAAAATGAATGAATTCCTTATACTTGCTGAACCCGATTTTATCAAATTCTTCTTTGATAAAATATTCAACTGCTTTTACATCGTGATTTGTAACGATTTCAATATCTTTTATGCGTTGGGCATTTTCTAAAGAAAAATTAGAAATTATGCTTCTTAACGATTCTATATCTTCTGATTTGATGTCTTTTAGCTGGGGAAGTGGGAGTTCGTGTAATGCAATAAAATATTTGATCTCTACTTCAACTCTATATTTTATGAGTGCAAATTCCGAAAAATAGTCCGTTAATTCTTTTGTTTTACTGTGATACCGACCGTCGATTGGAGATACTGCAGTTAATTCTGATAGCGCCATTTCTGATTAATTAAATTGAACTGCAAAAATATCACATTTATTGTGTTTTTAAAATAATTATGGATTGCCTATATAGATAAAGTGTAGACATTCTTCTGTTACAACGTTAATGTATGTTTTGGAATGTACTGATATATTTTACTTTTTTAAGCCTTATTTGTAAACAACTATGCAATTTTATCTGTTATATTAATCGTGTCTTATCTCAGACGCGTAGTTCTTAGTTTACTTCTGAAAGTATTATTCTTAAAGCTTTTGCTCTTTATTTATGAAACATGTAAAAATAATTTTCATGTTATACAGCACAATTTCAAGGGATTAAGGAATGGTAATAAAAAAGGGGTAAAAAAAGATTGGAAAAAGTTTGGAGAAATGGGATAATAATGATTTTCTTTGCAGCCGCTTTTGGAAGGGGTAGAGGCCCTGGAGAGTTAGTCTTGAGTTTTG
>NZ_JBHMVA010000013.1:0-158695 GCF_042436675.1 Quyinboa ferrireducens | reverse complement strand
TCTGTTACAGTGTTACCACTTATATTGGCATCATCAAAATTGAAATGGAGTAAAAGATCAGAAGTATACTTGGTAGCTTCATTTGCCAGTATCGTGGCATTAAATGTGGTATCAGTCCTGTATCCGTCTTTAGATAAAGTAGCTGTTAAACGCACATCAGTATCCAGGTAATCAGGTCTTGTAACTGTACCGTCAGGTGCAATTAGCCCGGGAGCACTACTCCACTCAATAGTAATTGTATTATCTATACTTCCCTGAGTAGGCAATGTAAGATTTGAGGTCACTGCACTTAAGTCAGCCACAGACATAGCTTCTTTTTCAGTAGTTAGTTCCTCAGGGAAACCAGCATTGTTGTTTTCATGCCAGGCTGCGTTTAAGTCATCAACAGTAGTCAAAACATCAAGACCAATTCCAAATGGATTGCTGAGTCTGATTTCATCCTGAGACAACGGAATAGAATATAACCTGAAATCATACATCGCTGTATTTTGCAGATAAGCATCACTTGGATATGGAGAACGTCCTAACCAGTTAAATGGAGTACCTGTCAGAGCAACACCATTGACACTGTCTTTATTAATAGTACTAACCGGATAATAAGTGATTGGCTGTTGTGACAAAATTTCACCATCCAGATATACTGTACCTGTTGTTCCTTCCTGAACATATGCTAAATGATGCCATGCTCCCTTAGGTGCATTTCCTTGTGAACCCGTACTTTGTTGAGTATTATAATCCGTTCGCATAATATCTGCCTCCATGTCTCTTCCAATGAAATACATGGCACCACCACCAGCATAAATATCTTCAGTGTTACAGAATGACCAGAAGAAGTTACCGTAACTACCTATATCGGTATAATCTTCATGAACCCGGAAAAATAAACTGATAGTGTACTCTCCCAAATGATAAACATAATCTCCTACTTCCGCACTCATATCAAAATATCCTGTACCTTTACCCATGTCAAGTACATCATACTGAGTAGTTTCTCCGATTGTACGAATCCAGGCATCATTCTGTAGGGTACCTACCAATCCATTTCCTGAAATATCATCAATACTTACGCCATCTTCTTCCATATTTTCTCTTGCAAAATCCCATTGTGCTACAAGTTCTGGCCCAGGTTCTCCAGTTGGTTGAATGTAAACGGCAAAATCCTTTGTTTTTGAGCGGGTAATTGTTCCCACAGTATGGAAAAATGTTACACTCAGGCTAACAGGCACTGGAAATAGTTCAGGAGAAACATCCTTTAAATGTCCGGTTGAATCAATGTATGTGGTATCGCCAATTGTCCACTCGGCAGTAACTTCGTTATCAAATGAAGTAGGCAGAGTAATATCCTGATCCAAGGCATTTACATCGATACCTGCATTCTCAGGAATATCAGTTAATTCAAAGGTTTGAGCAAGGCTTGCCAATATTGGGTCACTTCCAATTTGCTCAACCTCTGAAGCAGTTAACGCACGATCATAAATTCTGAAATCAGAAACAGATGCATCAAGATTACCATCAGCGGTATATTGAGATCTTCCAATATAACATTGTGTCAAAGCTACTCCCATATTGGTAGGATTCAGAGTCATGCTCGTATTTTGATCACCAGACTGATAACCATCTATATAAATTGTTCCAACAGCACCATCAACAGTTACTGCGATATGCGTCCAAACTCCCTCAGTTAAAGGTTGACTGGCATTGATAACTTCCTCTGCCGCACCTCCACCGCCTACAGTTATTGCAAAACGGGCAGTCCCAGTAACTGAGTTACGAGGTGTAAGGAACATATTTACTGTTGTTCCGGTTCCAAAATCAAATAACCTTGACCAGGTAACAAGCGTATTAATCTTAACCCACATTGAAACCGTAAAATTCGGATATGTCTGGAAATTTTCAATAATTCCGGACTCAAATTCCAAATATGGACCAACATCATGGGCTCCACCAACTAATTCCAGTGCATTTAAACCATCCACAACACCAAGTGTTGCACTGTTCTGTAAAATACCACCGGCATTTTTTATGGCATCTGAAGTAACGCCGCCTTCGTCATTATCAAATTTAAATTGATACTGGAGACCATCTGTAATATCCTGTGCAAACAGCACCGTCCCCATAAAAAAACTCACTGACAGAACCAACATTCTGTTCAGCCAACGTCTTGTTGCATAAAGATTTCTTTTCATAACAAAATTGTTTAAATCAATTAACATTAGGTACTAACTAAATTCACTTAAATGTTTAATAAGCTCCGTAAATACATAAGTAATGACAATCAGCCTGAAGTTTTCAATTACTCATGCATTAAAAGTTTTTCACTTAAATTATAATTTTTAAAGGTAAATCAATTCAAAGATTTCACCAAATTTTAATTGTCAATTTTACACTAATTATTATTGTTATACAACATACATACTCTGTATATAGACAAAATAGAAACAGAATAAAATGTACTAAATAAAACTTAAAGTGGCTGATTTCCTTTCTGCTCACATAAATAAAAGAGGGGAACCTTTGATTCCCCTCCTTTACCTATTTTTTCGGTAAGTACCAGTTGTCGGTATTCCCAAGTAAAGTTCGTATGGCTTCCTTATTTGTTGTATGTTTTTCAGCAACCCGATCCGCAAGAAAAGACGGATCACTTCTACGTAACGCAAAACGCATCAGATCCTGAAAACGGTTACCCTCAAAAGCCGTTTCCAAAGCCAGTTCTTTTATAAGAAGGTCATCAACATAGGTTACAGAATCATCCAGCGTTGGCAGTACAGGAATAACAAATGTTGAGTCGGTTAGCGGATCACGGGCATCTACCCAAACCTGATTCACATATTTCCTAACGCCCTGACCTCTTATTACAGTTCCAATATTATTAGTAAACCTTAAATCCCTAAAATCCATATATGCAGGCATGGCATCACCTATTTCACTGGCAGGAATCATATCCGGGTTGTTCATTGTACTGTTGTTTAATCCATACTTAAGAACTGCAAATGCCATATTTGGTTTATTCAGCTGATTTACAGCTTCGGCATAACGCAGATACACTAATGAATTACGATATATTCTGGTTTCATACACATCTTCATCTGCTTCTCCCAATATAGGACGGTACTTAAGTATACGATCGTAGGAAGTCACATTACTACTATTATCATAAACCTGTACAGTTGAAATCGATCCAAGCCGGCCTCTCAGGTCATGATCAATATTAAAATCATCCTTGAAAAACAGATCCTTGTTCCAGTGATTTAAGGCAACCTGTGAAGGCACAATCATTTGATCTGAAATACTATATGACATTACATATAGCTCTGAAGCGTTTCCATAACGGGAAGATGTTGCAATATCCGTAATTCGTTCTGCCGTTGAGCTGGATGCAAAAAGCAACTGCCAGTTCACATAAATCCGATTTTCATTCAACACATCGTTTTCCACAACCCAGAAAGACTGATAATTATCAGTTACTGTATACCTGTTATTATACAACAGATCATGATATTCAGTTGCTGCATTCAGATAGTCGCCGGTCCAAAGATACAAATCCCCCAATACCATACGTACAGGGAAAAATGAATATCCAAGGTTGTAATCCATTACGGAGCCAAGTCTGGGTTTTGAAACATTTTTCCATGGCGAGAGGTCCTTAATTAAGACATCAGCCAACTGATACAAATCGTATTCAGGATAATCAGCCTTGGCTTCATCAATGGATAATATAGGGTCCTCATAATATAACGCCGATCCGAAATTCAGAACCAGCTGCAGATAGGTCCATGCTCTGATTGTTTTGGCCTGAACAAACTGACTGACAAGAATTCTCTCGCCTTCACTTTCATACGTAGTATCAATATACCTTATAATGTAGTTGCAATTATTGATGATGCTGTAATAGTCTGCTACATTAACATATGGATTATCGGAAGTAATATTAAAATTATTCAACTCCTTCAGGCTAACATCTGCATTTTCAGTAACATCCAGCAAGTCACCGCGAAGTTCCCCCAACAAGACATAGCTATCGGAAAGTTTTTGTAACTGAGTTAATACTCCTATCATAGAATACAATGAATCTGAAGGTGAATTTACCCTGTAATTCTCATCTGTAATAAAACGATCAGAGTCCACATCTAACAGTGAGTCGCAACTCATCAATAACAGAGAAACTGCAAATAATGATACTATCAGTTGATTTATGCGCTTCATATTTTTATATTTATTTCTTTAACGGATGTTTATATTATTACAGGTTCAATCTTAAACCGACCAAATAACTTTTTGTCAACGGTATCAAACCGGCATCAATCCCCTGGGATAAAACTGAATTTCGAGGAGAAAATTCAGGGTCAAGTCCCAGATAATTTGTAAGTGTCCATAAATTGTCAGCAGACACCCAAATATTAAGTCCCTCAATAAAACCACCCTTAAGAGGTACATTATATGATAACTTAAGTGATTTTAATTTCAGATACGAACCATCTTCAATCCACCTGTCCGAAAATCTTGCATTCCCCATAGGATCATTAAATGTAGCCCGTGGCTGATCAGTAATCTGTCCCTCAGTTGTCCACCTGGTCAACATAACCGTAGTTTGATTATAATAATCATTACCCGACTCAAGCTTATGACGCAAATAATTATACACATCATTGCCATATGAATAAGTAAATAATGCTTCAAACATAACATTCTTAACCGCAAATTTACTGGTAAATGAACCATAGAAATCCGGATTTGGATCACCGATAACCTGCATATCTTCCTTACTGATGATACCATCACCACTTTTATCAATGAATCTCATGTCTCCAGCCCCAAAATAGGTCAGTGTTCCATTTTCTTCCTTGATTTTCAACCCTGAAGCATCAGCCTCAGCCTGTGTGGTAAAAACACCATCTGTCGTATACCCGTAGAAGACGCCGGCTGCCTGTCCAACTTTAGTTTGAATAATAGCATCATATACGGGAGTTTCAAAATTACCATCAGGTAGCGCTGTAATTTCATTTTTATAATGGCCCATGCTTAAACCCAATTCCCATCTGAAAGTCTTCAGATTTAACATTTTAATACTCGCATTCACCTCATAACCAATATTGGTAAGTTCTCCTGAATTTTTAAGATACCGGGCAAAACCTGCGACCTCAGGTGAAATTTGATACATAAGCAAGTTACTGGTTCGGCTTGAATATGCATCGAGTGACAATGAAACTCTTTCGTTAAAAATACTCATATCCAGACCACCATTCAGGCGAGCCGTTGTTTCCCACTGAATCTGATTATTTGCCAGGTTAGCAAGATAAACCCCTGAAGTTCTTTGGATGAATCGTTCCGACATGAAATATGCAAGATTGACATAATCTTGTATATCATCATTTCCGGTAAAACCATACCCCACTCTTAATTTCATAAAATTAATGGCGTTTACATTCTTCATAAAACTCTCAGAGGAAATAAGCCAGGCACCAGAAAGTGATGGGAAAAACCCCCAACTGTGACCAAATAACTGAATACCCCCTTCCGTTTCTGCACCAAAACGTGAAGAACCATCAAGAGCAGCAGATAAATTCAAAAAATACTTATTCTGATTATTGTATGCAATATTCAAATAATTCGAAATTGATCTTAAATGATTATTAATGCCCGTTACAGACTGAAAATCAAGATTCCCTGTAAAATTTCTGGTATCATCTGTTCCGGTATTATAACCGAGAACCTCATCAGATTCAAAATAATTATCAAGGTATCTCCATCCCAAGACAGCATTGATTGAATGATCCTCCTTTGTAAATACATACTTCAACCGGGTATCATCATAAACCGCTATATTTCTCATCTGCTGGTTTGCTACTCGATTTTCAATAACACCGGTATTGGTTAAACTGGCATTGTAGATAAATGTTCCCATCCCCAACATAGGTGTGAAATGCGATTCTTTCGTTTTATCAAGACTGTAGTCAAACTGAGAACTTAATGACAGATTTTTCGTAAAGTTAAATGTTGGTATTGCCCCGATATTGAACCTGTAATGTTTTGAAGTATTCAGGGCTCTGTCAATAATTGCAGCAGGATTACCTACATTAAAGATATCAGCATCATCATAATCTTTTGTTATTTGCCCTTTGGTAGTATAAACAAAAGGACTTAAAAACGGTGATTTTATCTTTGCAAGATACGTTGGTGAAGTCATAAAATTAATACCATCATCTACCAATCTTCTGTCAATATTTGAATAACCAACATTCAAGCCCAATGCAAATAACTCTGACATTTTAAAATCGGCATTAAATCTTGTACTCAAGCGTTCCAGATTCGTTGTTTTAATAATACCCTTATTAGTAGTATATCCCAATGAGAAGTAATACAATGCCCTGTCATCACCACCATTAACATCAATACTGTAATTTTGTGTTCTGCCCACCTGATATATCTGATCATTCCAGTTAGTAGAGTTGTGATACGGTTTATAATACGTTGTGCTTGGGTCATCATCAAGAAATTCAAGATTTCCAACGTTTTTAGGACTAAAGTTAGGATTGGTACCTAAAATCTCGCTGATGTATATCCTGTGGTCATCTCCGTTCATCATCGGAATTGAACCTGGTTCTGAAGTGACACCCTGCGTTACATTTGCATTAATTTTTGTCACAACTCCTTTTCCTCGTTTAGTATTTATGAGAATAACACCATTTGCTGCTTTACTGCCATAGATTGATGCACCATCTTTAATAACTGTAATACTTTCTATATCAACTACATTAATATTTGCCAATGGATTTGAGAAAAACCCCTGATGAATAGAATTAACATCATTCATGTTGTTCCAGATCACTCCGTCTATTACAAAAAGTGGCTGCGCATTAGTCATTACTGAATTTAATCCCCGTATAAATATTGAAGATCCCATTGCTGCTGTGCCGGACCTACTAATTGACCGCACATTTCCACCCAACTTTGTCTGGATAAGGTCATCTGCAGTCAAAGCAAAGTTATCCGACACATTATCAATACTTTGAGCAGAATTTACCATGTATGAGTTTTTAACCATGCCGGTTTGTGTCTCAATGGTTTTATACTGATCAGTAAATGCCTCCGGATACAAATCAATTATGACTTCATCTTTACCTCGTAAAGGGAATTCTCTGATATCATAATCAAATGCTGTAACCCTCAACACATCTCCTCCGTCTGGCAAATTTATGGTAAACTCACCTTTTGCATCTGAAGTTGCCGAAGCTGGGTAGTTCATTGATTGAATCTGGACTGCTGTCAAAGGTTCTTTGGAATGAGCATCCCTAACAACCCCCTTTACTACAAAAGATGCTTCCTTATTATCACCTGACTTCTGGGCCGTAGCAATTTCAGTTGCAAAACAAGCCGACACAAAAATGAGTGCAGAGAAATATTTAGTTAATCTGGATTTACTTCTCATTCTGAATATATGCTTTAAGTTTTTCATTCTCATTCAAATGTTTAACACCTATTCAACAACAGGCTCTAGGATTATACAGTCGATACACATTCTTCGTGTTAGCTTTGTCGTTTCCTTGGTATTCATATTAACTACCCAAAGCGAAACAGTAGTATTATTTTCCACAGTTTCTCCTTCTTCCTCATCAATTATATTTGAATACGGAAATTCAAAATCAGCAATATACATTGTATCAACTTCATGAGGAGAGGTTACATAGTTTCTATATACTACTGGATCCGGCGTTTTTACATCATTATAGTAAAGTGCAAATTGTAGTGTTGCTACAGTTGTATCTGTACTTCCAGTTACAGCCAATGGAGCAAATACACAATACATTTTATATTTTGCAGACAAGGTATTTGGTATTTTAAAAATCACACCAGTGATATTCCTTGCTGTTGAAGGATTAACAAGGATATATTTATCACCAGATAAATTAAAGCCTGTGCCTGCACTGGATCTTTGTGAAACAGTAGATTGATATAAGGTACGGGTATCCGGATTTTCAGCTTCAACCCTTATTTCTTTAAGAAAAGCTTCAGATGGTTTGTACTTTAAAGAATCAGTAATATATGCCCAACCGTTACTCAGTTCTGTAAACGAAGCACCTTCAAAAATTGTGGTGGGATCATGAAATACATTACCCGTAGTTGTAATTATCGAATCAAACTCAGAAGGAACCAGGATTTTATCTCTGAAAACCATATTCTGAATGATATTATTTCTGATGTATTTAGTTTGTTGTGATGATCCGCCTTCATCCGGTAATACCTTGTAAAATCCCTTCATATAATTTTCTGCTGAAATCCATGCTTGATTGTCGGGTAACAATACAGTGTATAAACTATCCTCATTAACAAACTCACCAATAACATTCAGTATTCCATTACTATTGGCAAATGTTGAATCAAAAACCGGTGGGCCGTCATCTGTAAAAGTAACTAGAGATTCCATAAAGTTACTCAACGAATCAATCCCATCAGCAGAAATAATGTGTTCCCATATATTATTGATATAAGGCACATAGCCGTCAATTACATGAAGAATTCCATTATTTGCGAGGATATCAGAACGTACAACATTTTTATTGCCAAATGTTAAACTACCGTTAGTACTAGTGAAGTTTATAAACTTCGCATCAATCATGAAAATGCGTTTTGATTGCAAACCGGAAGAACCGATAACAAAGTGGGCAATATGGTTCCTAACTATCTCTTTCACTTTATCCATGTTGTCCATATCAATACCTTCCAGAGCTGAATTTTGAGGTGCCCAAACTGTAAAGGATTGAGATGCATTCAATAACGTATCATAACCGGTTATCTGCAACATCTGTGAAAACCTACTCAGATCTTCCTGACTTTCAATAAAATCTGCTAATCTCAGATCTGTTCTTTCCTGTGCTGTTTGTTCATAATGATTAATCCATGTATCCGACTCGTTACATGAAAACAGCAACGGTAGAAACATTAACAGATAAAACCATCTACAATTAAACTTTTTCATATTTAAAACTTTTATCATCTTAACAAATTACCGGTTAATCAATTCCTTCGTATTCCAGCACTTCCACAGGCACAAATTCCAGAAAATCCATCATAAACTGCCCAGCACGTGCCGCTTTAACATGGAATGTATGCTCAGAAGGTTCTGTAAACGTATAGATACCTAAAATCTTTCTCGCACTTTTTACACTGGCCCTTGCATTTGCTGCAGGATACCACACATGATCAACAGCACTGTAACTGGCGGCTCCTTTCATGTATCCTCTGTTGCGCATTAATTTATCGTTCTCATACCCGTAAGGATCGCTTGGTACCGTTCCGGGAACCTCATGACCAATGGCCGGATCATCTGCATCCAAACTCAGGTCCAATGGAATACCACACGGAACACCGTCAAAATACAACTGCGCTGCTCCTCTCCATGCCGTAGGCTGCCAGCTAAATCTCACTTCATATGTTCCTGCAGGAACCGAAGGTGTAGTTATCGTAAAATCATACAAACATTCCCGTGAGAATAATTCATCACCCTGATAATCTTCGTAACGTCCATCTGCATTCAGATAACTCAGAATTGTACCTTCTGAGAATTCAAGACGGTCAAAATAGTCATAAGGTATAATATACGGTATGATTTTTCCTGGTGCACGCATGTTGTTATTTGCAATCTCAGGGAAAAACGAAGCAACGTCCATTCTCAGTCGTTTACTCGAAAGCATGGATGCCACATCAAAATTATATGTCAGAATTTTGTCAATTTCATGATAAACTCCATTAAGCGCATCATTATCGTAATTTGTTTCAACTATTCTGACAGCAGTCGATGGGTCATCATTCAATGTGTTCAGCAAAGTGTACTCATTTGTGCTCACATTGGTTCTAGCTTCAAGTAAAGTATGAGGAGCCATCATTTCAATGTATTCGTACATATCATAACTCTTAATCTGATGACCAGTATTGAAATAATCTTCGACAAATTTCTTTTTTGAAAGGTTTTTATTAATAAGGTGATATGCGATAAACCTGTTGAAACTGTTTTTCGGATTTGTAATATCTGTTATACCTGCATCTTCAGGATATACTTTATCATATACTTCTTTTGCATAAGCTTTTATCGCATCACGACTGGTCAAGCCATTAGCAATAAATGTTGAATCGGACTCCATTAAAGCTGTGTATCCGTACTTTCTGTGCGGTGGAAAAATTTCGTCATTACCATTATTCTGCTGAAACTTGTACTCTCCGAGACTCGGATTATAACTTTCGTCCTCAAACAACATCATTTTCTCGTAAAGTTTGGTATCAATTAACGCATTATAAAACATCCTAAACTTGGGATCATCAGCAATAGCTTCAATTAATAATTTCTCTGAAGGTCTGAGTACTTCTCCAATTTTATGAATTACACCGTTATGAACTTCTATGTTTGGTTCTAATATCGGAGAAGAAGTATTAACCCTGATCGTTAAGTCTCCGGTAGAAAAGCTACCGTAAGAAACAGAGAAATATCTGTCGCTCATTGACTTCTGACTTAAACGCCCCTCTACAAAATCATCTGTTGTAACCACATATCCATTTATAATATGATCGTAAACAATTTTTACAATAGAATCATACGGAAATTCTTCAATAGAATTCCTTCCCATTGAATGATAAAAATTAAACATTGCTTCATTGGTTGGGGCAAAACATGTATATTCCCCATAAGCATCCAATAACCCCATAACTTTTGTGGTATCCAGTAATTTAGTAAATTCTGAATATTCTTCAGGATACTTAGCCAGATATTCACCAAGCATATCCCCTGTAAATGTATAATAACTATCCTGTGTAATTTTATCGCTGTTGCATGATGATAAAACCGCTGTAAAAAAAACAGCAAGTATCATCAGACTTTCGATAAAATTCATTCTTAATCTCTTCATGATCTAACTTTTTAGATTTACTCCCATAGTATTATTATAACTTATTCGGTTGTTGAGCTACTACCCGTTAATTCGTAAAACGGATTTTGCTTTAAATTAGGATTCGCATTGATTTCGCTCTGTGAAATTGGGAAATAAAGTGCATCCATTACAGACATTTTACTGTATTGTAATGCCTGGTCACCTGTAAACTTATAAACTACATAATTCAAAAGGCGTACAGGATTCCCATCCCGTCTGGCCAAACGCATTAAATCGTACCATCTTTTACCCTCGAACATCAGTTCACGTTGACGTTCCCTGAGGACCAGTTTTTCCATTTCATCCTGAGAATTATAATCAGCCAGCTGCAACGAATCGCCGCTCAGTTCCGGATTTGCTCTGAGGTAAGTTCTGTTAACCATATCCATAGCCCCCTGCAGATCGGCCTTACCTCTGTTAAGTTGAACAAGCGCTTCAGCTTTCATCAGAGTTATATCAGCTAAACGGTATACAATCCAGTTGGGTGATTTTGATGAGTATATATAAGTGCTAGTACCGTCCTCATTTTCGGTACGCTGTAAACCTGCATATTTAAATATGAAGTTATAACCAGCATTAGCCGCCATAGTCTGATTAATAAAATCTTTATATCTTATATCTTCATCTTCATCACTTTCTATAAGGGAACTGGATACTTTGTAATGAAAAATGTTATGTTCTCCATTTACATCAGTCAGAAACAACGGCATAGATAGCTGACCTTCACCTCCATTACCCAGAAAACCATAAGCATATTTCACACCATTATTTGGAATTTCATCCTCATCAAAACTGAATTCAAATATCGATTCCGTTGATGTCCCAACGTAAAACACATCATAAAGGAAGTCTTCGGCATCTACAAATTCAAGTGTAGGATCCCTTAATATTTCATCGCACTTCTGTACAGCCAGCTCATACTGTTCATCCCAAAGATAAACGTCAGCTAAGAGAGCTTTTACCGCATTTCTGGTAATTCTCACTTTTGTCATTTCTTCTGTATCAAAACTCACAGGGGCATACCTTTCAGCATATAACAGATCCGAAATTATACTATCAAGAACCGCTCTCTCAGTCGTTTGATATACGTCATAATTTTGTGTATCATCAATACTCGGCTGGCTAATCCATGGTATATCTCTGAATGCCCTCACCAAATAAAAATAAGCCAGAGAGCGAAGAGTCAGAACTTCCGCCTCCATTGTTTTGAGCTTTTCTTCTGTGAAATTTTGATCATTGTCTAATACCTGAGGTGCGAAGTGCATAAACGTATTGCAGTAATTGATAATCGTATACATGCTTCCCCAACTGCAGAATGGATTAGCTGAAGTTATGTCCACATCTATAATCTTGCTGGCAGGTTCGTTTATTCCAATACCCTTGGTTAAATTGTCAGATCTCAGCTCTCCCCAAGTTATGATTCTTTCAAAATTTGGTTGTTCTGTAAAATACCTGTAACACGACATCATAACTGCCTGAGCCTGAGACTCGGTTTTCCAGTACTCTTCTAATATTGTTTCACTTTCAGGTCTTACATCAAGCCAGTCCCTGCAGCCTGATGCGGTAAGCAATACCAGACCAACAAATACAATAGTTATAATTTTATTTTTTAACATTTTAATGAACTTTTAAAGTGAAATTGTAATACCCAGTGTCACATCCTTCGAACGTGGAGTTCTTGAATTATCTGTGCTCACGTTAAATCCACCGTAACCTACTTCGGGATCAACTCCTGAATATTTTGTAAATACTAAAACATTATTAAAGGTCAGATAAAAGTTTAACTGCTTCAAATTGTATTTTTTCAATGCTTTGGATGGTACTGAATAATTGAATGTTAAATACTTGAACCTAAGAAATGAACCATCTTCAACATAACGGTCACTTCCCAGCCAGTTAAACCCATACTGGTAAAGTGCCCGCGGCATATTGGTTATATCACCGTCCTTTCTCCAGCGCCAGTTCACCGCAATACTCTGATTATCATTTCCATACATGTTTTCAGCATTCATTCTGGCTGCATTTACAATCTTATTTCCATATCTGAAGTTAAAGAACATATTGCAGTAAAAATTTTTATACCTGATCAATGAACCAAATCCACCATTCACTTTAGGATTAGAGTTCCCAAGGTAAACAATATCCAGTTCATCGATACTACCGTCATGATTAATATCTTCATAAATGGCATCGCCACCCTGAAACTCATATTCAGATGATTTTCCATAAGCGAATACCATAGGCAACGGGTCTCCGTTTTCATCCATAATTACGTTTTTCTGTTCATCTCTGGCAACCGGAGCATTTTCCTGTATTCCAGGCACATAATCACTATATTGATACACTCCTTTGTATTTAAACCCATAAATAGATCCAAAAGAGTTACCTTCCTGGATACGTGTCAGATACGAACCATTTGTGTATCCATATTCACCGTTAAATGTATTCAATACAGACGGAATTAAATGAACAATTTTATTAACGTTATTGGCAAGGTTAAAATTAAAATCAACACTAAAATCACCTTTTTTTATCACCCTGTTGGCATTAAAGTTCAACTCCCAGCCGTTATTATCCATTGTTCCAACATTCTGATAAGCATAATTTGATGCCCCGGACGTAGACGGAATGGGTAGTCCCTTAAATAACTGGTCATCTGTTCTTTTCTGATAAAAGTTTATATCCATTATATACTTGTCATTAAAGAATCCCAAATCGGCACCATAGTTAAAAGAAGAAGTTCTTTCCCATCGCAGATCAGATAGCCGCAAAGATGTAGGACGAGTTGCACGAATCCCTGCATAACTACCATAGTTTCCATATCGGCTAAAATGCAGATATTCTTCATCAGGTGGATTCCCTGTAACGCCCCAGCTTGGACGGATTGCCAACATACTTAACCAATTCTGTGTTGATTTCATAAATGGCTCATCTGAAATAATCCATTTAAAAGATATACCAGGGAAATTACCGAATTTACGGTCGTTACCGAATTTTGTACTACCATCCCTTCTGATACTTGCTCCCATGATATATCGTCCTTTGTATGCGTAATGCATTCTTGCCAACATACCCATTGAACGCCATGCAAAACGGCTGGTATTAATTCCTTCCAGATATGCATCTACTGATGCATCACTGTAGAATGGAACCCCATAAATTGAATTTCCCTGACTTTGTGAATTACCGGTCCTTAACTGAAACGAACCATATAAAGTAAGGGTATGTGCCGGATTTGAAAATTTTGGCTGCCATGTAATATTATTATCGGTCTGCACCGTCATACTTTCAGAGTCCCCGCTCACTGCACGGTTTACGTTAGAATTATCCCAGTATGCATTGGTAGCCTCGGCAGGAAGGAAACTTGTTGTTTTGTTATTGTTGATATCAAACGAAACATATACACTATAGCGCAAATACTGAACATCTGGATCCAGTATATCATAATTCAAACGGAAGGTTGGTAAAATCCTGTACGTTTTTAAGTTATTAGTTGCAAGATGAGCTAACGCTACAGGATTAAAAAGATCCCTTTGATCACGGTTTAACCGTGAATCTCTTCTAATATTATAGAATTCATCCGTATTATTACCAAAAATATCCTGTTTGTAAACACTTACGTTAGGCATTTTCCTGTACGCAATACCTAACAGGTTATCATAACTTCTCTGGTTATCTGAATAGGTAAATGAAAATTCAGAAATGAACCTCAATCTGTCTGACACCATATAATCCAGGTAAGCACGTGATGAAACCCTGTTCAGTATCTGTCCTATAATTGTACCACGCTGCTTATAAAAACCACCAGATACCCTATATAGAGCCCTGTCACCACCACCTGACACAGTTAAATAATGATCCTGCGTAAAACCTGTTTGTCGAACCTCATCAATCCAGTCGGTGTTGTTATTGAAATTTTCATATTCCGAAAATGTCGGATCATAATTAAATTCATCTACGTCAGACGCAGCTTCATTCTGATAAGGGTTAAAATAAGCTTGCTTCATCAACATGGTGTAGTCATCACCTGTTAACATTTTAATTCCTTTAGGCTGACGGGCTGCTGTTGTTCTTAAGGTATATTGAATACGTGTTGGACCAGAGACCCCTTTTTTAGTTGTGATTAACAGCACACCATTTGCGCCTTTGGAGCCCCATACGGCTGTTGAAGCAGCATCCTTAAGTACAGTGATTTCCTGAATATCATCTGGGTTAATACTTAACATATTTGCATATTGTTCAGTATTGGCATTTGCAAAGTCAAAATTTGGGTCAATATTTACCTCGTATGGTATACCATTCAAAACGATCAACGGCTCAGTGTTTGCATTGATGGAAGATGTACCCCTGATACGCATGGATGAACCAGCACCCGGGTCACCTGAATTAGCAACGATATCTAAACCGGCAATACGCCCCTGTAAAGCGTCATCAATGGTTGTAACCTGAACACCTTCAAATTTCTTGGTGTCAATGGTTTGAACAGCAGTTGAAATCTCACGCTCGGGAATTTTAAAGTTTCCTTCGCTATGCGTTCTTTCGGCTTCTGCAGTAAACTCACCAAGCACCTTAACATCCTCAACCATTTCAACGTTGATCTCCCTGTTGCTACCAATCTCAAACGACTGATCCTTGAAACCTATGAAACGGAAGTTCAGCTTATTGGAAGTATCTTTAACTTTAATAACATAATGACCATTGAAATCTGTAATAGCTGAATTGACGATCCTGTTGTTTTCGTCAACCTCTGTTACTGCAACGGCAATTAAGGTCTCTCCATCAGCTTTAGATGTTACAGTTCCCTGGATTATAACATCGCCTGTTGATTGTCCAAATGAAAAAAACGGCAACAGAAGGAATAAAGCTAATACTAATATTTCTAATTTAGATTTCATATTAATTTTCATTTGTTTCAAATCTCAATACGTTATCAATTTGATGAATTACAGCAGTTGCAGAAGTATAAATCTGTGATGTTGAAAAGGCTGCTCCTGAAGCACCGGTACCATCAACCTCTTTTAATGTCTGCGGATCTGCATTAAAAATATAATCTCTTGCCAGTAAGTTATATAAACCCGGTTGCGTTATAACCGATGCACTAACTGTTCCTCTGGCAGCTTCACTTTCTGTTGTTAAATTCAAATATGATCCGTCACCCACAACACCAATTTTATAATATTTATTTTTATAGGTATTGTACAGGGAGTATCCACCATTCTGTTTAATGGTAGATGACTGATAAACTTCATCCACAGATTTTCCACCAATGAACACGGAATTATCCTGGAAGTGATATCTTAGAAAACGTTCCAGTTTAACCATTGCCTCATTTCTATCTACTGTTCCATCAATAGAATTTATTCCCTTTATTGTATCCCCGGGAGCTACGACGTAATCATCCCATGGCTGTATAATGCTATCCTGAATTGCTTTAGCAATAGCATCATTTGTTGGCACATAAATGGTATAATTAAAAGTATTCAAGAATTTTACAGTGAAGTCGATACCGAAATAATTGGTTCTTTTTACAAAAAAGACAGAGTTTGAAGATTCAGGAAAACCAGAAAGCAATTCAAAAAAAGCGCTGAACTCAGGCTTTTCACTTAGTGTTTTGTACACTGAATTGGTAGGTGTTTGAATTGGTTTGTCTATAAAATAGGTATAACCATTTTCCACTTCAAAATTGTCTACAATATGTACTTCATCATTCCTTTCAATATCACCACCTCCCTGAACAATCATATTCATTCCGGAGCCGGCTCCTTCAACTTTTATCACATTACCCCCTTTTGTCAGGTAATATCCATCAGCATCTTCAACACCGTTTACTACGATGTTAGTATTTAACATGTCTAACAGTCTGTTAGAGATGAAATCCGGATCCTCAATTGATGCAATGGAGTCACCTACAGTATTGGTAGTAGCATCATACGCATATACTGTGGCTAAAACAGTTTGTTCCTCTTCGTCATACCGGAACTGCAGTGCTCCTTTTTTATCTTTTGCAAAAGCAACAGGGTCAATGTAATTTTTAAGATATTCATCTGTAGGTACAAAAAAACTGTACCGGCTGATCAAAGAATTGAGATATAACCTAAAGTCGTTCTGGCGGATTGCCCAGTTGAAAACTTTTGTTTTCTCGCTGAATAAAACCGGTGCATAAACCGAAATATAATCATCTGGCGGATAAACATTATTCATTATATAAACTACACCGTTAACGCCCACATATGTATCTACAATATCATCTTTTCCGGCATATATAATCGAGTTTTCAGTATCCGTCATCTTATCAAAACGGCTTGGTGTTGAAGCCAGTAAGGAAGTCCTAAGATGTCTTTGAAGAAATAATACAGTTATATCATCCGGAACATTAGTCCAGCTCCCAAAACGATCCCTTAGGATTTTACCTGCGCCTACATTAAAGTAGTGATCCATTGCATCATTAGTCGGTGCAAAGATTGCTCCCATGTCGGCCTGCAATGATGTTCCGTTAATCATATCCGTATAGCTGTTCCATCCCGGATTGTAAGGCAGCAACAGATCCGTGTTAATAAGCCTCCCATTTGGATATCTAACTCTTCCTCCGTTTACAGAGAAGTATTCCTTTGCATAAATGGAATCGATATGAATGTTGTTCTGTTCGTTATAATCAATATTATTAAAACGATCTGTGTTCTCACCGTCGAAATAAGGCGCTGAAAACCTTTCCAGCAAAGATGAGAACTCCGAAGTCCGGGAGTCCTTCATCAGATATTCAGCCATATTTACAGGAGGAATGAGCACATCCTCAAGTACATTTATATATCCATTCTTACAGGTAATATCACGCTCAATAACTTTTTTATCAAAAATATATGCATCATTGGTCTGACGTTCCTTACCGGTAATCAAATAAAAATCTTCATTTGTAATAGCTGCATAACTTAGCTGCTTTTCAAGGAAATGAACCAGAGGAGATGCAGTATTGTCTTTAAACAGGTGTATTCCACGCGCTTTATAAGGCTCCCATTGCTTAGTATCCGGCAGTTCATCTCCTTTATCAAAGTAAACGGTATCTACGGCAGTTAAAGCAGTCTCTCTTCTGATTGCCTGCCCCTTATTAAGTTCTCCATTATAATAATTTGATAACGTTTCAATAAGGTAGGCATTATTAATCATGCTGAAATTAAGAATAAGCTTTTTTTGCGTATGGCTTAAATCGGCATAGCTGGCAACGCCCCACTCGTTATTCTGATAGAAACGAGCAAAAGCATCATCATCAGCAACGAACAACGTTTTACTCCCGGTTTTTCTCAAAACCTCTGTATACCCCACATCCTCGATAATTCTCACATAATTCGTGTAATTACCATTCTCTTTTAAATAATCATAGATACTTGCTCCAAGCCAATCCGGTTCCTTATTATCATATATGTATGGATCCTTGCACGACATGAAACCCAAAGATCCGGATACTAATACAGATATTAATATCAGGTACCGAAAAAGATGATTCTTAAAATTTCTTTTCATCGTATAATAAAATTTTAATTTAAGCCCCAATTTAAAATCTCGGAAAAACCGCATAAAACACATGCGACAGAAGAGTAAATTTGGGTTTTTTCATATTTTTCAATTAGTGTTGTGTTAAAAAGTTGCAATTTATTTTGTCAAATTCAATGAGTGTAAATAAAACACTAAAATTGGCAACGGACAAATATAGAACTAAATTAGTTCTTATGCAACACAAGATACAAAGTATTATAATTTGTTAAAAATGTTAATAAACATATAGGAAATCGCCGTTTTCAGGCTTGCAATTTGGGTTTTTGAAATATTTTTTAACTTTTCTCCTCATTCTATCCCTCCTGTTATCAATCTATTTTTAAAAAAATATACACTCTTTGCAGAAAAAGTATTATTAATTTTCACTCCAATAACGTTCCAGTTTTAAATAAAATTGTCTGAATAAAACACGAATTATGTTAAAATTCAAATTCCTTTTAATACATGCTGTTTGAAAGTTAAAATACAGACTATTTTAAAACAAAGAAGGTCGATCAAAAAATGATCGACCTTCTTAAAAAATATATGTATTTCTTAATCTCTGAACTTTGCTTTAAGGAATTCCCTGTTTAAACGGGCAATGTTTGAAATTGAAATATTTTTTGGACATTCCACCTCACAAGCACCGGTATTTGTACAATTTCCAAATCCAAGTTCATCCATTTTAGCCACCATAGCCTTAGCTCTTCTTTTAGCCTCAACCTTACCCTGTGGCAGTAAGGCAAACTGGCTGACTTTAGCGGACAGGAACAACATAGCTGAACCGTTTTTACAAGCTGCTACACACGCACCACATCCAATACATGAAGCGGAATCCATAGCCTCATCTGCATCAATTTTTGAAATGGGAATAGCATTCGCATCAGGCACACCACCAGTACTTACAGATACATAACCACCGGCTGCTATAATCTTATCAAATGCTGATCTGTCAACAACAAGATCTTTAATTACAGGAAATCCTGCTGAACGCCAGGGTTCAACCGTAATTGTTTCACCATCTTTAAATTTACGCATGTGCAACTGACAGGTTGTTACATCATCATCAGGTCCATGTGGACGGCCGTTGATATAGAGCGAGCACATCCCACATATTCCCTCACGACAGTCATGATCAAATGCAACGGGTTCTCCACCATCGTTTATGATTTGTTCATTCAATATATCCATCATTTCAAGGAATGAGCTGTCCGTTGAAATTCCGGTTAACTGAAATGTTTCAAATTTACCCTTGGTTTTGGCATTTTTCTGACGCCATACTTTCAGTGTTAAGTTAATTGTCTTCTCCATTACGTATCAACTTAAATTATTTGTAGTTTCTTGTTTTTACTTCCACTTCCTCATAAACCAGATCTTCTTTCAGCAATTCCGGTTCTTTATCATCTCCTTTATAATTCCAACAAGAAACATATTTATATTTATCATCCTGTCTTAAGGCTTCACCTTCTTCAGTCTGGTATTCCTCTCTGAAATGACCTCCACAAGACTCCTCTCTGTTCAAAGCATCGCGAGCCATAAGCTCCCCAATTTCTATGAAATCAGCTAAACGATTAGCCTTCTCAAGTTCAGTATTGAAGTCCTCAACATCACCAGGGATTCTGACGTTTGTCCAAAATTCCTTTTTAATTTCCTGAATATCTTTAATGGCTTCCTCAAGGCCATTCTTATTTCTGGCCATTCCAACAAAATCCCACATTACCAAACCAAGTTCCTTATGTATGGTATCAACTGATTTTTTACCTTTAATATTCATCAGTTTTTCAATACGCTCGTTGATGGATTTCTCGGCCTCTTCAAATTCAGGTAGATCCGTAGACATTCTTGGAACGTGAATTTCATCGGCCAGATAATTCTGAATGGTGAATGGTAAAACGAAATATCCGTCAGCCAGACCCTGCATCAATGCTGAAGCACCAAGACGGTTAGCACCGTGATCTGAGAAGTTTGCCTCACCAATTGAGAAAAGTCCCGGAATAGATGTCATTAATTCATAGTCAACCCAGATACCACCCATAGTATAGTGAATGGCAGGATATATCATCATCGGCGTTTCATATGGATTATCATCCACAATCTTTTCATACATCTGGAAAAGATTGCCATATCTTGCTTTAATTGTATCCTCACCTAATCGCTCAATGGCAGATTTAAAATCGAGATAAACTGCCAATCCGGTTGAACCAACACCATAACCGGCATCGCAACGTTCTTTTGCGGCCCTTGAAGCTACATCCCTGGGAACCAGATTACCAAATGCAGGATATCTTCTTTCCAGATAATAATCCCGATCTTCCTCATTTATATCAACCGGCTTCAGTTTTCCGGCACGTACAGCTTCTGCATCTTCCTTTTTCTTTGGAACCCAAATTCGTCCGTCGTTACGCAACGATTCAGACATCAGGGTCAGTTTACTTTGAAAATGTCCGTGAACAGGAATACAGGTTGGATGGATTTGCGCAAAACAAGGGTTTGCAAAATATGCACCCTTTTTATAACATATCCAGGCTGCAGAACCATTGGATCCCATCGCATTGGTTGAGAGGAAAAAAGTATTACCGTATCCTCCTGTTGCTATTACCACTGCATGAGCAAAATGACGTTCCAGCTTTCCTGTCGCAAGATTCCGGGTTATAATACCTCTTGCTTTACCATCAATAATTACAAGCTCCACCATTTCTGAACGGGTGTGCATTGTTACGGTTCCTGCATTTACCTGACGCATTAATGCAGAATAGGCCCCAAGCAAAAGCTGTTGTCCTGTCTGCCCTTTTGCGTAGAATGTACGGCTTACCTGAGCTCCACCAAATGATCGGTTATCCAGATAACCTCCATATTCACGTGCAAAAGGAACACCCTGCGCTACACACTGGTCAATAATGCTGTTACTTACTTCAGCAAGTCTGTAAACATTAGCCTCCCTGGCCCTGTAGTCACCACCTTTTACCGTATCATAAAACAACCGGTAAACAGAGTCTCCATCGTTTGGATAGTTTTTGGCAGCATTAATACCTCCCTGTGCAGCAATTGAGTGAGCACGTCTTGGTGAATCCTGAATGCAAAAGTTTTTAACCTGAAACCCCATCTCACCAAGTGAAGCCGCTGCAGAAGAGCCAGCCAGACCTGTGCCAACCACAATAACATCAAGCTTTCTTTTATTGGCAGGATTAACCAGCTTTTGATGTGCTTTATAATTACTCCATTTCTGAGCCAATGGCCCCTGTGGAATTTTTGAATCTATCTTTTTTGCCATAGCAACTAATTTTTCTGATTACTAAAAGAATAAGTATTGAACAACTGCAATTACACTAAACCCACCACCTATGATCCATGCTACCACAAGACTGATCACGCGTAATCTTTTCAGCCATAAAGTATTATTCCAACCGATAGTCTGGAAAGCAGACCAAAATCCGTGTGCCATATGAAAGGCCAGAGCAATTGATCCAATAACGTATACAATAACAACCCAAAGCTGGCTAAATGTAGCGTTTACCAACGAATATGCATTTTCACCGGTTGCTGTTAGTCCGAAGAAAGGAAACTCCACTTCTGCCGCATGCCACGGTAAATAGCCTTTCATTTTCAGGTAAAAGTCATACAAGTGAACCAGCAGGAAAGCAAATATTGCGATGCCCAACACCAGCATATTTTTTGATGCCCACTCTACTCCCTCTGTATTATTACCCGACTGGTACTTCTGGTTTCCACGAGCTCTCATGTTTTGGAATGAAATAATCAGAGAATAGATTATATGAACAGCAAACCCAAGCGCTAAAACAGGCTCAACAACCTTGATTAACGGATTTGTAGCCATAAAATGTGAAGCCGCATTAAACATCTGCCCTATTTCTGTTCCGAACGCCCAGTCCAGAATCAGAAACGAGTTCGCTGTTAAATGCACAATCAGAAACAAAATAAGAAAAAGACCTGATATACTCATCAGAAATTTTCTTCCGATTGAAGAACTAAAAACATTAGCCATACATATCAATTTTTAGAATTATTATCGTTTTTAATGAACAGATCGCAAAATTACATGAAACATAATTACTGGCAATATATTAATGAAATTTTTCCTTATTTAAAACGGATATAAAAAGAAATTCCAGTTTTTTGTCAAATGCCTACAAAAATAACAGATAGATTGTTTTTTGCCAGCTTTTTAACAAATAGATTTACGAAAAATGTTACATAACAAATATATGATGAAGGTTTTTCGTTTTAACTGATACGTGCCAAACTGAATATCAAACTAATGTCGATTAATTTTTTTAAATTTGATAAGCTAAAACTTTAATTTATGCCCGAAATTACCGACCATAACAACAATACTATTTCAAAATCCTTTTTTGAGGAAAACGGATTAGAAATTTTAATGGAGGAAAATGGGAAGGTACTTTTCGTTACAGAACAAATTGCTGAATACCTAGGCTATAGTTCTTCTGAAATCATCAACAGACCTTTTCTGGAATTTATACATCCAGCTCACAGAACAGAGATACAAAAGACCTACAGGCTGATAAGGCACGTAAAAAAACTTATTTTCAACAGCTACCAAATATGTCTTCAGCACAGAAACACCACAAAGGTATTTCTTGAGGCATCAGGAACGATTGCGTATCATAACAACAAAACATCCGGCATTATATGTCTGGAAAAGATAAACCAAACGCGCTGGGATCAGGCACATACCAACCAGAATGCGAAACGTTTAAGACTTGCTGAACAAGCTGCAAATTTTGGCATCTGGGAATGGAATATAAAAACAGGTGATATATATATTTCCGATCATGTAACAGAAATACTCCACATTGGGAAGCATAGTTTTGACGGAAAGTTTGACTCTTTTATGAAACTATTCGACACCGATGGAATTGATGAGTTAAAGTCAGAACTGGATAAATGTTTTAAAAGTGACCGGAAACTAAATCAAACGCTTCATATCACATCTCAGCCTGCCGGAAAGGGATGGGTTAAGTTTGTTGCCGACCTTGAGAGGGACTCTGAAGGTGAACCGTTTAAGATGTTCGGGATCATTGAGAACATTGATGATATTATAAAATACGAAACAAAACTGCTGAAAAAAAACAAGGAGCTGTCGACCATAAATGAAGAAAAAAATCGCTTTTTTTCAATTATTGCACATGACATCCGAACGCCGTTTACAGCAATTCTTGGTTTTTCGGAACTATTATATGATGAATATTTTGAACTGAACGATGAAACCAGAAGAAACTACATAAAAACAATTAAAAGATCTGGGGAACAAACGTATCAGTTTATAGAAAACCTTCTGATCTGGACCAGGTCGCAAATGAACAAAATTGTTTATAATCCTGTGAAAATAAAAGTCTGTGATCTTATTAAACTTATGGAAGATATTTTCAGACCGGTTTACGAAAAGAAAAAAATCCAATTTATATCCAGCTGCAAATCAGATATGTACATTTTTGCCGATGAGGATATGTTAAAGACATCTCTTAGAAACCTTATCTCAAACGCCATTAAATATACATTTCCGGGAGGGAAAGTTGAATTGAATTCAAATACTTCAGGCAACAAGATCAATATTAGTGTAAAAGATAATGGTGTGGGGATGGATGAAGAAAAGACTGCTCTGCTGTTTAGTTTAAACAAGGGTTTCAGCACGCCCGGAACAGAAAATGAGTCCGGAACCGGCCTTGGAATGATTATCTGCAAAGAGTTTGTCACCAAAAACAAAGGAAGCATAAAAGTTTCCAGCAAAAAAGGCAAAGGCAGCACCTTTACACTTACCTTCCCATCTGCTTCTTAACTGTCTTTGCCATCCAGTTCCTTCCTCTTTATCTCTACCCAGCGTTTCAGTTCAGGGAAAAAAGCATTAAAAGTTTCTGTAATAAATGTGTCATTCTCTCTTATGAACCGGATCAATTCATCTGTATGATCCGGAAGCGAAGTCCGGTTCGACATAATATCTAAAGAATTCCTTATTCCATCCAGTGACGCATACATTTGCAACCGGCGGGATTCTCGTATTCTGTCTAAAATAAAAGATACTCTTTCAGGCAAAACATCCCTGTTATCTGAAAGAATATTATACGTGTATTCCGAAAAGTTGTTTAAACCCAGTTCTGACCAGTTATTAAAGTCCCTTGCCAGAATATGATCAAACACAATATCAGATACTACACCGGCATATCTTTTATATATTGGCCTTAGTGCGGTAATAAGTTTCTTTGCTTCTCCGTGCTGATCGGTGTAATGATCAATTGCCCTGTGAATCAGAATACCATTCCTGATCTCCATGGGGTAATTCAAATAATTCCTCCCTTTCACAAAATCTCCCATAAAATTACCGGTCATTTCTTCCGGATTAGGATAAGACAGAAAAAGATGCGCTAAAAAATTCATGTGTAAATATAAGTAAACCAATTCAGACTTTCAGATTAGCCTAAAGCGTGTTGTTTTTCCCGAAAATTCGGAAATATGAATAAAGCAACAGATATGCTGAAAAGATTTCTTTTTTAACAGGCATAAAAAAAGCGGGCAGCGCCCGCTTAAATGTTTTAGTTTCTGTTGTATGGTCTGAAAGACCTTTTCTGGTCTCTTCTCTGACCACCACCTCTCCGATCATTTCTCTCTTCTCTTGGCTTAGCCTTTTTAACTACAATTTCGTTTCCGTTTAGAGTAGCTTCATTTAACTGGTCAATAGCTGTTGTTGCTTCATCATCATTAGCCATTTCTACAAAACCATAACATTTAGAATTTCCGGTTTCGCGGTCCATAACAACTTTAGCAGAGATTACTTCACCATACTCGCTAAAAACTTCATTTAAATCCTCTCCTGTTGTTTGAGGATTTAACTTTGCAATAAAAATATTCATCATAAAAAAAATAAAAAATAAAATAATTGAAAAAACTAATAGACAGGATAGTACGGGTTTTCATTCTGTATAAAAGAGGAAATCGGACTAAGAACTTCTATTAAATAACTGACACGAAGATACGGCATTTTTTTAACAAAAAACAAAAAAGTATATTATTAAAATAACATTATTAATCTACTGATAATCAATATTAAAAAACTTTTACGTCCGCATAACAAATCGATTACTTATTTATAAATAAGAATCACAGAAAAAAATTTAGAATTTTAGTTTTGCGCATACTGATTTTTCTTCTATTTTTGCACCGCTATTTAAGCGGGATAGTATAATTATTGTGATTAAGAAATAGCTAAGTTGGTGTTCCTGTAAAAATCAGGAACGATACTGAAACCTATTCTTATCAATTTTTTGGAGAGATGGCAGAGTGGTCGAATGCGGCGGTCTTGAAAACCGTTGTACCGCGAGGTACCGGGGGTTCGAATCCCTCTCTCTCCGCAAAACAAAAGCCCTGGCAAAATGCCTGGGCTTTTTTATTTTAGACTTCATCAAACTTGTTTGAGGGAAGGTTAAAATGAAAATGGATTTAAGGCTATGCCTTAAAGGCTTTTGTTTTGAATATCTCCCACTCCAGGGGATCACCGACTGAAGGAAGGTAATCCCATAACCATTTTATCAATACGAAGGTGGCCTTTTTTATTTCTCATTTCTTTCTTTCACCAGGCAACCATAAAGCAGGCTTCAAGCGCCTATGCTAAAGCTATGACGACAGTATACGGATACATCCGCTTTTATAACGATTCTTCATTTGTCTTTCGAGCTTCTCCGATTGGAGATCACCAACCAAAGGGGATAATCCTGATTGACTATATTCATAATTTTATTATATTCACTCCCTGTTTAAGATCTTAAACCCCTTGTTATGAAAAAAACTAAAATACTGCTTCCGTTATTAGCTTTCCTTTCACTGTTGAGTTGCGAAAAGAAGCAGGAACCTGCCGGAGATTTCACATATACGCTGTCTCAAAACTTTTCACCAGTTGAAGTCACCTTTATAGCTGATTATACTGACGCTGAGACCTATTCCTGGGATTTTGGCTATAATCAAACTATATCGGGGAAAACCGTCACAAAAACATTAACGGAAGGCATCCACACTGTTACGCTAACTGTTTCAGGTGCCGGTGGTGAAACAAAAAACACCAAAACAATCAACATTCCCGGCAAGGCAACAAAAATGAAGGTAACAAGCATAGATGTCAATAACTTTCCGGCAACAAATGCAGATGGAAAAACCTGGGATAATGATCCCGGATCAAATCCTGATATTTTTGTCATTGCAGGTACAGAAGGAGATTCAGAGTTTGCACAAAGCAGTAATTTTCATGATGATGCCATCAGCGGCAAAACTTACTCTTTTGACATTGAGTACACGTTTACCAAATTCGATAAAGGGTTCTTTGTGAATATATACGATATTGATGCTGCCAGTTATGAATTTGTAGGAGGATTAATAGGATCTATGGAATATCACAGAAATAATGGATATCCTGATTCTTTTGACATGGTATTGAACGAGTATAGTTTTACCGTACATGTAGTATGGGAATAAATTATATTCTTTTTTCATGTGCTTTTTAAACTCTGTTTATTATAAAACAAAGCGAAATGCTAAATTTAAATTGACGAATATTGAATTAGGAATTTATGTCTTGAATTAATCTCTGAAGATAAACAGTACTTTATGAAAAACCTTCTTATAATTTACATGCAATGAAAACTTCAAAATCTTTAATCAATATATTGTTAATAATAATCGCTTTTGCATCTTGTACATCTGAACCAAAACAACAAGCTGATGCGTTCATGTACGGAGGGGATTTCTCCATCCTGAAGAAAATGGAAGATCTTGGCGGTGTGTATAAATATAAGGGTAAGCCGGTAGATGCCCTTGCACTTTTTAAACAAAACGGTTACAACTATGGTCGTGTCAGGTTATTTCATACACCAAATATGGAAGGACCTGTTTGCAATTCACTGAACTACACCATTGCACTTTCAAAAAAGATTAAAGCATCAGGAATGAGATTATTACTGGATTTTCACTACTCCGACACATGGGCAGATCCGCAAAAACAATACAAACCAAAAGCCTGGGAAGGACTGCCATTTGATGTCCTGACGGACAGCGTTTATACGTACAGCAAAAAAGTTATTCTGGCTATGAAGGAAGCCGGAGTGTTGCCGGATATGGTTCAACCCGGAAACGAAATAACCTACGGTATGATCTGGCCGGATGGGAAAATCTATCAGGATTCTGCAGAAGACTGGGACAGTTTTTGCACCTTGTTAGCGGCGGGAATAAAAGGAATAAAAGATGCCAGCGGAGATACGAAAATTCCGATAATGATCCATATCGATCGCGGAGGCGATCAGGCCGAAACAAAATACTTTTTTGACAACCTTGAAGCGCACGGAATTGAATTTGACCTCATCGGACTAAGTTATTACCCATGGTGGCACGGCACTTTTCAAGACCTTGAGGAAAACCTCACGTGGTTATCGAATAATGACGAACACGATATAGTAATTGTTGAAACAGCATACTATGCCAACGGGCATTACCCGGAACCACAGGAATGGGTGATGGATGTTCAACCCTTCCCACCGACAGAACTAGGGCAGTATGATTTTCTTGTCACGCTGGATAGTATTGCGCAACTATATCCAAAGGTTAAGGGAATTTTTTACTGGAAACCGGATGGCCTGTACATTCCTGACTCTAAGGTCTGGTTCATTGGAAGAAGCCTTTTCGACAAAGATGGCAATGCATTAAAAGGCATTACAGCTTTCAAATAAGTACTTATCATACAGGATTCACATCTATCAGTCTCAAAATGAGATAAATTTGTTTGGTTCAGAAGTTTTATTTCACTAATTTTAATCCAATCAATTAGATCTCTCACTATGTTAAATGATGTTATCCCCACCCCGGATACCTTACCCGTACATTGGGTTTGGTTTCAGATTTTGTTAACGTTTACATTTGTACTTCATTTGTTACTGATGAACCTGGTTTTAGGAGGAAGTCTTCTGGCCATTGGCGATTTGGTACGAGGGAAGAGTATTGACAAGGAATCCCAACACATTCCTACATTGATTGCACTTACAATCAACTTAGGGGTACCTCCACTACTGTTTGTGCAGGTGCTGTTCGGAAACTTCTTTTATTCCAGTTCGGTCATGATGTCGGTTTACTGGATCATGATTATTCCGATTTTAATTCTGGCTTATTACGGTGCCTATATCTTTTCAAGAAGAATGGACACCAATTCTACCTTTGGAAAAGCAATGCTCATCTTGTCCACATTACTCATTCTGTATATCGGGTTCATGTTTGTCAACAACTCCACCTTTTCTATTCAACCGGACAAATGGAGTGCCTACAACGACAATTCGGGAGGAACCCTGCTGAACCTTCGTGATCCATCGTTCTGGCCGCGTTACCTGCATTTTATAACAGCTGCAGTAGCCATTGCCGGTTTAGGAAAAGCTGTCTGGATACGATTCTTTAAAAAAGCAGAGCAGGAAGAAAAACAAGAAGGCATAAAAAAGAATCTGAGAATATTCGGATTTGCCACCATGATACAGTTCATTTTTGGCATCTGGTTTTGGCTGGCATTGCCAAAAAATGTTACCATGGCATTCATGGGACAGAACATTGTTGCCACCATACTCATGATTTTGGTATTAATATCAGCATTACTTATCATCATTTTCGCCATGCGCGGGAAACTGATTCCTGCTTTAATTCAGGGATTGTTCCAGGTGATACTAATGGCAGTTGTCCGTGAGATTGCCCGCTATACTTACCTCGACGGAATTTTCAAACCATCACAACTTGAAAATGTACACCAAAGCACTCCGCTTATTGCATTTTTGCTTGTTTTTATTCTGGGCTTGTTCCTGTTATTCTATATGTACAAGCTTGCTGTTGAACCTAAAATCAAAAAATCATGAATTATCCAATTTGGTATCTCCCAAATATTGGCGGTGGTCTGCTCATCGCAATCATTGCAATATTACATGTAGTTGTAGCCCATCTTGCCGTTGGCGGCGGTTTATTCCTGGTAATGACTGAACGCAAAGCCATAAAATCAAATGATTCCGGTATGTTGCAATACGTTAAAAAACATACGTCTTTTTTCATGCTGCTGACCATGGTGTTTGGAGGTGTTTCCGGAGTCGGCATCTGGTTCATCATCTCATTGGTAAATCCGGGTGCTACATCGGCCCTGATCCATAATTTTGTGTTTGGCTGGGCTATAGAATGGGTATTTTTTATTGGGGAAATTGTGGCGCTGCTTATTTATCACTACCGGTTCGATAAAATGCATCCTAAAAACCATATGATCATCGGATGGCTTTATTTCATTTTTGCATGGTTAAGTTTATTTATCATCAATGGCATCCTCGGATTCATGCTAACACCCGGAAGATGGATTGAAACCGGAAGTTTCTGGCTTGGATTCTTCAATCCCAGCTTTTTACCAGGTTTGTTATTCAGAACAGCTATAGCGGTAACATTTGCCGGTGTCTTTGCATTGGTAACCGGATCATTTTTAAAAGACAAGGAGTTAAGAACCCGTGTATTCCGGTATAGTGCCAAATGGATGTACATTCCATTGGTAATTCTGGCATTAACCGGATTTTATTATTCAACCGTAATCAGTGAAGAATCATTCAGAAATCTGTTTCATGTTAATCCTGAAAGCCGCGTCTTCATCAGCCTTCTCATTTATGCTTCCATAGCTTTGTTCGGACTTGGCTTACTGACTATCGTAAAGATGAATAGTTTTCTTCAAAAGCTCCTGGCATTTGCATTGGTAATAATTAGTCTGGGCTGGATGTCCGGGTTTGAATACATGCGCGAAATAGCGCGAAAACCATACGTATTATATGACTATATGTATTCCAATGGCATTCATCCCGAAGATATTCCTGAAATAAATGAAACCGGTTTTTTAGCTTCTGCTAAATGGTCCAAAATAAAAGAAGTTACCAATGACAATAAGCTTCAGGCCGGTGCCGAAATTTTCCGTATTCAGTGCATGTCCTGTCATACCATTGATAATTATAATGGTATTAAATCCAGGACAAATCGCTTAACGGAACGCGGGCTTGTTGCACAATTAACAGGAATGGGAAAAGTGAACACATACATGCCTCCGTTTGTAGGAACCGAAAAGGAAAAAGATGCATTAGCTGCTTATATTTATGAGGATATCCAGGGCAAAACAACTTCAGTTTCTAAACCGTACATACCCACTCCACTCACAACAGAAGTACCTCCCTTTGACCCCAAAAAGGATGAATATGTATTGTTGGTATGGAATGACCTCGGCATGCACTGTATCTCTGATGATGAAAAATATTTTTCATTCCTTCCTCCCGCTAACACACTGAATGCACAACTTTTTAAACGTGGTGCTGTACCACAGGTTGTTACAGAAGGTGTTGAACTGCTGTACGAGGCAGAACCTATGCATGCGCATCCCGAGAAAACGCATCCTTCATTCTGGGAATACTCGAAAGAAATTTTCGGAGTGGATATTCCTTTAGGCAAAGGCTTAGCCGGAAAGACCGTTAAAGATACCATGGATGTTCATGGCAACCACTTTGCAGCAGATTTCATCCCGGTGGTTCCATACCGCGAGGATAATATCTACAGCCCTTACCCGATGTTCACCATACGGGCAATCGACAAAAATACCGGTGAATTACTGGTGACAACAAAAGCGGTTACGCCGACGTCCACAGAAATGGGATGTAAAAACTGCCATGGTGGCGATTTTGCATGGAACGGAATATCAGGTGTATCAAATGAAACATCACGAAATATTCTTGCTGCTCACGACAGACATAATGGAACAACCTTACTGGCTGACGCAGAAAACGGTCATCCAAAACTGTGTCAATCCTGCCACGCCGACCCGGCAGTGGGCGCAAAAGGACAGGATGGCATTCTAAATTTTTCGTCTGCCGTACACGGTTTCCATGCCAATTATTTAGCCAATATGGACAACACGTCGTGTAATATGTGCCACCCGTCAGCGACAACAGGAAACACAAACTGTTACCGGGGAAGGCATACCGAAACGGGCATAAATTGCACCAATTGCCACGGAAGGATTGAGGATCACGCCTTAAGTCTTTTGGCAGCACAGAAAAACATTAAGCAGGCAGAAGTTCTTGCTAAAAACCTGGAGCCATATTTTGCTGCTGACAAAGCCAGCATTAACCCTCGTACGCCCTGGTTAAACGAACCGGATTGTAAAGGTTGCCATACTAACTTCAATATTAACCAGGATGGTTATACCGGAACCGCCTTCAACAAGTGGGCTGCCAGCTTTAACGATCTGTATCGCAACCGCACGGACAATAATGGCGTGATGTGTATTTCCTGCCACGGCTCAACCCATGCAGTGTATGGGGCGCAAAATATTTATGAAAAACAACGGGACAATATGCAGCCCTTGCAGTATCAGGATATGGCGGGGACAATAGGCACCTATAATAATTGTGCAGTTTGTCATATAAAGACTATGGATGTAAATGGCCATCACCGGAATATGGTGAACAGAAAAGATAATGTAGCTATTGTTAAGTAATAATTCTGACAAATATGAGCGAGGGTTTCTCTTAAAGAGAAGCCCTCGTTTGTTGTTTATTAAATCTTCTTTTTATTTGTTTCAAATCCCTCGCTCCGCACCCCTGTTTCAAAGGTGGACGATTTTATAAATTCTTTGAATATTCGTTTTTATTATCCAAAACTGATTCTATCAGTTCCTGTTCATCCGCAGAAAAACTGAGGTTATTAAGTGCCGCTAGATTATCCTCCAACTGTCCAACAGAACTTGCTCCGATTAAAACAGAGGTGACTCTGTGATCTTTCAGTAACCAGGCTAAAGCCATCTGCGCAAGCGACTGATCCCGGCTGGTAGCCAGCTCATTTAATTTAATTACTTTTTTAATCCGTTCTTCCGTAATCCATTCCTTCTGCAAATGGCCGTAATTTTTTGATGCCCGCGATCCTTCCGGAATACCAGTAATATATTTATTGGTTAACAAACCTTCAGCCAGAGGAGAAAAGACGATACACCCAACACCGTGCGCTTCAACCGTATCCAGTAGATCTTCCTCTACCCATCGCACAAACATATTGTATTTAGCCTGATGCAACAGACAGGGTGTTTTATTCTCCTTTAAAATTTCAAAGGCCTTTGCGGCTTGTTCTGCCGGATAATTGGATATGGCAGCATACAATGCTTTGCCTGAACGAACAATATCTGTTAAAGCCTGCATAGTTTCTTCCAGTGGAGTTTCCGGATCGGGCCGATGATGGTAAAATACATCCACATAATCCAGCCCCATACGTTTCAGGCTCTGATCCAGACTTGCCATAAGGTATTTTCTCGAGCCCCAGTTTCCGTAAGGCCCGTCCCACATATCAAAACCGGCTTTAGATGAAATAAACAATTCATCCCGATGATGATGAAAATCTTCTTTTAAAATTCTTCCAAATGTTTCTTCCGCCGAACCGTATGGAGGACCGTAATTATTAGCCAGATCAAAATGCGTTATCCCTCTGTCAAAAGCTGTACGGATAATATCTTTTGCATTACTATAGTCATTCACCCCACCGAAATTATGCCATAACCCGAGCGAAACAGCCGGCAGCAACACACCACTTTTGCCACTTCGGTTATAAACCATATTCTCATACCTTGTTTTGTCAGGAGTATAATCCATTGTTATCGATTTTAAGATTTTATCATCATACCGGTCAAAAACCTGCCTGTATTTCCATTTTCCTTTCTATACGAATAAAATTCAGTATTGTTCTTCCATGTGCAAAATGTACAACTCTCTATATTTGATCCCGAAACACCTACCTGTTCTATTTGAATACGTGCCGCTTTCTTTAAATCAAAATAAAAGCTTCCGTTTTGTATGAACCAGACTGATTCTCCTGGCAAGACCTTCTCAATTTCATCAATCACCTCCTGCCCTACTTCATAATTATCTCTTTCAATACAAGGGCCAATACCACAAAAGAGATTTTCAGGCGAATGTTCAACGCCCATCATTTTTAAGGTTTTCCCAATTATGCCTTTGGCAATACCACGCCACCCCGCATGAATTACACCTATAATTCCGGAATGTTTGTTGTAAACCGTAACCGGCACACAGTCCGCGGTTCTTATACCAATGAAAACAGCTGGTAAGGATGTAATCAATGCATCACAGGATGATAGAAGTAATTCCTTTTGCTCCTGATCCTTATTCAGAAAATCTTCATTTATCGTTACAATATTATTCCCATGCACCTGAACCGGTAAAATATATTGTTCCAATCTCGCTAAAAAGGAAACATCTGACTTTACCAATGCAGTATTCCTTTCTATCAGCTCCGGATCATCAGCCGTATTTTCGCCAAGGTTTAATGCATCAAACGGAGGCGAGCTGTAACCTCCCATCCTGGTTGTAGTAATCTGAATCAACTCAGGAAAATCATTAAAGATCTCATGCTGATATACCATGATATGTTGCAGATTCTTTTGGATCATGGCAACATGGCATTATAGATTTTCTGCTGAATATTGGTCCGTACGTTTTCATCTACCAGCTTATTATTGTATGCATCAGGATTTACCCTGTTCGACAAAAACACATATACAATCTGATATTGAGGATCGATCCACACATAAGTTCCTGTGAATCCCGAATGACCAAAACTTTTTAACGATGCCGACAAACACGCCGGACTAACTTTTGAGGTATCCGGCTCTGGCTTATCGAATCCTAATCCACGCCGGTTAAGCTGGTTACCGGTTTGTGTATAATAATCTATGGTTGAAGATTTAAAATAGTGCGTATTTCCATACCAGCCATCATTCAAAAGCATTTGGCCATATTTGGCCATATCAGTGGCATTGGAGAAAAGACCTGCATGACCGGCCACACCGCCTACCATTGCCGCAGCCTGATCGTGGACATAACCTCTTAATAAACGTTTACGAAAAAAATGATCATCTTCGGTTGGGACAATTCTTTTCGGATCAACCTGCTGTATCGGTCTGAACATCGTGTTATTCATTCCTAAAGAACTATAATACATGGAATCAGCAATAACATCGAGTGTGGAGTGCGTTACAAAATCCACAACCTTTTCAAGGTAATAGAAATTCAGATCACTATAACGGTAACTACGTGTAGAATCTACATCACTTGTGTCGATCCATGTATAGATTGAATCCTTAATGGCATCGAACATATACATCCCCGGAACCACTTCTATAGAATGATCTGCATCCTTTCTTTTACTCACAAATCCATCCTTAAATTTCGCATAACGGTTCACATAAACACCTTCTCCTACCTGTATATTAAAAACCGATGTCTTTCGCCGGCTAAAAAGTCCATCCTTTAAATTATCGGTATTAACAATCATATAATGAAAAGGGATGTAAGGCTTCAGTCCGGACTGGTGCAACAACAATTCGCGTATAGAAATATCGCTTTTGAAGGTATCCGTACATAAATGATCAAATTCCCTGAGTTTCATGTCAAGGTTCAGCTTTCCGGTTTCATTTAAATGCATCACCACCGGTAAAGTGGCAGCTATTTTTGTTACTGATGCCAAATCATACAAATCATTCCAAACAACAGTATCCTTTTCTTTATATGTTTGATATCCATACGATTTATCAAAAACAATCTCTCCGTTTTTTGCAATCAGTACCTGACAACCAGGCATCGCTTTGTCTTGAATGGCACTATAAACCAGCGAATCAATCAGATCAAGGGTGTCATTATTAAGTTTTTCATTTTCAGGAAAACCATAATTCAAACGTATTTTTGTAGTATACAAACCCATTCCTTCAGGAAATTTCGGCCCCGCTGATACAGGAAGCATTCCCATTGCCGGCAAACCACCCATAATAATCTGCGCTGTCACCTTTTCTATTTCAGGTTTATCCTCATATGCTACCAGAATTGACCCAAACCGTTTGAGCAAGGATTCCTTAAGACCTTTTAAAAGATAGGGATTTGAAAACAATACCAATGAAATATTTTTTTGCGATGGCAGTTTCAGCAGTACATCCTGAACTTTATTATTAAATCCGTAATTTGTTGCTACTGAAAAAATATTTCCTGTATATGCCACCACTATGTCATCGTAGCCTGAAGCTTTCAATAAAACCTTATTGATTTGCTCAGGGCTGTTGATATCAAGATTAACCTGATCAAACTGCCTGTAATGGTTCAACATATCACCAAATTGATCAAATGTCCCACCAATTGTAACCAACAGAGCCTGCCTGTGGTTATCTGTAGAAAACGGCAGCATCCGGTTCTCATTCTTTACTAATGTAACGGCATGCCTTACCGCCTTATCCAATGTATTTCTAAATCGCAGATAATCCTGTTCTTCATCATACCTATCAGGTACCGAATCAATAAGATATTTATTTTTAGCAATGAGAATTCGTTTGACCCGTGTATTAATTTCCTGTTCTGTTATAATACTATCTGAAACGCCAGCCTTTATTTCATTTACCGCTTTTTCTATGTCAGCAGGAAATAAAAGTACATCATTCCCTGCCATAAAAGCCTTTAAATAATGTTGATCAAATCTGTCATCTACCGCACGCATATTCAATGCATCAGAAAAAATCAGTCCTCCGAAATGAAGTTCGTGTCTCAAATAATCCAGCGCCTCTTTAGAAAGCGAAACAGGTAATCCTGTTGAATCCATTGCAGGGACCAAAAGATGGCCGGCCATAATCCCTTCAATTCCCAGATTAATTGCCTTTTTAAACGGAATTAATTCATTTTGGGATAATTGCTGTAACGATTTATTAATTACAGGAAGATCATGATGCGAATCGAGATTTGTATCACCATGTCCAGGGAAGTGCTTTCCTACAGCCATCACACCGGCATTTTGCATTCCTGAAAAATAAGCATATCCTTTATCTGCCACACGGCTTGGATTTTCTCCAAAAGAGCGTATGTTGATCACCGGGTTTGCTGAATTACTGTTCACATCAAGAACAGGAGCAAAATTTATATTGATCCCAACTTCACGGCACTGCTGCCCAATGGCGTAACCGACTTCCTTCACAATACGGTTATCACGTATGGCTCCCAGCATCATGTGTTTTGGGAACCATGTTACAGAATCCAGCCGCATAGAGACTCCCCATTCTCCGTCTATAGAATAAAACAGTGGAATTTTGGAAATACCGTTCAGATCCTTCATCAAATTTAACTGTGCCGATGGTGCGCCCTGCATGAACAGTATTCCTCCAGGATGATACTTTTCAACCTGTTTAATAAGTTGCTGCCTTTCCTTTTCCGACGAAGTACTCTGCACATCAATAAAAAACAATTGCCCTATTTTTTGCTCAAGGCTAAGAGTTGAAATAAGCGAGTCTATCCGATCAGAATTTTCAACCGGATGAAGTGGAAAATTTTGCTGCGCATTAAAATTTTGGACCGAAAAAAGGATTAAAAATAGTATGATTAATTCACGAATTTGTCTCAACATCTGCCAGAAAACAATTGTATTGTCTAATTTTGCAACGAAATTAAGATATACTTTGCAGCATGGGAAATTTTGATGTAAAAATTAACATACCTGTTACTAACAATACATTAACAGAAATTTTGATCGCGTTATTATCTGATTACGGTTTTGAAGGTTTTATTGAGGAAGACACACAACTCAGAGCTTTTATTTCTGATAATAAAGCAACAAAAAATGAGATAGCGGACGTCATAAGTGACTTGCCCGTTGAAGAAAAATTAAGTTTCGAAGTTTCAAAGCTGGAAGAAAAGAACTGGAACGAGGAATGGGAGAAAAACTTTTTTCAACCTATCAGAATTGGCGATAAGTGTTTAATTAGAAGCAGCTTTCATCCTGTTCAGAGAAAAGCGGAATATGAAATTCTGGTTGATCCGAAAATGTCGTTCGGAACCGGACACCATGCCACAACATACCTGATGATTGAGGAACTCCTGGAAACTGATCTGCAAAACAAAGTTGTGCTGGACATGGGTTGCGGAACCGGAATCCTGGCTATTCTTGCAGCTATGCGAGGCAGTTCGGATCTTACAGCCATTGATATTGACGAGTGGGCTTATAATAACACTAAAGAAAATATTGCCATTAACAATGTTGATGGAATTAAAGTATTACTTGGTGGAGCAGAAAAACTTGGGAACAGGCAGTTTGATGTGATTATTGCAAATATCAATCGCAACATCCTATTGGAAGATATGAAATACTATTCGCGTGTATTAAAGTCCGGAGGAAAGATACTGTTTAGCGGATTTTACCTTTCTGATCTTGATATTATCAAGGAAGAAGCCGAAAAAAATAATCTGGTTTACCATCATCATCACACTAAATCGGACTGGACTATGGCGGTCTTCTATAAAGCCTGAAATGTATGATCAGGGTAACGTGCGCCATTATTGTAAATGATAATAGAGTCCTAATTTGTAAACGAGGACCACAAATGAACAATCCTGGCAAGTGGGAATTTCCAGGGGGAAAAATAAAACCGGAAGAAACTGAAGAGGAGTGCATTATACGGGAAATTCAGGAAGAACTAAACATAAGCATCGAACCAAGGAAACAAATCCGGCATTTTGCTTACGGCTCAACCATAGAGCTGATTCCTTTTATATGCAGCGGTTATGACGGAAAGATTTTATTAAGGGAGCATGCTGATTACCGTTTTTGTCATTCTGAAGAATTTAGAAATTACGATTTTACTTCACCGGACGTTCTGCTTTATGAATACTTGTTGAAAAACCCTGATTTATTAGGTTAATCGCCCCGCAAACATTATTTTAGTACATTTGCACATCACGAAAAAAGAGATATATGATTCAATCGATGACCGGTTACGGAAAAGCCGTTTGTGAATTAAAAGACAAAAACATAACCATTGAGATAAAATCGCTTAACAGCAAGCAGATGGATATTAACACCCGAATTCCGGGGATATATAAGGATAAGGATGTTGAGATCAGATCCACCATCTCAAAAACACTTCAGAGAGGTAAGGTTGATATGTTTTTGTATGTTGAAAATCTGGGAAATGATACATCTACTGTCATTAATCCCAATATTTTTGAAAACTACAAAAACCAGATACAGGAAATCTCAAAAACCTGCAACGTACCGGTTCCTGAGGATCTGTTTTCAACCATACTACGTCTTCCGGATGCCTTGAAAACGGAAATTGAAGAAATTGATGACGAAGAATGGAATACCATTTTAACCGCTCTTCAGGAAGCACTGAAACAGATGATTGCGTTCAGAATTCAGGAAGGAAAATCACTGGAAGAACATCTGATTGAAAAAATTGAAAACATCAGGTCATTGCACAAAGAAGTACCCCAATATGAAAAAGAAAGAATTGAAAGAGTACGTGCACGAATAACAGACAACCTGAATGATCTGAGATCCTCCATGGAGTTTGACCCAAACCGGTTTGAACAGGAAATGATTTATTATATTGAGAAGCTCGATATCAGTGAAGAGAAAGTGAGACTGGAAAATCATCTGAATTATTTTATTGAAACACTGAATCTTAAAGAATCTTCGGGTAAAAAACTGGGGTTTATTTCTCAGGAAATCGGCCGGGAAATAAATACCTTAGGATCCAAGGCAAATCACCACAATATTCAGAAACTGGTGGTTCAAATGAAAGACGAGCTGGAACAAATTAAAGAACAGGTATTAAACGTGTTATAGAATGCAAAACGGCAAACTGATCATTTTTTCTGCTCCCTCGGGTTCAGGCAAAACAACCATTGTCAAACACTTATTGAACCAGAATTTCAAACTGGAATTTTCAATTTCAGCCACAAGCAGAAAACCAAGAGGGACGGAAAAACACGGGAAAGATTACTATTTTTTAAGCCCGGAAGAGTTCAGGACAAAAATTGATTCGGGCGATTTTCTGGAATGGGAAGAAGTTTATAAAGATACCTGTTATGGTACATTAAAATCAGAAGTTGAGCGCATTACGGAAAGCGGCAACAATGTTATTTTCGATGTTGACGTAGTAGGCGGATTAAATATAAAATCCTTTTATGGCGACAGGGCACTAGCAATTTTTGTTCAGCCCCCTTCGGTAAAAGAACTTGAAAACCGACTAAAAGCAAGAGCTACAGATGATGCAGAAACCATTGAAAAACGTATTGCCAAAGCAGAACAGGAATTAAAATACGCGGATAAATTCGACGTTATTATTGTGAACGACGACCTGAAACAGGCTAAAGTAAAAGCGGAAAAGCTTCTGACAGATTTTTTAAAATAAAAAAAAATTCTTTGAAAACCGGTTTATTCTTCGGCTCATTTAATCCTATTCATAAAGGACATGTAGAAATCGCAGAATTTATTTTAAAAAACAGCGATCTGGAGGAAATCTGGTTTGTGGTTTCACCTGAAAATCCATGGAAAACAGAACAAAAGAAACCATCGTCCGACATAAGACTTAAAATGGTTCAGCTTGCCATTGAGAATAAAACGGAATTCAGAGCTACAAACTTTGAGGAACAGCTTCCAAAACCATCTTATACATACCAATCCTTACGGTATTTAAGCTCTAAATATCCTGAAAATAATTTTGTTTTACTCATTGGCGGAGACAACCTTGCGGAATTCCGAAAATGGGGAAATTATGAAAAAATATTATCTGAGTATGAGGTTTGGGCATATCCACGAAACCAGACCACTGACACAGATAAAAGCCTCAATATCAAATTAATTAAAGCGCCATTACTTGACTACTCAAGTACAGAGATACGAGAAAACTTACAGAACAATGCGTCTAAGGATACCAGAATTGACAGCAAAGTCCTTAAATTTATAACCAAAAACAAATTGTACTAGTCATGAGAATACCTGAATCAGAATTAATTATTAATCCCGACGGATCAGCATTTCATTTACATATTAAACCGGGAGAATTGGCAGAAAAAGTAATTTTAGTTGGCGATCCGGGAAGAGTAGAAACGATTACGAAACATTTTGACAGCATAGAATCAGAAGCAGAAAACAGGGAATTTGTATCTAAAACAGGTTACTATAAAGGGAAACATATTACTGTTCTTTCTACAGGAATTGGAACAGATAACATCGATATTGTGGTGAATGAACTGGATGCCCTTGTCAATATTGATTTTGAGACCCGCGAAATAAAGTCAAATCTTACATCACTTGATATCGTTCGTATTGGAACATCGGGAGGACTTCATAAAGATATTCCGGTTGATAGAATCGTCATGTCGGAAAGATCCATTGGATTTGATGGGCTGCTGAATTTTTATGAAGGAAGAAATGAAATTTCGGATCTGCAATTTGAATCATATCTGAAAAAGGAATTAAAATGGCTGCCGGAGCTGGCTTCACCCTATGTGGTTCATGCATCCGAAGAACTTATTAAAAGATTGGATGGCGAGAATATTATTAAAGGCTGTACAATTTCTGCGCCTGGATTTTATGGGCCACAAGGCAGAGAACTCAGGCTCAAAACTTCAAACCGGGAAATAAATAAAATAATTGAAACGTTTAATTTTAACGGATCTATTATAGCCAATTACGAAATGGAAAGCTCTGCGATTGCCGGGCTATCAAAATTGCTTGCCCACAATGCTGTTACTTTGTGTGCCATAATCGCCAACAGGGTAACAAAGAAATACAGCAAAGACTACAAAATAGTAATCAGTCAATTAATAGAACATGTATTGGAACTGATTTAAGTTTTCAGAATTAAGATTTAAAATATATTTTTGCTTTAATAAATTATTATCTCAACACATATGAAAGAGGACAAAACAAAAGAGATTGATTTGCTCGATCTGCTTCAATCCATTGGAAGATCAATTGCGAAATTCTTTATTTTTCTATACAATACCATGTGGTGGTTTATAGTTTTTGGAGTAAAGAACTACATTTTCATGATCATTTTTGTATTGATTGGATTGGGATGGGGAATATATTCTTCCGTGACCTCAAAAGATGTTTATCAGTCTTTCATGAAAATTCGTTCAAATGCAATGACAACGAGGGATTTAAAACCGTTTATTACAGAAATCAGTAATTACTTTAGTAATAAAAATGAGTTTACATACCCAATTCTTGAAGGGGCTTTTAATCTTGATTCATCAGAAGTCAGTAAAATTAACGCTGTAAAGCCTCATTTTTACATTGATTATTGGGGAGACGGAATTATTGACGAACTGGACATAAATGATAAACATTCCACAAAAGATACGATAAATATAATAGATTCAACCTACATGTGTATTGAAGCACGTGTTCAGGATCCTGCACTATTTGAAGTTCTGGGAGAAAAAATAGTTACGTATTTAAATAATAAGTCTGGCATTGTTAAAATCAATCAGTTCAGGCTTAAGCAGGCTGAATATCAGATAGCTTCATTAAACGATGAGATTAAGCTTTTGGATAGCTTACAGCGCTTCAGTTATTTTAATGGAACCAGAGATTTACAGCAACTGCAATTCAATAACCGACAAGGATTTATTTTAGGGGAAAACAGGCAACAATTATACCATCCTTATAAGTTAGCCCTGGAAAAGGAGAAAAAACCGTTCATTACAAAATTAGCTCTTTATAATGATCCCGTTAAGATAATCGATGATTTTCCTATCGAGACAAAAAAAATAGATATCGGTTTAACGGACACTATAAAATCAGCAATAAAAGTTGCCTTACTGGGTTATGTTATTTTACTGCTGATTTACTTCTTCAAAAAGAATTACTCAAAATATGCTGATAAAGTTTGATTCTGACTATACCTCAGAATCAAACTCTTTATTTGGTTCAAGATCACTCACCGGTGTTAATCCGGCAATGTCTTCTGTTCCATTATCATCTTTAAAGTAAGGGAACACATCCATAATAGGTGTTTCCTGAACCGACTGAACACTATAGTCTACAGTACAATCTTTCATAGATTCTGTCAAATTCGACAAAGCTTCATCAATATCTGTTGCCTGAACCAACATATAGTTTGATGTCTTTTTTTCAACACCTTTTTCTTCATCAAGCGTTACAAAAACAACTTTACACTTAAACCAACGATCTCCTGAGTCATAAAAAAATAAATCGGAATAGTTAGCCCTTTTAATATTCAGAATATTAAACTCTTCACCAAGATAAGGCTTTAACTCTTCATATATCCGCGATTCTGCTTCTGTAAATGAAACTGCATCTACAAGGTAGGGCTCAGAAATTTTCTTTTCCTTTCCCTGCTCATCAATTTTCTGATATTTTACTTTTACTTCAAACCAATTCATAATTATTTCTGATTTAAGCATGCAAAAATAAAGGTTTTTCCCAGTGGGAAAAACCTTTATTAAATTATCTGAATATTAATAAATTTTCTAATTGTAAATAAAGAGGTTAGAATTTAGGTATTGGTAAGGACCAATACCATTACTGATTAATGACAAATGACTTTCTGATCAGATCCTTATCAGTTCTCAGTACTGCAACATACTCACCGTCAGGCAGTTTGTTCATCAGCACACGACTATGAACCATAGGTTCATCCTTGAAATACTTTGAATAAAGCATGTTTCCATCTTCATCGTTTACTGAAAAGAATACCCTACCCCTACTGCTATTTACATAGCTTAGCGTAAGAACATCCTCAGAATAGTACATAACCATTTTCCCCGGCTCTTCTATTAACCTGAGTGCTGATTCGCTCTCTTCACTGGCAACAGATGAAGACTTGGAGTCATTAACCTCAATCGGTTGAATTTCAATATTAGATGCCAGATAAAAATCATTGTCACTACCTGCAAATTGCGCATTCATACTTCCAAAAGGTAAAACTGCTAACAGCAAGCTTAAACCTAAAAATAAACTTCTCTTTTTCATAATGTTACTGTTTAAATATAAACCTAATTCTAAAAACAACTTACTCGAATTTCTACTTCTTCCACCATCTGTGCTATTTCGAGATTCTCATAACATTATTTTTGACAGTTCAAAGATACAATAAATATGTTTTACAACATAATTACAAAACATGATTTTAAAACATATTTAGACAAAGGCTTCAAATTCTGTAATTTAGACTGAATTAAAATTTGTTAAAAGAATTGACGGTTTAAATAAAAGACCTGAAAATGATGTTGTTTATATATATTTTGACGCCTATAAAATGATTTAAAACAATTAACTTGCCGCATTAAATTGTATATTTGCCACGATTTAAAGGAGATATATTAAAAAACGTAACGCGTAATTAGAAAAGAAATGTTACAAGTAAAAACAAAAACAATTGAATTAAGTGATGGAAGATCCATCACAATTGAAACAGGAAAATTAGCCAAACAGGCTGATGGTTCTGTTGTTGTCAGAATGGGAAATACAATGCTTTTAGCTACTGCCGTAGCTGCACAGGAAGCAGGTGAAGATGTTGACTTTATGCCCTTATCAGTGGATTATAAAGAAAAGTATGCTTCATTTGGCAGATTTCCCGGTGGTTTTCTTAAAAGAGAAGGCCGTGCATCCGATGCAGAAATTCTGACAAGCCGTCTGGTTGACCGAGCGTTAAGACCGCTTTTCCCGGATGATTTTCATGCTGAAACCTTTGTTACTGTAAACCTGATCTCAGCTGACGGTGTTGATATGCCTGATGCGCTTGCCGGATTGGCAGCCTCTGCTGCATTAGCAGTATCAGACATTCCATTCAACGGACCAATATCAGAAGTTCGTGTAGCCAGAATTGATGGCCAACTGAAAATTAACCCAACCTTTGAAGAACTTGAAAAAGCAGATCTTGATATCATGGTTGCTGCTACTATTGACAACATTATGATGGTAGAAGGTGAAATGAGCGAAGTATCCGAAAAAGATCTTCTGGAAGCCATGATGTTTGCCCATGATGCAATTAAAGATCAGTGTAAAGCACAGATTGAATTGGCTGAAATGGTTGGTAAAATAAAACGCGAATATGACCACGAAAAGAAAGATGAAGATCTGAAAAAAGATATTTGGGAAAAAACTTACGATAAAGTATATGCTATTGCACTTGAAGGGAACGCTGATAAGCATGCCAGGCAGGATGCATTTAGTTCTGTAAAAGAAGAATACATTGCTGGTTTATCAGAAGAAGAAGCGGAAGAGAAAGCTTTCCTTATTGGCAAATTCTACCATGACGTAGAAAAGGAAGCCGTGAGAAGAGCGATCCTGGATGAAGGTATTCGTCTTGACGGCCGTAAGACTACAGAGATCCGTCCTATTTGGTCAGAAATTGATTATTTACCAGGGGCACATGGTTCTGCAATTTTTACTCGTGGTGAAACGCAATCCCTTACAACGGTAACGCTTGGCACCAAACTGGATGAAAAAATAATTGATGACGTATTGTTAAGAGGAAAAGAGAAATTCCTGTTACATTATAATTTTCCACCATTCTCAACCGGCGAAGCGCGACCACAAAGGGGTGTTGGCAGAAGAGAAATTGGCCATGGTAATCTGGCATTCAGAGCATTAAAGAGGATGCTTCCAGAACAAACACCTTATACCATCCGTATTGTTTCGGATATTCTGGAATCAAACGGTTCATCTTCAATGGCCACAGTCTGTGCAGGAACCTTAGCACTTATGGATTCAGGTTTAAAAATTAAAAAGCCTGTTTCAGGTATTGCCATGGGACTTATCACAGATAAAGGAAATGAGAAGTTTGCCGTATTATCTGACATCCTGGGCGATGAAGACCACCTGGGTGATATGGACTTTAAAGTAACAGGAACACGCGATGGCATAACTGCAACACAGATGGATATCAAGGTTGACGGTTTATCATACGAAATTCTTGAAAAAGCATTGAACCAGGCTAAAGACGGAAGAATGTATATCCTGGACAAAATTGCAGAAACAATTGAAGAACCACGTGAAGATCTTAAACCAAATGCTCCAAGAATTGAGGCATTCTCAATTCCAAAAGAAATGATTGGAGCTGTGATTGGTCCTGGTGGTAAAATTATTCAGGAGATTCAGGAAGTATCAGGTGCTGTTATTACTATTGAAGAAGCTGACGGAAGAGGTCAGGTTCAGGTTGCCGCTGCAAATCTTGACAGTATCAGCAAAGCGATGGCAAGAATCAAAGCAATTATTGCAGTACCGGAAATAGGTGAAGTTTACGATTCTACCGTTAAGGCACTTGCTCCGTTTGGTGCCTTTGTGGAGATTCTTCCAGGCAAAGAAGGTCTTTTACATATTTCTGAAATTGACTGGAAACGGTTCAAGGATATGGAAGAAACAGGTCTTAAAGAAGGTGATAAGATTCAGGTTAAACTCATCTCTATCGATGAAAAAACCGGTAAATTCAAATTATCACACAAGGTTTTGATTCCAAGGCCTCCAAGAGAAGACAAACAAAAAGAGAATAATTAATTCCATAAAGCCCCGGTTAAAACCGGGGCTTTTTTCTTCCCGTTCAAATTACTATTTTAGCAAAAACACAAAATAATGGATGTTAAAATAGAAGACTCCTGGAAGGAGGTACTGGAACCTGAATTTGAGAAAGAATATTTTCAGTCACTGGTTAACTTTGTGAAAAATGAATATAAAACCCAAAAAGTTTATCCTCCAGGAAACCTCATTTTTAATGCATTTAATCTTTGTCCGTTCAATAAAACCAAAGTTGTAATTATAGGACAAGATCCTTACCACGGCCCCGGACAGGCTCACGGACTTTGTTTCTCGGTTCAGCAAGGCATTGCATTTCCACCTTCACTGAATAATATCTTTAAAGAAATTAAGGGAGACTTAAATATCCCGGTTCCGGCAAACGGAGATTTGACCAAATGGGCTGAACAGGGTGTATTACTTTTGAATGCTACTTTAACGGTTCAGGCTCATAATGCAGGATCACACCAAAAGAAAGGCTGGGAAACATTTACAGATGAAGCCATAAAGCAACTGGCTGAAAAAAAGGAGAATCTGGTCTTCCTGCTTTGGGGAGCCTATGCACAGAAAAAAGCCGAAATGATAAATCCACATAAACACTTGATTTTAAAATCAGTACACCCCTCTCCCCTTTCTGCTTCACGCGGTTTTTTCGGGAATCATCACTTTAGCAGAACCAACGAATATTTGCGCTCAAAAGGAAAGACTGAAATAGACTGGAAACTTTAAGAATTACGAATCAGGATTTTGTCTTATAGCTTGTATTTTAATTCTTGTGTTCTATGACTTAAAAAAATTTGAAAGCCATCATCACTAATGCATAAATCATGGTTGCAAGGATAACACCACGTCCTGCTTTCCATTTTTCTTTTTGCATAAAAAAGTAAAAAATAATAAGGTTAATAATTGAACTTACCGCAACCAAAGCCGGAAATATTCTCTGCTTCACCATTTCCTGAAAAAAATCAAGATAGGCATCGGTAGAAACATTCACGAAAAAATATATGGCCATAATAACCGGTGGCAAAACAATCCCCGGTAAGAATCCCCACCAAAATTTACTGTAATCCGGATCCGGTTCAACCATTTAACCTTTTATTTAAATTATCCATAAAGTTATAAGCTGTCAAATCAATCATACAGGGAACCACAGAAACAAAACCATTTTTCAGTGCCCATTCATCCGTTTCTTCTGAGTCAGGTTCATGATCTTTAAAATACCCTGTGAGCCAGTAATATGTTCCGCCATGCGGATCAACCCGTTTCTCAAATTCCTCCGACCACACTCCATTAGCCTGTCTGCAGATCTTCACCCCGTTAATCTGCTCCTCGTCAGGCACATTAACATTCAGGCAAACACCATTCGGCAAACCGTTCTTCAGAACATCCTTTACAATTGTTTTCGCATATTTTTCAGCCTGCGTAAAATCAGCATCCGGATCAAATGACTTCAGACTTATTCCAACGGAAGGGATGCCGTTAAAACATCCTTCAATAGCTGCACCCATAGTCCCGGAATAATGCACACTAATAGATGTGTTTGAACCGTGATTTATCCCTGAAACTACTATATCAGGCTTACGTGGCAATAATTGATTAATAGCTATTTTAACGCTATCAACCGGTGTTCCGCTGCAACGATAAATTGAGACTCCTTTTTCTTCCCAAACTTTTGCTATTCGAATAGGTTCCTTTACAGTTATAGCCCCGGACATACCTGACCTGGAACTGTTCGGTGCAATTACAAAAATTTCGCCTAAAGGTTTTAACGCTTCCACAAGACTGTTTATGCCTTTAGAACGAAATCCATCATCGTTTGTTATGAGTATTAATGGTTTAGCCATGAAATAAATTTTTACAAAATTAATCAATTGAAGGTGACAAAAAAACCAGTCTGACGGTTGTAACTAAAAATTACTACATTTGTTTTTATATCGTAATCTTGAAGTTTAAATCTGCCATATTATTCCTGTTTATAAGCATATCCGGCTTTGCACAATATGTACCTGTATCTCCGGACGATCATTTGATGTTATTCCTTAACGAACTGGAAACTGAACATATAATTGATAACCTCAATCAAAGTTCATTTGAATGGTCAGAAAAAAGCATTTATTATATTCTTGAACAAGCCGAATACAACGCCAGAGATCTTAACCAAAGGCAAAAGCAGGAACTTGGATTTTATGTCAGGTATTTCAAGTTGTACAACGAAGCAAACCGATGGTACGAGCACGATGTGGATATTGCAAGATTTGAGAATTTCTCCCTGGGAATTAATCCTCCCGGACTTTATGTACGAAATGAAAATGGAGGCTTTTCTCTAACACCTTTAGCAGGCACAATGTTTACCCTTAACAGCGTTGACAAAAACCTGCAATATCATTACGGGTTAAAAACATCTGGTAATATTGGACCTGTAGGATACTATTTTTCTTATCGTAGAAATATACACTCACAGTACACCTACGAGCCGTATGTTCAGGAGCATTTCCCTGCGCTGGGTTTTAGTTACGCATCTCAAAACGAAATCAAGGCGGGTATTTCATTCTCTAATAATTTCCTTACTACGGCTTTTTCTTTCGATAATCCGAAATTAATGCCGGTTGCTAAAGAAATAAGTGTTTTGAATACTTACACACCCGCATTTCCTAGTATTTTAATCACAACCAGTCCATTGCCATGGTTATCCTATCAGTTCAGAACCGGATACATTAATACAAGTTTTGATAATACACAAATTTCAAATTACTTTTCAGGCACCAACCTGATAACCTCATTTGCTACTAATCAGTTGATCATTAATCCTTATAAATCAATTGAATTAGCACTGGGTCAATCGGCTTTTCTAAAAAATAACGGCTTTAAATCAACGTACCTGATTCCGGTAAATTTTTATGTTTCCAATGATCCGAAACAAAATACTTTTCTGTTTTACAGGATCAATATCGCGTCTGTTAAACATCTGAATTTTTCCTTCAGCCATATTATTGACGCATTCAGCATGGAAAGGATGCAATCAGACTACGATAAAAATGTACATGCTATGTATTTTGACGTCTCGCTCAGCAACTGGCCTGCGCCGAATCTAAGCATCCATGGATTTTACAATGTTCAGTCTCCGTTATTTTTAGATCACAAAACTTCACCCTTATATAATTTATGGTTAAGCACAAACAGGTATTCGGTGGACAACAGAAGATTTTATGGATTGGAATTTGTGATGAACCCTACTTTTAATCTCATGATTCAGGCTAGCTATCAGCGAGAAGCCTGGGGTGATAGTTACACTTATTCAAATCCCTACCCCTACGATTTTGAAATACTTAGTCCTGTTAAGCGCAAGACTGATATTTTCAGCTTTGAATTTACTTTAAAATCGGGATACAGTTCATCTTTATTTGCCGGAATACATTTTATAAACCACAAGGGTGATGATCCGTCATTCAGGGTGGTGGATTATAATGAGAATGTGGATTTCTTTTTTAGAACCGGATTCATCATCGGCCTGTAACAATAATTACTATTTTTGATCCTGTAAATCTTTGAGAATGAAAATTAAAATAATCATATTACTGTTTTTTTCGCTTCAGGTTATTTCTGCTCAGGATATACCTGTGAATATCCATGAAACAGATATTTATGCCTTTCTGGATGAAATGGCAAACGCAAAGCTGATTGTTTTAAATACTTCCATTAAACCGTATTCGCGTAAAACAGTTGCAGAATTATTACTTCAGATAAAAAATCAAAAAGATAAACTCAGTGCACGACAAGCCAAAGAACTGAACTGGTATTTGAGGGAATATCAAAATGATATATCTGAAAACAAAAAGCAAAAAGGTGATATTGATATTTACAGGCCTAAAGATGACATCTCATTTTCTCTTCATCCCTTAGGCTTTTACTATGCCGATTCAGGATCACAACTGGCTGTTAAACCCATCTGGGGAATCAATTATTTTTTCAATGATAATGGATCAATGTACCATCGCTGGGGCGGTGCTGAAGCTTATGGATCAAAAGGGAATTGGGGATTTTATGCAAGCCTGCGCGATAATCATGAATCTGAAGCGATATCAAAACCTGCTTTTCTGACACGGCGTACAGGGGGTAACTACAAAGGACTGGATTACAGCGAAATGCTGGGTGGAATTACGTATCAAAAAGACTGGGTATCAGTAGGACTGGTCAAAGATTTCTATACGCTTGGAACCAATTATTCGGGATCCAACATTATTTCTGACAGGGCCCCTTCTTTTGCACATATCAAACTTAAACTCACTCCCTGGGATTGGTTTGAATTCAATTATATGCATGGCTGGCTGATCTCAAATGTGATTGACAGCACAAATTCCTATGTTCTGAATGGCGGTATACACCGCGATGTGATGCATAAAAAATATATTGCTTCTAACATGTTTACATTCAGGCCCTGGAAAACACTGAACCTGTCGTTCGGCAATTCCATTGTTTACAGCGATTACCAGATTAATCCGGGCTATCTTATCCCTTTTTTATTTTATAAATCAGTTGACCACTCCAATAACTCCACAGATGGTATAGGTAAAAATGTGGGGCAGAATTCCTCCATGTTTTTCGACATCAGCTTCAGAGGAATTAATCATGTACATCTGTATCATGTTCAGTTCATTGACGAATTAAAAATTGCACGTTGGACATCACCGGATGAACACAATTTCTATAGTCAGAAAACCGGCATAATGGTTAGTAACTGGCCCGTTGATAATCTTTTTTTTACAGCGGAATATACAAAAACAGTTCCTGTAACCTACCAGCACGATATTGCCACAACTACCTATGAAAGCAATGGTTACAATATTGGCCACTATATGCGGGATAATGCTGACGTACTATTTTTTGAACTCCGGTTCCATCCGGCAAAAAACATGAATATTACCGGGAATTACACACTGGAACGAAAAGGAGAAGAATACGGTTATAACCGTACATCACCAGACCTTGTCCGGCATCCCTTTATAGAGGAAGTCAAATACAGACGATCAGTTGCTAACCTGTGTTTTAACTATGAGCCTACTTACGGGTTACATTTGTTTGTAAATGCATCATTTAGCAATACAGACGGAGAGATGGCTGACAGATATATTCCTGCCTTTTTCAGAGGAAATCTGTTTACCATGTCAACAGGCTTTAACATTGGGTTTTAGGCAAAATAAGTATCTGTTACTTCATCGAGTATTGAAAAAATTTCCTGCACAGATTCGGATCGTAACATTTTAATTCGCAGCGGTCTGAAATTATCCAGGGCCTTAAAAACAGGTGAAGCAGCCAGGTGTCTTCTGGTATGTAATATACCCCTTATTTCTCCTGACTTTTCGCAGTTTTCATAAAGCATTTGCTTCAGTATATCCACTTTTTGTGCGTTAGAATACCACGTCCTATTTTCGCCTGTTGTAAGGTATTCTGTAATCTCTTTAAAAATCCATGGAGCACCTATGGATGCACGTCCGACCATAATAGCATCCACGCCAAAGGTATTGAATGCAAATTCAGCTTCTTTCGGTGTACTGATGTCACCATTACCTATGACTGGAATTGTTATTTCCGGCATCTGTTTAACTTCTTTAATTAAAGTCCAGTCAGCCGAACCTTTGTACATCTGCTCCCTTGTACGCCCATGAATGGTTAAGGCTTTTATACCGGTATCCATTAACTGTAAAGCAATCTCTTTAATTTGTTTTGAATTGTCATCCCAGCCCAGCCTGGTTTTAACTGTAACCGGAGTTTTAACAGCATTAACAACATGCCTTGTAATTTTCATCAAAAGTGGAATATCGCGCAACAGTCCTGCCCCAGCTCCTTTTGTAGCAATTTTTCGGGCAGGGCAGCCAAAATTAATATCGATAATTTCCGGTGTTGCATCTTCTGCAATTTTTGCAGCTTCAGCCATCGCATCCGGGTCTTTGCCGTAAATCTGAATGGCAACAGGCCTTTCTTCCGGATCAATCTGAATTTTATTCACAGTTCTGTTGACGTTCCGAATCAAAGCATCTGCCGAAACGAATTCTGTAAATACGAGATCTGCACCAAATTTTCTGCACATTTTCCTGAACACACCATCCGTAACATCTTCCATTGGTGCAAGGATTACAGCTCTGTCCTTCAAACTAATATCTCCAATTCTCATTCTATTACACTATACAGAATTCAATTGTGCAAATATCTTATTAATCAACAAAAAAATGTATATTTATGGTTAGAATTTACCTGTGTGAGTATTGTGGAAAATATACCAGAACAAATCATAACACTTTTGAAAGCACAAACGGGTCTTGATTTTGCTTCCTATAAGCCTAATACACTGATCCGAAGAGTAAATAAAAGATTTACTATGTCAGGGCTGAATTCCCTGGAAGAATATTATGAGCTTCTTCAGAATTCACCCCAGGAGACAGAAGCGCTTAAAAATGATATCCTGATTGGTGTAACGTCCTTTTTCAGAGATACAGATGTATTTAGTTTTCTGAAATCAAAAGTTATTCCCGGTTTGTTAAACACAAATGAGCTTATACGAATATGGGTTGCAGGATGCAGTACCGGAGAAGAAGCATATTCACTGGCAATACTACTTAATAATTATATCCGTCGGCATGACTTAAATACCGATTTTAAAATTTTTGCCACAGATGTCTCATCATTTTCAGTAAACTATGCCAGCAGAGGTTGTTTCTCTGAATTAGCTTTGGAAAGAGTTAGTCAAAAGGACAGAAAATACTACTTTAATATTTCTACCGAAGGGTATTGTGTAAAAAAATTCTTACGTGAAAAGATAGTGTTTGCTCAACACAATCTGATATCCGATCCTCCATTTATAAATATTCATCTTGTTTCCTGTAGAAATTTATTGATTTACCTCCAAAGTTCAACACAGGAAAAAGTTTTGGAAAATTTTATTTTTTCGTTAAAAACAAAAGGCTACCTCCTGTTGGGTAAAAGTGAAAACCTGGGATCTTTGAAACCATTTTTTAAAGTTATTGATTCAAAATGGAAACTTTTTCAGATCGTTAAGAAGAAAAAAAGACTTAGTTCTTATAATAAAATAAATCCGCAAAACACTGCAGGATTCAGTGAAAAATCATATACCTATTTTAACCCGCTATTTAAATCAACTTCTATGAATGAATTCTCCGTTCAGAAAATTCTCGAAAATCTGTTACCTCCAATGATATTATTGGACCAGGCAGATAACATTATTTATATCAAAGGTGATATTTCAAAATACCTAAAGGTAGATCAGGGAATATTTCAGCCAAACCTGATTAAAATGCTCAAAAAGGAATCTGCGATTATTTTGAAAAGGGCCATATCTGAAGTCAAGTCAACTAAAGTTCCTGTGACAATAAAAAAGCTCAGGATTGATAGTTCGGAAGGAATCTATGAAGTTAAATTAAAGATCTTTTATATTGACAGCGAAGAAGCTTACCCTAACATCGCGGTGCTATTTATGAATGAAAATCCTTTAAAAAAGGACACCAGGATTCTTGAGCTTCCGAAACTTGATAAAATCTCAGAACAACGTATTCAGGATCTTGAAAATGAATTGGAGGATTTTGAAAAAGAAAATCTAAAATTAAAACAGGAACTGGATTACATTAAAGAAAAAATGCAAACCTCAAACGAGGAATTGCTGGCTTCCAATGAAGAACTTCAGGCAACAAACGAAGAATTGCAATCGGTTAACGAAGAGCTGAACTCTCTTAACAATGAATATTCTGAAAAAAACGCGATGCTCATCAAACTAAATGATGACATGATGAATCTACTTGATAGTACTGAAATAGCCACCATATTTTTAGACATTAATCTTAAAATAAGAAATTTCACACCCAAAGTACAAGATCTTTTTAATGTACAAACAAATGATGTAGGCCGACCATTTAACAGCTTTTCTTCTAAATTCAATAACAATATAATGGATGAGATCATCAAACATTCTTATCTGGTATTAAAAAATGCTGAAACCATTGAAAAAGAAGTTGAGGATAGTTCAGGATGCACATATATTAGAAGAATAGGCCCTTTTAAAACTTCCGGAAATCTTATAGAAGGCGTAGTCATTACATTTGTAGACATTACACATACCAAAGAATCTCAAAGAAGGATAAAGGAAAGCGAAGAAAAGTACAAAAAGCTCATCAGTACAATGCCTAGCAGCTTTACACTGCATAGGATAATTACAGATTCCAACGGTAAACCAGTCGACTCCATTTTTATGGAGGCGAATGAAGAATTCGAAAAGATTTCAGGACTTAAAACCAAGGACATCATTGGAAAACCGTTAACCAAAGTCTGGCCTGACAGATACAAAAAATGGATTGATATCTTCGATGAAATCATAACGTATCGGGGGCCAATACGTAAGATAGTTTTTTCTGATTTGAAAAATAAATATTTTGAAATATCCGGCTACCTGGTTCAGGAAGGATATATTGTTTTAATCACCATTGATGTAACAAAAAGATATCTTGACGAAGAAATTATCAAAGAGAAAAACAAAAAACTCACTGAAACCAAAGAACGGTATAATCTTGCTACCAAAGCATCAAACATTGGGATCTGGGACTGGCATATTAAGGAAGACAGAATCTATTATTCATCTATTTGGAAAGCGCAGTTGGGTTATAAAGGCAATGAACTGGCCAATAAATTTGAAACATGGAATAAATTGCTTCATCCTGATGACAAAGAACAGACTAACAATGCTTTAAACTCATACATTAATAACCCTACAGATTTTTTTGAAATTGAGTTCAGGTTAAAACATAAGAATGGGAATTATGTATGGATTTTCAGTAAAGCAGCTTCCATACTGGACGACAATGGAAAAGTAATCCGCATATTTGGTTCTCATACCGATATAACTGCCCAAAAATATGCAAAAGAGGAATTAAATAAAATTACCCAACGATTCAGATTGGCAACACTATCGGCCGACATTGGAATCTGGGAACTGGATCTTGAAACGAATACGCTACACTGGGACGATCAGATGTATAAAATCTATGGCGTTCAAAAAAACAAATTCAGTAACCATTTTGAAGGCTGGCAAAAAGCACTACATCCAAACGACAGGGATAAAGCCATGAAAGAATTTAAACTTGCGTTGCAGGGAGTGAAAGACTACAAGGACCAATTCCACATATTACATCCGGACAAGTCAGTACATTGCATTCATTCACAAGCCATTATAATTAAAAAACCTAATGGCAATCCGTATAAGATGATAGGTGTAAACTGGGATATCACAGCCGAGGAAGAAATAAAAAATGAGTTGATACGGGCAAAAGAGCAGGCAGAAATCGCAAATATCCATAAAAACAATTTCCTGGCAAATATGAGCCATGAGATAAGAACACCCATGAATGGGATTATTGGATTTTCAGAACTTTTAAAAGAAGATGATATAACACCTAAGCAAAAGGATCTGTACCTGCAGATCATCAATAACAACTCACAGTCGCTTTTATCCCTTATCGACGACATTATTGATATTTCAAAAATTGAAGCTAACGAAATAAAAATATTTAAAGAACCTGTTGATATAAGTGAACTGTTTTATCAGCTTAAAACAGAATATGACAGACTTAAAACAACCCTAAATAAAAAACAGATTGAAATTCTGATTGACCGGGATTCAGAACTGAATCACAAACTGATACGTACGGATAAATTAAGATTACGACAAATTCTGGTAAACCTTCTGAACAACGCAATAAAATTTACTGAAAAAGGAAAAATAACCTTCGGATACAAAATCAATAATAAAAAAATTGAGTTTTTTGTTAAGGACGAAGGCATCGGTATCCCCGTTGCTAAGGCCTCCGAAATATTTGAACGTTTTTACCGCCTTGACTCCAAAGCTCACCGAAAATACAGAGGAACCGGTCTTGGACTGGCTATTTCAAAAGGATTAACTGATCTTTTGGGCGGTAATATCTGGGTTGATACAGATTATAAAGATGGGGCTTCTGTTCATTTTACAATTCCCTATAAAGAATGTCTTGGACTCAACCTTTTATCAGAAAGCGAATTAAAGGAAGACGGTGACGCAACCCTTAACGGCGTCAACATATTATTGGTTGAAGATGAGGAGAACATTGTAACTTTTTTTAAAGAGGCACTTAAAAGTTCCGGAGTAGAAATTATGTGGGCCGACAATGGAGAATCGGCAATTGAAAAATATAAAAAGAACGCGAAACATATTAATGCTATCCTTATGGATATAAATTTACCGGGAATGGATGGAATTAATACCACTCAAAATATTATGCGTTACGATCCTTCCGCAACCATAATTGCACAAACTGCTTATGCCATGCCGGAAGAAATAGAGAAATGCCTAAAGGCAGGCTGTGTTGACTACCTTACGAAACCAATAAAGCCACAATTACTTATCAGCAAGCTTAAAAAATACTGCTAAATACCACTGTCAGAAATGCTCACACAAAGTTGCTACCAGCACTGCTTTGATGGTATGCATCCTGTTTTCAGCTTCATCAAAAACAATTGATGCTTCTGATTCGAAAACCTCGTCGGTCACTTCCAGTGCATCCATTCCGAACCTTTGAAATATCTCCTCACCTGTTTTGGTTTCCCTGTTATGGAATGCAGGTAAACAATGCAGAAATTTCACATTTTCCTTACCTGTCTTTTGCAGCATTTCGGCATTGACCTGATAGGGTTTCAGCATATTTATTCTTTCGGCCCAAACTTCAGGTGGTTCTCCCATGCTGACCCAAACATCAGTATAAATAAAATCACATCCCTTTACACCTTCATCAACGCTTTCGGTTAATGTTATTGTTGATCCGGTCTCAGCGGCAATCATCCTGCATTCTTTCACAAGTTCTTCGTTTGGCCAGAATGCCTTTGGAGCCACAGCCCTGAAATCCATTCCAAGCTTTGCAGCTCCAACCATCAACGAATTTCCCATGTTATAACGGGCATCACCACAATACGCAAATGTGATGTCTTTAAGCTCCTTGTCTGAATGTTCCCGCATGGTTTGAAGATCTGCCAGAATCTGAGTAGGGTGATATTCATTGGTCAATCCGTTCCAGACGGGTACACCTGCGTATGCAGCCAGTTCCTCAACAATCTCCTGACCGAATCCACGGTATTCAATACCATCATACATTCGACCCAATACGCGGGCCGTATCCTTTATGGACTCCTTATGCCCTATCTGACTGCCGCTTGGTCCCAGATACGTGGTGTGCGCTCCCATATCTTTGGCAGCAACTTCAAATGCACAACGGGTTCGTGTTGAAGTTTTTTCAAAAATCAGCGCAATCTGTTTGTTTTCAAGCCTTGGTATCAATACACCCTTTTCCTTTTCCGCTTTCAGTTTTGCTGACAAATCAAGCAGCATTTTTATCTCTTCTGTACTGAGGTCCAGTAATTTAATAAAATGACGATTAAATAATGGATTCACCATAACAATTGCTTTTTTTGCGTTGTATATTTGCACTAAAATAATAAATCTTAAGTGTAGTAAATCTGATAACCCTCATAATTTATGGAATCCTTTTTTGAACTTATCAAGTCGAGACGTAGTTGCAGAAAATTTAAGAATGAAAAACCAGACAAAAGTATAATTGACAAAATATTACAGTCTGGTTTGATGTCACCGTCATCCAAAAGCAGAAGCCCATGGCATTTTGTTTTAATTGATGACCAGGCGCTACTGAAACGTCTATCTATGAGTAAACCACATGGATCAAAACTAATTGCAGAGCACCGATAGCCATCGTTATTCTGGCAAATCCGGCAACCAGCGATGTATGGATAGAGGATACATCAATTGCATCCATCAACCTGCAAATGGCAGCTGAAGATTCCGGTCTGGGAAGCTGCTGGGTCCAGATAAGAAACAGAGATTATGATGAACAAACCACCTCTGAGAAATATATCCGGGGTGTACTGAACATTCCTGAAAACCTGAAGGTAGAATCCATTATTGCTTTAGGGTTCAGAGATGAAAATAAAGAACCGCATGACATTCAAAAATTAAAAAGGGACAGGATATCACACAATCAATTCAAAAACAAATATAATTTTGACTAACGTTTTTTCTTTTTTCTGAATAAATTTCCCAGTTTTTCCAGAAATGATTCCTCTTTAACCTGAGTGGAATCACTTTTTATATGTTTTTTGTTTCCTGCAAAAATATCTCCCACAATATCTATTAACTGTTCAATTCTGTCAGAAGGATCTGCGTGGTCGCGGTACAATGCCACATCAAACTGCCGGGCCATTCTGTTATTCATCATTTTAAACGAACTGTCGAAATATCGGGTATATTCGCCATCAGTCTGTGTGTTTTTAACCATATTGGCAAAAATTGGCAAAGCCATGTATGCCCCTTGTCCGTATGTTATGGTACGGAAATGGATCGCCGGATTTTCTGCACCGACCCAAATACCTGTAACTAATTCAGGGGTCACGCCTATAAACCAGCCATCAGCATTTTGCTGAGTTGTCCCGGTTTTTCCACCCATATCCATTCTTATACCATACGTCGAGCGAATAGATCGTGCTGTGCCGCTGTCCACCACCATTTTTAACATATACGCCATGGTAAGAGCCACGTCCTCATCCAGTACTTTAACCGGTTTTACTGGTCTGAATTCTTCCAGCACCTTCCCGTTTCTATCTTCAATTCTTGTCAGAAAATAGGGTTCAACCCGATATCCGCCATTTACAAAGGCAGCATAGGCCGGCACCATCTCAATAAGTGGAATCTCAGCTGTACCAAGCGCTATTGAAGGCACATCCGGCAAGCTTGTTTTGATGCCAAGATCATATGCCGTTTGTTTTACATTTTCAAGACCGCACTTCATGGCAACCTGAACTGTAACCGTATTTACGGAATTTACCAAGGCACCAAGAACCGAGTATTCCCCTCCGTATTTGTTATCTGAATTCGAAGGAGTCCAGTTGTCATAATCCGTGTAAACAATACTGTCATTTTTAAAAAAATCATCGGGTTCAATGCCATACTCAAGTCCTGTAGTGTACACAAAAGGTTTAAATGTTGAACCAACCTGACGCCTGGAAAGCACATGATCGTACTGGTAGTATTTATGGTTTATTCCACCAACCCAGGCCTTTACATATCCGCTGTCGGGTTGCAATGCAAGCAATCCTGTATGCAAAAACCGAAGACTGTATTTTATGGAATCCAATGGAGTGATCGTCATATCTTTTTCCCCGTTCCACGAAAACATTTTACGTTTAACAGGTGCATTAAATGCAGAATCAATTTCAGTTCTTGTTTTATTCTGCTTCACCATCCGCTTAAACCTGTCAGAATTTTCAATGGCATTTCTAATGATTTCCGGATGTTTGTTCCATGGTTTACTGTTTTTCCAGTGATTAGCAAAATCGCTCTGAAGCCGGCTCATATGATACTTCATTGCATCCTCTGCATCCCTTTGCAACCCGGCATCAATGGTGGTATAAATTTTAAGACCATCCCTATACAAATCGTATGGATCACCGTTTTCTTTAAAGTGTGTGGCACACCACTTCTGCAGATCCTGCCGCAGATATTCCCTGAAATACGGTGCCAACCCACTGTGATGAGACAATAGTTTATAGTTTATTTCAAGAGGTATTTCCTTTAGTGAATCGGCTACATTTTCTTCCAGGTAATTGTATTTAACCATTTGATTTAAAACGACATTTCGCCGAGGCAGTGCGTTTTCCGGATGATAATACGGGTTGTACAAATTGGTTCCCTTCAACATCCCAATGAGAACAGCAGCCTCCTCCACTGTCAGATCTTTGAGATCCTTACTAAAATAATGATCTGCTGCACTTTTAATTCCAAATGTATTGTCACCAAACGGAACCGTATTCAGATAGAGGGTCAGAATCTCATCCTTGGTATAGATATCTTCCAGACGCCTTGCTGCAATCATTTCCTTCACTTTACTGAAAGAAAGACTTAAAAATGAATCCCCAATTCGGGGATAAAGATTTTTAATCAGTTGCTGGCTGATTGTACTTCCTCCACCTGAGCTTCTGTCTCCCATCAATATGGATTTCACCAAAACTCTTATGACACTGCGCCTGTCAATTCCTCCATGCTCAAAAAAGCGGGCATCTTCAGTTGCCACCAATGCCTGAATAATAAATGTGGGAATCTCATCAAAAGATGCATTAGACCGGTTTTCAAAAAAGTATTTACCCAACAATTCATTATTGTCACTGTAAACTTCTGAAGCCAGGTAATTTCTTACGTCTTTCAGTTCCTCTTTCGTAGGAATATTGCCCCATCTGCCAGAAAAAAGCATACTAAGCCCCGCAACAAGCAGCAGAACAGCAGACAGAAATAATATAATAACAATTCTGAGAAAACGCTTTTTAGATTTCAAAGCCATAAAATAGATTTCGTTTTACCTATAAACGACAAACTACAGATAAATTGCACGTAGCGGTAAAACGCATCTGTAATTTATCACGTCAACCATTATAACAATCCCAATGGACGATCTGATTAAGGGGTTTGCGTTTTTTTACTTTTGAAGACAGATCATCATTATCAGCAGGGATTCCGACAGGCAGCATTGCAATCGGTTCAATATTAGGAGGAAGATCCAGAATTTCACGTGTGAGAACGGGGTTAAAATTACATACCCAACATGTTCCAAGCCCCATTTCAGCTGCCTGTAATGTCATATGATCTACCGCAATTGCTACATCTATATCGGTATGATCCTTCCCATCAGCCTTTCTGTGCCATCCTTCAGCATGATCACCACAAATTACGATTACAACCGGAGCCGTTTTGAACCATTCACGGGAATAACAGGAATGTATTTTTTCCAACATTTCCGGTTCACGAATGACAATGAACTGCCAGGGTTGATAGTTTACAGCTGAAGGAGCTATCCTACCAGCATCCAAAATCATTTCAATTTTCTCCCTGCCAATAACAATATCTTTGTATTGTCGTACTGAATATCGCTTTTGGATCAGTTCTTTAAAATCCATAACTAAAAATATTGACTTACCTCTTTTTGCAACTGATTTTTTGCCAGATCTACAGGCGTTTTACCTGCATCGTGATAATCCTCAATGAATTCTTTTGATAATTCAAGAGCAGGTGACTGAGGATTTATTCCTGACACCGTTGAATTTAATAATCTAACTACACTTTCTTTTGCCGTTACGATCAATGTCCATGCTTCAGGCGAAACGTATAATTGTTGCGACAAATTATGCTCATATTCCATGCGGATAGTTTTTAAAAGTTCACTATGCAACTGCATGGCATTCATATCGTGACGCTGAACCCTGAGTACAAGGTTTTCTGGTGTTATCCGTTCAAGAAAAAGAATCATGCGTTCATACGCACGAAACCGTAATGGTGTTGTGACCTTAAGATTATTATTCTTCAATTCAAAATACCTGCGGTTTTCAGTCAGCTTAAAAAACCGCTTCTGTGTAGTATAAACCGCCAACCATACCAGTAAAGCCGGCAATAAGTACTTAATCACATCCCAAAGTTCATTCATAATCAAATTTTTTCAGCAATAAGGTATTTATTACGTTCGGCCCCGTTACGCGAAACCAACTCGGCAATAAAACCGGAAAGGAACAGCTGTGCCCCTATGATCATTGAAGTGAGTGCAATATAAAAAAATGCATTATCAGTAACCAATGGTGCCTTAAGATGATGCGACAAGGCTAACAATTTTTGAACGCCAACCCAAACAGCTGCTATTACACCAATTAAAAACATTATAATTCCCCAGACTCCAAAAAAATGCATTGGTCTTTTCCCGAATCTGGAAATGAATGTAACAGATAACAAATCCAGCGGGCCTCTGATAAATCGTTCCAGCCCAAACTTTGTTACGCCAAACTTTCGTTCCTGATGCTGGACTACTTTCTCACCGATTTTTTTGAACCCTGCCCATTTGGCTAAAACAGGAATATAGCGGTGCATATCTCCGTATACCTCAATACTTTTGACCACTCTATTTTTATAGGCTTTGAGTCCGCAATTAAAATCATGCAGTTGTATTCCACTCATTCTTCTGGCAGTCCAGTTGAAGAATTTACTGGGGAGGTTCTTTGAAAATACAGGATCGTATCGCTTCTTTTTCCATCCCGAAACCATATCATATCCCTCCTTCATAATCATATCATACATGGGAGGAATTTCTTCCGGGTTATCCTGAAGGTCAGCATCCATGGTAAAAACCACATCACCTACAGCAGCATCAAATCCACAATATAAGGCAGCAGATTTGCCATAGTTACGCCGGAAACTTATAGCATTTATTGTTATAGTGGTGTAACTCTCTTTAAGTTTTTTAATAACATTCCATGAATCATCATTACTTCCGTCATCAACAAATATAATTTCGGTTGCGAATTTATTTTTAACAACCACATCATTTATCCATCTCGTCAACTCCGGCAATGATTCTTCCTCGTTAAACAAGGGAATTACAATAGATATATCCATTAATCTGTTTTCTATTATTCTGTTATGTCTTCTTCTATTCCTGCAAAAGGATCTTTGTTCACTTTTTTAACAAAAATGGAGGTTAGAAGGCTAATAATTGTACCAATAATGATCCCATTTGTTATAGATCCGAATGCAAAATCCTGTGGTGTTGAGATACCATTTTCCTCAAGTTTAGCCATTGCCTGATCCACTGCTTCTGCCGGAGCATTAAAACGGTCAAGCATATCCATGGTAAGTTGTCTGGACATCTCATACAATTCCTTTCCGTAATCAGGATTCACCCATTTCGCATAAACAAAACTATAAACAGCAACCAGTAATGACGCAAAAACTGTTACCAGTAGCCCAAACGTAAAAGCCTTACCATAAGGAATGTAGCCTCCCAGCTTTCTGTTTCGGTATTGTTGCTGAGATATAAAAACGCCACCAAAATATAAGATCAAAGATAACAGCATCGACATCATCGACATTGTGAAACCACCCGAAACAAGTGTTTTATTAATACCTGTTGCAGTAAGAATAATGTTGTAAATTACCAGTACGATTCCAAAAATAAAACCGTAAAACATTGAATTACTAATAATTGATTGATCCTTTTCCATAGTTTTTTAAATTAATAGGGCAAATATATTAGTTTTTAAGCAAAGAGCGATGATAGAATTTCTTTATTCTGAGAAATCAACATGCCCGGTATGAAATGAAACTGAAATATGCCATTCAAAAAAAGTTTAAAAAGTTTGCGATGAATGGTAAAATTTCTACTTTTGCGCCCGGGCAAGTCCCGTACGACCAGCTCCTGCTGAATTCCCCCAGGGCTTGACGGCAGCAAGGGTAGGCGGTTGTAGCGGTGCGATACGGGCAGCTTGCCCTCTTTTTATGCCGGATTAGCTCAGTTGGCCAGAGCACGTGATTTGTAATCTCGGGGTCCTCAGTTCGAATCTGAGATCCGGCTCTCAGGAGGTAAATCAATATGATTTACCTCCTTTTTTATACCTCGATGAGTGCGTTAGTTAATTTAAGTTACAAAATATAGCATATTGAAGTATTTTCACGTAATTGTAAAACGCTAAAAACTCACTTACATGTCAAAAGCATTTCTTATAACCGGATGTTCCTCAGGTATCGGCAGAGCCACAGCAGAATTACTCCTTAAAAATGGTTACGTTGTTTACGCCACTGCGCGCAAACCTGAAACCATCACGGATCTTAAAAATAAAGGCGCCGTAACCTTATATCTTGATGTCACAAATACAGAATCCATTAAAAACGTGGTTGCAAAAATTGAAAAGGACGAAACCCAGCTTTACGGCCTGATAAACAACGCCGGATACGGACAAATGGGGCCGATTGAAGAAACAACCGAAGAACAGGCATTTAACCAGATGAATACCAATGTTCTTGGACTGGCATCAGTGACCAGGCATGCATTACCTTTGATTCGAAAACATCAGGAAGGTGTCATTGTAAATATCAGCTCCATTGCTGGAAAAGTTTCCATGCCTTTAAGCGGCTGGTATTGTGCATCAAAATTTGCAGTGGAAGCATTATCAGACGCATTACGTTTAGAAGTGGGACAGTTTGGGATCAAAGTTATTACTATTGAACCCGGACCAATACGCACAATGTTCGGAGAAACAGCTTATTCATCTGCCGATCATGTTCCGGAATCAAGTGTATATAAGTCAATGATCAATCGTTTGACGGGATGGTCAAAAAACACATTAAACGACCGTGTGGCAGGAAAGCCATATGATGTGGCCAATGTAATTTTTAAAGCTGTTCATAAAAGAAATCCACGTGCAAGATACAGAGTAACACTACTTGCAAAATCTCTCTTTATTCTCAGAAAATATGCTTCAGACCGTATGATGGACTTTTTGTTCAGAAAGCAGATGGGAATAAAAAAATTATAACTGTTTATTCCCTGAATTTTCCATAAACAAACCGTTGTTTTCCGAAAATATCTTTCAATACAACCACATCATGGAAAAAATTATTTTCAAGCAGACCTTTAACCTCGGCTCCTTTATTTTCATTAATTTCTAACCATATTTCACCATTATTGGCCAGATGTAACTGAGCAAAATCAGAAATTTTCTGATAAAAAATCAATGGATCATCATCCGGAACAAATAAAGCACCGTGGGGCTCATACTTCAGGACATTGGCTTCCATTTGAACTTTTTCACTTTCCAGCACATAGGGCGGATTACTCACAATCATGTCAAACTTTTTGGCGGGCAATGTACCGTTTTGAGATAAGATATCGTAATAAAAAAAGTGTACGTCCAGATTATTAAGCTTAGCATTTTCATTGGCCAGTTCAATCGCAACCTGCGATATATCACAGCCAAACACCTTGGTTCCTGGCATATACTTCTTTAATCCAAGTGCTATACAACCTGATCCGGTACCGATATCGAGTATTTTAGCAGAATTAGCTGCCACTTTATTGCTGATACGCGATACCAGTTCTTCAGTTTCCGGTCTTGGAACCAATACTCCGGGTTTAACATTAAGATTCAGTCCTACAAATTCAGTATCACCCGTTATATATTGGATAGGTTCGTACTTGGTAAGACGATCAACAATTGACGAAATCCTTGATGACACATCTTTAGGTAGTATCTTGTCATTATTCAGCAAGATACGTGTTTTGTCATATCCAAGAACATGCCCCAGTATCCAGACAACAAAACTTTCGACCTCGCGATCCGGATACAGACCGCTCAGCTTTTGTTTTATGTAGTTGATGTTTTTTTGCATAGCTTTGCAAAGGTAAGAAAAGGTTAGAGCATTAAAAACATGAAAAAAGTTAACTCACCGGAGTTATTTATGCAGCGCTGTTTAACGCTGGCAGGATTCGGATCGGGGCACGTATCTCCCAATCCAATGGTTGGATGTGTTATTGTATATAAAGATAAGATTATAGGCGAAGGTTACCACATTGAATATGGAGGGCCGCATGCCGAAGTAAATGCCATCAACAGCGTAAAAGATAAAATGCTACTCACAGATTCGACTTTATATGTAAATCTTGAACCATGTGCTCATTTCGGTAAAACCCCACCATGCAGCGACCTTATCATAGCCAACAAAATACCCCGCGTTGTTATCGGAACTATCGATCCATATTCAAAAGTAGCGGGGAAAGGGGTTGAAAAAATGGAAGACGCTGGAGTTAAAGTAGAAGTTGGCTTATTGGAAGAGGAATGCAGGGAAATTAATAAAAGGTTCTTTACCTTTCACAATAAAAAAAGACCTTATGTAATCCTTAAGTGGGGGGAAACAGTTGATGGATTTATTGACAGGGACCGATCTAAAGTCATTAGCAAACCAACATGGATTACTTCGGATGCCTGTAAAGTTGCAGTTCACAAACAGCGGGCTGATGAGGATGCTGTTATGGTTGGAACCAATACCGCTGAAAGAGATAACCCTTCGTTAAGTGTACGCTACTGGACAGGCCACAATCCGTTACGACTGGTTCTGGACCGTCAGCACAGACTTCCTTCAGAACTTCATCTTTTTGATTATGTTAATCCGACCCTGGTTTTTACCAGGGATGCCAAAAAGAACGTAAAAAACCTGGAGTATTTTGAAGTTGATTTTGAAGACTATCTTCATGAAGACATTCTGGATGAACTGTATGAAAGAAATATCATGTCTGTTATCATCGAAGGTGGCACACGACTTCTGAAGGGGTTTATTTCCAAAGGACTTTGGGATGAAGCCTGGCGTTTCATCGGCAATAAATCATTTATATCGGGCATTGATGCACCACGCTTAACAGGAGAGTTAATTGGCAGAGAAAAAATGTCTGATTCCATATTGCTTGTATTTAAAAACAAAAAACAGTAATTTTAAGAATATAATTACTGTATATGTTTAATAGCTTTGAATTTCCTGAAGTAGTTCTCCAGCTTCTTAATCATATCTATATCGTTACGGTATGGAGCATTGCCATACTTATTGTTCTGGAGAACAGGAATCCGGTTAAAACCATGTCGTGGGTACTTGTTCTTATTTTGCTACCATATGCAGGTTTGATCCTATACATATTCTTTGGACAAAATTACCGCAGGCAAAAAATAATTTCCAGAAAAAGCATCAAACAGATCGAACTGATCAATGGGTATTATGACGTTCTGAAAAATAAATTCAACATCAAAAAAATATTGCTCCCGACTGAACTGGAAAAACACAGAAGGCTCATATCTCTCTTATTTAGAAACAATCACACATTATTTACTGATAATAACAAAATAAAACTCCTGAATAATGGAAGTGAAAAGTTTCCTGAACTTTTGAATGATATACAGAAGGCAAAATCCTTTATCCATCTGGAATATTACATATTCGAAGACGACAACATCGGGAACACTATCATTCAGGCCCTGTTTGAGAAAATAAAAGAAGGTGTAGAAGTCAGATTAATAGTGGACGATGTTGGAAGCTGGCATTTAAAACAGAAATTCTTCAAGAAACTACGTGCCGGAGGAATTGAAGTCTATCCTTTTTTGAAAGTCAGGTTTCCGTTTTTTACAAGCAAAATAAACTACAGGAACCACAGAAAAATAGTGGTTATAGATGGAAAGATTGGATACACGGGTGGATTAAATGTAGCTGACCGCTATGTGAAAGGAGCCAAAAAACTGGGAGCATGGCGGGATTTGCATATTAAGATTGAAGGTGATGCTGTATCAAGCTTACAAAGTATTTTTATTTTAGACTGGTATTTTGTAAGCAGAGAACGCATTAAAGCCAGCAAATATTTTCCTGAAATCATCCCAACAAGGAAAAACAACCTTAGAATGCAAATCGCATGGAGCAGTCCGGATAGTGACTGGAAAACCATAGAACAGGCATTTTTCACTGCAATCAATGGCGCAGAAAAGTACCTCTACATTGAATCCCCATATTTTTTGCCTACAGAAAGTATTTTAATGGGATTAAAAACAGCGGCTCTGAGTGGAACGGATGTCAGATTAATTGTTCCGGGGAAATCTGATGCGGCTATAACCGAAGCATCTTCACATTCTTATTTAAGAGAAATAATGGAAGCCGGGGTCCGTGTTTATTTTTACCAGGATGGGTTCCTTCACAGCAAACTTCTAATTGCAGATGACAGTCTGACCGCTGTCGGTTCTGCCAATATGGACTTCAGAAGTTTTGAGGACAATTTTGAAGTTACAGCATTTATTTATGACCCTGCTACAGCTGCTACTGCAAGGGAAAATTTCATGTCTGATCTGGCATCATCCTATGAAATTTCGCTCGAAGAATGGAAAAAAAGAAAACGGTTTCGCAAATTCGCGGAGTCTCTGGCAAGGCTCTTCAGCCCTCTTCTCTAATCACTTACATATTTAAAAGATAAGAGGAGCAAAGATAGGCATCTTTGCTCCTCTAAAATTACCCTAAACCTAAACCTATGAAAAAATACGTAGAAGTAATACAAATGTATAGTATATAATTTATATCGGCAAATTTTCAGCTAAGATTTGTCCTGAAAACGTTTACAAGCCACTTTTAAAAGGAGATCAAAATATTCATTACCAATAAATTAATGGCCCAAAAACAAATTAACATTTTTTCATATATACATCAATCGATCTATCAGGCATAGACAAAAAATTAAGGATGAGCGGGCGCTCATCCTTAACCTAAATTACCCTAAACCTAAACCTATGAAAAAAATTACCTGTTTGTTGTTGAATACAACAAAGTAACGGCATTTTTTAATATTTGCCAAATTTTTAGTTCAATTTTAAACATTTTTAAAAGGACAGGTATATAAAAAAATTAAGGATGAGCGGGCGCTCATCCTTAACCTAAATTACCCTAAACCTAAACCTATGAAAAAAATTACCTGTTTGTTGAATGGTTCAAAGAAAAGACAATTTTCAATAACTACCAAATATTTTTAAAATTGTTTTGCTATTTTTTTGATAGGATAAATGCCAGATTCCCTTTAGTCGCTCTAAATCAAAAATTTAATTTAAAAATATTTTTTCTTTTTATTGAGTGAATCATCAGGAATTATTAATCAGAAAGTTATAAAAACAAAAAGGGAGTTGAATATTCAACTCCCCCCGGTTTTCATGCAGAAAAATCCACACAAAACTGTTTGTTGGCGAGCCAAATATATCATTATTTTATTATATACTTCCCTTTTTTTATTATAATTAGTAACAAATTATCATCATAACATTAATTCTGCCATCCCAGCTCAACTTTTAACATTTTAATAATCTCACTTTATGACAAATAGCTTTCATCCCTGTACTTTTACATTTAATTTATTACAGTATCAAAAATAATTTGCGATTACGCATTAAAAACCCATAAAATATTTTTGGGACTTAATAAAAAAGTCTATTTTTGCATCCCGATTTATGGAGTAGAAACAGAGTAAATTAAAATAAAATGAAACGTACATTTCAACCTTCAAACAGAAAGAGAAAAAATAAACACGGTTTTCGTGAAAGAATGTCATCAAAAAACGGTCGTCGTGTTTTAAATGCTCGCCGGGCTAAAGGAAGAAAAAAACTTACTGTTTCTGATGAGCCTGCGTTAAGAAAATAATATACAAGAGAAGTAAAGAGAGATCTTTACTTTTTTTGTTTCCAGACCTATCAATTACTTTTTACCTGTATTTTTTTCCATTCTATTTATTCATTACTTTTACGCGTAAAATTTTTTATCACGCAAAATGAGTATCATTCGCTTTCTAACCTCAAAGGTCTTTTTTAAAAACCTTATAATCAGTATTATTTTATTAATTCTGATCCTTGCCTCTGTATTTATTGGACTTTATTTTTACACCAATCATGGCAAATCTGAAATTGTTCCCGATTTAAAAGGGATGAATGAACTACAAATAAAAAGAGTACTGGATAACCAGAATCTCAGATACGAAATAATAGACTCTATCTATACCGATTCTGTTCCAAACGGAACATTATGGGAACAGGTTCCGGAAGCAGGTTCAAAGGTAAAAAAGCACCGAAAACTTTTCCTCATATTTAATGCATCCACCAGAAAGAGTGTTGCGATGCCTGACATCAGGGACCTTTCATTGAGGCAGGCCAAAACCGTGCTTGAAAGTGCAGGTCTGAAAATAGGCGATACGATTTACGTTCCTTCTGAATTCAGGAACCTCGTAATCGGGCAACACTTTGAGGGAAAAGAAGTAGAACCAGGAAAACCTGTTGTCGAAGGAAGCCGAATTGACGTTTTAGTCGCAAATGGATTGAGTAGTGAGAAAACAATGTTACCCGATTTAAAAGGCAAGTTCTATACTGATGCTGAAAAACTGTTAACTGGTAAAGGACTAAATATTGGAGCAACAATACTGGCAGACAAGGATTTAACAGAAGACCAGGACAAAGATTCTTTATTCGTATTAAATCAAAAACCAACATCTGAATCACTGGTTCAGATTGGATCATCAATTACGTTGTGGCTTACAGCCGACACAATGAAACTCTTGCCGGATACATTGAATACAGACACATTACAAAATGAGTGAGGCTTTAAATAACATAGATGAAGACAGCCAGGACCAGGAACTTTTTGAACATTACAGATTTGAATGCGATCCGGGTCAAACATTGTTAAGGGTAGATAAATTTTTAGTTGACCGGATAAAAAATGCTTCAAGATCTAAGATTCAGTCTGCTGCAAATGCCGGCAATATTTTAGTTAATAATAAAAGTGTTAAACCAAACTACAAAGTAAAACCGAACGATATTGTAACCATTGTACTCGAATATCCGCCCTATGAGTTTAAAATTATTCCGGAAGATATCCCTTTAAACATTGTTTACGAAGATGATCATTTAATGGTGATCAATAAACCCGCCGGACTGGTTGTTCATCCCGGGATAGCAAACTATACAGGCACTTTGGTAAATGCGCTGGCTTATCATTTAAGTGACTTACCAATGTTTAACGGAGATGATCCCAGACCAGGTTTGGTTCACCGGATAGACAAAGACACCACCGGACTTATGGTGATTGCGAAAAACGAACTGGCAAAAAACAAGCTCGCCAAACAGTTTTTTGATAAAACAACTGAACGCACCTACAACGCCATAGTTTGGGGAGATTTTGAAGAAGAATCCGGAACAGTAACAGGCAAAATAGGACGAAACCTTAAGGATCGTATTGGAATGGATGTTTTTGACAATGAAGGCGACTATGGAAAAGATGCAGTAACCCATTACGAAGTTCTTGAACGTTTTGGTTATGTATCGCTGGTAAAATGTAACCTCGAAACCGGAAGAACACATCAGATCAGGGTTCATATGAAACATATCGGTCATCCGCTGTTCAATGATAAAACTTATGGTGGCGATAAAATCCTGAAAGGCACCACATTTACAAAGTATAAACAGTTTATAGATAATTGTTTTGGCATTTGCGACCGACAGGCATTACATGCCAAAACATTGGGTTTTGTACACCCTGCAACCAATAAATTTATGCAGTTTAACTCTGAATTACCGGATGATATGAGCCAGTTGATCGAAAAGTGGCGGAATTATGTTGCTAACCGAAATCTCGAATAAATTGATTTATGAAAAAAAATATTGCAATTGTAACCGGTGGTGATCAATCTGAAATTGTGGTTTCACTTAAAAGCGCAGAAGGCCTGAAATCATTTATCAACCATTCAAAATACAACCTCTATGTTGTTATTTTAGAGAAAAACAATTGGCGTTTAAGACTCGATAGCGGTATTGAGGTAACCATAGATAAAAACGATTTTAGTGCAATAGTTGACGGGCAAAAAGTAACATTCGATTGTGTTTACAATACCATCCATGGCATGCCGGGAGAAGATGGAAAATTACAGGGTTATCTCGATATGCTTTCCATTCCATATACATCTTCTGGGGTTTTGGCCTCGTCTGTTACCTTTAATAAATTCTTTTGCAATACTTACCTGAAGGCTTTTGGTATTAAATCAGCTGAATCTTTGATGCTCAGGAAAGGTATGGCCATCACAACAGATGAAGTTATTAGCCGCGTTGGCCTTCCATGTTTCATCAAGCCTAATGCCGGCGGTTCAAGTTTTGGCGTAACCAAAGTAATTCAAACCACAGATATATTACCTGCCATTGAAAAGGCTTTTAAAGAAAGTGATGAAATTATTATTGAGTCATTTATTAAAGGAACCGAAGTCACAAACGGTATTTACAAAACACTGGATCGCGAAGTAGTTATGCCCGTTACCGAAGTTGTCCCGAAAAATGAATATTTCGATTTTGAAGCTAAATACACGCCTGGAATGGCAGACGAAATTACACCTGCACGAATTTCAGAAGAACTTACACAGCGAGTTCAAAAACTGACTTCCGCTATTTATAACATACTGGGCTGCAAGGGCATTGTGCGTATCGACTACATCATTTCCGACCATACTATTTATCTTCTGGAAGTTAACACGACACCCGGCATGACCCTGACAAGCTTTATTCCTCAACAGATAAAGGCAATGAACGTACCCATTGCCGATGTATTTACAGAAATTATTGAGGATGCTATAAAGAGAACCTGACTTATTTTACCAATTTTGAAATCGCTTTGAATTCAGGTGCTTTTGCATTCTGGGTAAGTTCGAATAATACCGATTCATACGTGGTTATTATTGCACCCTCCTGTCTAAGCCTTTGTAATGCCGATTCCTTATCTTCATCGTAACGACTTGACACACAGTTTTCAACAACGACCGGCTGATAACCAAAATTAATCAGATCAATAACGGTCTGTAATACACACACATGTGCTTCGATTCCTGCAACAATCACAAAGTGTTTTCCTGTAGATTTGAGCTTTAAATTAAATTCCGGTTCGTCACAACAGCTAAATGAAGTTTTCTCAATATATTCAAACCTGTCAAATGCTTCACGAAGATAATCAACGGTCTCCCCCAGCCCTTTAGTATATTGTTGAGTTACCAGTATAGGAATATCCAGTATCTTCAATCCTTCAGTAAGCTTAACACAATTTTCAAGTACCGTTGGCTGCTTTTTCATGTGCGGAAGTAATTTTCCCTGCATATCTATCATCACTGCAGCAGTATCTGATTTTACAATTCTCATCTTTATATTTTTTACAAAAATAAGCATGATTGACTGTAATAAAAAGGATTTGAGAGTTATAAATAATGAATTATTTCCTTATTATTTTTTTTTCTATTTTTGTATGTATATTTTTATATATCAAAAAATAACATGATAGGTAAAGTTCCGGAGCCAACTATTCGAAGACTACCGTTTTACTTGGCACATATAAAATTATTAAGTAACAGTGGGCAGCAATTTATCTCCTCTACACAGTTGGCTAAAGATATTGGTGTTGACTCTTCGCAGGTAGCCAAGGATCTTTCATTCATTGACATTACGGGAAAAACCCGAGTAGGATATGAAATCAAACCTTTGATTGAAGTGCTTGAAACCTTTCTCGGGTTCAGCGTAAAACATAAAGCATATTTATTTGGAGCCGGGAGTCTTGGCTCAGCCCTGCTACAGGATACCGGACTAAGGCAATTTGGTCTTTATCTTTCCGCCGCATTCGATGTAAATCCGGATATTGTTGGCACAACGGTCAACGGAGTGCCTATACGTCATGTAGATGAATATTTTGAAGTCAGGAAAAAAACCGGAGTTGAAATAGGAATATTAACAGTTCCTGCAGAAAAAGCTCAGGATGTGGCAGACTTTATGATTGAAGGCGGCATCCGTGGGATCTGGAATTTTACACCGGTAAAGATTAAAGTACCCAAAAAAGCAGTGGTTCAAAACACATCACTTTATGCGCATCTGGCCCTTATTTTTAATAAACTGATACACGGCGATAACTATTAACGGGTTATCAGTTCCTTCATTTTTTTGAAAATTTCAGTATTATCCATTATTCCCCTGAATTCTTCAGAACCTGGCCCCCACGCAAATACCGGCACCATAACACCAGTATGTGATTTTGTAGTATAAGCAGCCTGTATCTCTCCTTCTGAATAACTTCCACCGGCAATTGCCATTCCTCCTGTTTCATGATCCGCAGTAATAATGACCAGTGTATTTTTATCCTTTACAGCAAACTTTAATGCTTCCCCTATGGTATAATCAAAATCAAGCATCTCTCCTACTATATAATCCGTATTATTGGCATGGCCTCCCCAATCAATCTGCGAACCTTCAACCATAAGGAAAAATCCTTTTTTATTGTTGTCAAGAATATCAATTGCCGTTTCTGCCGCCCTGGGCAACATATCTCCTCTTTCATCAAATGGCGGATTATGCCCTGTTGCTGTTAGTCCTACCAGCTTCCCGTCCTTTACTTTTTCTATCTCATTCATATCGGTCATAACCTGATATCCTTCATCTTTAAATTTTTTGAGGAGGTTTCTGCCATCCTTTCGTTTTGCAAAATTATCATATCCACCACCTATAATAACTTCAAAATCCGTATTCATAAAATCCGCTGCAATATCCTCATACATATTTCTGGATGCCTGGTGTGCAATAAAACTAGCCGGTGTGGCATGCGTTATAGAAGATGTTGAAACCAGACCTGTACTTTTCCCAAGCTTCTCAGCAATTTCAAGAATTGTTTCAACAGGAACTGAATCCGGTGCCATGGCTATCATTCCGTTCTTTGTTTTATGACCACTGGATAAAGCAGTTCCTCCTGCTGCAGAATCCGTAATGTAATTATCGGCAGAATAAGTTTTGGAAAAACCCGTATTTTTAAAATAATTCAAATATAAAAGCCCTTTATTTACGGTCATTCCCGCCTGTATCTCTGCGATTCCCATACCATCACCAATAAGTAAAATAATGCTTTTAGGCTTTTTCCCTTCTTTTATGTCTGGAAGATTCAGTTTATCAACTTTGTAAACAGGAAATTTATTACTTTTAATTTCCTCGTTATAATGAAACTGGGCAGTTACATTTAAACCTATTAACACAAGTAATACTGATAGTGCGTATTTCATCTTTTTTAGATTTTAAGCTTCGAAAGAAATGAATATCTTTTATTTTAGCAAATTTAAAGTATAAACAATTTTGTTTGAATGTTAGTTGTATTAAAAAACTGTTACAATGATCATAATAATCTCTCCAGCCAAAACAATTGTAAACGATCTGCCTTGCAGCACCGATCATTCAACTGATCCCGTCTTTGAACATGAGGCCAACAGGTTGGCAGCTCACCTCAAACAATATACAACCAGCGATCTGATCGAACTTATGGGAATAAGCAAGAAACTTGCCATTTTAAACTATGAACGTTTTCAGGCTTGGGATCAGCCTGACCTTGAAAGACTTAAAGCTATCTGCGCATTTAAAGGAGAGGTTTTTAACGGTTTAAGGGGATGGGATTTTAACGAAGAAGAACTAAAATATGCACAGGACCATTTGCGTATATTATCCGGACTATTTGGTATACTGAAGCCATTGGACAAAATAAAACCTTACAGGCTGGAAATGAGTACCGAAATGGATTTTGGATCGTTATATGAATTTTGGGGTGATAAGATCACAAACGAAATAAACAAGCAAATTTCAGTTGTAGGCGGACCGGTGATCAATCTGGCAAGTAAGGAATATTACAGGGCCCTTAATCCACAAAGACTCTGTGCACCTGTTATAACACCTGATTTTAAAGATCTTAAAAATGGTTCGTATAAAATAATCGCCATTTATGCAAAAAAAGCCCGCGGATTAATGAGTAGGTTTATACTCCGGAACAAAATAACGGATCACGAAGATCTTAAAGCGTTTAACGAAGAGGGATACTACTTCAACAGCCATTTAAGCACGACTGAAAATCCTGTGTTCACAAGGGAAGTTTAAAAAATCACATACTACGGGCAGAATACACTTTATTCGTATCAATACAAGCATGTAGCAATGCAGCTACCGAGACTTTTTTTGTTGGATGTACCATTTGGGAAGCGATCTCGTTCAACGGTTCAAGCACAAAACGTCGCTTGTGCATATGTGGGTGCGGAATAATCAATTCCGGATCATCAAACATAATGAGATTATCGTAAAAAATGATATCAATATCAACAACGCGGTCCGTATATTCGCCATTAAAAGATTTACTTGTTCTTCCAATGGCTGTTTCAATATCCTTGATTTCGCTCAAAATATCGTACGGTGCAAGTTTTGTTGAAACAATCAGGGCCTGGTTAATAAAAGGAAGATCCGAATCGAATCCCCAGGGCTCAGACTCATAATATGAACTGGAAACCAATACATCACCAATTTTCTCCTCTATCTCTCTCTGCGCTTCTGAAAGGGAATAATATCTGTTCCCTACATTGCCGCCGGTAACCAATGTAACAATTGCCATTTTTTAAATCTTCTCAATAACATCTCTTACAGACCTGTAGGTATTAAGCAATACCGTATCTAAATCCGTTTTATTAAGCCATTCAGCCTTTAAAATATCTTCCTCTAACTGTGGTTTTAAATGCAAATCCGCTGTTGTCATTTTATACCAATAGGTCTTTTTTAAAACCCTTTTATCCTTTAAATGATAGGTGTGATATGTTGCAGTTAAAACTTCCCCAATATTACAATCGTTCAGCCCACATTCTTCCTTGACTTCCCGCACAGCAGTATCCTCAACACGTTCACCCTTTTTCTTTTTACCCTTTGGCAAATCCCATTTACCTCTTCTGTAGATAAACAAAACTTCACCCTTTTTATTGTATACTATTCCTCCCGCAGCCTCAATATATTTAAAACAGGATTTTATATGCTCCATCAATTTTTCAATCGATCCGGAACTGTAAAGGATCCCCTGCTTTAACAAATGATTCGAATCAAACTTTTCAAGAAACAACTTCAAATCGCTATGCGAAGAATGTTCATGAATAGCATCAAACCCGGAATCAATCGTATCTTCCAGATTATCAGTAAGTTTTAACACACGGTCATCAAAATAAACAGGGACAATCAAAATCAGTTGGTTTTAAACTTAAACTTAACTTCTTTTAATTCTTTATTTGCCTTCACAATTTTTTCTTTCAGTTCTTCCTTAAACTGAACCAATCTGTTTTGAATTTTTTCATCGCCAACAGCAATCATCTGGGCTGCAAGAATACCTGCATTCATTGCACCATTAATTCCAACTGTAGCCACAGGAATACCGGGAGGCATCTGAACAATTGCCAGCAAAGAATCCATCCCGTCAAGACTGGCTTTAACGGGAACACCAATAACAGGCAGGGTAGTCATGGCGGCAATTACTCCGGGTAAATGTGCGGCCATACCTGCAGCAGCAATTATTACCTTAATCCCCCTATCCTTAGCACCTTTTGCAAATTTTTCTACTTCTTCCGGCGTTCGGTGTGCCGAAAGTGCATTTATTTCGAAAGGAATCTCAAAATCGTCCAACACTTTTGCAGCCTTTTCCATCACCGGAAGATCACTTGTACTTCCCATTATAATGCTTACCTGTGGTTTCATTCTGATATTTTTACTATTCATAAAATAAAGCGCAAAATTATGAAAACTATACCAGCTTGTCAATATAAATAAGCTCAAGCTTTTCACCTTCCGGGATAAATATAGTTTTAAATCCCATCTCTGATGCAGCTTTTATATTGGCTTCACTATCATCAAAAAATAATGTTTCTTCAGGTTTTATGCCTGCTTCGCTAATTACATTTTCAAATGCCCTCTTATCAGGTTTGGCCACCTGCGACATGTATGAACAAAATACCCCCTTAAAAAAATGCTGTGTCCCAACCTTGTCATCGTCATACCGAAACATCGGATGCCAGTAATTATAATGGATCTTACTTGTATTGCTTAATAAATAGAGGTTGTATTTTTGTTTTAGCATTTTTAAAAATTCCAGACGCTCTTCCGGAATACCAACCAGAAAACTGTTCCAGGCATGCTTTATTGAATCATCATCGGCATTGGTTTTATACTCTTTCCTGAACCGGTCATAAAACATGCTTTCTTCAACCCTACCAAGCTCAAGTTCACCCAATAAACCTGTTTGTCCATAAAAACCCAGTCCCTGTCCATTTAAATCCACACCAAGGCTCCGAAATGAGTCAAAGCATTTTTGTTTGTCAAGATCCAGAATCACACCTCCTAAATCGAATAAAATATTCTTCACTTCACCCTTCTTCATGGCCACAAATATAAAAACGATATGCCATATTTTGATGATATCGGAATCGTAATACACTTACATACGCTAAAATCTCTCAGTATTTCATACCTTTGTAAAAGTAAAAAAGGCACCTCCCGCCGGAGTATGCCTTTTTGAACTAAAGAAGAGATGGTGGTTTTCTGTAGTGTATATGGATGCCACCATTTCAACTTTAAGACTGACGAAGATAAAAATTGAAGTTAACCCACTTAATTTGACCAAAATCTCTCAAAGCATGAACTCTTCGTCGTCTCATGAGTGTTTCTTTTCAATCAGAATTTCAAACTATCAATAAAATGATATATCTAATAGCTCTTCACAGATCAACAAACTGAAAAGTCATAATACACCATAATGACAATGTTTAAAATAAAAACACGTACAATTAACTTAAATTTTACAGATTTTTTTGTCAGAATTTAATACCAAGCGAAAAACCAGGTCCTTTTCGCCTTTGCCTTACGGGATAAATCTTTGCATAATCGGAATTCAGCTGCCAATCGTAATTAAATTTGACGAACCAATCAAGATTTTCAGACAGTGGGCTTTCAAAACCTATTCCTAACGACATATATGCACTAATTGGGGACAATGGCAGATCAGATAAAGGAACCAACTCACCATAGGGAGAATCGGACAAAGCCATGCCTTTTGTTGAAAGAAGAAAATCAACGATTAAACCAACTTCACCATAAATTTTGCTTTTCTTAAATACAGGAACCTCCCATCCCATATAAAATGGTATAGACAGAAACATCAATTCGTTTTTACCTGAATATTTATAATCGGTTGTATCCTTTTTATATTCCGGATTGGTACTGTAATGATAAACAGTATCATAATCATAAAACCACAGAGTATCGGAACCTGGAAAATAGATAAATATTGAATCCGTCTTGTAAACTTCCGTTTCCATTGACACATGATAATCCACAACGTTGGAAGAATCTGTTGTAACCGTTCTGAAATTATAAGCAGAATTCCATTTACTTTTTCCGAATCCCAAACCAGTTTTAAAATAGAATTTTTCATTGAGGTTTACCTGGGCTAAAAGACCAATTCTGTAGGTATTAGGATTTGACTCAGCCTGATTAAATAATGAATCAGAATAATCAAGATAATCAGGCATGCCGGTTCTGTTAACACGATAAAAGTTATAATTGTAATATCCTAGTAACTGGATTTTGGGCTTATCCATATACAGAGTATCATATACCGGATAAGGATCTTTCACATAAATGGTATCAAATAACGTATCTGTTTTAAATACGATCACTGTGTCTCTTTTGAGAACTTTTACATGTACTGTATCTTTTCGTAACACGTTTTGAACGAGGGTATCCCTGACCACGATATTCCTGGGACGCAAAGTTGTTGGTCTGTAAATTACAACATTCCTTCCCAATGGATAATATGAAAGCGAATCAGACTGGAGTAAAGAATCCAGGGCATTATAAAGCGGCATATCCTTTACAATAAAGGTTCTTCGCGCCTGATCATTAAATAAACCATCTTTATACGAAAAAACAATGTTGTGATTACGTTCAATGAGGCTTAATATTTCACGAATCTGAGTATTCTGAGCATTTATTGTAACCTTAGTGGTATACAACAATAAATTATCCTGCCCCGAAATTTTAATGTTATTCAGAACAAAAAACAAAAGAAATATATATGGTAAGAGATATAATTTATTGCTCCTCACCCGCATATTAAAGGTTTTTTCAAATATAGTGATTTATTACTGAACGCAACCGTCACCAATAAGAATATACATTTCGCCGTTGTCAATCACTTCAACATTTAATGATTTTTCCAGCATAGTTAAAACCTCCTTTTGCGGGGTATTGTCAATTTTTGTGGTAAGCATGCAATTTTTCAGATTCTGATCTGCAATAACTATTTTTTTATCATATACCTGATTAAGATCTTTAATAACCTGAGATAAGGGTGATGATTCAAATACCAATATTTTGGTAAGCCATGCTTTATAATTTGTATCATTCACTTTACTTTCGCTTGTAGAATGATCACCCCAGTCCACAGTGCACTGATCACCCGGTTCAAGATAGGCAATAAAATTATTATCAGGATAACTGACTTTGACCTTTCCAGTTTCTACAGTTACCGTTGTAACCTGAAGCAAGGTATCATTATGAACATCAAAAGAGGTACCCAAAACTTCAACCTCCACCGGACCTGCCTTCACAACGAACGGATGTTTCTCATTATGATGCACATTAAAGAATGCCTGACCGTTGAGTTTAACTTTTCGTTTTTCCTCTGTAAACCTGGAAGGATAACTTAATTCACTTTCTTTGTTCAGTGTTACCTCTGTTTTATCCGGTAAGTCCTGATTTATAATTTCAACATTTGATGCTACCACAATCTGATTTACATCACGGGTAATATAAAACGTTGTTAATCCAATTCCAACTATGATTAAAATTGTTGCAGCAATTCTCATAAAGGGAGTAAGTAAGAAAACTTTCCTTGTTGAAACAGTATTGTGCATAAAACTTTCAAACGCCTTATCACTGTTGAATTTTACATGTGCTGAATTTATCCTATCGTACAGAGCAAGGGTATTCTGAAAATATTCTTTGTTTGATTCGGATTCCTTTATCCAATTCAGAAGGGCCAACTGTTCATCTCGTGACGCATCGTTATTCTTATAACGTACAATCAGTCGGTCAATTTCATCAATATGTTTAAGTTTAACTATCATCTTTCAGCAAATAGACAACTACCTGTTATTTACTACTTACTCATCCACGAAAAAATTTTTATCCCCCAATGTTTCGCGGAGCTTCTGTAAGCCTTTTACAATATGTGTCTCAACCGTTCTGTATGATATTCCCAGTTGATCCGCAATTTCCTTATGTTTCATGCCTTTAAAATACTTCAGCTTAAAAATCTCGCTTTTCTTGGGAGGAAGATCATTAATCGCATCCATCAACATCTTACTCAAGCGGTCTTCGTATTCTTCAACCGGACTTTCATATGCTATTGCATCAAGTTCAGATTTAATATTATCCGCATGCTTATCTCTGACTTGTCTGTGCTTTAACTCATTAATGCTGTTATTGTGAACAGTCCGATATAAAAAAGACGAAATACTGTTAATTTCAGTAATTTTTTTTCTTTGCTCCCACAGCTTAACCATGGTTTTCTGGACAATATCTTCAGCAGTAATCTCATCCTGAAAGAATTTAAAGGCATAATAACACAAAGGTTTATAAAATTCCTTATAAACTACTGCAAATGCCTGCTTATCACCCTTTGCTATTCTCTCAAGTATTTCTTTATCCTGCAAATTTTGTCCAAATTTTATAGTGCAAGTATAAGCATTTAGAAACAGAGATAAAAATTATTCCAAACAGGGAAAAACGTTCATCTTTCAGTCATCTAAACAAATAACCTTAAAAATATAGAACATGAGATTAGGATTTAACAATAATTTAATATAGATTTGAGCTCAATTAATTTTCAGTTAAAATCTAATGAAATTTTCTGACCGATTGGTAGAGGTTTACAAACCGGATCTTAAAAAAATTCTGTCCGATTTCTCGCATGGAAAAATTGGCATGGAGGATTGTTTAAACCGTATTCAGAAAATCACTCAAACCCAGATCAGCCAAACAAGCGATGCTCTGCTGATCAGTGACGGCAAATACAACCTAATCGCTGAAAACTCAGATGACGTCATCTGGACAATGAATCTTACCGGTGAATTTACCTATATAAGTCCTTCCATAAAAAAACTACGCGGCTTTACAGTTGAGGAAGCGATGCAGGAAACGATAACAGAAACGTTAAGTCCGGAATTCATTCCTGAGGTAACAGAAATGATAAAGGAAGGATTTCTGTACCTTGAAAAAAACAAAGTATTTCCCAAAGTCAATGTGCAGCTAAAACAACTACATAAGGATGGACATGCTTTTTGGGTTGAACTAAACATTAAAGGAATTTATAACGATTCAGGAGAATGCATGGGCATACTTGGCGTTAGTAAAAATATTGATCAGAAAAAACTAACACAGGAAAAGCTGAAAGAAAGTGTTAATAATTTTAAAGGTCTGTTCAACACAGTCAAGGAAGCCATATACATTCAGAATTTACAAGGTGAGTTCTTAGAAGTCAACAAAGGTGCTGAAGAAATGTATGGGTATCCTAAAGATTATTTTATCGGTAAAACACCTGAACATCTGGCAGCCGAAGGCATGAACGACCTTAATATGCTGGCTTTGGCGACTTCTAATGCAGCAAAAGGAGAAGAACAGGAATTTGAATTCTGGGGAAAGCGCTATAACGGTGAAATTTTTCCAAAACTCGTCAGGTTATATCCGGGTCAGTACATGGGTGAACAGGTTATTATAGCGCTTGCAAATGATATCAGTGAAATTAAACGACATGAAGAAGAGATAAAAGCTGACCGAAATCTGTTACAAACAATTATAAACAGTGCTCCGTTCGAAATTTATGTTAAGGATCTGAACCGGAAAAAAATAATGTCTAATAATCAGGGAATTCCTGAGCTAGGCTTAAAAGCCAGTGATTTGAAAGACAAAACTGATGAAGAAATATTCCCCGAAAAACTGGCTGAAAAATTTAAAACCGATGATTTATCTGTTATAAACGAAGGTAAGTCAATTATAAGAAAGGAAGAATGCATCAATATATCCAAAAGGGATAAGATCTGGTATCTTACATCAAAAGTTCCGTGGAAAGACAGCAAAAACAACGTGAAAGGAATTGTTGGATTCGGACTAAACATTACAGACCAGAAAAAAACGGTCAGGATTCAACGCATGCTCTATAATATCTCAATTTCTGCGATTAAATCGGAATCGTTACATGAGCTTATCCAGGTTATTCACAATGAACTGGAAGAAATTATAGACACGTCTAATTTTTTGTGCGCCTTGTATAATGAAGGTAAAGATACGTTATACGCCCCCTACTTTACGGATGAAAAAGATGAAATTGAAGAATGGCCTGCAAAAAAATCCATCACCGGTTATACAATAGAACAAAAACGGCCACTGGTTCTGAAAGAGAAAGACATCCTTAAAATGACTCAGGATGGCACTGTTAACCTGGTCGGTTCAATGCCTAAATGCTGGATCAGTGTTCCGTTAATAGTAGAAAGCGATCCTATTGGTGCTCTGGTAATGCAGAACTACCAGTCGGAGGATGCACTTAACGAAACACACCAGGAGATTCTGGAGCTTGTAGCTCACGAAATGAGCATTTTTATTTACAAAAAAAGGACTGAGGCAGAACTGATAAAAGCAAAAGAAAAAGCCATAGAAAGTGATAAACTTAAATCTACCTTCCTGGCAAATATGAGTCATGAAATAAGAACACCTATGAATGCCATCGTAGGTTTCTCTGAACTTATCAATGATTATGATCTTGAAAAAGAAGAACGGCAACATTACACAGAAATTATTCAACAAAGATCCGTTGACCTGCTGACACTGATCGATGATATTCTTGATATATCAAAAATTGAAGTCGGTCAGATTAAAATTATAAATTCAGAAGAGAATATTCCCGACATTTTACAAAATCTCTATGATAGCTTTGATTTGCTCTGGGTAAAATCTCAAAAATCTTCGGTTGAATTCAAGCTTAATATCGAAACAGATAAGAATCTAAGCACTAACACAGATCCGGCCAGAGTAAGACAGATCATTACAAATTTGCTGAGTAATGCATTTAAGTTCACTGAAAGCGGCAAAATTACACTGGGATGCAAAATGGCAGACACTAATTTCGTAGAGATTTACGTTTCAGATACAGGTGTAGGCATTGAAAAGCACCAACAGGCGATGATATTCGAAAGGTTCAGGCAGGCAGATGAAAAAGCTAGTCAGAAAGGCGGGGCTGGAATAGGTCTTTCAATCTCTAAAGGGCTTGTGGAAATATTGGGAGGTAGAATCCAATTAGATTCAAAACCTGGTATTGGTTCCACATTTAGTTTTACGTTACCTTTGTAATTATTAATCAAACAATTAAACACATCCCTGTTTGATTATGTTATATTTAAAATTGATGATTATGAAAAAACTTAAGCTTATTACTGCTTTGTTTGCAGTATTTGTATCTCTGTCTTTTATAAGTGCACAAAACGGACCATATTCGGTTATAGGAAGCACCAAAGTCTTTACAACAACCCTTGAATATGATGGCAATCCTAATCCGGCTTTTCAGGTTATTTTTGAAGGGGACCGCAAAGATCTTGAAGATGCCTGGGAAGATTTTTTAAAAGACAATTATGATGTAAAGTTAAAACGATCCGGAAGTATACGAGTCGCACCGGATATTCACCTGCCGGACATAACAAATAAAATGGTGACACTTTATTCTTTGGTAAATTCAAAAGCACCCGATGCCGGTTTAATAGTCGCTATCTCTGTCAACAGGTATGAATATTTATCGAAGAAAGAATACCCTGAGGAGAGTGAAAAGATTGAAATATTTATCAAGCGCTTCGTAAAATTCTATCAGCTAAGAATTGTGGAAGATGAAATGGAAAAGATTCAGGATGTTCACGATGATGTGCAATCTGATCTGGAAAAAGCCATGAAAAACAAAGCGGACGTGGATAAGGATATTGTTAAAATGCAGGGGGATATCCTAAAAGCAAAATCTGATGTAAGTAAAAATGAGAAGAAAATACTTGAACTGGAAGCTGAGAATAAAGAACTGCAAAGTGAAATTACTGAATCAGAAAACAACATAGAGCAACTTAAACTTGATTTGGAAAACAAGGAAAAAGATGTTCAGGTTAAGCGGGAACTTTTGAATGTACAGCAACAAAAGCTGGATAAAATAAATGAGAAAAAACAACTGATTCTTTCGGAATAAAATATTCATTAAAATAACCCGGAAAGTTTCCGGGTTATTTTTTCTTTTTAATTAAAGAAATATTTCTCTAATTAAAAGTTTTTCTTACCTTTGCTCCTAATCCGAGGAGTTGATTTATCGGCTTCAAAGATCTTAATGTATGTTTAACTGACCCAAAGGATTTTTCTGATGGAGAAGCGAATAGGAGCTTTGCTCATTGTCATAAAAAATAAGGATCATGTTCAGCAACTGAATACGATTCTCTCTGAACAGTCACCTGTCATCATTGCCCGGCAAGGCATTCCCCTGAAAGAAAAATCGGTTAGTATAATTTCTCTCGTGGTTGAAGGAACAACTGACGAGATTAGTACATTAAGCGGTAAACTTGGACGTTTGGAAGGGATTACCGTAAAATCGGTTTTAGCAAAAGATTAAAGGGAGAACCATGAAATTTACACCTGAAAAGTACACCATTGAAGACAGACCTCATGAACCGTTCATTGATGTCCATGAAATCGAAAACTTTCTGGAAAGACCGCGTCCTTCAAAAGAAAGAATTGATGAAATCATCCGTAAATCCATTTCCAAAAAGCGTTTATCACTTCCTGAGGTAGCCGATTTACTTAATGCCGATGATCCATCATCCGTTGAGCAGATAAAAGCAGGAGCCATGAAACTGAAAGAAGCGGTTTACGGAAACAGAATTGTGCTGTTTGCACCATTATATGTGGGCAATAAATGTATTAATAACTGTCAGTATTGCGGTTTTAGGGTTTCTAATAAAGATGCGGTCCGCCATACATTAAACCACGATGACCTAATCCAGGAAGTAATGGCACTGGAAGACAACGGACAAAAACGTTTAATCCTTGTTTACGGTGAACATCCCATGTACGATGCGGATTTTATTGCCGATTCGGTTCGAACCGTTTACAAAGTAAAAAGAGGCAACGGTGAAATTCGGCGGGTTAACATTAATGCTGCACCACTTGATCACGAAGGATTTAAAAAAGTAAAAGAAGCCGGCATTGGCACTTACCAGATTTTCCAGGAAACATATCATCCCGGAATTTACAAAAAATTCCACCCGTCGGGGAAAAAGGCCGATTACAATAATAGGCTTACTTCGCTTGACAGAGCACAGGATGTTAAACTGGACGACGTTGGTATAGGCGCACTTTTTGGCCTTTACGACTGGAAATTTGAAGTGATGGCTCTGGTGCGCCACACCAATCATCTGGAGGCATGCTACAATATCGGGCCACATACCATATCATTTCCACGCATAAAAGACGCCCTTAACGTAAACCTCGATCAGGATTATTCGGTTTCAGACGAAGATTTTACACGATTGGTAGCTATTTTGCGTTTGGCTGTTCCATATACCGGTTTGATCCTGACAGCGCGCGAAAATGCGGCTCTTCGAAAGGAAGTCATGCGATTTGGTGTATCACAGATTGATGGTGGAACAAAAATAGAAATTGGCGCTTACGCAGCGGCTAAAGCCGATCAACATATTGACAAGGAACAGTTCATGATTAACGACGACAGATCGTTGAATGAAGTTATAAACGAACTGCTGGATAACGATTACCTGCCATCGTTTTGCACTGCTTGTTACAGGCTTGGAAGAACAGGAGAACACTTCATGGAATTTTCTGTTCCGGGCTTTATTAAGCGGTTCTGCTCACCAAATGCCATCCTGACTTTGGCCGAATACCTGGTGGATTACGCGCCGGAAGAAACAGCTGAAAAAGGCTGGAAAGTCATCGAAAAAAATATTTCAGAGTTAAACGGACATGCTAACGTACCCGAGCTTCGTAGCCGGATTGAAAAAATAAAAGCAGGAGAAAGGGACCTTTATTTTTAAACCAGTGTTTATGACAAGAACAGAAACTGATTTTATAGGATCCATCGAAATTCCTGAAGATGCCCTTTACGGCATTAATGCAGTTCGTGCAAAAGAGAACTTTCCGGATAACACACCGTTTCAGATTGAGTGGTATAAGGCCGTTGGAATGGTTAAGCAGGCTTGTTATATTACTGCGGGTAATTTTTTTAAAGCCGCCTCCAGACAATACGATCTTTCAGCTTTCAAGATCAGGATGATTCCGGAAGATCAGCTTAATATTCTTGAGGCTGTAGCTGAGAAGGTTGCACAAGGCGAATGGTTCGACCAGTTCATTGTTCCTGCCATCCAAGGTGGTGCCGGAACCAGCATTAACATGAACATCAACGAGATTATTGCTAATGCGGCTCTGATCCAATCCGGAGAAAAACCAGGTTCCTACTCTGTTATTGATCCGGTGGAACATGCCAATATTTTTCAATCCACAAACGATGTGATTCCTACAGCCTTGAAAGTTGCAGTAATGCGACTGCTAAATCAGCTGGAAGAAGAAATTAACGACCTGCGCCACTCCGTTGAATTAAAAGAACAGGATGGGCGCAATAAACTCCGGGTTGGCTACACACAAATGCAGGAAGCTGTACCGACCTCATTTGGAAGATTATTCAGCACCTACAGCGATGCGTTGTCACGAGACTGGTGGCGGGTTTCCAAATGTTTCGAACGCATTAAACCCGTAAATCTGGGAGGAAGTGCCATCGGATCCGGATTGACAGTTCCCCGTTATGTAGTTATGGAAGTGGTTCAGACATTAAAGGAACTAACTGGCTTACCCGTTACCAGGAGCGAAAACATGCACGATGCCACAGCTAATCTTGATAGTTTCGTGGAGATTCATGCCATATTAAAAGCACACGCCGTTAACCTCGAAAAGATGGTGAATGACCTAAGGCTTCTGGCTTCCGACACACATGTCATTAAAGAACTGGAAATCCCGAAAAAACAGATTGGAAGTTCCATTATGCCAACAAAAGTCAATCCGGTAATTCCGGAATTTGTGATCAGTGCAAGCCATACTATTTACAGCAACGACATGCTCATCACCAATTTGTGTGCGCAGGGTTGCCTGGAACTGAACGCATACCTTCCGGTCATAGGGCACAAACTGATTGGATCACTAAAACTATTAATCGCATCCTGCCAGACACTGAAAAAGAATTTGATCGAAGATATCCGGATCAACAGCGAAAAAGCATATGATCAGCTCATTCATAGTCCGGCAGTGGCAACAGCCCTTCTTCCGGTTTTGGGATACCATAAATCCGCTGAACTTGCAAAAGCTATGACCGCGAATCATAAATCTGTTTTTGAAGCAAATGCTGACCTAAAGCTTATTGAAGCTGAAAAACTGGAATCTCTAATGAAACCTGAAAACCTTTTAAAAGAAGGGTTTTCACTGAAAGATATTTAGGATCATAAGATGAAAGGACGAGAATTAAAACCACATATCGGAATTTTTGGCCGTCGCAATTACGGAAAGAGCTCGATCATTAATGTGCTGACAGGACAGGATATTGCTATTGTTTCAGACACACCGGGCACCACGACTGATCCTGTAAAAAAATCCATTGAAATTCACGGCATCGGGCCGGTAGTTCTGGTAGATACCGCAGGAATTGATGACTCAGGGAGCCTTGGTGAACAGCGCATAAAAAAAACACGACAGACTATTCAGTCTATCGATCTTGGCTTAATTGTAATCAACAACAATGAAATCGGAGAGGAAGAAGTTCAACTTTTTAATGAACTGTACGACTACGGGGTACCGGCACTTTTCATTCATAACAAATCGGATATTGAGCCATTAAAACCTACAACGAAACACACTATTTCGAATAAGTTTAGTGCTCTGATTGAGGATTTTAGCGCAGTTGACGCACAGAATACAGAACACCTGATTCATGCTATAAAAAAAGCTATTCCCGCTACAGCATATCAAACACCTTCCATGTTAGGCGACCTATTAAGTTACGGGGAGATCGTTCTGCTTATAATTCCTATTGACATTGAGGCACCGGACGGAAGATTAATCTTACCACAGGTTCAGGCTATTCGCGATATTCTGGACAACGACAGTGTAGCCATTGTACTGAAAGAACGTGAAGTAGATGCCTTCCTTAAAAAAACAGGTATAAAACCCAAACTGGCAGTAACTGACAGCTCTATTTTTCTGAAAGCCGATGCATCGATACCGAAGAATATACCGCTGACCGGGTTCAGTGTAGTGCTGGCACGCTTTAAGGGTGATTTTCCAAAATATCTGGAAGGTACACCAAAGATCAGTGATCTGAAAGACGGAGACCGGATTTTATTGCTGGAATCTTGTACACATCATGTATCCTGTGACGATATTGGACGGGTAAAAATTCCAAGGTGGATCAGCAATTTCACAGGAAAACAACTGGAGTACGATGTTGTTTCAGGACTAAATAAACTGGAACGACCAATCACAGATTATGCACTGGTGATTCAGTGTGGCGGCTGTATGATAACCAGAAAACAGCTTATTAACCGCTTAAAACCGGCCATTGATGCGGGCATTCCGGTCACCAATTATGGCATGTCCATTGCCTGGGTTCAGGGCATTTATAACCGGGCCATCGCACCTTTTGTAAAATCGGCTGAATCGGTTGAAGATTATCTTTAAATTTTGAGCTCAAACATGCGATCCATATCAGCCATATTACAGTCGGACTTTTTAACTAAAGAAGATATTATTGCACTTTTAACAACTGAAGGTGAGGATAAAAAACTACTTTTTGAAACTTCGTCACGTATTAAAAAGCAATACGTAGATGATATAGTCTATTTCCGTGGACTAATAGAATTCTCCAATGTTTGTGATAAAAATTGCTTTTACTGTGGGATCCGCAAGGATAATGTCAAGATAAAACGCTATAACCTAAGCGATGAAGAAATTGTAAATGCAGCTGTTTTTGCATGGAAAAACAGGTATGCTTCCATAGTAATGCAATCGGGTGAACTGACCGGTTCAACATTTGTAAACCGGATAGATAAGCTCCTGAAAACCATTCATCAAAGAACCAATAGAGAACTGCATGTTACGCTTTCATGTGGAGAACAAAACAAAGAGACCTACCGCCGATGGATGGAAAGCGGCGCCCATCGATACCTGTTGCGTATCGAATCCAGCAATCCAGAATTGTATAAAAAGCTGCATCCCGATGATGAAAAACACCGATTTGAAAACCGGATCAAAGCGTTGAGAGCTTTACAGGATACGGGTTATCAGACCGGAACAGGTATAATGATCGGGCTTCCGTTTCAAACCTTAGAAGACCTGGCAAATGACCTGCTGTTTATGCGTGATTTTGACATTGACATGGTTGGTATGGGGCCATACATCGAACATCGTGACACGCCTCTATACCAATACAAAGATCAGCTTCTATCTGTTGATGAACGCTTTCAGCTCACACTAAAAATGGTAGCCATCCTTCGGATCATGATGAAAGATATTAACATTGCCTCAGCCACAGCACTGCAGGCTATTGACAAAATCGGAAGGGAAAAAGCAATAAAGATTGGGGCCAATGTGATTATGCCCAATATTACGCCCGGGAAATACCGTGACGATTATAAATTATATGAAAACAAGCCCTGCACCGATGAAAATGCTGAAGACTGTTCTAACTGTCTGGAAGCACGCATTGCAATGGCAGAAAATGAAGTAGCGCTGGGCGAATGGGGAGACTCCTTACATTTCAGAATGAGAAACACAAAATAAAAAGCTGCTAAAAACAAGTAGCTTTAAGAGCCAACTTTTCCAAAGTTTAAACTTTGGAAAAGTTAAGCGATTTTTATCATTAATAATTTTCCTCTTTAATTTCGAAAAATGCCTGCGGATGCTGGCATCCCGGACAAACCTTAGGTGGTTTGGTTCCTTCATGTAAATATCCACAAACACGACACTTCCATGTTACCCTGCCTTCGCGTTCGAATACATTTCCGTTTTCAAGATTTTCATACAGTTTTTTATAGCGTGCTTCATGAGCTGCTTCAACTTTTGCGATAATCTTAAATGCCACGGCTACTTCTTTAAATCCCTCTTCTTCTGCTATTTTAGCAAATTCAGGATATAACTCGGTCCACTCTTCATTCTCACCGTTAGCTGCTTCTTTCAGGTTTTCAAGGGTTGAACCAATAACTCCGGCCGGATAGCTGGCAGTAATTTCTACCATTCCTCCTTCAAGAAATCTAAAAAACCGTTTGGCATGAGCTTTTTCATTCACCGCTGTTTCTTCAAAAATGGCAGCTATCTGCTCCAGGCCTTCTTTTCTGGCCTGTTTTGCAAAATAATTGTACCGCATACGGGCCTGGGATTCACCCGCAAAAGCTTTGAGCAGGTTTTGCTCAGTCTGAGATCCTTTTAAACTTTTCATGTGTCTTTATTTATTTGTTGAATTAAGCGCAATACAAGGTAAAATATTTATTTACCTATCACCTCAAACATGTCCTTTGTAGCTCCACAATTGGGACATATCCAGTCATCCGGAATATCTTCAAACGGTGTTCCGGGAGGAATACCACCATCCGGATCACCTTTTTCAGGATCATAAATATAGCCGCAAACAAGACATTGTGCTCCGTTTTCTTCTTTTTCTTCAGTCGTATTATTGTCGCTTACGTCTTTTTTATCTTCCTGATTCTCACTCCGTCTTTGCTCCTCTTCTCGCTCTTCCCTCTCCTTTTTAAGCTTTTTTCTGTCAATATAGGTTGGTGCGTTCGGTGGTGCAATTCCACGTTTTACTGTTCTGTAATAATCATAAGTCAATGGATCCATATCCGGTTCAAGAAGTTCATCATTCATCACTTCTCCCACAAATAAAATATGACTCCCTACATCGAACTGCATGGTAACTTTGCACTCAAACCAGGCTACACACTCGCTCAACATAATTGGCACACCCGTGTCACCATATCTAAAATCAAGGCCTGCAGTAAACTTATCCGTTTTTGAACTTGTTTCGTAACCAAATTGCTGAATGATTGATTTATCGGCCTCCTGTTTTAGAATCGATACCGAAAATACTCCGGTATCATTTATCACTTTGTTCGTATGGTTATTTTTATGACAACTTATTGCCAACTGAGGAGGTTCTGATGTTACCTGAAATGCAGTGTTCGCGATATAACCGCTTTTTTGGTTTTTATCCCCGGAACAGATAACAAACAAACCGTAACTTATTTTATAAAATGCTTCGTAATTCATGATTTCTAAAGATAAGTGGTATGCGTAAAGATAAGGAATCTGAAGCGTTGATAATAATGTTCCTGAAATTTTTTAACTGCTAGTTTTATTATACACAGAACAGCGAAAATGATTTTTGTTAAAAAAACAGATTTTTTGTAAAATTTTTTAACTGTAGCATGAACTTTTCGCTCACTTAATTGTACTTATAAACGATCAATCCTATTTATTTGGTCTGATTAAAATTTTGGGGAAAATTTTTGGTTAATTTTAACCAGTTTAAATAATAATTAGTACTTTTATAAAACGATGTCATAAATATCTCTGACTATCAACCACTAACAGAATTGACTATGCGAAACATTTTTACAGTTCTCTCCCTTGTGCTTATCTTATTAGTTACTTCTTGTAACAGCAAAAAAAGCACCACAACCAACTCTGAAGCTACCGATGCAAAAATTGAATTACAAACCTACAATTTCGATGTTGAAGGTATGACATGTACAGGTTGTGAACAGACCATCCAGGCAAATGTCCGAAAGCTTGAAGGCATTCAACTTGTATCAGCCTCACATACAGAAAAGAAGGCGACAGTTAGTTTTGACCCGGATAAAACAGACACCATTGCCATTAAACAAGCCATAGTTGGTTCGGGTTATACTGTTACAGGAATCACACAATCTTTAGAATAACGAATTTGTAAAAACCCCGATATGAGTGACAAACCGAATAACAATCCAACAGGTCCTTTAAAGGACAGTAGAGCATCCAGAAGGGAATTTGTTAAGAAATTCGGTATTGCAGGTGCCGCTTTCGCCGCAGGTGCTGCTGCTATATATACCGGCCATAAATTTGAGCAGGAAAAAGGAAAGGACGAGTACGTAACTGTATTAACAGACGACAATAAACTGGTTCAAATACCAAAAGATCAGATTAAAAAAGTTAAGCTTGATCTTGATGAGCTTCAGACCCGTGGTCGTGAAGGACTTGAAGGCAAAAGTTGGGTAATGGTAATTGACCTTTCAAAATGCCGCAATGCCAGAAAATGTGTGAATGCATGCCAGACAGCTCACCAGTTACAACCTTATCAGTATCACATTAACACTTTGGTAATGCAGGAGGATGAATCGACAGAACCTTACTTTATGCCAAAGCCGTGTCAGCATTGTGATAATCCGCCCTGTACTGCTGTTTGTCCTGTTAATGCAACATTTAAACGTCAGGATGGGATAGTTTTGATCGACAACGAGCGGTGTATTGGTTGCCGGTTTTGTATGGCAGCATGTCCTTATTCAGCCAGGATTTTCAACTGGAGCCAACCACGTGATCATGAAAAATACGAAGGTCAGGTATACAATATTGAATTGAACGTACCCCAGAAAAAAGGAACAATTTCAAAATGTTTATTCAGTGCCGATAGATTGAGGGAAGGTAAAATGCCATATTGTGTTTCTGCCTGTCCTAATGGTGTATTCTGGTACGGTGATAAAAACGAAGATGCTGTCACCAACGGAACTACTAAGGAGACAACACGTTTCAGTGAATTGATAGAAGAAAAAGGTGGTTACCGCTTGATGCCGGAACTGGGAACTGAACCAAGAGTTTATTACCTGCCTCCTAAAGACAGGACGTTCAAATTCCCGGACGAAAAACCACCGAAGGATAGTTACATCAACGAAGCTTAATCATATTAACTATGTCTGATCACAAAAAAATATTCACTGACGACAATCAAAAACTGAATAAGATCTCATCCGATCTGTTGGGTCATGTGAGAATTAACGGAAGTTTTTTGGCATGGATAGCATTCCTGCATATACTGTTACTGGTTTGTGTAGGATACTATATTTATCAATTAAAAAACGGGCTCGGAGTTACCGGATTAAGGGATTATGTAAGCTGGGGGCTTTACATTGCACACTTTGTGTTTTTTGTTGCTGCCAGTCTGATCGGGATGCTGATAAGTTCTGTTTTAGGACTTATCGGTTATCAATGGATCAAACCGATAGGAAGAATAGCGGAAATTATTGCGGTAGCCTTTTCTGCAGTAGCAGGGTTGGTAATAGTTTCCGACATGGGACGCCCCGACAGGTTACCTTATGTATTTATGTATGGAAGAGTTCAATCCCCTATTCTGTGGGATGTTACAGTTGTAACTACCTATATGGTCATCAGTCTGTTACTCTACTTTTTACCGTTAATACCTGATTTGGCAATAGCTAAAACGCGATTACAGCATGCACCCAAATGGCTGGCAAAAGTGTATGAGTTTTTATCGCTCAACTGGAACCACAGCAGCAAACAATACGATATTCTTTTTAAATCTATGCGAATTCTGCTGATTCTGATTATTCCAACTGCATTTGCTATTCATACGGTTACATCCTGGCTATTTGCAGTAACTCCCAGAGCAGGCTGGAACAGTACAATTTTTGGCCCCTACTTTATCACGGGTGCATTTGTGACCGGAGTAGCAGGAGTTATAATTATGATGTACTTTTTTAGAAAAAATTACAAGCTGGGGAATTATCTCACCGACATGCATTTTGATAAAATGGGGAAACTGTTGGTTTTGGTTTCGCTGGTTTATCTTTATTTCAATATCAATGAATTTCTGGTTCCTGCATACAAGATGGAAAAAGCAGAAGCCGTTCATATACGGGAATTATTTGTAGGTGAACATGCTTTATTATTTTGGGGAACCCAGCTGTCAGGACTGATACTGCCAATTATACTGTTGCTCTTCAGGAAAATGCGTAAGCCGCTGCCAATGCTGATAATATCAATCTTTGTTTTTATGGCATCATGGACCAAACGGTATATCATTGTTGTTCCGGCCCAGGAACATCCGTTTTTACCAAAGATGTATGTGCCTGAAAAATGGATGCATTATGTGCCCACAGCTCCGGAAGTTTTTATCACGCTGGGAACTTTTGTGCTTGCTGTTTTAATTATAACGGGATTATCAAAATTCTTTCCGGTAATACCAATATGGGAAATGGCAGAGGAAGCAGAGAAAAAAGAAACCAAAGAAATTAATGAATAAAGGAAGGATCATGAAATTATTTGCACTTTTAGCACTGCTCTTATTAACCGGGCTTAATTCTTTTAGTCAGGATCCGGACTGGGTTGTCCCCGAAGACAAAACAAAACAGTTAAGTCCGTTTAAATTCACTGACGAAAATGTTGAAGCAGGCAAAAAAATATTTGAAGCAAACTGTACATCCTGTCATGGTCATCCGGGTCAGGGAGATTACAACCACGCCTTAAATCCGGTTCCCGGTGATCCTGCTACCGGTAAAATTCAGAATAACACTGACGGAACACTTCATTATAAAATTACAAACGGCCGGTTATTAATGCCTTCCTTTAAAAATATATTATCATCTACTGACATTTGGAACGTAATTGCATATATAAGAAGTTTTAATCCTGATTATGCACAGGAAGTTGCAAAAAAAATTGTGGAAGGTTCGTTTGGTGGTAAAGATTTAAAGATATTATTACAATATCTGCAGGATAAACAGCAAATACAGGCTTCAGTTACCGGAACAAAAGACGGTGAAAAGATTCCGGTTCAGAATGCTGAAGTCAATTTATTTGCTAAACGTCATTTTGGGAATTTACCTGTTGACGAAGTAAAACGAACGGATGAAGAAGGAACAGTGTATTTTGCAGCACCTAAAGATCTACCTGGAGATACGGCAGGCTATATTAATTTTATAGCTAACCTTCCAAATGAAGATCTTTATGGTACCGTTGAAACAGACACCATACTTCAGGCTGGTGTACCTACTCATCCTGTTAGTTTGAGAGCACACAGAGGTATGTGGAATACCATCTGGATGGCTCCGGTTTGGTTACTGATAACATATTTTACTGTTGTTGCAGGTGTATGGGGATTTATCTTTTATATCCTGTTCCAGATCAGAAATATCTTTCTTATAGGTAAAAATAATTAATCATTTAAATCGTCATGCTATGAAAAACCTCACTTTTATTGGACGGCTGTTATTCGGGATTCCGTTTATTTTTCTTGGTTTGGGTCATTTTATTGAACTGGACTTTTTTACAGCCGAGTTTACGTCATTTATAGCTATTGGTCCGTATACCATTATGTTAACCGGTCTACTACTTATAGCTGCCGGTGTTAGTATTGTAACGAATAAGTTGATACAGGTATCAACCTTATTACTGGCTGCTCTGATATTTGTATTTATTCTGACAATTCATATCCCGAATTATTTAAACGGGAATGAAACAGAAAAAGCGTTTGCCATGATGTCCATGCTAAAAGACCTTTCCCTGATGGGTGGCTCTTTAATTGTGGCAGGTATTTGTAAAGAAAGAAATAAAGTAAAACAAGAAGCTTAACATGTTAAAAAGAGGTCTCATAATTTTTCTCGCTGCCGTTTCGTTTTCTCTCTCGTTTGCGCAGAGTAATGAAAAAGAAGTTGAAATTGGAGTGGTTGAACATCTGAACGATACCATTCCTCTGGATCTTACGTTTCTTAATGAGAATAACGATACCGTTTCTTTGGCAGAACTGGTAACCAAACCAACCATCTTCAATTTTGTGTATTTTGATTGTCCGGGGCTTTGCAGTCCCCTATTAAGTGGTGTTTCAGATGCAGTAAGCAAACTCGACATGAAACTAGGTGATGATTATCAGGTTATAACCATCAGTTTTAATACCAAAGACACACCAGAAAAAGCGCGTGAGAAAAAAGAAAATTTCATTCAAAAAATTAGTAAGGAAAATCGGGATGCATGGATATATCTGACAGGATCTCAGGAAAATATCACTAAAGCAACCCAGGCGTTTGGGTTTAAATACAAACCTACAGGAGTAGATTTTGCTCATCCCTCAGTTATTATTATCGTAAGTCCTGATGGTAAAATCACCAGGTATCTTTACGGCTTATCATTCCTTCCGTTTGATGTTAAAATGGCTCTGATTGAAGCGCAAAAAGGAATATCAAGACCGAGCATCAGTAAAATACTCCAGGTATGTTTTGCGTACGATCCCAAAAGCAGGGGCTATACGCTTAATGTTACAACAGTAGCTGGTGCATTTATACTTGGGATTGCCGCAATTACATTTATAATCCTGCTGATTAAAGGAAGAAAAAAAGTAGTTAAATAACAATTATTCATATGTCTGTAACTGAAAATCAGAATTACGAAAGTTATCTGGAACATCAGGGGAAGTATAAGGGTCTCCTGGGATGGCTTACATCAACAGACCATAAACGTATTGGTTTGTTATACCTGTATTCCATTATGACTTTTTTCTTGATCGCAGCTGTTTTAGGACTGCTTATGCGAATTGAGAAAATTGCGCCTGGAGAAACAATTATGGGTGCTCAGACCTATAACGGATTATTTACCATCCACGGTATTATTATGATCTTTATAGTAGTGATACCCGGGCTTGCAGCCGTATTTGGGAACTTTTTCCTCCCGATTATGATTGGGGCTAAAGATGTGATGTTCCCGAAATTAAATCTCTTTTCATGGTATCTGTATATTTTAGGTGCCATTTTGGGTGTGTTATCACAGTTTGTAGGTAACGGACCGCCGGATACCGGATGGACCTTTTATGTTCCGTATAGTGCCGAAGCCAATTCCAATGTAATCTATGCCCTTACGGCAGCATTTATACTGGGCTTCTCTTCCATTCTTACGGGTATTAACTTTATCGTTACCATTCACCGTATGCGGGCTCCCGGCATGGGCTGGTTCAAAATGCCACTTTTCCCATGGGCACTGTATGCCACAGCGTGGACTCAGGTACTCGCTACACCTATTGTAGGAATAACACTTTTAATGGTAATCGCAGAAAGAGTACTTCAGATTGGATTTTTTGATCCTGCTTTGGGTGGGGATCCGTTGCTCTATCAGCACCTGTTCTGGATTTATTCACATCCTGCAGTATACATTATGATCCTTCCGGCGATGGGTGCCGTAACTGAGATATTCCCTACTTTTAGTCAAAAACCTGTATTCGGTTATGGTGCAATTGCTATATCCAGTATTGCCATTGCAGTGGTTGGATATTTTGTTTGGGGTCACCATATGTTTACAACTGGTATCAGTTACTGGTCAAGATGGTTTTTCTCCTTCCTTACCTTTATTGTTGCTATACCAAGTGCGATCAAGGTATTTAACTGGATATCTACCATGTATGGGGGATCCATCGACATGAAACCCCCACTACTGTATGCTATTTCGTTCATTTTTCTTTTTATGATCGGAGGATTTACCGGTTTAACTTTAGGTGCACTGGCAACCAACGTACAGACACATGATACAACCTTTGTTGTTGCACACTTCCATTACATTATTTTCGGAGGTATGGGATTTGCGTTCTTTGCGGCTATTCATTACTGGTATCCTAAAATTTACGGAACCATGTATAATATCCGCAGAGCCAACATAGCATGGGGCATTCTGTTCGCAGGATTTAACATTCTTTATTTTCCGCTTTTCATTATTGGTTTACAGGGAATGCCAAGAAGATATTTCGATTACCTGCCACAATTCCAAACAGGTCATGTTATATCAACCATAGGAGCTTTTATTCTGTTTACCGGTTTAATAATGATGATATGGAACCTTGTAAAAGGACGAAAAGGCCCGAAAGCCGGACCAAATCCATGGCACGGAGTTACACTGGAATGGCAGATCCCTTCGCCACCTCCTGTTGAGAATTTTGATGAGATACCGGTAATTAAGCATCCCCCGTATCTCTTTAAAACAACAAAAGACGAAGATGCATAAAACTTATTAATATGTCACAAACAGCGCACACAGAGCATGTAATTGATAGCGAATCAGGGAAAATGGGAATGTGGATATTCCTGTTTACAGAGCTGTTCCTGTTCGGTGGATTATTTCTCGTGTATGCAGTAATGAGGTTCAGGTATTCTGAAGATTTTCATGAAGCTGCACTGGAATTGAATGCATTAATTGGAACCCTGAATACAGTTGTTCTTCTTATCAGCAGTATGACGGTAGCCATGTCAATTACGGCCGTTCAAAGAGGTAAAAACAAGCAGGCCGTTTGGTTCCTTTTAGCAACACTTATTCTGGCTCTAGTATTTATGATAAATAAGTATTTTGAGTGGAGTCATAAATTTCATCTGCATCTCTATCCTGGTTCACCTGTAATGGAGAATCTGCCACACGGAGAGGCTCAGTTTTTTGGACTTTACTACATTATGACCGGGCTTCATGCAGTTCACGTTATTGTTGGAGCAGTGTTGCTGATCATATCCATGCGAAGGGTTATGTCAGGGAGAATCAATAAGGATAAATACCTGCTACTTGAGAACAGTGGACTTTACTGGCATCTGGTAGACCTTATATGGATATTCCTTTACCCACTACTTTATCTGGTAACTTAACTTTGATAACAAAATGAAAAACGAAGAAACACCAGGAACAGAAAAAAAACAAGTGCATATTTCCAGTTATTATCAATTGGGCATAATATTAGTTGTTTTGTTATTCCTTACTTTTCTGTCAGTATTTGTGGCTGCAATACATTTCGGAGCCCTTTCAATAGTGGTGGCATTGCTTGTTGCATCAATTAAAGGAACAACAGTTGCAACATACTTTATGCACCTGAAGTATGAAAAACCATTTATGAGAATTATGGTTGGAGGGGTTTTTTTCCTTTTTGCGCTTGTAATATTAATTACATTTATTGACTACTTTTTAAGATAGTAAAATATTAGACTATGTTTTCAGGAGCTTCAAACTTAGCAGAAGGTGTAGACAGGACGTTTATTTTTATATTCAGCGTTGCCTTTCTGTTTATAATTGGTATTACAATTTTCATGATTTATACGGTCATTCACTTTAACCGTAAAAAAAACAAACCTGCCAGACAATTTACCGGGAATGTAAAACTGGAAGTTATCTGGACTGTTATCCCGCTAATTCTTGTACTGATAATGTTCTATTATGGATGGAAAGGATTTGCCCCCATGCGAAAAGTACCTAAAGGTGCAATGGAAATAACAGCTATTGGAAGAATGTGGGAATGGGAGTTTGACTATGGAAACGGTAAAAAATCAAAAGATCTGGTTGTGCCTTTAAATAAACCGGTAAAACTTAACCTGGTCTCAGAAGACGTGAATCACTCGCTTTTCATCCCTGCTTTCAGGGTTAAGGAAGATGTGGTTCCGGGTTATGACAATTACCTTTGGTTCACCCCAACTTACATCGGCAACTATGATGTATTATGTGCTGAATACTGTGGACTTCTACACTCAAACATGCTGGCCAAAGCCAAAGTCGTTTCTCAGGAAGACTATGATAACTGGTTCAGTAACCTTGCTGCAGTAGACACCACAAAAGCAGAAAACAATGGGCTGGCAATATTAAAAAAGAATGGATGTCTTGCGTGTCATTCTCTTGACGGTTCAAAACTGGTTGGTCCAAGTTTTAAAGGACTCTACGGGCACGATGCAGTTGTAATAACAGATCAGGGAGAACAGACAATCAAAGCACTGGATGATTACATTAAGTCTTCCATTTATGAGCCAAATAAGGAAATAGTAAAAGGCTATAATAAAGGATTAATGCAGTCTTATAAAGACATTATAAGTGAGGATGAAGTTGCACAGATAACAGAATATCTGAAAACCATCTCAGAACAAAATTAAATGGAAAGAAATAAAACTTCATATTTTCATACCATTCTTGTGTTGATGAAACACAGGTTATCAATGACTGTTGCTTTTTCGTCGGTAGTTGGATGGTTCCTGTTTTCTTCAGAAATATCGTTTGGCATACTTGCTCTGTATCTGGGTACCTTTTTTCTAGCTGGCGGCTCGTCGGCAATGAATCAGTATCAGGAACGTGAACTGGATAAAATGATGGGGAGAACCAAAAACAGGCCTCTCCCATCAGGTATTCTATCAGCACCTTCAGCTTTTTCCATTGCCTTACTGCTGATGCTTTTAGGAACACTAATTTTATTTACATTTAATAATATCACCACGGCAGCATTAGGTATACTTAATGCCGTAATTTATAACCTGATTTATACAAAACTTAAAACAAAAACTCAGTATGCCGTTTTACCAGGAGCAATTGTTGGAGCTATCCCTCCAATGATGGGATGGGCAGCAGCAGGTGGTGATATTATGCAACCTCAGATAGTCTATTTCGCCATGTTTATGTTTTTATGGCAAATGCCTCATTTCTGGTTACTGGTTATAAAATATGGCAAAGAGTACGAAAAAGCCGGTTTTTCCATTCTGTCGGGTAAAATAGATGAGCAGAAAATTAAAAGACTTGTGTTTTTCTGGGGTGCCATCACCTCTGCCTATTTACTTGCATTCCCTTTATTCTTCAAACATGCATCATTGTTGGTAATGATAGCTCTGATGATTTTAAATATTGGATTTATTATCGGATTCTACAGAATATTGTATAAACCAAAAGAGGAAAAACGAAGTACGATAAAAGCCTTTTTATTTATTAATTCCTATGCTTTACTTGTAATGATACTGTTTATTGCAAATTCATTTATTTAAGCTGAAAAGCTAATTACCAAATCATTCAATATTGAAATCTTTTTGACTGTGTTCTTCTGTTAGGCTACGAATTTATTACATACAAAAAACGGGGTTCAATTTGCATTGATACCCCGTTCCTCGTTCGACGACCGTAGTTGTCTTAGATTCCGAATAGCTTATTATGACCGGCTTTGGTTTTCCGCTTTTCAGCTTCTTCCTCTGCCCCTACCTTCCATCAAAACCTCTTACAATTTTGAATTCCGGCTGTTCCTTATTCTGTTTTCCTTCAACGGTTGCCCGTTTCATTCAAACAGCTTCAGAACGAAGCATTCTCAAGCCCGGTTCACATTTAATATCAGCCGAAACTTTTATTTCCTGTGTCCCTTTGAATCCGGTTTTTACACCTTTTTCTAAAAACTTTCTGTAACCGAAGTTACATCTGTTTTTTGCTCTTGAATCAGACTCTGAATGAACGTACCGTTCCTTTGTTTCTGGTTTGCACCTTCCACACACATTTGAACCAAATCATAAGCCTGGACGAACCATAACTTTTTAGATTTTTTATCCCTGGGATTGTTACCGGGTCACCCCGAATAACCTAAGCTTCATGTCGCAATATCAGAACGAATTCTTCTATTGTTCGGATCCGCTGCAACTTGCGTTGCGTAACTCAATCCGGCAAACCGAATCTCATCAAACCTCAATCTTCCGGTAAGTCAGGACGTTACCTTGGATAGCATCACCTTCATAAATCCTGGAATCTATTATTGTGATACCGGGTTTATAGGCTCCCTTCAGTTATGAACACGGGGTTCACGGAACTAAGAGATTAAGAATTGTAATGAGCGAACTCATTAATTCTTTAAACCGTTCTGTAGCCGAAACTACTTTCAGGTTTATCCTGCCTCAAACTCAAATGCTTTAAAGAACGAACCTCTTTCACAATACTGCCTCTTCTTTCCGGATTGCTCCTTCGTGATTTGGACTTCGGCTTTCTTTGCCGGCAAACCTTTCGATTTGTACGATTCAGATAAAACTCACTTAAGAATTAATACCTTCCTCCCGGTTTCTGAAAGCAGTCTTTATTGCTTTTCGGTATAACAAATATAACATGTCATGACGCTAATATGCAACTTTTTTAAGCTGAAGAAATCCACTATGTATCATCTCTGAATTAACAGGTTATGAACCGGTTTATCAACAATTGTTAACAACCGTCAGAATTTAAGTTTGCTTAGGTAAATCGGCGGCAATATTACATCTTTTTTTATTAAGAGAAAAAATAAATAAGATCCAGCTATCAAAATAAGATTATCATATACATACTTATATACACGCAATACATTTTTTTAACAAAAAAAGATTGAACAATAGAAGCATTTTTATTGTATTAATATAGGTAACGTTCCAAATACTAATTACGTATATAGGAATATGTGATGTACGGAACAAATTGAAAGGAAATAACTTACAATTTAAAACAAAATTGGAACATTATGAAATCAAAATCGTATAAACCAAAGAAAGTCAAACAAACGTAATTTTTCACCTAAACACATCCGCTGCTATGAGACAACTCAAAATTTCAAGACAAATTACTAGCCGGGAGGAAATTTCGATTGACAAATACCTTTTGGAAGTTTCAAAAATCGATCTTTTAACTCCTGATGAGGAAGTTGCTTTAATTAAGAAAGTACGAGCCGGCGACAAACAGGCTTTTGACAGACTGATAAATTCAAACCTGCGCTTTGTCGTCTCTGTTGCCAAACAATACCAGAACCAGGGATTATCCTTTCCTGATTTAATTAACGAAGGGAATATAGGTTTAATAAAGGCTGCAGAACGTTTTGATGAAACCCGTGGATTTAAATTCATTTCATATGCTGTATGGTGGATCCGCCAGTCAATTTTACAGGCGCTTGCAGAACAGGCAAGAATTGTAAGGTTACCTTTAAATAAGATTGGATCTATCAATAAGGTAAATGCAACATACAACCATTTGGAGCAAACATTGCAACGCGAACCTACTGCGGTTGAAATAGCCAAGGAACTTGACCTTCCGGTTAAAGATGTTCAGCAGGCACTGAGTAGTTTTAAACGCCACGTTTCAATGGATGCCCCAATCAGCAATGATGAAGAAAAGGGTACTCTGTACGATGTTTTTCTGAACAACGACACCAAATCCCCGGATGACGACCTGGAAATGGAATCGTTAAAAACTGAGATCGCAAATTCACTTGCATCATTGCATCCAAGGGAAATTGAAATCTTAAAATTGTTTTACGGCCTTGAAGGAGAATCAGCTAAATCACTGGAAGAGATTGGTAAAATTGTTGGATTGACCAAAGAAAGGGTTCGCCAAATTCGTGAACGGGCTCTTAAAAAACTCAAACAGAAACATCGCAACAAACAATTGAAATCATATTTATAAATAATATTTTCTATTTTTACAGGGCAGAGACAATCTGCCCTTTTTTATTTTATGACGAAGGCATACAGGTTGAATCCAATAATATAAAAATGAACCACTTAATTGCACCATCGCTTTTAGCAGCAGACTTTGCAAATCTAAAGTCAGAGATTGAATTCATCAACAAGAGTGATGCCGACTGGCTGCATCTGGACATTATGGACGGCGTTTTTGTTCCGAATATATCGTTTGGCTTCCCTGTCATTGAAAAGGTAGCTGCCATATGCGAAAAACCTATGGATGCGCACCTTATGATTGTTGAGCCACAGAAATTCATCCCCGAATTCAGTAACCTGGGAGTCCATATGCTGAATGTGCACTACGAAGCCTGCACACATTTAAACCGGGTGGTGAACCAGATTAAGGAAGCCGGGATGAAAGCGGCGGTTACACTCAATCCGCATACTCCGGTTCATTTATTAAAAGATATTATAAGTGAAGTAGACATGGTGCTCCTGATGTCGGTAAATCCGGGATTTGGCGCCCAGAAGTTTATCCCTAATACCCTGTCAAAAGTCTCAGAACTTAAACTGATGATTGAAGAAAAAGGGCTGAATACACTTATTGAAATTGACGGTGGTGTAAATTTTGACACCGCGCCAAAATTGCTGGAACATGGAGCGGATGTTTTGGTATCAGGTAGTTTTGTATTTAGCGCAACCGACCGTTTTGAGACAATCAGAAAAATGAAAGCATTATAACCGAACACACAAACAAAGTCAACATAAAATGAAACACTTCTTTATTACTATCACATTAGTGATACTGGTATCTCTTCAGTCCTCCAATGCATGTACAAATCTTTTGGTTACAAAAGGAGCATCTGCCGAAAATGCCAGCATGATAAGTTATGCTGCAGATTCACATACGCTTTACGGAGAACTTTATCACTGGCCGGCAAAAACATATCCGAAAGGGGCAAAACTCAAAGTTTATGAATGGGATACAGGCAAATACCTTGGAGAAATTGATCAGGTACAACAAACATATTCGGTTGTTGGAAATATGAACGAATATGCCGTTTCAATTGGAGAAACTACCTATGGAGGAAGACATGATTTGATAGACACAACTGCGATTATGGATTATGGCAGTCTGATGTATATCGCATTACAACGGTCAAAGACAGCCAGAGAGGCCATTCATACAATGACTTCCCTGGTTAAAGAATACGGATATTACAGTTCTGGCGAATCATTTTCTATTGCCGATCCTAATGAGGTATGGATTATGGAAATGATCAGCAAAGGCCCTTTTGAAAAAGGTGCTGTTTGGGTTGCCAAACGTATACCCGACGGTTATGTTTGTGCCCATGCCAACCAGGCAAGGATTACAACCATTGACTTTAAAGACAAAAAAAATTGCCTTTACGCACCCGATGTGATTGATTTTGCACGTAAAATGAAATATTTTGAGGGAAATGATAAGGATTTTGATTTCTCGGCTGCTTATGCTCCCCTTGATTATGGTGCTGTAAGATTTTGTGATGCCAGAGTCTGGAGTTTTTTTAATCATATAAATCCGGAACAAGGTGAAAAGGATCTGCCCTACATAATGGGTGAAACAAATGAAAGAATGCCGCTTTGGATCAAACCGGATAAAAAAATCAGTTACCGCGATGTTCAGAATTACATGCGGGATCACTTCGAAGGTACTCCTCTGGATATGACAAAGGATGCCGGCGCCGGATCTTTTGCATTACCTTACAGATGGCGTCCGTTAACATGGGAGGTAGACAGCGTTGAGTATTTTAATGAGAGAGCTATTGCCACACAACAAACCGGGTTTTCTTTTGTGGCTCAAATGCGTGGAGAAGGCTACCCCACCCCAATGAAAGGCATACTTTGGTTTGGCGTTGATGATGCTGCAACCTCGGTTTATGTTCCAATATATTCTGGAATAAAACAAGTTCCTGAATGTTTTAAAGTTGGAAATGGCGATATGCTGACATTTACATGGGACGCCGCTTTTTGGGTATTCAACTGGGTTTCTAACTGGGCTTATACACGTTACAGTTATATGATTAAAGATATAAAGCCGGTACAAAATGAGCTTGAAAACTATTATCAGATAGCTGTTGATGCTGCCGACGAAGAAGCTAAGAACATATTTGCTTCCAATAAAACAGAATTTTACGATTACATCACCAATTTTTCATCTAACCAGTCCAAACTTATGATGGATAAATGGACTAAACTGGGCCAGTATTTGCTGGTGAAATATATGGACGGGAACATAAAACAGGAAAAGGATGGGAAGTTTATGCGTAATCCTTACGGCTTACCTGAATACCCTGATCAACCAGGATATTCTGATGAATATTACAGGGATGTCGTCAAAAGTGCGGGAGAGAATTTAAAAATGCGTGAAGTTCCTAATGAATAATTCATTATTTTTGGTTGCTTAACTCCGACGAATGGATCTGATAAAAAAATATTTCCCAAATCTTGAGACTGAACAATACGAAAAGCTTGAGGCACTGATCCCGTTATACCAGGATTGGAATACAAAAATTAATGTGGTGAGCCGCAAGGATATAGACAACCTTGCTGTTCATCACATTCTGCATTCTCTGGGTATCGTAAAGATGATCCGGTTTCAGCCCAACACATCTGTATTGGATGTAGGAACCGGTGGCGGTTTTCCGGGAATTCCGCTTTCCATTGTTTTTCCACGTTCTAATTTTCATCTGATAGATTCTATTTCAAAAAAAATTAAAGTTGTACAGGGAATAGCTACTGAGCTTGAACTGGCTAATGTAAGAGCAGAACAGAAAAGGGTACAGCAGATAAAAGCAAAATACGAGTTTGTGGTCAGCAGGGCTGTGACTTCATTTCCCCGATTTGTTAAAATGACCCGGAATAATATCTCGGATGATCACAAAAACGGACTGCCAAACGGAATAATTTACCTGAAGGGTGGAGATTTCAGCAAAGAAATTTCAAATTTTAAAGATAAGGTGGCCGTTTTTAAACTTTCTGATTATTTTTCTGAAGAATTCTTTGAAACGAAGAAAGTCATTTATCTTCCTTTTGCCTGACCCGGGAAATTCATTGAATTTTATGTCAATAAAGAGGATTAATACGAATTCATCGTACCATCAGTTTAATTGGTGTATTCACAAGCCAGTTTATATGATTAAAAGAGCACTTCTTACAATATTAGCTATATTCCTCCGTTCCGCGTAGCGTCTTCGCTACGTCGCAAACAATACTAAAAATTTATTTGCCTGACGTAGTTAAAAACTACGCCGGTTTCCCGATTTTCACCCCCTCAATCCAACACACATTCATGTAATGTATTTCAATTTTACATAAATAAAGCGGGTTAATACGAAATCATAACACTATCCGTTTAACTGGTATATCACATACCGGTTTATATGATCAAAAGAGCACTTCTTACAATATCAGCTATATGCTTAATAAGTTTCTCAGGATTTTCACAAAAATATAATTCATATTATGGCCGTAGGTCTGCCCCTGAAAAACTGAACAGCATTTCAGTAGAATATGGTTTTCTGTCCACCATGAACATTGGTGTTTATTTAGTGGCAACCGGGGTTGACTATTTAATTGATGAATACGGTAATGAGGTTAACCGCACAGGATACACTGTGACAGGTCCCTTAGGGATATCCTACATGAGACGGTTCAATAAATTTGAAGTTGGAGCTGAATTCTGGCTTAGCCGGCATAGCATAAACTTTAGCGGCTATTCCTACGGTTCACCAGCTGTAAAAACGTATGCCTTTTTACTCAGTGCCAATTATATCTATCTCAACAAAAATAATTTTCAACTTTATTCCGGACTAAGCCTCGGACCCGGTTATATAGGTATCTCCAATATTATTGATGACAGTTTATTACAAAAACTTGAAAAATACCTCCCCCTTTCTTCCATGTATCTTGCCAGTCACTTAAATGTTTTTGGGGTTCGTTATGGGAAAGACTTTGGGGTGACCGTTGAAACCGGTTTCGGACACAAAGGACTAATCCATTTTGGTGTGGATTATAGATTTTAATCCCAACCTTTAACAAAATATTTCATTTTACACCGAACTTAAAGAGTAATTTTTCACTTTTAACTAAAGTTATATTACTGTTGTGGGAAGCCATAACCATTTGTGATTTTACCGCCGGAGGTAGAAATGGTCTGTGCATTTAATGGGATCAGATAAATTGGCGCCTTGCCCTCCTGATAACCACGAAATACATAAGTGGAATATTCTTCACGGTACTCAACCAACCATTCACCCCATTTTTGCATTTCATATCCACTTGCTTCCAAAGTCTGAGCTTCTTCACTACCTGGTTCAATATGGTTAAACAAGCCTTTAATGGCAGTATTTGTACCATAATCACCGTTATAATTTGCGCCTATACCTGAGCCACCTACATTTTCCCATTCGTTATACTGACCTCTCCAACCAGGGAAGAGTATTGGGTTGGAATAATCTGTACATTGTGAGGTTAAACGATACCCAAGTTCTGAACCTGCATCAACTTCTTTCGTCCAGACATAATTCGATATTGTATTCCCATTCTCAAATGTATAATAACCATCGCTTTCCAGACCATCAATCATTGCTTCAAGTTTAGCTTTAAGCGATTCAATCATCTGAGGAAACTTACCGTTACGGATCATATCCCATTTGCGAATTCCCTCGCCTGCCAATTCAAATTTTCTTTCGTCAAGAATAGCATCCAACAAAGCCTCACCGGATTTACTGTTGATATAGCCATCTACTTTTTCAGCCTGCATATCTTCAGAAAATGCCCTGCTACGAACTTTTTTCCACTCTGTTTTTGCACCAGCTTCATCACCCAGTACCGCTTTTACCTCAGCCAACATGAGAATCACATCTGACATATGTAAATAATTGTTATTCACACCTGAAGCTTTCTGCCTATAAATATATGGTGGACTCATACGGTTCTCGTCCCATTTATTATTAGCTAATCCTCCATGGGTTTTATTACCCGGATCAAAACCCAACAAAACTTCTCTACCATTACCAATACTTGCGGTAACAGCAACAGTTACGTCGCGTCTCATATCAAATGGATCAAAGTCTCCATAATAAAAGGTTGGATGCATCCTGCTTTGCCCATAACTTTTGCATGGGAACGAATTAGAACCTCCTCCTCCTGATGGTCGACCAAAAGCATAAGGACGTTCTGAATAGACACCTTGTATTTCAGGAATTTCATAAACAGATTCGGTTGAAATATTAAGGTCAAGCATTTGCTGGAATTTGTACTGAAACGGATTTCCAAATTGCTCACCATTTATTCCTGTACCACGGGGATCTGCGTTAATCAATTCTGCTGTTCCTGAATTTTCTACCAGATTTGTTAAATATATTCTGGCTTTTTCGTAAAACTTCTTATAATCTGTACGACGATTGTAAACAGCGCCACTATTCTCATCTCCAATTTGTTCGAATGAAATATCAATGCCTTCCAGATCGTGGTAGAAATGAATACCCAAATCTGTCCGGCGGGTTGAGTAACCTCCTGCCAGTAAACACATTCTACCGATTAAACCTTCAACATATGATCTGCTCATCACTGTTTTCACAGCCTGTTCGTTTACTCCTGCCCTATACATTAACGGCACAACTTTTTCAAGTTCTTTGATATGATATTCCCAAATAAAATCTCGCGAAGATAAAAAGGAATCCACATCAACATTAGAGACCTTATTAATAATATCACCAAAATAGCGCGTTAATTCATAATAAACAGTTGCCCTTAAGGCTACTGCCTGTCCATAAATATTAGCATACTGACATGGCATCTTACTTTTCATCCAATCCTGATAGATATCTGATGATTCAAATGCCGATATTATTCCATTACAATACGTTATAATGTCATATCCTCTATCCCAAGGAACTGCACCAAAATCAATATCCGTAAACGCAGAAGTCCCACCGTAATATAAGTTTTCCGGTACATGTCGTGGCTGATCCAAATATTTTTCAGGATGACGTTCTGCATCTGAACTGCAAACACTAAGTTCATAAAACAGGCCTCCTGAATGAATGCGACTATCTCTCCATGCTTCATAAGCATCATTTAAAACCTCTTGAGTCCATGTCAAATTAATTAAACTAAATTCCAGCACCTGATCACCTACAACCTCCATTATTTTAGGTTCAGCCGAATAGCCATTTTTAAAAACTGTAATTTTAAACGTATCTTCAATACTAAAACTGAAATCATTTGTTCGAACAGACTTATTTTCAACACTATTATTTCCAGCCACATAAGATACTTTAATCGGATTATATCGCTGAAAACCACCTATAGCCTTTAAAGAACAATTACGTTGGCCTGTGTGCAAATCAACGATGTAAAAACCATAATTCGGAAGTGAAAGATTTATTTTATAAACATATTCAGGTACAGATTCTTCAAATACTCTTCGTCCACCTATATTATAAATAGTTAAAGTTGTATTTTCCTCAGGATACATATAATTAGTTAATCCTACATAACCAGGCATAATAACCTCCGTTTTCCAATATCCATGTGCATTATTAAAATTTCCACCAGTGTTAAAATCAAGTTTTTGTTCTGTCAGATTTATAAGGTACTCGTCCCGTATAGGCAAATCGTTGAACACAAGCATGGAGCTATTCGAAAGGTTTTCGATGCGAATTGAATCCAAAGATGTTTTATTGATTCCTTCACTACCAGAAATATTATATATAATATCCTTGGCACTAATAGAATATACACAACATAACAGGATCAGATTAAGAATAATTTTTGTTTTCATGAGGTAAAATTTATTCAAATAACAGATAAAAATTTATTTAAATATATCACAATTATTAATATATTCAAAGTACCTAAATAGGTTGAAATAGAATTACATTTGTTTTTATTATGTCTGGATTATTACAGTAACGGAGATAAAACTAACATTGGATGTAATACAAGGAAGTATATCCAGCTTCCCTTTACATAGCAACGTAATTTTCAGTCTTGCACTTTGTGTCTCCGCTCGGCGTAGCGTCTTTCGCTACGTCGTAAATATTCTAACAATCAGTTTTATTGCAAAGCAGTAGTTTTGATTTTTCCCTGACGAGTTAAAAACTACGCCGAATAGAAGGAATAATTTTGAATTTATAAAATCCTCCGATCCTGACTAAAAAGTCAGGACCACCTCCTTTTGCCAAAAAGGAGGACTTACCTTAATATAAGTTGTCTTGAGTCTTAAATCTTGTGTCTTATATCTTGCTTCTATATTTCTAACAAACATCATACTCTGTTTTATTCATTGGTCTTATCTTTAGGATCAAATCGATACTAATGATCCAGAACGAACTTATACATCCTAAAAGTATTGCTGTAATCGGGGCCTCAGAGAACTTGCAGAAACCAGGAGGAAAAATACTTTACAATCTTAAAAATGGTAATTTTGACGGCGAACTGTATGTTGTAAATCCGTCACGGGAAAATATTTCCGGAATACCTGCACATAATTCACCGGAAGAACTGCCACCGGTTGATATGGCTATTTTGGCGATTCCGGCCAGGTTTTGTCCTCCGGTCGTTGAAACACTGCTAAAGAAAGGTACTAAAGCCTTTATCATTATATCTGCGGGTTTCAGTGAAGAGCACGAAGAAGGGAAAGCTCTGGAAGACAGAATCACCAAAATGGTGAATGAATATGGTGCTACATTGATCGGGCCTAACTGCATTGGCGTACTTACGCCGTTTCATCAAAGCATATTTACCTCTCCCATTCCCAAACTTGACCCGAAAGGTTGTGAATTAATATCCGGTTCAGGTGCAACAGCTGTATTCATTATTGAAACCGGCATGAAAAAAGGACTGACTTTTTCGAGTGTTTTTTCGGTTGGCAACAGCGCGCAGACAGGTGTGGAAGATATTCTTGAGTATCTGGATAACTCTTTTGATCCCGAAACCAGCTCACCTGTAAAACTGCTCTATATTGAAAGTATTCAAAATCCAGATAAACTTTTAAAACATGCCTCATCCCTGATCCGAAAAGGATGCAGAATTGCAGCCATCAAAGCCGGTGGTTCAGAAGCGGGAAGCAGGGCTGCAACTTCGCATACGGGAGCACTTGCCAGCAGCGATCTTGCAGTGGATGCATTATTAAAAAAAGCCGGCATAGTACGCTGCTATGGCCGTGATGAACTGACAACTGTTGCCGGTGTATTCATGTGCAAAGAACTGAAAGGGAAAAACATGGCTATTATTACACACGCCGGTGGCCCGGCAGTCATGCTTACAGACGCTCTTTCGGATGGCGGGATAAATATTCCAGCCATTTCTGGAGAAAAAGCGGATGCCCTGAAAGCAAAATTATTTCCGGGATCATCGGTATCAAATCCGGTTGATTTTCTTGCAACAGGCACAGCAGAACAACTTGGGGTAATTATAGATGCGTGCGAACGCGATTTTGATCAGGTCGATGCCATGGCTGTTATTTTTGGCAGCCCTGGTTTGTTTCCTGTAAGAGATGTATATAAGGTTCTGGATGAGAAAATCAGATTATGCAAAAAACCAATTTATCCTATACTGCCATCAGTGGTGAATGTTGCTGATGATATTACATATTTTACATCTTTAGGACATGTGAATTTTCCGGATGAGGTAGAACTTGGAAATGCACTGGTCAAGATCTTCAACACACATTATCCTGCTGAAGAAAAAATAGATTTGGATCAGGTTAATATTCCTGCTGCCAGAAGAATTATTGATGATGCAGAAAACGGCTATTTATCTCCGGATCAGGTTGAAAAACTCATGGATTGTGCTTCTATTCCAAGAGTGAAGGAGATTACAGGAAAAACAGAGACAGAGATATTGAATGCCGCTAAAACAATTGGTTTTCCCTGCGTTGTAAAGGTTGTAGGACCTGTCCATAAAACAGATGTCAGAGGTGTTGTACTGGATATTCACTCTGAGGATCATCTATTGGCAGAGTTCAGACGAATGATGAAAATTAAGGACGTAACAGGCGTTTTGGTTCAACCCATGATTACCGGGCATGAATTATTTATCGGGGCCAAGTACGAACCGACATTCGGACATGTTATTTTGTGCGGACTCGGGGGCATATTTATTGAGGTCCTGAAGGATGTTAGTTCAGGGCTTGCGCCCTTAACCCTGAAAGAGGCCGTGTCGATGATCCGGTCCTTAAAGAGTTATGCATTAATTAAAGGCACAAGAGGACATGAAGGTGTAGATGAAATGTTGTTTGCACAGATTATTGTTCGGTTGTCTTCCCTGTTGAGATTTGCCACTGAAATTGTGGAACTTGACATTAATCCACTTATCGGTCAGGGAAACAGAATTTTTGCTGTGGATGCGAGAATAAGGATTAATCGTGAATCGTTAGGCGTGAATAAAAACATTAAAGTATCGTAAAAGTGGATAATTATTAATTGTTCATTATTCACTTTTCATTTAAAATCAGTCTCCTACTTTTTGAACAGTACCGGTACCGTCTATCCTAATATCAGTTTCGGGATTTCCTTTATAATAAACGGATCCTGATCCGCCAATTTCTACATTCAACGAATCCACAACGCTCAACTGACAATCTCCGTTACCACCAATTTGTACTGCGGCATTTTTTGATGCCATATCAAAACCAAGCAGGCTTCCGGTACCATCAATATATACAGATATATCCTTTGTCGATCCTGTCAGGCGAATATCCCCTGAACCATCAATGCCTGCATTTACAGCAATTGTATTGGCTTCGTCACAACGAATATTTCCCGAACCATCAATCTGCAATTCCATCAAAGTTGCATTAAGTTTTTTAGCGACAACATCCCCGGAGCCATTAATACAAATTTTTAAATCGTCGCCAGCTCTCACTTCTTCAGGGATCTCAATATCTCCGGAACCATTCAGTCCAATAAAATTCACATCCGGTAATGTCACCTTAAAGTCCAGCTCATCAAACCGCCACACATTAACCTTGTCCTGTAAATAAATATGTAAAATGCTGTCTGTCACGTACAGATTAAGCCACTCAAACAAGTTTTTATTTGTCGTGACCGTTATACTTTTCTCTCCTTGTGCTACAGAGAGTTTACCTGGCACATCCAGAATTACACCTTTAAAATCCTTGAGGTTATACTCACGTGAAATCACATCTCCCTCACCTTCCACCATCTCCACGCACGATGTAAATGCAATAACTGATAATAACAGCAAGAGAATCCTTTTCATTCAGAAATATTTAACCCAATGATAATCAGCACTAAAAGTAATACATATTATTGAAATCCACAAAACGTTTGCTGTATCTCATTCCCTTAAACTTCGCCACATGTACAGAACAGGTTTCGGTCACCATACGCATCGTCCACCCTGGCAACCGGCGGCCAGTATTTATTCAGTCTGAGCCAATCCACAGGATAAGCCGCAGCTTCACGATTATATGCATGCCCCCAGTGATCTGACACTAGTTCCTGTGCAGTATGTGGTGCATTTTTCAAAACATTATCCGTTTTATCCGCCTCACCTTTTTCAACTGACTGAATCTCATTGTAAATATTTTTCAGCGCATCCACAAAGCGGTCCAGTTCCTCCAGACTTTCACTTTCGGTAGGTTCAGCCATTAATGTACCATGAACCGGAAATGATAGCGTAGGCGCGTGAAATCCGTAGTCCATCAAGCGTTTGGCAATGTCCACTTCATTAATCCCTGATGCTTTAAAATGCCTGCATTCCAGAATCATTTCATGAGCCACCCGGCCCTTTTCTCCCACGTACAAAACACCAAATGTATCCTTGAGTTTGTGAGCCACATAGTTTGCGTTCAAAATGGCAATTTCCGATGCCTGTTTTAATCCATCTGCACCCAGCATTTTTATGTATCCGTATGTTATCGGCAACACACTCGCACTCCCATAAGGCGCAGCAGCAACAGGTTTCCCTTTGCGGTCATTATTTAATACGGTATGACCCGGAAGAAAATCGACAAGATGTTCGGCCACTGCTATAGGACCAACACCCGGCCCACCTCCACCATGAGGAATAGCAAACGTTTTATGCAGGTTCAAATGGCAAACATCGGCCCCAATCATCGCCGGATTCGTCAACCCAACCTGTGCATTCATATTGGCCCCATCCATATAAACCTGCCCTCCGGCAGCATGAATAATGTTACACATCTCGCGAACGCTGGCCTCATAAACACCATGTGTAGAAGGATAGGTAATCATAAATGCCGCCAGTTTTTCACCGGTTTCCACTACCTTTTGTTTGAGGTCATCCAGACAAATATTTCCTTTCTCGTCGCATTTTACAACTACCACCTGCATTCCTGCAGCAACAGCACTTGCAGGATTAGTCCCATGGGCCGATGAAGGTATCAGCACCACATCCCGCTGATCATTACCACGACTAAGATGATATTCCCGGATTACCATTAACCCGGCAAGTTCACCGGCAGCACCGGAGTTTGGCTGCAGACTCACATCAGCAAAGCCCGTTATTACGGCTAAATCATGGCGTAACTCCTTAAACATCTCATGGTACCCGGCAGCCTGGTCAACCGGAACAAAGGGATGGATGCCGTTAAATTCTATCCAGCTTAGTGGTAACATTTCGGTTGCCGCATTCAGTTTCATAGTACATGAACCCAGCGAAATCATGGAATGTGTCAATGAAATATCCTTGTGTTCCAGCATTTTAATGTAGCGCACCATTTCTGTCTCTGATCTGTACTTCGCAAATACCTCATGCGCAAGGTAATCACTGGTTCTAACGAATTTATTACCCAGCGTAATATTTTCAGGGACATCCTCAACGTATGGAACCGCTTTATTATTGGCTTTGGCAAATACTTCAAGTATCCAGTTCACATCGTCCATATTCGTGGTTTCGTCAATGCTGATCCCAACTTCTCCTGAATTAAAATACCTGAAGTTCATTTCCAGTTCTGTGGAATACCGGATAATATCTGATAACCGTACCTGCGACGGAATCCTGATCTTGAGTGTATCGAAATAATTATCGTTCAACTGTTTGTATCCTAACTTTTCTACCTCCTCGGAGATAAACGAGGCTATGCTGTGAATTCGTTTTGCAATGCGTTCAATCCCTTCCCTGCCATGATATACAGCATAAAATCCAGCCATATTAGCCAAAAGCGCCTGTGCAGTGCAAATATTCGATGTTGCTTTTTCGCGCTTTATATGCTGCTCGCGGGTTTGAAGAGCCATTCGAAGGGCACGGTTTCCAAACCTGTCACGCGTGACCCCAATTATCCTGCCCGGCATATTCCGTTTAAATTCATTGCGTGTAGCAAAAAAAGCAGCTGCAGGTCCGCCATATCCCATCGGCACACCAAAGCGTTGCGATGTTCCCAACACCACATCAGCTCCCCATTCTCCCGGAGGAACCAACAACGCAAGACTCAGAAGATCTGTTGCAACTGCAACTTTTTTATCCCCGGCATGAAACTTATCGGTAAAATTTTTATAATCCAGTATGCGACCATCAGAATTCGGATATTGTACAATTGCTCCAAACATGTTTTCAGTGCATTCACAGGTTCTGAAATCGCCCACATGAATTGCAATTCCTAGCGGTTTACTTCTTGTTTTTAAAACTGCCAGCGTCTGCGGCCAGATATTTTCATCCACAAAAAGCATATTGACATTTTCCTTAACCTGTGCACGTGAACGACAGTTATACATCATTATCATAGCTTCAGCAGCCGCTGTTGCTTCATCCAGTAAACTTGCATTTGCCAGTTCCATTCCGGTCATATCACAAACCACTGTCTGATAATTCAACAAGGCTTCAAGTCTTCCTTGCGAAATTTCTGCCTGATAAGGTGTATAAGATGTATACCAAACAGGATTTTCAAGCACATTGCGTAGAATAACAGAAGGTGTTATGGTATCGTAATACCCCATTCCAATGTAGGTATTAAACACCTTGTTTTTGGAAGCCAGACCAAGAATTTTCCGGTAATACTGCCGTTCGGTCAACCCTGGGGCCAAATCAAGCGGCTTATCCAGTAATATATCTGATGGAACAGTTTGCTCTATAAGTTCCTGAATGCTATGCACTCCAAGCTCCTTTAGCATATACTCTACTTCATGAGGACGCGGACCAATATGACGGGAAACAAAACGATCAGTATTCATCTGTTAATTATCTTAATATCAATATTTTATTATTTACTTTTTAAGGTTAACAAGATAATCATTTTTATTATATTCATGGATATGATTATTGTCATTGAACCGGAAACATAATAACCTTTTATCAACCGATTTATATGGATATACCAATAAAAAACCCGGAAATATTATTCCGGGTCAGACCATATAATTAGGAATTATACTACCGTGCAAATAGTGCGGCACCAAATCCTGCCAGCATCATTACTATAAATGTAATGAAATAAAGACCAATCATGACGATGGTCAGAATACCAAGAATCTGTAAGAAGCTATTCATATTCTTAAAACTCAGTTCAAGTATTTCATCATCGTTGGTTTTAAGCGCCACAATTGCTTTATCAGCAAAACGATAAAGTTTAAGTGCAATTATAATATTTACCACTGCCATTACCAGATAAAGAATACCAATGAGTACAAATACCGAAGTGGACAGATATGCCATTGGGCCTGCTGCAGGTCCTCCCATTGTTGCACTTTGACCCATTGCGGGAAAAACCGATCCCATACCGACTAAGGCAATGGTTCCCAGTATCATTAGTCCGGCCGATATAAACCCAAGAATGGCAAAAAATTTAGACCACTGTGCACTCTTGTACAAATAATGTGCAGCATTTTCATTTACATTCAAAACATAAGATTTTTCAACTTCCATAGTTAATATAGTTTTCTGGTTCGATAAAAGTATAAATCACATTGATATTCCGGTGAGTGTATATCCCTTAGTTGATATAGAATGTACAGAATTAAAGTCAATATCCTGTACCGTCATAACCGTATGCTCTTTATTTATTTTGGATTTTCGGTCATACTGAATGACAACTCCGTCAGTTTTACCTGCAAGCCACAAACTACCCGCAAACAACTGATTATTATACACCCTCGAATTAATTTTATGATTAAGATCTTTGGTTACCCAAAGTGTGACCAAAGATTCGTCATCTTCGGCGATGTATTCATCACACTGATAACCGTTAATTGTTTTACTTTTTCCTGTCTTCCTGAGGTTATAATTCTCCGGCATTTGATTTTCCTCCACCTGAGCCTGGGCTTCATCCTCCACATCCGACATTTGTTCCGGACTGATTTTAGTAGCAATTCCGGTTAAGTTATCTCCATCTTTCATTAAAATAAGAGTACAATTATTCTCGGTATCGTACACAAACGAAGTAAATGCGCCTTCTTCATTTGTAAACTCCATCCCGTAATCAGATTTACCTTCAGAAAAATAGGCATTGTAATACATCGGATCTTCTATTTTACCACTCGCATCGGTCTGCTCAACAAGCATTTTCATCCGCGATCCAAAATTGTATGTATCTTTATGAGGCACATCCACACCTACTCCCATAGACTTCATATAATTTCCCATGGCAGCATCAAATCGCTTTTCCGATTCACGTTTCCCCTCGCCTGCAGGTTCCGCATCTGCTCCATTAGCATTATTTATACTGTCTGTGGCTTCCTCTAATTTACCTGAAGCTGAATCAAGAATTTTATCGGCAGCTTTATTTACAGCCTTATCAACGGCTTTATCTACTTCTTTGTCTGCTCTTTTCTTTATAGACTTTTCCACCTTTTTCTTTAAATAATTCGGGAGCGTCTGAGCCTCTGTAACCATTGAAAACAATGTAAAAGAAGCTATCAATGTAATTAAGATCTTTTTCATGGTCAACAATTTAAATAACTATCAAAATTAATAAATAATTCCACCAAAGTATATTACGGGAATATGATATTTTGGGTCAACACAAATTGTTATTGTTTATTCTTTGAATTCAAATGTATAAAAATTCAAAAATAAACATATCCGAAAAATGTAATATCTGGACACAAAAAAACCGTGAACTGTTTCACGGTTTTGTATGCCATACTAATCTAACCTTTGGGTTTAATCTTAAGCAATTGTCCGGGAGAAATAGAGTTTGACGTGAGATTATTCAACCGTTTAATATCGTCACTTGAAATTCCGGGAAATTTTCGGGCAATCAGCCATAAATTATCGCCTGATCTCACCTTATAGTAAATATAATCCGGATCATGTCCTGTGGTTGTTTGCACAGGTGCTGTTGATGCAGTATAACTTGCAGTGCCCTGTTTTTGAGCAAAGGACATCTGGTTAATGCTTACGTACTTATTCTTTTGAGACGTGGGAACAAATACAACAAGACGCTGCCCCACACGAATAAGATTTCTGTAAATATTGTTCCAGTAACGCAGATCAGAAATCCTTACATCGTACCAATCTGCAATGTACCCCAGATTATCTCCTGATTTTACGGTGTAATAAAGTTTTGTTTTTCCTGCGATTGATGAAGGCACATATCCGGAACTGGCTGTTGGATCTACTGTTTCACGCTTTTCACTGAAATAAATATCATCTTTGTAATTGAAGATGCTGTCCTGGAGCTCTACAAACTGCCCGGTTACACTTACCGGAACAGTCAAAGTGTAAGACTTTGAACCTCCCGGAATAATATCCCTTCTGTATTGTGGATTTAATTCTTTTAAAACTTCTTCAGGAACATTCAGTACAGCAGATACCTGATCAAAATGTAACGGTTCCTGAATAATTAACGTGTCTGTATGCATTGGGATATTTGCCTTAACCGGAATAATATGATGTTCCTTGTAATAATTCAGCGCGTACATTGCTCCAATAAAAGCAGGTACATATCCCCTGGTTTCCCTTGGAAGCCGGTAATAGATTTCCCAGTAATCCCTTTTACCTCCACTTCTTCTGATAGCCTTATTTACATTACCCGGACCACAGTTATAGGCTGCGATAACGAGATACCAATCCTGGTATATGTCATATAAATCGCTTAAATATTTTATGGCAGCCTGAGTTGATTTTCTTGGATCACGACGTTCGTCCACATATGAATTTACATTCAGGTGATATTGTTTACCTGTATAATATACAAATTGCCATAAACCGGAAGCCCCTGCCCGTGAAAAGGCTCTTGGTTTCAGTGCAGATTCAATTACCGGCATATATTTTAATTCGATAGGCAATCCAGCTTTATCAAGTTCCTCTTCAAAAATCGGAAAATAATAATCTGTTAAACCCAGAATCTCTGATGTTACCGCCCTTTTCTTGTCGGTATAAACTGCAATATGTGCCTTCACCCTCTCATTAAACGGGAGCTCAATAACTGTTTCTTCTGATAGTTTTTTCAGGCGTTGAATGAAAACAGAGTCGGGTACATTTGCTATGGATGTTGAATCATTGAATGCAGTATCAATATAAGAAAATGCACGGTCGGAATACCAACCAGAAACCTTATCATCCAGTCGGTTCATAAACTGTTCTGCCTCCGCTAATGCATCTTTATAACTTACATCTGTAACAGTAGTATCGTTACTTTCCCCTTCTCCAACAGCCCAAATATTTGTAAAAATTACCAAACAAGCAGTTAATACTATCCCCCTCATACTAAAAGTTTAATGTTAATGACAATCCCAGTGTTGATTTCCCTGACCCGGAAAGGTCTCCTAACACTACCGGACTGAAATTCATTGATAAATCATTACTCACGTCAAAATCTGCCAAATGTGCATCCACATTGGCATCAATAATGTTTATTATATATACTCCCACAGTAACTATGATCATTAAGTCCCTATCCCTTCTAAAGCTTTCTCTTCTGCTTTTAAACACACCCTCAAAATAAGATTTATTTGATAATATATAAGCCTCTCTTTCTTCCCTTAGCATTGGCAGAGGTGCATCAATATAACTTCGTGACGAAGGATCGCTGTCAACCAAATCTATATAAGCGTAACGATATAAGCTATAGCGTTCATTATTATAATTTATACCATACGCACAGGCAGCAAAACCAGCATACAATATTGGCACTTTCCACCATTTATGGTTGTAAATCTGCCCCAGACCCGGAAATGCAGCAGAAAACATAGCAGCTTTCTTGGGAATATATACTTTATCGAGCTTGTGTTGCTTTTTAATTTTCTGTCCACCTGATATATCAGGTAACGAATCTGCGCGCATTTTATTTTCCTGCGCCACCATACTCGCACTGATCCAGAATAAAACAAACAAGAAAAGAATATACTTTTTCAAAATGTTTAGTTACTGTAATTTATCCAAAATACTGATTATGCGCTCCAGTTCCTCGTCAGATGTGAATGGGATTGTGATCCTTCCTTCCCCCTTTTCATCTCTGGAAAAAGAAACTTTAACACCAAAAAAAGATGACAAGTGGTTCTTCAAAGCCTTGTATTCAGCAGGAAGCTTCTTCCGAGGAACAGGTTCCGGCTGAGGCTCCTCCTTACTCTCTTCATTCAGCTCCCGAACAATCTCTTCCACTTTACGAACCGAAAAATCATATTCCAGAATCTGTTCGTAAACCATAAGCTGTGTTGGTGGTTCCTCAATACCCAGAATAGCTCGTGCATGCCCCATCTGAATTTTCCTGTCACGTATTCCAAGCTGAATTTCTGCAGGAAGTTTTAACAGGCGAAGATAATTAGCAATTGTTGCTCTTTTTTTACCTACTCTTTTGCTTACCACATCCTGTGTCAGATCAAATTCATCCATCAGGCGTTGATAAGAAAGTGCAATTTCAATGGCATCCAGATCCTCACGTTGAATATTCTCAACAAGGGCCATCTCCAGCATGCTATCATCACCTGCTTTTCGGATATATGCCGGTATTTTCTCAAGCCCCGCTTTCTTTGAAGCCCTGAATCTGCGTTCACCTGCAATAATCTGGTACTTATCACCCTGCTTACGAAGTGTAATAGGTGAAATTACACCAATTTTTGCAATTGAATCGGCCAGTTCCTCCAATGCCTGTTCTTCAAAAACTGTTCTGGGCTGAAATGGATTTGCCTCGATAAGGTTCACTTCAACCTCATCGAACATATCGTTATGTGTCTTTTTTGTTTCGTTGGCATTTTCAATCAATGCACCTAATCCTTTTCCCAGAGCAGCTTTTTTAGCCATATTAGTTTATTTTGAATTCTTTGCGATAACTTCCTGTGCCAGATTCAGATGATTAATTGCCCCTTTGGAATTTGCATCATAATACAAAACCGGAGTTCCATAACTGGGAGCTTCACTTAACCTGATATTCCGTTGAATAATGGTATCGAACACCATATCCTGAAAATGTGTACGTACTTCCTCAACTACCTGGTTAGACAGGCGTAAGCGAGAGTCATACATTGTTAACAGAAATCCTTCAATTTCCAGTTCCGGATTCAACCTTCCCTGAATAATTTTAATGGTATTCAGCAATTTACCTAAACCTTCCAATGCAAAATATTCGCACTGAACCGGAATAATAACCGAATCGGCAGCAGTAAGAGAATTTACGGTAATCAATCCAAGTGACGGAGAACAGTCAATCAGGATAAAATCAAAATCGTTCCGGACCTGTTCCAGAATTTTTTTCAGCATTTTTTCCCGTTCAGGAAGATCCAGCATTTCAATTTCGGCTCCTACCAAATCAATGTGTGACGGCAACAAATATACGCCCTCAACATCAGTCGGCAGAATGGCCTGTTTGGTGTCAATCTGATCCACAATACATTCATAAAGACTGTATTCCACATCGCGGACTTCAATTCCCATGCCTGAGGTTGCATTGGCCTGCGGATCCGCATCTACAACCAAAACCTTTTTTTCCAACGAACCCAGACTTGCCGCCAAATTAATAGTAGTGGTTGTTTTACCAACGCCTCCTTTCTGGTTTGCTAAAGCTATGATTTTACCCATCGTAAATCTTCTTTTCAACGCAAAGAAAATTAAAAAATCTTTTATAGAACGTAAATTTGCGAATAAATTGTGTACGAAGTTATTAACAAAACCAAAGGAATCAAAATGTTGATTAAAGAAGTAAAAAGCTGTGGATAAATAATTTAAACAACAGCATAACGCTAACTACACATTCACCCATTTGAGTACAGTAAAAAGCCGGAAACCTAGTGGCTCCGGCATACAATAAGATTAATTATAAAAACTAAAATTCCAGTACTTCTTTTATTCCTTTCAGAATTTTTTCACTGTTTGGAAGAATGGCTCTTTCAAGGATTCTGTTAAACCCAACCGGCGTAAATTCAGAACCAACCCTTACAATTGGTGCATCCAGATATTCGAATGCTTCTTTTGAAATAATTCCTGCAAGTTCACCACCAAATCCACCAAACACTTTATCCTCATGCACTATCAACACACGAGATGTTTTCTTAACAGATTCCAGAATGGTGTCCGTATCCAGAGGTGAAAGTGACCTTAAATCAATAACTTCAACATCCCCCAAACCTTCTTCTTCAGCTTTTTTAGCCGCTTCCAATGCCATATGTGTGGTATTACCGTAGGTAAGCAGGGTAAGATCAGCACCTTCTCTTCTTACGCGGGCTTTACCAAATGGCACTTCAAAATTGTCCGGTACAGATGTTGCGGCCTTGGGATCCTGGTACAATGCCTTAGGCTCCAGGAAAAGCGTCATCCCCTCAGAACGGAGAGATGTTCTCAATAAACCTGCTGCATCATCTGCAAAAGACGGATAAACAACCCTGACACCCGGGAAGGTTGCCATGGCACCTTCGATTGTTTGCGAATGATAGAGACCTCCGCCAATATATCCACCCGATGCCAGACGTACCGTGATATTTGGCGAGAACTGACCTTTGGTACGCCAGTATTCATGTGTTGTTTCCACAAACTGTTCCATAGCCGGCCAAAAGTAATCTGCGAATTCAGCACCTTCAATCACCACACGCAAATCTTTACGGTAACGGCTCATCCCGTTTGCGGTCCCCATTATAAAATCTTCTGCGATCGGAGCATTGAACACGCGTTCCTTTCCAAACTCCTGCTGCATTCCCTTTGAAACATTGAAAATACCGCCCTTATCCTTATTGGCAATGTCCTGTCCCCAAAGAAAGGTCTCCGGATTATTTTTAAACTCAGCCTTTAATGTTTCGTTGAGTGCGGTAATAAATTTAATGGGCTCATTGTCGGAATTATGTAATCCCTCGGGATACTTTTCAGATATATAAGGATCCGGAATAACAAAATCATAAATACTTTTCGGATCAGGATCCGGTGCAGCAAGACCAGCTTTATGTGCAGCTTTCACCTCTGCTTTTACCTCCTCTTCCACAGCAACCAACTCCTCTTCGGTAAAACGATTATAACGCAGCAACAAGCGGCGGTACTTGCTTAGCGGATCATATGCTTTTACATACGACAACTCTCCTTTATTACGATAAAGATCATGCCTGTCAGAGTTAGAATGAGAATGAATCCTCACACAGTTGGCATGTACAATTACCGGTTTAAGTTCATTCATTGCATATTCCACGGCATCATCCATTGCATTCATGGAATCAAATACGTCTTTACCATTACAATGAATGATTTTTACATTTTTAAAGCTTGCAAAGTTATCCGCAACTTTTCTGGCAGCAGTCTGGTCTTTTTTAGGAACCGATATCCCATATCCGTTATCCTGAAAGACAAAAACAACTGGTAAATGCTCCCGGTCAGCTCCGGTTATGGCTTCATATACATAACCTTCGGATACCGAAGATTCTCCCTGTGAACTAATCACAACCGCCTTGTCCTTGTAATATTTTACAGCACGGGCCACACCAACGGCATGCAAAGTATGGTTTCCAGTACATGATGATACGTTGTGCACGTTCCATTCCGGTTTTGCAAAATGGTTTGACATATGACGACCGCCACCTGCCACATCGGTATCTTTGGAAATTCCGTTAAATATGATCTCTTTGGCAGTCAATCCGGCAGATACAGAAGTTACCAAATCGCGGTAGTACGGAAATAAATGATCCTTTTGCTTTCTGAAATGCTGTCCGATAGCCAACTGAATGGCATCATGACCTGCTGCAGGAGCATGATACGACCACCCAATGGCCTGTTTCAGGTAATTAGGCGCCTTATCATCAAGCGCCCTGCCAAGGGTCATCAGGTAAAACCACTTTTTTAAATCTTCTTTATCCGACTGAATTATGCCGTATTTCTTTTCGTTTCGCTTCATAATTGAGAGTTTTATACCGTTCTTTCCGGATCAAAATTTTCAAGATAGTCACCTACTCGTCTCAGGAACTGGCCTCCCAGCATACCATCTACGATACGATGATCATATGAGAGAGACAAATACATTTTACTGCGGATACCGATGGTATCTCCTTCCGGAGTTTCAATTACAGATACTTTCTTCTTAATGGATCCTGTGGCAAGAATGGCTACCTGAGGCTGATTAATAATTGGTGTTCCTATAATATTATCAAAAGATCCGAAATTAGTAATGGTAAACGTTCCTCCCTGAATATCGTCCGGGGAAAGTTTGTTATCGCGTGCTTTGGAAGCCAACCCGTTAATATTGGAAGCCAGCCCTGCAAGATTCATCATATCGGCATTTTTAACTACTGGAACAATAAGATTCCCACTTGGCAGAGACACGGCAATACCGATATTGACATTCTTTTTAAGAATAATCTGGTCACCATTAACAGATGCATTCACCCAGGGAAAATCACGCAATGCTTTGGCAACTGCTTCGGCAAATACCGGCATAAAGGTCAGCTTTTGTCCGTATTTTTTCTGGAACTGATCCTTCACTTTATTTCTCCAGTTTACCAACGTAGTCACATCTGCTTCGACAACTGAAGTAACATGTGGCGAAATTTGTTTGGATGCCACCATATGCTCAGCAATCTTCTTCCGCATACGGTCCATTTCAATAATTTCATCCTCGCCGGAAACAGGAACCTCAATTTTTGCAGCCTGTATCGGTTGAGCCGGAGCTTTAGGCTGATCAGATGCTTTTTCAGTTTTTGGTTCAGCCTTAACTTCTGATTTAGCACCACCATCTTCCAGGTATGCGAGAACATCTTCTTTATTTACCCTACCATTTAATCCGCTTCCCTTAATGGATTCCAGATCAGATTCGCTGAGTCCGTTTTCCTTTGCAATTTTTCGGACAACCGGAGAGAAAAATTTGCCAGAACTACTTCTTGCCCCAGGTTCTTTGCCCTCTTCACCTTCTTCAACCTTAGTCTCTTCTACCTGTTCTTTTCCACTATCCTTTTCCTCTTTTTTCTCAACCTCATCACCGGATGTTTCTTCAGCTGTATCCGCTCCTGCTTCTCCATCCATATCAATAACAGCGATAATCTCGCCAACAGCTACTGTATCATCAACATTATACAAAACTTCCTTCACCACACCATCAACAGGGGAAGGAACTTCGGAATCAACTTTATCGGTTGCAATCTCAAGCAGCACATCGTCTTCCTCGACTTTGTCGCCCGGCTTTACAAACCATTTGGTAATGGTTGCTTCCTGAATACTTTCGCCCATCTTGGGCATTACAATATTAAAACTTGCCATTTATGTAATATTTGTTATCTGCTACATTCAATCTAACAGAACTTATTTCCAACGGTTTTGTTCACTACAGATTTATCCACACAAAATTCTGCTAAAGCACTATTTATTTCTTAGTTTCATCTTCAAAACAATTGATATTAAGGTTTGTTTAATTGAGTAATTAACAATATAGGGTTATTCGGTTCAGCCAATATGTATTTTAATAAAACCATCAGTATTAATTTTACAAAATTCTGACAAAACGTAAAACCTTTCCTGCAATTTAAGGCAAATAGTTTTTTCAAACCTGATATTAGTTAATAATGTATTTAAACCATTTAGGATAATTTTCTAATTTTGCAGCGATTTAAAACTGAAGCAAAAATGTACACCTCTAAACGAATTAAAGGCGATATCTATTACGTTGGCGTAAATGACAGAAAAACTGAGCGGTTTGAAAATATGTGGCCGATTCCACGTGGTGTTTCCTACAACTCATATCTGATAATGGATGAAAAGGTTGCTCTGATAGACACCGTAGAAATCAGCTTTGTTGAGCAATATCTAAAAAAAATTGAGACTGTACTGAAAGGACGATCAATAGACTACCTTGTTGTGGATCATATTGAACCGGATCATGGTGGCAGTATCCGTATGATTAAAAACCGGTTCCCTGATATTACGATAGTTGGCAATAAAAAGACCTTTGATATGCTGGATGGATTCTTCAGTATGGAATGTAATAAACTTGAGATAAAAGAAGGTGATTCGCTTACATTAGGGAAAAACGAACTTCAGTTTTATACGGCACCCATGGTCCACTGGCCTGAAGTAATGGTAACCTATAATGCTACAGAGAAAGTACTTTTCAGTGCCGATGCGTTTGGAACATGGGGCACGCTGGACGGAGGGATCTTTGATACAGATATAAACCTGGATCACATCTGGGATGAAATGCGACGCTATTATTCCAACATAGTTGGTAAATACGGCAATCCTGTTCAAAAAGCACTTTCAAAGCTAAGTGGATTGGACATTGAAGTCATTTGTTCTACACACGGACCAATATGGACAACCGACATCCCGAAAGTTGTTGGCAAATACGATACCTGGAGCAAATATGAACCTGAAGAAAGTGGTGTGGTTATCGCCTATGGTTCAATGTATGGCAATACAGAAGAAATGGCCGAAACCATAGCGAATGCCATCTCTGAAAACGGGGTAAAAAATATTGTGATGCATGATGTATCCAAATCACATGCTTCCTATATCATTTCAGATATCTGGAAATATAACGGATTAATTATTGGTAGCCCTACCTATTCTAATCAGCTGTTTCCACTTGTCCAGGCTCTACTTGATAAAATTAAAATACGGGGCGTCAAACAGCGAGTATTCAGTTATTTTGGTTCATATGCATGGTCCGGTGCTACGCATAAGTATTTCCAGCAGTTTGCCGAAGAAATGAAATGGGATGTCGTAGGCATACCGGTTGAAGAAAAGCTAAGGATGAATGATGAGAAACTACAGGAATGTCTTTCATTAGGAGCAGCAATGGCCGAGAAGATCAAATCTGTTTAACAGAAAACTGTTACATAAAATACAAAAACCACCCATGAAATTTCATGGGTGGTTTTATTTTTTCTCAGAACTTGATATTCTTTTACTTTCCTTATTTCTTTTTTGAGAATGACTTGTTTTTCACCTCATAAATGCGGTCGATTATATCCACTACTTTCAGACCTTCCAGGGCATTGGTTGTAATTGATCCCTTCTCCTTCAGTTTATCTACCACATTCTGAATAACCAGATGATGGTTTTGTGCAGAACCTTTATAGGGGCCATAATCATTTGGAGGATTTGAAGGTGGCAGCTCCGGCATTTCATAATCCTTTACATTACAATATACCACTTCGTTCATATACTGACCGGCAACCTTTACTGTTCCTTTTGATCCAACAATAGTAATGCTGCTCTCAAAGTTTGTATTATAAATAGATGTGGAATAATTTATGCTTCCCATTCCGCCGTTAATAAAATCAAAACTTACAAAACCAGAATCTTCAAAGTCTGTCAAATCCTGATGGTTAAAATCGTTAAAATTACCCCGTATGTTAGTTATATCACCAAAAAGCCAGTACATGATATCCACAAAATGCGAGAACTGTGTAAAAAGTGTTCCCCCGTCCAGTTTTGCATCACCGTGCCAGTTTCCTTTTTTATAGTAGCGGTCGTCCCTGTTCCAGTAACAATTGAGCTGAACCATGTAAGGATCACCCAAAATACCATCTTCAACAATTTGCTTAAGCCATACAGAAGGCGGTGAATAGCGATTTTGCATCACACAAAATACGTGACGTGACATTTCCAGTGATTTAAACACCATTTTTTCGGCATCAACTTTATTCAGCGCCATGGGTTTTTCAACCACCACATGTTTGTGTCTGGCAAGTGCTTTCAAACTGAAATCTGCATGCAACCCGTTTGGTGTACATATATTTACCACATCATACTCAAGTCCTGAAGCTAGCAGATCTTCATAACTCTGAAAGAACGGTTCTTCCAAATCCTTTATTGCAAGTTCATCCAGTGAAAGCTGATCGCAAACGGCCACAAGTTCAGCATCGGGATTCCTACGGATCATTTCGGCATGACGCTTTCCAATGTGCCCATACCCAACAACAACAAACTTTATTTTTTTATCACCCATAATTCAACATTTAAAGCGGGCATAAAATTAATAAAATATCTAAGAGATTGTTAATGATAATATGTTGTTGTGTGATTTACAAGTATACCTTTATGCCCATGTGGTTTTCTATCATCGGAGAGCAGGCCGTTTTATTTAAGTTCTCCTCTTTCAAACTTTTCAATCATCTCGCCGGCTATACTTATCAGCGAAGGATGTGCCGGCAAATTATCACGGGTGAACCAGGCAGCCTCGGCAATTTCCTTTTCATCAATTATTATAGGTTGTGTTTCATCTGCCTCTGCAATAAATCCAATCATCATTGAACCGGAGAAAGGCCAAGGTTGACTTTTATAATAGCGAATGTTCCTAACCTCTATTCCTACCTCTTCTCTTACTTCACGTACAACAGTACCTTCGAGGGTTTCTCCAATATCAGCATAGCCTGCAATTAATGAATACCAGCTTCCCGGGAAATTAGTATTACGCGCGAGCAGTATTTTATCATTGCTCAGGATTGCGACAATAATAGCCGGTGAAATTTTAGGATAAACAACAGTTCCGCATTCAGGACAAAATAATGCTCTTTCTTCTTTTTTATGCCGTGTTTTCGATCCACAATTTCCACAAAACCGGTTTTGCTCGTACCAGTTTTTAAGTTGAAATGCAGCTAAACTTACCCAGGCAATCTCCTGCTGACCGATCCGCCTGAAAAAGCTTATCTCATTATAGACCAGACCAGGATCCTTCAAAGCAATATCACCTGTTAATAAAAAACACGGCGTTTCATCGAACGTAAACAAAAAGGTCGAACTCACCTGATCCTTTTTGAAAGAAATATCTCTAATCTTCGGCAGTTCATTTTCATCCCCATTCATTTTAAGTAATAGATCATTCCCTTTAAAATGAAGCACAAAGCTTTCTTTATTTAATTTCTGATCAGAGAGATACTGGTTTTCAAAACGGTGCGGAAAAATATCCTGAATCATACATTTGTCTTTGGAAGCGCTAAATTACTTAGAATATTGGTTCATTTACAAAATTAAAGGTGATTAACAGTTTTATATTTCATACAACGAATGACAGGTTTAAGGATTTTGCTAATTTCCAAAACTCTATCTTACATGAACTTCTTTGTTTTTCCGAAAACAATATTATCTTTAGAGGTAAATCTTAATCAGGTCTGTTTATACTGTAAAAAGGGATCTCAATTCACCTGTAAAATAATGTACATATGATTAAAAAACCTTTCATGCTATTTCTGTTATGCATAACAATGCTCCCTGCCTTTGCCGGAAATGAAGAACTTTACAATATTCTGGAGCAGGAATTCAACCGTGAATTTAATGAATTCAGGGATGCAGACAGCAACTTATATTACATGGATTACAGGGTTGATGTGGTAAAAGCGTTCAGCTTTAATGCTGCATTTGGTTATTTAACCGGCGATGATACAAATGAGATTTCTTACTGTACAGTTTCCATGCGTTATGGTAATCACGAATTCGACAATACGCATTTATTAAAAGGAGAAAGGCGCAGTTCAAATACGACTGCTTTCCTGATCCCTATGAACAGTTCCGAAGCAATCCGTCAGACGATCTGGTTCAATACCTGTAAACTCTTCGACAGGGTTAAAACGGATTATATTCAGTTAAAAAACACCATGAAGGCTGAAGATATTAGCATGCAGAATGATTTTTCAGTTGAGCCTTCCTGTGTTTATATTGAACCAGAAAAAGATATCCCGTTTCCTGAAGATCAGCAGGACATCTGGAAATCCAGGATTGTAAGATACAGTGAGTCATTTAGTGAAAGCGACAATATCGTTGCCGGCAATATATCACTGGATTTTCTGGATCGCAGAACCTACTATATAAATTCTGAAGGCAGCCGTATCGTACAAAACAACTCCACCGCCATGCTTAACATCATGGGCGTTATCAAATCAGAGGATGGCGATTACACCCCCTATCAACGGAATTTTATTGCCGAATCGACCGACAAACTTCCCTCTGATGAAGAGTTGATGGTTGCTGCTGCAGAGGTGAAGGATATGTTGCTAAAACTGAATAAAGCGCCTTTAGCGGACCCTTATGCAGGACCAGTTATCATGTCGCCCATGGCATCAGGCGTTTTCTTTCACGAAATTTTCGGTCACCGGCTTGAAGGCCACCGTCTAAAAGATGAGAACAACGGTAATACTTTTAAAGACAAACTGAACAAGCTGGTTCTTCCCAAAAGTTTCAATGTTTATTTTGATCCGACGGAAACATACCTCAACAATATGTATCTCAATGGTCACTATGTGTATGATGATGAAGGAATAAAGGCAAGACGGGTAGATGTAGTTGAAAACGGAATACTAAAAACATTTTTAATGAACCGAACACCTGCACCGGGTCTCCCTCATAGTAACGGACACGGAAGGGCTTCTGCCGGACAGGCACCTGTAGCACGGCAGTCCAACATGTTCATTGAATCATCAAAACCGCTTAACGAAAAGAAACTGAAAAACAAACTCATTAAAGAATGTAAAAAACAACACAAGACGTATGGGTATTACATTAAAACGGTTTCCGGAGGATTTACCAACAACAGCCGTTATACGCCAAATGTATTCAATATAACCCCAACCGAGGTTTACAGGATTTATGTTGACGGACGACCAGATGAGCTTGTCCGCGGCGTAAACTTTATTGGAACACCCTTAGCCATGTTTTCAGAAATTACGGCAGCAGGAGAAAGGCAGGACATCTTTAACGGGTTCTGTGGAGCAGAATCGGGTTCAGTTCCTGTCACAACCATTGCCCCTGCCCTTTTCATTAAAAAAGTTGAAACTCAACGGAGTGCACAAACCTTCTCAAAACCTGTTATTCTTCCATCACCCAAAACCGCTAAACAGAATTGATCATGAACTCAGTTATCACAAGAAACAAAATATACCAGATGTTTAGTGCAAGAATTCTGCTTATATATGCCTTCATTTTTTCAACATCTGTTGCACTGAAGGCAGAATATAATGATACGATTTTGAAAGCCATGAGCGACGAACTTAACCGGAATATAAACGAACTGGTTTACAAGGATTTTGAGCGACCGTTTTATATTGCCTATTCCATTTATGATATAAATGTTGAACGATATTCTTATACGTTGGGCGGCAAAAACATGACGAACTCCGACAGAGGGATAACCGGGGCAGTGCGTGTGATGATCGGGGATTATGAACTGACGGATGAAAACTACAACGACCAGGCAGGCCGGGTCATGCGAAATAACGAATACATGCCACTTCCGATTGATCCTGACTATGATGGTATCAGACGATATCTTTGGAAAGCTACGGATAATGTTTATAAAAGTGCTGCCGAAACCTACAAAAACAAGGTGGCAGCCATGAAGCGACAAAACATGACGGTGGATGATCTGCCTGCACCGGATTTTTCAAAAGAAACACCACGGGAGTATATCGTAAAAGAAACTCCAAAACCTTCGAAAACGATAGATCTTAACCAGCTCACCAAAGAACTCAGCAAAGAATTTCTTGCTTATCCCGACATTATTGGTTCCCATGTTTATATTTCAAAGACCAGCGTTTACCGCTATTATGTTAATTCTGAAGGGACCCGACTTGCCGTTCCTGAAAATATGATAACCTTGTCTGTTTCAGGATCAGCTTACAATAAATACAATGATCTGATCAGTGAAGATCTGTCCCTGGAAGCATTGAATGAAGATGATCTTCCACCAGCTGACACACTGAAAAGTTATGTCCGGACCTTTGCCCGGAACCTGAAAGAACGGTGTGGCATGGAAAACTGGGATGATACTTATACTGGACCCGTATTATTTGAGAATCAAGCCGTTTGTAATGTGGTGCTCCGTGATTTGTTTTCTTCCGGTAACGGCCTGGTTGCCTCACGTGATGAGTTGGTCAATAATTCGTATCGCGGCATTTACCTCGAGAACTCCAATACGCTGGAAAAACGCATGGGTAAAAAAGTCATGTCTGATCTGATATCGGTTTATGACATTCCTTCTTTGAAAAGCTACAATGATACTCCACTAATGGGCTATTATAACGTAGATAATGAAGGTGTGATGCCCAAAGATACATTGCCGCTGATAGAATCGGGGATATTAAAATCGCTACTAACCGACCGCATACCCATAAAAAGCATTCCTTATTCAACCGGGCATTCACGCTCCGCCATTGGAAACGGAAGTGTCTCCACAACTGTTGGCCCCGGTAATGTATTGTTAAAAAGCAATGCGGCTTTGAGTGAATCGAAACTAAAGAAAAAATTGCTTGACATGGCTTCAGATGAGGGACTGGATTATGCAATTATTCTGCGCCCGGCCATAAAAGGCAGTCTGGCCAGCCCTATAAATGTGTTTAAAGTGGATATAAAAACCGGTAAAGAAACCCGCATAACCGGCGTTAATCAGGGCATTTCAGATTTTGATATCATGAAAGATATTGTGGCCACATCCGATCATAATGTGGTTTTAAATACCAATCAGATAGGCGGAAGCGCTACATCGTACATTTACCCAGATGCTGTTTTAGTTGAAGATTATGAACTCAACAGCATTAACCAGACACTGATGAAAAAGCCACCCGTAATACCAAATCCGTTGAAAGAATAGAAAAAATAATTATGTTATAAAATTTCATATAAAGGTTCTTTTTCCAAGTATTTTTCCATTTCTCCAAATATCGAATCGCTATATTTAATAGTTTTCCCTTTTAAGATTTCAAAACTTTTAATTTTTAAATCTAAGGGGTCAATATCACCATTAATATCTTCGATTCTGAGCTCTGGAAATCCCTCAATAAAATCAATTAATTCAAGCGAGAACGGTTGAGTAATTTTAAATCTTTTAGCTAATTCCGGACAAATTCCGTTATCATTAGATGATAAAACCGGAAAAACTGCATTTGTAAGTTCACCTCTGGTTGATACTTTATCAAAATCTATATGTGTTGTTTGATAAAATAATCCATCTATGCTATGATTGTCACTGATCCATTCCAACAATATTTGAGGCAATATATATTCAGGTTTAAATGTATCGTCTTTATTTGACACTTTTATAGAACAGAGCGCTATTAATGGCCATGTCATAAAATAACGATATAACTTTTTCTTATCTAATAATTCTTGAGTATTAAGTGGAGACAAATCTAATATTTTTAAAGGTGATTTATTTTCAAGTCTTACCACCTGAAACTCATTCCTTAATGGACGATTCATTTCTTCCCAGCAAATATAAATAGATGTCCCTAAATATAAGGACGGGAAGCCTGGTATACTAAACCGTTGACTTTTTACATTTCCACGTTTTTCAAAAGGAATATGAAATAGTTCACTTTTATCAAGTTGATAATTAGAAGCTGATAGTCTTATCCTGTAAAAACTAACATTTCGGTCAACTTCTTTAAAATTTAAAATATCGTCAAAGTCTTTTAAGTCACTCCTTATTGTATTACTAAACTTTTCATAAGCTCTATTAGGTTTGCCCTCAAAATATAGTGATACAGTTTCTAATAACCCATATACGAATTTACGTTGAGTTTCTTTAATAAAATCAATAGGATACATGAAACTATTACTATCTAATTCTTCCTCTTTTAAGGTTTCTATTTTTGTCAAAAATTTATTAACTAGTAAATCTTTCAAAAACTTTTGAAAATCACCTGAATAATTTAATGGAAGTTTAAATATGTCATTCTTTAAGAATTCGTTGAGGGTGGTCATACTTAACAAACTAAAGCTTATTATTCTTAAAATAATTACGAAAAGTGGCTTTCATTACTATCAAACTTATATTATATCTCAGTCATATATAACTCTTATATTCTGATATTTTTGTAGCTCTACTTCTAAATAAGCATCTCTAGTTTCCTCAATTTTCCTAGTGAATTCCCTTTCAATTTTATTTATTTTTCTCTTACTAAGCTTAACAACCGTTGTATTTCTTTTTAATCTCTTAGCCATGACTTACAATTTAATATGTTTATCTATAAATGCGGCATAATATGTCATATGAGACTCCCATTCCCTCTTTTGAGATTCATTAAAGGAGAGTTTTTCGGAACAATCAATCGATAAAACTGCAATAACTTTCGACTGGACTTTATTAAAAATAGGAATAGTTGAGCAAAACCCTAAATTGCCTATTTTAGTTTTTTGAGATTCAGTTAAATGATAATCGTTATTTTCCAAATCAAAATCAACACATAGTGCTTTGTCTATATATGATTTACCGACCATACCTTCAACTTTATTCTTATAAACACTAAAATGTAAGGTTTTATGATGAAAAGGGTCAGATATTCCTTTAATCTCACATAAATGCAAAGATATTTTTCCTTTTAAATATCTATTCCATAAACCAATTAAACCATGCTTTGGTTTAAAAATTCGTGTTAAAAATTCTGCACTATGTTGATTTGTCTTTTCTTTTAATAGTTTAAGATAATTTGCTTTATTGTAGCTCACTAATTCAACGTACAATTCTTTTTTACTTCTATGGAGTCTCTTAATTATAATATGCTCAAAAGGTAACCATAGTCCTGCCCACGTAATTCCAATAAGGAAAAAAATCGCTTGGATATTTTCAATTTTCACATTAGCAGATAATATATTCTTGGATATTAATACATTTATAATGTAGGAGTTTTTACTCGCAAAAATTAGAAAACTCGAAACAAGACTAAAAACTATAATTCTGATAATCTCCTTCGCCATAAATCCAATAATATTAATAATTAATACATGTTAAACTTTAACTTTATCATGCAAGCATTATCAATATTAAAACAACTACGTTTCCAAAAAATCAATATGTTAAAACTAGTTAATTAATTTTAGAAAAGCAATACACAAGATCAGTTATATCATTATTTATTCTTCCTTTAAATAACTAATTCTCTTTTTATTATCCTTAAATACAAATGAATGTAATAGTATAGAAAGGGGCATACACATAATACTGTAGGATATTGCGAACCGTTATGCAAATAAGAGAATTCCATAAAAGATTGTTCCATAAAATAAAAAAGCTCCCAATTTGAGAGCTTTTGTGGAGAATACGGGAGTCGAACCCGTGACCTCTTGACTGCCAGTCAAGCACTCTAGCCAACTGAGCTAATTCCCCAAAATATTTCTGCAACCTGATAATTCCTTTGAATTGGCGAAGTTGCCTGTCCCGATGACCATCAGGAATATCGGGAAGCTAATTCCACATGAAATGTTTTGCGGTGCAAATATATAATTTTTTAGAAAAATCTAACCCGTTGCGATTTCAAATTTTATACTTTGAACAATCCAATTCTATAAAATGAAAAAAAACTGTACTTTGTACTCCAAATAGTTTCATTTTGAATACCAACCAGATCATCAAATATGTCATTCTCAGTTTAACTGTTCTTGCAGCTGCATTTATTCCTGAACATTTCTTTTTTGACGAATCGTATTCTTTGTGTATTCACCGAAGTCTGCTACATATTGAATGCCCGTTGTGTGGCATGAGCAGAGCTGCACATGAGCTTACAAGGTTAAGAGTAGCCTCGGCCATAAGCTTCAACTTTAATATTATTTTTTTACCGGTATATGTGGTATTCGATTTACTGGCGATATTCACTCATAAATCAATTTTTTCGAAACTCAGCAGGTTTACCCTCGTGGCTTTGCTTGCAGGTTTAGTTGCTATTTATGTTATCAGGATTGGATTGCATTTTGGATGGTATTAGATATCGGTATTATTAGTATTTCACTAATCCGTTTAAACATGCGGCCTTGATTTGTTTTACATTATTCCTGAAATTTTTCCAATGTCCTCTTGAAGAGCCTGCATAAAGTGTCCCTCTTTGAAAAAGAGGGTGGTCCTGACCCAAAGGTCAGGATCGGGAGATTTAAAATGAAAAGATAACCCATGCATAAAATCCTCCGTCCCGATTTAATTATGATATAATTTAGGGACACCTCCTCTTAATAAGGAGGACAACTTTAATCATCATAAAAGATTTCTTAAGTATAAACTCATCTATCCCTCAGATATTCGTATTGAACTATTAAAACCGTCCTGTATCTTTAAGTTCAAGGTATTTATTGATAAGACCTGCGGTCAGGTTTTCCGGTTTGGTCAGCACGGAATAAATTCCGTTCTTCAGCAGCTCCTTTACGATCAGTTTTTTATCGTACATATGTTTTTCTGCAATCGTTCTGATGTAAAGTTCTTCCATGTTCGAGACCTGTTCATGACTCAGTTTTTCGATCTCCTCATTTTCAAAAATCACCACGATGATCACATGACTTTTAGCGAGAATCCTCAAATAAGAGATATAACGTTCCAGGGATGTGATAGTCTCAAAATTGGTATATAAAATAAGTAGACTGCGATGCGAAATTTTTCGTTTTATTCCGGCGGTCAGCACTGCGAAATCGGATTCAAAAAAGCCGGTTTCCTGTTTATATAACCGATCCAGTATCTTTGTCAGTGTTTCATGTTTTCGTTCGGCACTCAGAAAGGATTCAATAGTCTTGTTAAAAGTTATCAAGCCAGCCTTATCATGTTTTTGCACAGCAGTATTCGACAGAATCAAAGAAGCATTAATCGCATAATCCAGCAACGACATCCCGTTAAAGGGCATCTGCATGGTCCGCCCCATATCAATCACATTATATACATTTTGTGAGCGTTCGTCCTGGTATTGATTCACCATCAACTTACCACGCTTAGCAGTGGCACGCCAGTTTATGGTACGGTAATTATCGCCCTTTACATAATCCTTAATCTGGTCAAATTCCGTGTGTGATCCGATCCGCCTTACTCGTTTTACGCCTACTTCTGATAAGCGGTTAGAAATAGCCAGAAGTTCATATTTTCGCATTTTCAGGAACGATGGATAAACCGGAACCGGTGTTTCCTTATTCCCAAATTTCCTATGCCGGATCAGCAAACCTATTTGTGTGGCGTACAATACATTCGTTACCCCGAAAATATACTCACCCCTTTCCTTCGGAACCAGGGTATAGTGCAATCTTTTTTCGTCGAATGCATTTAGTTTTAATTCCATTTTAAAGTTTCTAAGCTGAAACTGTGCAGGAACCTCATCGAATATCTGCAGGTTCAACGGATAAGGATGCCGATTCTGAACATACAATTCTATGCGGTTTTCATCGCCATTTGAAAGTCTGTCAGGAATTTCACGGGTCAGCAAGACGCTATACTTTTTTGCGAAGAAGAGCAATATGGCATCACTGAACAGAAACAGCACAAAAACACCCAGCAGGATTTTTGCGATCAGGTAAACCGGATCAAGAAAAAAACCGATGGTAAAGAGAGCAGCAATAACACTCAGCGAAAGGTAAAAGCGGTTGGCAATATGTATTTCTTTAAATCCTTTCACTATCGGGGAACTTCAACCGTTTTAATGATATCTTTTACCACCTTATCTTCAAACACGCCTTCCAGTTCTTTTTCAGGAGTCAGATAAATCCGGTGCAACAGAATGGGTTCAAACACAGCCTTTACATCTTCAGGAATCACATAATCCCGTCCGTTAATGGCAGCAAAGGCTTTGGCCGCATTCATAGCATGGATGGATGCACGCGGCGAAGCTCCAAGATACAAGGAAGGATGATTTCTTGTTTTAATGACAATTTCTGCGATGTATTTCATCAGGTTATCGTCAACCTGCACCTCCTGAACCTGATTGCGGAAAGTTGTCAGATCTTTCGAGGACAATACAGCCTTTACATTTTTCAGTTCCGGTTCTCCTTTCCGGTTATGCATATTCTGCAAAATCAAAAATTCCTCATCAGCCGTAGGGTAATCAACCAGAATTTTAAACATAAACCTATCCAGTTGAGCTTCAGGCAGGCGATATGTTCCTTCGTGCTCCAGCGGATTTTGCGTAGCGATAACCACAAACGGCGATTTCATTTTATACGTTTTTCCGTCAACTGTCACCTGACGCTCTTCCATCACCTCAAACAACGATGCCTGCGTTTTTGCGGGAGCGCGGTTTATCTCATCTATCAGAACCATATTTGAAAAAACCGGTCCTTCGTTGAACTCAAATTTAGACGTAGCCGAATTAAAAATGGTGGTGCCGGTAACATCCGAAGGCATCAGATCGGGCGTAAACTGAATACGCGAGTAACCTACCGATATCAGTTTGGCCATAAGCTTTGCAATCATGGTCTTGGCGATTCCGGGAACACCTTCCAACAAAATATGTCCATCGGCCAGAATAGCCACGATAATCAAATCCACAATATTTTCCTTGCCAACCAGAACCTTCCCGATTTCCTGTTTCAGTGCCTGTACTTTTTCCTGTAAAGGCTTTAATCCTATGCGTTCTTCAAAGTTTTTTTCTTCATCCATAGCATTTATATTATAAGCATGTTTTATAAAATTCTTCAATATCCTTATTATAGGCCATCAGTCCCGGACCGGATACTTTCGGCTGATCCTGAAAATAGTTCACCTTGTGAATAACTGTTTTAACCAGCATTTTATTCACTCCTGTTTTTTTTGCGATCAGATCAATATTTTCAGCGGTCTCTGCCACATCACTGATGTAATATTTTTCCCTCAGAAATTCTTTAAAATAAGTCGAAATTTTATGCGCAATGGTCGCATGGTTTTCGTTTTTATAATACAGTCGTCCCACTGTTTTAATGAATTCCAGCGATGTGTTTTTAAGAGGCTCTATAACAGGTATAATCCGCTGTTTACGCCGTGACCCAAACACCAGGTAAATAACAAGGATCAGAACAACAATGTAAAACGCAATCCGCAACGGAGCTTGTGACAACAAAAATGAAGTTGGTGCCTCATTTTCTATCCTAAACGGTTTGTAAAATCGGTCCACAATTGTAGGTTGATCCGGCAAATAAGACAGAGCTGCAGCAGCATATTCAGGATCACTATAAAGCAGATTAATGTTTGTAAAAACAAGGGGTTGAGTATGGATATATAACTCCCCTTTTCCCAAACTGAACCGGGCAAAATTCACATGACCTTTCCGGTCGTATCCCAGCATATATGCCTTGCAGGAATCCTCAGACACCAAAAAATTCGTCATCAGTCTGTTGCTGAAAATATAACCGGAATCTTTTTTCAGTGAAGGCGAATAAAAATTGAGGGTATCCGTTGCAGACTTTAGATAAGCGGTGTCAATTGCACGGCGGCGAACGTACATTTTCAGTTCGTTCATTAAGTCATATGCAAAACTGTTAAAAGACAGGAAGACAGAATTGCCTGATCTTACAAAACCCAATAACTCCTCCACCTCGGCTTCTTCAGGATTAAAATTATCGGTAATTACAATCAAATTATGCTTTTCTGTATTCATTGTATCCAGTAGCGGATTATGAATAAATACTTCATTATTATAGATAACCGAATCCTGAAACAGCTCAGGATATAGCTGGTTAAGCACATAACACCCGTAAGGTGCCTTGTGATTTCGGTCGAAAGACATGCGCCAGTCAACCGGTTTGGGAGCATAATGCTGAAAAAGGATCAGAATAATGAATAATCCGACAGAGATAAACAGGTATTTCAGATTTGATTTACGCATTCGTCAACAAATTAAAGTTAGTAAACGATTTGCTCAACCGGTTATAATCTGTTTCATCTATGTTGAAATGGCCATACCACACTGCGTTGTAAATATTGACTAAGCCCGTAAATTCCGTTGCAGAATCCGTCTTCTTACGGATCTCATTCAGGTAATCCCGGTTTGTTTTATCGCGGGAATAATTTATTACCCCTAAACCATCAAGCTTGCGCAATACATTTATAAACTGGTATCGTATCGCTTTCCTGAAGTTTTTATTCTCTACCTCGGCAGCAATGGCAGCATCAAGATCTTCAATTGCCTCATCTGCATCATCAATAATATAATCCTTAACCTCCTTTTCTTCTTTAGTATAAAAAAAGCGTTGAAACCGAATTTTGGTCACTGCGAAAACAAGGATGGCTATAACCAACAACCAGAAAAAAGTTTTTACGGCAATCGTCATTCCCTTGTAAAATCCTTTTATATGACCCAGTTTTTCCCAAATCCACTGCAATAATCTGCCCCAAAAAGAAATGGTTTTATTCTGATATCCCTGACCGTAATTAAAGTCAGAATCCTGCCTGTAAATATTTAATGCAGCAGTATCAACATCCCTCACCTGGATCATAGCAGAATCAATTCGTGCGGAATCAACAGTATAAAATGGTGTATCTGCAGCCGAAACCGGCAAAACAGACCATAAAACAAAAAATATACAAAAGAGCTTTTTACTCATCAGCAGATATCTGACCAATCTTATCAATTAATGATGGTTTCTCGTATGTTTCAACCAGACTATAATACAGGAAGGCCACCAATACGGTTGGTATGGATGAAATAATATATGTTAACAGTGATGATATTCCATTGATTATATAGAACGATATACCAAAATCAAAATTAAAATCACGTCCTTCCTGTAAAGAAGAAAATAATGGTTTCATACCCATAATCATTGCCGGGATTGATAATATCATAGAGATGATATAGACAATCACAATTATAACGATTAATGCACCCAGAGTCATCCAGAATTTTGGCTTCACAAGTTTAAAACTCCGGTTAAAGGCATCGCCAAATGAAGCACCTTCCAGAACAATTAACGGAATAAACAAGCTCAGAGAGACCCCTAAGTATATACCGGGAATAATACAGAATATAATTCCTATGGATATAATGATAGCCGAAAGAAAAGTGGCTCCTAATACAGGGAAAAAGTATCGTGTAACTTCCTTCCATACTTCTGACAAAACAAAATTATCCTTCCCCTTATCAACGTAAAGTTTGATATATCCCATTATGGTACAGGTAAGGATATTGGTGGCAGCCAAAATGATAAAATAATTCAAAAAGGTATAGATTGAAAAAAAATCACGATAAATTTCCAGGGGATTATTATAGTTCGCGGCACCGGTCTGGATGGATCGAACAGCTTCCTGTTGCCGCAAACCGACAAATACGCCTATAATGGCTGCAATTAATAAAAGTGGCACAGCAAAATAAAGTATCGCCGTCCCTAACCGTTTAAATTCGGCACCGATAAACGCAAATGTTGCATTAAACAAATCACCGAAATCTCTTTCCTGTTTAAAATTTATTTCATTGGGTTGCATAGTTATATGTTTTGCGGATTAATAGTCGTGGATATATAAAAAAGTAAAAAATAATCCATACCAGCGACAAGCCGATAATAGTAAACCTGATCCAGTAAGGAACTTCAGTATGTCGTGTCATGAATCCTTCCAGAAAACCGGCAACAATAAAAAAAGGTACCAGTCCGATGGCCAGTTTAGCTCCCTTAATGGCCGCTTGTTTCAATGCATAAACACGGCTGTATGTTCCCGGGAAAATAAAACTGTTTCCAATGGCAATACCGGCAGCACCTGCAACGATGATAGAAAATATTTCAATCGTGCCATGAATCCAAATGGTTGCAAATGAATCCAGAACCACACCATTCTGAATCATAAAAGTCTGAAATGTACCCAACATCACGCCATTTGTAAACAACATATAACCTGTTCCAAACGACGTGAATATCCCTAACACGAAAGCAAAAAACGCAACCCGGATATTATTGATTGTAATTCCCAGGAACATGGGTAATTCATTTGCACTCTTGTAGACACCCATAGGATCACCGCTTCTGATATTTTCCATGGTCATATTCACATACCTGTCCCCTAATATAGTCTTTACAAATTCAGGCTTATATGCCGTTGAAAGTATGCCAACCAGCACAGAAACAATGAATATTGCCAGTGCTACATAAAACTCCTTACGCAGGCTATGAAAAACAAGTGGTAGTTCATAAGCCAAGAACCTTCCGATACTTTTCCGCTCAATCGGCTTATTCTGATAAATTAATCCGTGAACTTTCTGCGTTAATTGATTCAGGTAATAATATGCCTCTCCACCAGGATAATAGGTTTTTGCATAAGCCAGATCATCAGTCAGAGAAATATACAGATTAAACAGCCTGTCGGGATTCGAATTTTCTTTATCTTCAAGCAGAGATTCGAATTCTTTCCATTTTTTAATATTTTTATGCAGAAAATCTATTTCTTTCATCTGTTCATTTTTTGAAATAACCTTCAAAAAATCCGGATACAATAAGGAATATATAACGGACTTAAAGTATCGGTGATTAATTTATGTTTTAACTCATGAACCTTAATTATAAACAGGCTAACGGATACGAAAGATAGAAAAAAAATGAAACTATTTATACCTGAATACAAATTTTATGGAACAATTTACCATTAACACATCACAAAACATCAGCATAGAGCAACCTTTGGCCAGTATCGGCGAACGAATCATTGCCAACCTTATTGATTATGCCATTATGGGAGCCTATTATTTTGTGACCATGGTCATTACCGGATTAGCGAAAGAACAAACGGTCTTAATGATCTTTTCGATACCGGTTTTGTTTTACCATCTTGTTTTTGAACAGTTTATGAATGGCCAGAGTCCGGGTAAAAGCGTTATGAATATCCGGGTTTACAGCGAGGAAGGAACATCAGCTTCGTTTGTCAGCATTTTCATCCGATGGGTATTCCGGCTGATTGATGTCATGTTATTATTTGGTTCAATAGCCACTTTATTTATTGTAGGAACAAAAAAAAATCAAAGGCTGGGTGACATTGTAGGTAAGACCATTCTGCTTCGTACAAAACAAAAAAAAGTACGAGGCTCCATGTTTTTAAATCTTCCTGAAAACTATACGATGAAATTTCCTGAAGTGGAAATGTTGTCCGAAGAAGATATCAGGACAGTGAATGATGTGATTCAGTTTTTAAGAAAAACCAACCAGAATCATGACTCACAGCTTTTTGCCTTAAAAACAAAAGATGCGATCATAAAAAAAATGGAGGTCCAAACAGACTTAAAACCTGTTGAATTCCTGATTACCGTCATGAAGGATTACAATTATATTCACTCCCAGAAAGCAAAGGACTAAGCATACCACAAATGAATTTGATCCACAATATAAATTATTGAAAGTCATTGCTATTCGTTTAAAATTTTAAATCATGGGTTAAAACCCAATCAAATTTATCATCCATTAAGAGGCTGTCCAAAAAGTGATAACAGAATTTTCTTTCCTTACGGATTGTAAGTAGTTTTAACAAAATTACCCCTAAATCCCCTGAAGGGGACTTAAAGCCTTCCGTCAGCTGACGGAGAGGTTTGGAGGGGTAAAATAAAGATTGCTTACAATTTATAAGTTCAAAATATTTTCGTTTGTCTTTTGGGACAGCCTCTTAATTAATCATTTTCGAAGCAGGACTTTAGTCCTTTTTTAAAACATTAACTCCATACATTTATTAATAGCATGAATCTTTTGTTTTTACTGCTCCGCTACTACAGTCACTATCTATAATACCCTCCTACAATTATTTTTTTTTACATTTACAAAAAAGTGGGAAGATGAATTTTGATGTGCATATTCTGGGAAGTAATTCTGCATTGCCTACTGCAAGACGGTTTCCGTCGTGCCAGGCAGTCAATTTCAGGGAAAAACTGTTTATGATAGATTGTGGTGAAGGCGCCCAGATACAGATGCGTAAACAGCATCTTAAATTTTCAAGGCTCAATCATATTTTCATCTCACATCTCCACGGCGATCATATTTTTGGTCTGCCCGGCTTGCTGTCCACCTTTGGCCTGCTCAACCGGACCAATGATCTTCACATCTATTCTCCTGATGAACTCGAAGCAGTACTACGTCCATTTATTGAACATTTTTCACACCAGCTGCCCTTTAAAATTATCTTTCATCGTGTTGATCCGAAAAAACACGCTGTGGTTTATGATGACCGGTCACTGGAAGTATGGACTGTACCTTTGCAACACAGGGTTCCGACCTGTGGTTACCTTTTCAGGGAAAAACCCGGCGAACGGAATATTAAAAAAGATATGATCGATTTTTATGGTCTGTCAATCAAACAGATTAAAGAAATCAAGGATGGTCAGGATCTGGTACTGGAAGACGGATCTGTAATAGCCAATACATCGCTCACCATAGAACCGGATAAACCCAGAAGTTACGCATACTGCTCGGACACGAAATTTGTCCCTGAAAATGCAGATATCCTTAAAAATATGGATTTGCTTTATCATGAAGCAACCTTTGCCAGCCAGGAAGAGCTGCTGGCTTCCGGCACTCACCATTCCACTTCGGCACAGGCAGCACAACTGGCTAAACTCGCCGATGCCGGCAAATTAATTATCGGGCATTTCTCTGCCCGTTACAAAGAACCGGACGAAGTATTGGCAGAGGCATTGGAAATATTTCCCAACACCACTGCTGTTGAGGATGGCATGGTCTTCAGTATTTAATGCAACTGAAATTTTGTATTTTCGTAACCTTATATCAGGGCTAACGCCCCATTATAATCGTATTGTAAAACTTACTGCACAAAAGAACCTCAAGCCATTTCGCTAAAATACTCGAAGAATTTCACACTGGTTTTTATACCGTTTACAATATTCTCAACGGGGAAGTTCTCATTGGGTGAATGAATAGCATCTGACTCCAGACCAAATCCAAGCAAAACTGATTTCAGTCCTAGCTTTTCTTCAAACGTTGAAATAATAGGAATACTGCCGCCGCTTTTCAGAGACACCGGAGTTTTTCCAAACACAGCTTCGCAGGCTTTCTCTGCCGCCTTGTAAGCCGGAATATCAATCGGACAAACATATGGCCTACCGCCATGCATCTTCTCTACCTTAATGGTAACATAATCCGGTGCAATAGTATTCAGATGTTCCACCAGCATATCGGCAATCTTATCAGGATCCTGGTCAGGAACAATGCGCGAAGAAACTTTGGCATAAGCTTTTGATGGAATCACAGTTTTTGCACCTTCTCCTGTAAATCCAGCCCAGATACCGCACACATCAAAAGTAGGACGAATACCCGTCCGTTCGGGAATGGAATATCCTTTTTCGCCCAAAAGTGCTTTTACGTTCAAACTCTTTTTGTACTCCTCTTCAACTATAGGTGTTTTATTAATCAGTTCGCGTTCATAATCTGAAACTTCCAGCACATCATCGTAGAATCCGGGAATAGTGATCTGACGATTTTCATCGAACATATCAGCAATCATTTCACACAGAATATTCGCAGGATTGGCTACTGCACCACCAAACAAACCGGAATGCAAATCACGCGATGGACCGGTAACCTCTATCTGCCAGTAAGCCAACCCGCGCAAGCCGCTTGTGATGGCAGGCGTTGTCGGATTGATCATGCTGGTATCTGAAACCAGAATAATATCTGCCTCCAGTAAATCCTTATGAGCATCAATAAAAGCAGGCAATGACTGTGAACCAACTTCCTCTTCACCTTCAATAATGAATTTAACATTGCAATTCAGCAGGTTGTTTTTTAGGAGGTACTCAACGGCCTTAAAATGAATGTATGATTGTCCTTTGTCATCGTCTGCACCACGCGCCCAGATCCTGCCATCTTTTACCACTGGTTCAAACGGATCAGTATGCCATAAATCCAGCGGATCAACCGGCATCACATCCATGTGGGCATAAATCATAACGGTAGGCAGTTTCGGATCAATTATCTTTTTTGCAAACGTCACAGGATTTCCATCGGTAGCATAAACTGTTGCTTCATCCATGCCGATGCCCAGCAGTTTTTCCTTCCAAAGTTCTGCCATGCGTTCCATATAAGGTTTGTGCTTTGGATCAGCGCTAATGGAAGGAATTCTTAACAGGTCGAAAAGGTCGCTTAGTAATTCATCTTTGTTTTCCATAAATTTATCGAGTGTCATAATTTTATAATTTTTCTCTAAAAATAGCAGAACGCGTGAAATATAAAAATGACTTTCCACATCAGGCACAAAAAAAGGGCAACCAAATGGCCGCCCTAAATATATACAGGGGTATAAAGAATTACTTATTAACCCGCTTTATTCATGAAATAATGAAATGCATTTCATGAATGTGCGTTAGCATTGAGCCGAGACAAGCGGGAAACCCCGATAGCAAATACCCAAATGTGAGGAGCTAAGCGAACTCAAATTTGCTGGTATTGCGTTATCGAAGAAAATTTATGAATTTTCAGGGTTAAAAAGTTCTTTTTCTGTCCATGCACCCAGTTTAAGATAGTTCTCGTAAATGGGCAGATACTTTTTATGATTCTCCTCGTTTGGCGTATAAGATGTTTCAAAACCCTGACCCAACACTTTCTGAGCTTCGGTCACAGTTTTAAATTCACCGGCATTTACGGCAGCAAACATGGCAGCACCAAAAGCACAGGTCTGATCTGAAGAGTGAACCTTAATCGGCATATTCAGTACGTCCGCTAAAGTCTGCATCACAAATTTTGATTTTTTAGCCACTCCACCAAGCGCTATGATCTGGTCAATTTCCACACCATTTTCCACAAAACGGTCAACGATGGCTTTTGAACCAAACGCTGTGGCTTCAACCAATGCACGGAAAATCATCGGTGCTGTACTACCAAGGTTGATCCCTGTAATAGTACCCTTTACCAGCTGGTTGGCATCCGGAGTACGTCGACCGTTCATCCAGTCTGTTGCCAGCAAAGCAGTTTCACCAATTTCCATTTTGGCAGCTTCCTCCGAAAGTTTCGGAATTATTTTATCTTCAAGCTGTGCAGCAAGTTCCTTATCATCAAGAAATGACAATGGCCAGGTGATCAAACGCTTGAACCAGGCGTACACATCTCCAAAGGCGCTTTGACCGGCTTCCAGACCAACTGTCATTGGAATAACAGATCCGTCCACCTGACCACAGATACCCGGAATAAGTTTCTTATCTACTTCATCGTAATCAGCCACCATGATATCACAGGTTGAAGTACCCATGATTCGTACCAGTGTTTTTGGCGTTACTTCACCGCCAACAGCGCCCATGTGCGCATCAAATGCACCAACACCAACTTTTACCTTAGTACTCAAACCAAGACGTTTGGCCCATTCCTCAGTCAACGTACCAACAACTTCGTCGCTTGTATAAGTTTTTTCAAATAGCCTGTCACGGTAACCAGCCAGAAGAGGATCAAGAGTTGTTAAGAATTTTTCACTTGGAAGTCCACCCCACTCTTCATGCCACATTGCCTTATGTCCTGCAGCACAACGGCTTCGTTTAATTTCTTCTGGTTTTGTGTTTCCTGTAATTAATGCAGGTAACCAGTCACAATGCTCAATCCATGAATAAGATGCATTACGCACAACTTCATCATCACGTAATACATGAAGAATTTTTGCCCACACCCATTCTGATGAATAAACACCACCTTCGTATTGGGTATAATCAACCTCCCATTTTGCAGCCAACTCATTAATCTGTGCAGCCTCTTTTACGGCTGTATGATCTTTCCAAAGCACAAACATCGCATTTGGATTTTCAGCAAATTCAGGAGTAAGTGCAAGTGGTGTACCTTCAGCGTTGGTTAATACCGGCGTACTGCCTGTGGTATCGAATGCCATACCCACAACGTTCTCTGCCACATCGGGCGGACATTGTGCAAGCGCTTCCTTAACCGTGTATTCCAGCACTTCGATATAATCAAGCGGATGCTGACGATACTGATCCTTATGCGGCACACAGTATTTGCCATCCATCCAGCGGGGATAATATTTTACGGCTGTAGCCATTTCCTTCCCTGTTTCCACATCAACAATAATGGAACGGGCAGAATCGCTACCGTAATCCAGACCGATTACATATTTCTTTTCTGACATGATATAAATTGAGTTTAATTATTTCTGACCATAATAAGCATTTGGTCCATGCTTACGTTCATAATGTTTTTTAATAAGCAGCGGGTTCATTTTCAAATTTGGGTTCACACCGTAAGCAATGGAAGCCATTTTGGCAACCTGTTCCATAACAACCGCATTGTGAACGGCATTATCGGCATCTTTTCCCCATGCAAACGGCCCGTGGTTCTGAACCAAAACACCAGGTATCTCATCCGGATTTTTATCCTTGAATGTGTCAATAATCACTGTTCCCGTTTCAAGTTCATAACCCTTTTCTCCAAACACTTCTTCTTCAGTCATCTGGCGGGTACAAGGTATCTCATCCGAAAAATAATCGGCATGTGTTGTGCCTATATTTGGAATACCAACACCGGCCTGAGCCCACGACGTAGCGTAAGTGGAATGCGTGTGAACCACACCACCAATATTAGGAAAAGCTTTATACAGTTCAATGTGCGTAGCAAGGTCAGAAGATGGTTTTAAATTTCCCTCTCTTACATTTCCGTCAAGATCAACAACTACCATATCAGAGGCTTTCATCACTTCGTAATCCACCCCACTCGGCTTGATCACAACTAAACCTGATTCCCTGTCAATAGCACTAACATTTCCCCAGGTAAAGATTACCAAACCATGCTTCACCAAATCGATATTGGCTTTAAAAACTATCTCTTTTAAATTATCTAACATAAAAACTGATTTTATTATCCGAATAATTTTCTATAATGAGGTAAAAAGTTATACAGATTAAACCGGCACACCGAACGAAAAACTTTCATCCGACAGATCATTATATTTCTCCTCGTTAAAACGGTACAGGAAAGCACCTCTTTTTGAAGAAATCTTGTCTTTCTCTTCCAGCTTTTCAAGAACACCCATCGATAATATTTTTTTCCTGAAATTCCGTTTATCCATTTCTCGCTGATATATTGCTTCGTATAGACGCTGTAACTGCGTTAATGTAAACTTCTCCGGAAGCAGATTAAAACCTATCGGTTGACTGGCGGCTTTTCTTCTTAACCGTTTTAGAGCTTTATCGACCATTTTATAATGGTCGAAAATCAATTCCGGCAACTCATCCAGCTTCACCCAGTGGGCATTATGACTTTTAACCAATTCCTTATCGTATGATTCAATATTGATTAAAGCAGAATATGCCAGTGATATTACACGTGCACCAGGATCCCTTTCCGGTTCACTAAAAACCTGTAGTTGATCAAGATATACATCGGTTAAACCAGTAAGTTCATTCAGTACTCTGGCAGCAGCACCATCTGCACTTTCGTCCTCCTTAATAAAACCGCCCATCAATGACCACTGTCCTTTGGCCGGTTCAAAAGTTCGTTGAAGTAAAAGCAGTTTCAGTCCTTCATCATCGAATCCGAAAATAATACAGTCAACTGCCAGAATAAACTGATGTTCCTTTCTGTAAAATTCTACCATTTATTACGATTTTACCAGAAATAAATATAGAATGCTACTGTGATACCAACTATAATAGCAGAGTTAATTATATCCCACTGATTCCAGCTTGCACGTGTCGCAGCCTTCTGTTCTGCTGTAACAGAAGAAAAGGTCAGACCAGCAATTTGTTCTGCAGGAGCAGGTTTTGTAAATGCACTTACCACCAGAATAACAAGCATACTGAAAATAAGCATACCACCACTGAAGAATAACCAGTTAACATCGTAAAATAATCCGTAGAACCAATTGTGAACACCATGTTCAGCAGCCCATAATTTTACATCCGTAAATCCGTCCGCTTTCGCCAGGGATGAATATAGAACTTTAGCTCCTAAACGTATAACACCGATAATAAATCCTGCGATCATACCCCACATACCACCCTTAGGCGTAGGCTTAGTAGAAAGAATACCCAAAAGGAAAGCAGCTGCAATACCAGGAGCCAGAACTGACTGAACATCCTGCAGGTAGGTGTATAATACATTACCTATAGAGCGCATAATCGGTATCCACAAAATTCCTAAAACAACTACCACAACCGTAGCTATTCTTCCAACCTGCAACAGTTTCTTTTCTGTAGCCGTCGGCTTGAATTTTTTATAGAAGTCTATGGTAAACAGCATGGAAGATGAGTTAAACAATGATGCCAGTGAACTCATTAATGCCGCGAGGATACCCGAAACAACAAGTCCCTTGACACCAGCCGGCAACAGGGTTGCTACCAATGTTGGGAAAGCTGCATCAGCAGTTGTCAGTTCAAATACTTTACCATTGATCACCACACCTTTCTGTGCCAGTGCAAATGCAATCATACCAGGAATCATAAACAGGAATACCGGTGTTAATTTAAGATACGCACCAAAGATGGTACCACGTCTTGATTCTTTTTCATCCTTACCCGAAAGTACACGCTGAACAATAAACTGGTCAGTACACCAATACCAGAAACCAATAACAGAAGAACCTATCAACACCCCAAGCCATGGAAAGCTTTCGTCGCGGTTACTCCTTATCAGGTTCGCCATTGAATCTCCGTAATCATTTACAGGAACTGCTCTTGTAATCCGAATCACTTCCTCCCAGCCTCCAACAGCTTTAAGTCCCAGTACCAAAATAATTACAGATCCCAGTAGCAGGATTGGTGTTTGCAAAACTGATGTATACAGCACCGATTTCATACCACCGATAACAGTATAAATAGCTGTCAGCAGCACCAAACCAATGGCCGATATCCAGAAAAAGTCAATTCCCCAGAGTGATTCAATTCCAAAAACGTTTTTGAATACAATACCACCGGCATAAACAGTTACAGCAACTTTAGTCAACACGTAACTGATAAGTGAAATAAGTGATAAGATAGAACGGGACTCCTTGTTATATCGCTTTTCAAGGAATTCAGGCATGGTAGTTACCATACTACGTGAATAGAACGGTACAAATACCCATCCAAGAATAAGGATCATCCAACCCTGAATTTCCCAGTGTGCCATCGCCATCCCGCTGGATGCTCCTGCACCGGCCAAACCAATCAAGTGTTCTGAACCAATGTTTGAGGCGAAAATCGAAGCACCGATCGCAATCCATGTTGCATCACGACCTGCCAGAAAGTAATCGCCTGAACTAGTTTGCTTCTGACGGAAAACCCAAACAATGATTCCGGCCAGAGCAAGGCCAAAAAGACCAATAACAATCCAATCTAAAGTTGCCATAATAGTTATTGCATTAGTTAATTAATACGTTAATGTTGCAAGATTAAAAGTGTAAAAGTAACACTTAAATATCGAACTACAATATAAAGTTGCAATTTATTTTGATTCCAATTTGGAGCAAATAAAATTAATACTTTGAAAACAACCAAAATAGCTCCAGATTTCTTTTAGCAAACATGTTGCAGAATAGAAAAATGCCCTTGTACAATTAATATTAGTTGCTACATTTGCAGGTACTCTCAAAATATTTGGAAAACTACAATAAATTATTATGAAAATACTGGAAGAATCTTTATTCAAAGGAACGTGGGAAGATAAAGAAACCCGATTAATTACATTGAAGAATAAAAATGGCATGGTTGTTCAGGTAAGCAACTTTGGAGGCAAAATTGTAAGCATCTATGCACCTGACAGGAATGGTGAATTTGCAGACGTGGTTTTAGGTTATGACTCCATTGATGGTTATTTTAAGGGGCATGAATACTTTGGTGCCATTTGCGGACGCTACGCGAACCGTATCTCCAAAGGGAGATTTACATTGGACGGAAAATCGTACCAGCTTCCAATCAACAATGGACCAAACAGTCTTCATGGCGGACCCGAAGGATACAGCATGAAGGTTTTTGACTGTGAGCCTGTTAAAGAACTAAACAATGGTTCTTCTGTAAAAATGAGTTATTCCGATCCTGACGGTAAAATGGGATATCCGGGCAATGTTGAATTTTCAGTCACATACACGCTGACAGATAACAATGAATTGAAACTGGATTACGAAGCCACAACTGATCAGGCTACTCCAATAAACATTGCCGGTCACTCCTACTTTAACCTTGCCGGCGAAGGCAATGGAAGCATTGAAGGACATGAACTGATGATCAACGCATCGCATTTTACTCCAATGGACGATGTATCTATTCCGACTGGTGAAATAAAACCTGTAAAAGGGACACCTATGGATTTCACCTCGTTTAAAGTAATCGGATCACGCATAAACGAGGATGATGAGCAACTGAAATTTGGTAAGGGATATGATCATAACTGGGTCATCGACAAAAAAGAAAATGAATCGGGACTGGCTGCCGACTATTATGAAAAGGATTCCGGAAGAGGAATGAAAGTTTACACTACACAACCTGGTGTTCAGTTTTACTCTGCTAACTGGACAGATGAGCAGGGAACCGGAAAACATGGTCATACATATGGCGAACGTCATGCCTTGTGCCTTGAGACACAACACTTTCCTGATTCACCCAATAAGTCAAACTTTCCTTCGGTCATCCTTAGGCCGGGTGAAACTTATCTGCATTCATGTGTATATAAATTTTATACTAAATAATATTTAACCTTAATAAGTTTAACAATGACAAACGAAAAAAACAAGTATCTTTTTCCATTGATCGTAATGGCATCGTTGTTTTTCCTGTTCGGATTTATTACAACTATGAATAACTCTACTATTGAGTTCCTTAAAAGTGCGTTCGGACTGAATGATGTACAAAAACAGCTGCCAAACACTTTTTTCTATGGTGCTTATATCCTTTCTATTCCGGTTGGCTTCCTGATTAACAAGATAGGCTACCGCTTTTCAATTTTTACCGGATTAGGACTTATCGCCATTGGATTCTTTGCCAGTATTCCTGGTGTTGGATTTGGATATTATGGCTTTCTAAGCGCTGTATCAATTTTTGCAATTGGTGTTGTGATCCTTCAGGTTGCAGCAGCGCCTTACGTTGTTGCTTTAGGTCCGGCCAAGAGCTCCGCAAGCCGATTAACCTTAACCAATGCATTAAACTCAGTTGCGACCGTTATTGCACCTATTTTTGTTTCCATACTACTTGTTACTCCGGAACTTGCTCCGGGTGAAACATTGGATAATTCTGCAATTAAAGATATTGTGGCTGGTCCATTTACCGGTATTGGTATTGCCACAGCCGTAATACTTATCATTATGTTATTCCTTAAACTTCCAAACATTAAAGAGAAAGAAGAAGAAGAAGGAAAAACAGGAAGTTATAAATCAAGTGCATTTAAATATACGCACGTTTGGCTTGGCTCATTAGCTATTTTTGTTTACATGGGTATTGAGATTGGTATCCCAAGTTTCTTTGCAGACTTTGCTGCTAAAAAAGGTGCTGTCATTGAGACTTCAACAACTGATATGTTGAAATTCTACTGGGGTGGTTTAATGGTTGGCCGTTTGATCGGTATCTTCGTACTGAACAAATTCAAACCAAACCTGATCCTCTCTATTTGTGCTTTAGGTGGCGCAGCATTGCTTGGCGGAAGTATTGCTATGTCTGGAAACATCAGCATGTGGTTATTCCTTGGAACAGGTCTCTTCCACTCCATCATGTGGCCAGTGATTTACAGTTTGGCACTTGAAGATTTGGGACCTCATTCAGATGTTGCGTCAGGTGTAATTGCTACATCTGTTATTGGTGCAGCTATTCTGATGCCTATCATGGGTGGTATTCAGACAGCTACAGGAACAGTTATTGCAGCAGTCAGCGCAATTTTCATTTATTATGCTTACCTGATCTTCTTTGCAACCAAAGGATCAAAAATCAGATAAACATCTGTTAAAATATTTTGAAAGCGGGACGTTTCGTTCCGCTTTCTTTTTGTATATAAAAATAGTATTTCGCTACATCGTTTAAACGTGCGGTCTTGTTTTTTAGACACAACATTAAAGAACCAGATCCAGTAAAATACAAATCAGAGATTTGATATTTTACGAGGATCCTCCTAAGTTAAATGTAATTAAAATTGCAAATTTTCGGGAATGCAAGGCTTAGTTTGAAATCACACGTTAATACTTTTTATTGGGTTGACCTATATCAGGAAGGTTTATTCATAATTCTTCATTGATTACGGATGGCATTCACTTTGTTCATTTACCCGGGGTTATTAATTTTTCTCTCTTTCACGTTCCACGATTAACGACCCACGACTAAAATTTCACGTCACAACCTTTCAAATTGACCCGGTTTAAATTGACAGATATTTTCTATGCCTTTTATAAATTGTATTTTTGTACAAAAATAAGCGCATGCAACTTTTATTAATCAGCAATTCAACCAATGCCGGAGAAGCATACCTGGAATATCCCAGAGAAGAGATCAGAAAGTTTCTTGACCAGAGTAGCAAAATCGTATTCATTCCTTTTGCTGCTGTTGGGTTTTCGTATAACACTTACACAGAGAAAGTAAACGAAAGCCTTAGTAAAGCGGGATTAAAAGTAACGGGAATACATACATTTCCGGATCAGGTAAAAGCAATAAAAGACGCTGACGCTATTATGGTAGGTGGCGGAAATACATTTCAATTGGTGGCAGAGTTGTATAACCAAAATCTGATGGAAGTTATCCGCGAAAGAGTTGTTTCAGGCGTAAAATATGTAGGTTGGAGTGCCGGATCAAACATCACATGCCCCACACTAATGACTACCAACGACATGCCGGTTACTGAGCCAAAATCCTTTAAAACGCTTAATCTAGTTCCTTTTCAGATCAACCCGCATTACATGGATGCCAACCCGGATGGCCATGCCGGTGAAACAAGAGAACAACGCATCAATGAATTTACAGTATTGCACCCCGAAATCTGGGTTGCCGGACTACGTGAAAGCACTATGTTTTTGGTTACTAATGGTAGCATCATTTTAAAAGGACCTAAAACATGCAGAATTTTTAAATTCGGGAAAGAACCTTTGGAATTATCTACAGAAGATGACTTCAGTTTCCTGTTAAACTAATATTTAAGAATTTATAACAGAGCTCAGCTCAAGCATACAACATAAAGTATCCATGCGCCTTGGTAATTTTGCTTATATTCGTACAGATTTTAAAACAGCGATAAAATTGTTTTCTCTATGAGTGACTACGATAGGATGATTCTAAGAACCGAAGATCTGGTAAAAATCTACAAGAACAGAACCGTTGTCAATAAGGTTTCCATTGATGTTCAGCAAGGTGAAATTGTGGGCCTACTGGGACCAAATGGTGCCGGAAAAACAACCACATTCTATATGACCGTAGGATTAATAACACCAAACCATGGAAGAATTTTTCTGAATGACGAAGAGATTACAAAACTGCCGGTGTACAAAAGAGCCCAAAAAGGGTTGGGATACCTTGCCCAGGAAGCCTCTGTATTCCGCAAAATGACAGTTGAAGATAATATTCTTTCTGTGCTGGAGATGACTAAAATCCCAAAGCCTGATCAAAAAGCAAGAATGGAAGAGCTGATAGACGAATTCGGGCTGGGTCATATTCGTAAAAACACCGGAGACAGACTTTCCGGGGGTGAAAGAAGACGAACTGAAATAGCGCGGGCCCTAGCTATCAGTCCGAAATTTATTTTGCTGGACGAACCGTTTGCCGGCGTAGATCCGATTGCTGTTGAAGATATTCAGACCATTGTATCGAAATTGAAAGATAAAAATATTGGAATCTTAATTACTGACCATAACGTTCATGAAACACTCTCCATTACCGACAGAGCCTATCTGCTTTTCGAAGGACGAATTTTAAAATCCGGTTCAGCAGAAGACCTGGCAAACGACGAAATGGTACGCAAGGTGTACCTTGGAGAAAATTTTGAACTCAGACGTTAATCCCAAACGAAACAAAACCTTACGATGTACAAATTTATTCTGCTTCTTTTTATCCTTGCAACACCTTTTGCAAAAGCTGCAAAGGAAGAAGTACCATACTGGATAGGTTATCCGGCAACAGAAGATACCGTATTGACGGATTATTATTTTAAAACCGAGTTCAAACTTAAGGACTCGGTCCAATCGGCACCACTAAAAATTGCTGCAACCGGCAGATTACAACTTTGGGTCAACAACTATTTTGTGATTTATGATGGAGACCCAAGTGCCTCTGTCGACGATCCACACGTGTTTGTGACCGATATTCGCAAATTTCTTGTTGAAGGGGAAAACGCATTGACTGTATGCCTATCGCCGGATTCGCCCCATGATTTTGGAAATAACAAGATGGCAATATCGTTGAAAATAAACAACGACATTTTAGTTTACAGCAATAAGGAATTTGAATGCTACCGTCAAAAAGCCAATAATTATACTACTGAATCGGTTGGAGGTAAAACCTATATCACATTCGCATTCGATGCACAAAAAAATCTTGTGGGAAACTGGCATCAGGCAGGATTTGAAGCAAAAAAGTTTTCACCTGAAAAATGGCAGGAGCCAGAAGAAGGTAAAATATTCAACGAAAAGGATGTTTCAACCACATATATCCCGAAACCGATTTCCAGAACATATGATGTTACCAATATATCTTTTCCTCAGACGGTTAAACCCGGAGACAAAGTTACAGTTGAATTACCAGCCGAAAAAAAGCTTATGCTGGAAGCCGGCTTTGAAAGCGTAAAGGATAAAACAGTATATATCTACACACCACAGATGGCTAAAACAGGCATAAAACACAGTTATAAAACCACATTTGGAGGACAAAGTTTTTTCTTTCCGGTTTTGATGGAAACGGATAAACTGATATTTGAATTTAATGCACCCATGAAATTTATCGGAGTAACCTACCGCACTGTGAATGAATAGCAATCTGATTAAAGCGACCATTGCCTTTGTAAAACAGGAACTGTCGGGAAATGAATCAGGTCACGACTGGTGGCACACTTACAGGGTATATAAAACTGCTGAATCTATTGCAGAAAAGGAATATTGCAATAAAACTGTTGTTCTTCTTGGCGCACTTTTACATGATATTTCAGATGCTAAACTAAACGGAGGAGATGAAAAACTTGCCGGAAAATTGGCAGGTGATTTTCTTGCCCGCCAAAAAGTTGATCCGGATATAATCCAAGAGGTACTCTACATCATTGAACATATTTCATTCCGGAAAAACCTGAATAAAAAATCAGAACTTACCCCGGAGCTGGCTGTGGTGATGGATGCCGACCGTCTTGATGCTATAGGGGCTATTGGTATTGCCCGAACATTTAATTACGGAGGGTTTAAGAACCGGTTAATCTATGACCCGGATTATAACCAGCCTGATGCCGACACATACGATGGATATACCAAATCAGAAGCACCAACCATACAGCATTTTTATGACAAACTGCTACATCTGAAAGATCTGATGAACACTAAAACCGGCAAGACCATAGCTGAAGAACGCCACCGGTTTATGGAAACATATCTTGGCAGGTTTTACAAGGAGTGGAACGGCGAAATGTAATTAATACTTAAAATCAACACCCATGAAAAATCCCAACGAACTGGTTACACTGGAAGTTTTTAATGACTCATTTCATGCACACCTGCTACAATCGAAACTTGAAAGTGAAGGAATTGAGTGTCATGTATTTGATGAAAACACCTCAAATCTGGGTCCACACTATAACCAGTTTGTAGGTGGTATAAAAGTAAAAGTCTGTGAAGCGGATAAAGAAAAAGCCCTGCAAATTTACAGAGAAATCCATAATACTCCTTTTACCGATGAGTCAGGAACTGTCTTACGTTGCCCCAACTGCAATTCCAACAAAATCGAATCCGGATTCGGCAACACAAAAGGCATTAAAGGATTCTTTCTGGGATTGCTGAGTGTAGCACTGGCGACCTTTCCGTTTTCAAATACCACATACTACTATTGTAAAAGCTGTGGGAATGAGTTTAAAGGGAAGAAATAAAGCAAAAAATATAAAATCTCTACCCGAAATCCTCCGTCCCGACTGAAACGTCGGGACACCTCCTTTTCACCTTAGATTTGTGGATACCTTAGATTTGTGGATATATTCTTAAATGATCTGGAAAGGCTTAAATTTGAGATAATAACATAAATTCAAAAAGAAAGGAAAACCAGTAAGTAA